>NZ_JAAUWT010000018.1 GCF_014694455.1 Vibrio sp. S9_S30 | reverse complement strand
TATCCTCTACGACTACATGATCAAGTGCATGAAGGAGTTGGCGAAAGCTGAGCCTGATATCGATGCACTGCTGCCATGGAACTTCAAGCATTAGTTATGTCGCCCCGTGAGTTCATGGGGCGCTTACATTGTGGAGTTATGTGGAGAGCATTGCTGATTGGTGCAACATGATGGGATAGCAGGCATAAAAAAAGCTAGGTTGCCCTAGCCTTTCTTTTCTTTCCTGATTTCGTCTGCAACGATTTGAATTGCTTCTGCGGTACTCATACCTTGTGCCATAAGTGATTGTATTCTCTCAACGGCTTCTTGCTGTTCTTGGTGAGACAGCGTAGGTAAGTTTTGGAACATACTTTTGCTCCCGTTTTATTGGAAGCTGAGAATAACGAAATTGTTAGTAGTTGCCAAGGAAATTAATGTAGAGCCCCATTGAATTGGCGTTAGTGTAACTTGCGCCCAAATCCATAGTGATGATTCCCAAAGGAGTCAATCCAATACCAGCAGTGATAGTACCTTCATCATTTTTAGCCAGATTGGTATAGTAACCACCACGTAGTTGAAGCTGTCTCATTATATCAACCTCAACACCTGCCCTCAGCATTTGTGAGTCGTCACCGTTCATGCCTATAAATTTGTTTCGTTTTACTAAATCGTAATCAATACTAAAAGTATAGTAGTCCCCAACTAACCCACCACCAATCGTGTAGTTGGGTCTCAACTCATAGGTATCACCTAATTCAACAACTCGACCACCAATATTGACACTTTCTTTATCCGTGACAATGTCACGTTTAATGATGTTCATGGCCGACGCTCCGACTCTAAATGGTCCGTAGAACCAAACAGCGCCTAAGTCTAGGTTAAATGCCGTATCCCCTGAAGTGGAATCTGCAATACGCCCAAAGCCAAAGTTAGAAAATGAGGCGTGACTTGCAACCGAGTATACTCTTTGGATTTTCGGTGAAGCACCAACTGAAACATGCTGTCCGAACAGCGTGTAATATTTTGCGAATGTTACCCCTAACTCGGTAACACCAATTCCCATGACTTTTATCAGCGATTGATCAAGCTTGTCGATATCAGGAACGGAACTAGGCGCCATGTCCGCAGTGATGTAGGACTCTGTATATATCTTGCCGAACACGTTCATCGATACAAACTGATTCGGAATAGCGAACGCGGCGGTAAGACCTATATCCAAGGCGATCTCGTCACCAATGAGTGATTCATAAACCGATAAAATTTCGCTGGCGTTTCCCGAATTAATAGCGTTTGCTGCGTTTTTTATATCTTTGAACATTTTACCGTTATCAGTGTAAGTAAGACCTACACCAGGAATGATCATGCCTGCGTTATCATCCCGTCGATACAATGCAGCAAGAGAAGGATTATAGAATGGTGCCGACAGAAAATCAGCAGCTACAACCCCTACTCCCCCCATAGCGTCGCCTCGACCATCAACAGAGTAGTTTGCGGCATTAACAGAGCTAGTTGCTACTGCGAGTGCGATAGTTGTGGATAAACCGATTTTTTTCATAATCAAACCGTAACATTGTCCTTTTGATCGTTATCGGCTTAAATTATCAGATCTTTAGTGTTATTAATCCACCGAAATATCGTAGGTTTTACTAATTACCTGTTGATCTTCAATGGAAACGGCACCTTGCCATCGACGATGTGTGATAGAAACGGCTAGTACATATCTATCCGGGTCTAGGTCTCTTAACGGTATTGAGCTAGGGTAATCACTTTCATATTCTTGGGACCATACCTTCTGATATTTCCCTTCAAGAAAGTCGAAAAGTGAAATGTTGAGCACTGGCAACGGACAATGCTTATTTAAAAGGCCTGTTTTTTCTACTTTCCAATTGTCCTTCGATTGCCAACGTACAATTTGCTTCGCTTGCGGTTCCGACATGACTACCCACGTAACCCAAGACTCCTCGTTTACTGGCTTGATCTTTAAAAGGTACAAACCGCTAGCTAATCGCTTATTTAAGCTATACCGTTTCTGGAATATCGCTTGTTTAGACGATTCGGAGCTGAGTTTGTCAAATGACGACTCGTTTGACACACTTTGCTCACCCCAGCGATCGAATTCAATAGACTCAATTTCTTTGTTTCCCAGTACATCGACGATGACACTTGAGTTATTTCTACCCGGAGATTGAATCATCTGACGACGAATAACAACTTCATCAATCCAGTCCGGCAATCCCTCGGCGTTTAAAGAACGACCACAATCCCGCTCGATAGATTTAAGGAACAATTGATCAAGGTGATTGGCAACGTATTTAGATGGGTTTTGTTGCCATACTTCAACTATCGCGGAGAATGCTCCTTCCAAGTCATCTTCTAGTAATTTTTGGTGCGCACTTGTCAGTGAGGTTTGCTGCTCAAACCACTGATTAGCTGAGTGAGCAGTTATTGGTAAAACACAAATTAACCCCGTAAGTATATGACGAAACATTAGCTCTTCATCTTATATCCAACACCGCGCAATGTTTCAATGTCAATGCCCGGCAATTTTTGTCTAAGTTGCAGTACGTGTGTATCGACTGTTCGAGTTGTGGGGAAGTGATTGTACCCCCATACATGGTCAAGCAGTTCATCTCTTGTGAAAACGCGTCCTAAGTTGGTTGCCAAAAACAAAAGAAGATCAAACTCGGTTCGAGTTAACGTTATATTTTCGCTTTTGTAGATGACATCACGAGTATTTTTGTCAATGATTAAATGCTCTGTTATTACGCGAGAGTCATCATATTCTTCACCATCTGGACCTCTCATTTGTGCGCGAATACGGGCAAATAACTCCGCTTCCGCAAAAGGCTTTGTCAGATAATCATTTGCACCAGCGTCGAGCCCATTCACTTTGTCCTTTACGGACACTAAAGCAGTCAACAAAATCACAGGGACTTGTTTTATCTTTTTCCATTCTGGCAAATGGCTTACGGAATCACCATCTGGCAGTTGCCTGTCTAAAATGACTAGGTCAGCTTTCTCCCATAATGGGCTTACTTCAGAAATGGTTTCAGCGTGGTGACATTCGTATCCTGCTTGCTCTAGGCTAACAAGTAATCCATCCGCTAAGTTTTTATCATCTTCAACTAGAAGCAGTGTCTGTTTCACAGGGTATCTCCAATATAAATGTTGTTGGTGGGCCTTGAAGAGACATTTTGCCTCCCATTCGTTCAACCATTGACTCAACAATCGTCAAACCTAGCCCAAGTCCACTTTTACTCACAAAAGGCTTTCGAAGTGTCTTCCAATCTTTCTTAGTTAAATTACCTTGGTCGGTAACCTTAAAAATCGCACAATTTTTTTTTGTCTTAACACTTAAAACAACAGGTGCAACGCCATATTTGACGGCGTTGTTAACAAGGTTCTCTAAGCATGTACCTAGCCAATAGATATTCACTTTTATGGCGCTGTCTTTATCCAGCTCTATATGTATTGATTGCTCTAATTCTTCAAATCTGAAATCTAACCATTCCTTTACAGAAGGAAGCCATTCGCTGGAAAGCTGCTGATTATCTGATTGTAAATAGTCTTTACTTGCTTCCGCCAATTGACGTAATCGTCTAGAATCTTCACACAATCGTCTAAACTCGTCGTATACGGTTTCAGGCAGGTTTTCAAACTCCCTTCTAAACCCTTCTACTGTGAGTGAGAGGCTCGCTATCGGTGTGCGAAGTTCGTGGGTCAGAATCTGCAAAACCAACATTCTACTTTGCATTTCTTTGCGCTTACTGTTCCAACGAGTAACGGCCCAGCCAAGAATCAAAGCAATATTGAATATCGCGAGCCCAATCATGACGTTCAACAGCAAGTCTGATTGGTTTTCTACTTCCCAACAAATATTCCCGCTTTTAACAAAACAGTTATCTTTACCACTATATAGCGTCGCTTTTATTTCTTGCTGTTTCAGTAATGTTTCCCACAAATCTTGAGGAAATATTAGATATTGGTCACCATGTCGGAGCCAAAGTTCACTATCATGCATTAACATTTCAGAACCTGAGAGTAACGCCTTCATAGTGACGTAATCCATGCGCTGTAGCTTACCTAGTAAACTTGATGCATTTGATTCTGGACGCTCTGCAATATGCATGTAGTCCTTTAATTGTTCATACATATCTGGATGTGTTTCAGCGTAGCGTGCTGCGTAAGTACCACCACCGGGGTGAATTAAGCCAGAGCGGGCAAACCATTTAATGGGTAACTTGGTCCCCTTACAAATAGCGCGCGTAAAAACAAGAGGCTCGGTGATCAGCGGACTCAACGGGAGCTTGCCTTTGCATGTTTCAGATAGGCTGTACAACCTTTGTATATCTTTTAGAGGATAATTCGATGTTTGAGGTAGCATCGATTCAGGTGTTAGAAGTTTATTTGGGAAATCAGACTGAATGATGCGCATGTCATAGGAATCAATTGCCTGAGAGGTATCAAATTGACTTTTAAATTCTTCAATTCTTTCTGGCAAGCTTTGTGCGTAAACTGCGGATGTAAAAACACAGCCTAAAGTCAAATATACGATATTTCTTAGCAAAGCTGTTTCGTTCTCTATGGCATCTATAAGTAAGCTGGCAATATAACACTAATGAGAATGTGATTATAACTGCATCCCATCGTTATTAACCAATTACTGACATTCGCGACGTTTATAATCAGAATTGTTTACAGTTTCCACACTTAGTGACAATGTCACATACTGATGTTGAGCAAAATAAAAAGGGAAGCGCGAGCTCCCCTTTACCAACGAGATTTAGATTCTATTACAAGTGAGAAGATATTTGCACACAAGACTCTTTGGCATCCCCGAAGAGCATTTGAGTGTTGTCTTTATAGAATAAGGGGTTTTGCACACCAGCATAGCCCGTATTCATTGAACGTTTAAAGACAATAACATTTTGGGCATTCCATACTTCAAGTACTGGCATTCCCGCTATTGGGCTGTTTGGATCTTCTTGTGCTGCGGGGTTAACCGTATCGTTTGCACCAATCACCAAAACAGTATCTGTTTCTGGGAAGTCATCATTGATCTCATCCATTTCAAGAACGATATCGTATGGGACTTTAGCCTCTGCCAACAAAACGTTCATATGCCCTGGTAATCGACCCGCTACAGGATGAATACCAAAACGAACTTCTACGCCATGCGCTCGCAATTTCTCAGTTATTTCATGAACTGGATATTGAGCTTGAGCTACCGCCATTCCATATCCCGGTGTAATGATAACTGACTTAGAGTTTTTAAGCATTTCAGCTACTTCTTCCGCTGAAGTTTCAGTATGCTCGCCTTGCTCTTCATCACCGGTAGGAACCGAAACTTCCTGACCAAACCCACCTGCAATGACGCTGATAAAAGATCGATTCATCGCTTTACACATAATGTATGAGAGAATGGCACCGGAAGAGCCTACAAGTGCTCCCGTTACAATCAGAAGATCGTTTGCTAGCATGAAACCTGCTGCCGCTGCCGCCCAACCAGAATAGGAATTGAGCATCGATACAACAACTGGCATATCAGCGCCACCTATTGATGCAACGAGGTGATAGCCAAATACAAAAGCAATGAGCGTCATGAGAATAAGTGCAAACATGCTTCCATCGGCTTCGACAAAATGAACCAGCAAATATGCCGATACGACTAACGCGGCCAAGTTCAATTTGTGCTTATGAGGTAAATTCAGTGCAGACGAATTAATGACGCCACGTAATTTACCAAACGCAACTACTGAACCGGTAAATGTCACTGCACCAATGAAGACACCTAAAAATACTTCAACTAAGTGGATAACGTGCTTTGCTTGTGCATCAACGTCAGCAACGTCTATAGCCGGTGGTGCGATGTAGCTGTTGTAGCCAACCAAAACAGCAGCCATACCAACAAAGCTGTGTAATATGGCTACTAATTCGGGCATTTCGGTCATTTCAACCTTTTTGGCATAATGAATACCAATACCACCACCAATAACCATGGCCAGAATGATCCAGACAACACCGGAGGTATCAGGTCCAAAAATGGTTGCGATAAGGGCTATTGCCATACCAGCAATGCCATAATAGTTACCTGCTCTCGCAGATTCTTGCTTAGATAGCCCCGCTAAACTCATGATAAAGAGTATTGCGGCGACAATGTATGCGGCTTGTACTAATCCTGCAGACATGTGATTACTCTCCTTTAGTCTTTACGGAACATTTCAAGCATACGTTTGGTGACGGTAAAACCACCAAATATATTAATGCTTGCAATAAGAACGGCGACGAAAGACAAGAAGGTAACAACCCCACTTCCTTGCCCAATTTGCAATAAAGCGCCTACAACGATGATTCCAGAGATTGCATTCGTAACGGACATCAATGGAGTATGAAGTGAATGCGACACATTCCAAACGACGTAATAGCCTACAACGCACGCTAAGACAAATACCGTAAAGTGCGCAAGGAATGCGGCTGGAGCGACAGAGGCCACCCATGCAAAAGCGCCGACTCCAATGGCTAAAGCTGCTACCTTTTTCACTGGTGATGTTGGTTCTTCTGCTTTAACCGCTTGTGTCGGTTGAACTTTTGGTTTTACCTCTGGTTGTGCTGATACCTGTATTGGTGGAGCCGGCCAAGTGATTTCGCCCTCTTTAACTACGGTCACCCCTCTTAAGACGACATCTTCAAAATTGATATCGATGTTACCGTCTTTCTCTTTACATAGAAGCTTTAGAAGGTTAACAAGATTGGTTCCGTAAAGCTGCGAGGATTGAGTTGGAAGTCTGCCGACCATATCGGTATAACCAACAATTCTTACGCCATTAGGAGTGGTGATCACCTCATCGGCTACGGTGTATTCACAGTTACCGCCGTTTGCCGCTGCAAGATCGACAATAACGCTGCCCGATTTCATGCTATCGACCATCGCCTTTGTAATCAGTTTAGGGGCTGGTCGACCAGGAATGAGAGCCGTCGTAATAATGATATCGACGTCTTTAGCCTGAGCGGCATAAAGCTCTTCTGCCTTTTTATTAAATTCATCTGACATTTCTTTCGCATAGCCATCCCCAGAGCCTGAATTCTCTTGGAAGTCTACTTCTAAGAATTCAGCGCCCATAGATTGGACTTGCTCTTTGACTTCAGGGCGTACATCGAATGCGCGTACAATAGCCCCTAAGCTACCGGCGGTCCCAATGGCTGCGAGCCCCGCCACACCGGCACCAGCAACCAATACCTTGGCAGGAGGTACTTTGCCTGCTGCGGTAATTTGTCCGGTAAAGAAGCGACCAAATTCGTGTGCAGCTTCTACTACTGCGCGATACCCCGCGATATTTGCCATCGAACTTAATGCATCAAGCGCTTGCGCACGTGAAATTCTTGGTACCGCATCCATCGCCATTACATTGATGTTTTTGCTGGATAACTTCTCCATCAGGGCTTCATTTTGAGCAGGCCAAATAAAGCTGACAAGGCTCGCCCCCTCTTTGATTAAATCAAATTCATCAACGCCAGATTCAGGATCGACTTGAGGAGCATTTACTTTAAGAATCAGGTCGCTTTTCCAAACATCATCTTTTGAGACGACGGTTGCGCCAGCCGATTCAAATGCTGCATCATCAAAACTTGCCAGAACCCCGGCTTGGCTCTCCACCGAGACATCAAATCCCAGCTTTAACAACTGCTCTACCGTTTTCGGCGTCGCAGCTACTCGCCTTTCACCTGCGAGCGTTTCTTTAGGCACACCAATTTGCATAGTTATTCCCTACTAAATGCACAATTAACAATCAGTTCATATCTAACGATGAGATTAACTTCAACTTAAACGGAATAAAAATACTAAGTTTCATTAGATATAACGTTAAGGAATGAAGAAGCCTCATCTTTATCTTAAAAAATTATCGCAATTTAATTCAGTTATGTTACTAACATTCAAAAAGTTTTTAATTTTTAAAAATAAATGAAAGAGCCATTAAGCATACTGCTTAATGGCTCTTAAAAAGGTGACTAAAATCAATTCGATGTGCTGCAAAAAAACTATTTAGGTAAAAATATTGTCGCCCATTTGGTCTATAAACATTTGCGCCTTTTTTAACATGAACTCATTGGCATCAGACTCTGTGGCCAAAACATCGGATCGAATAAAGGTATGGGTTTTGGTTTCACCAGATTCAAATGTTTTGGTTATCCGACCGGCGATTCGGTACTGACCCCCTTCAGATTTTGGCTCTTGATAAATCAAATAGCCGTTATACTCAACAGGTTCAGCTTCTTGGACAACGGTTTCCTTTGAACCACCAAATAAACGAGAGAAGAGTCCCAAAATTGCTCCTTAGTCTTCTTTCTTTTTAAGAATAGGTACTTCGTACCACTCTAATTCATCGTCATCATGCCGTCTAGGTTTGGTAAAAACAACCGGGATAGCATCTTCCGCTCGTTTACGGCGATCCTCTTTGATCATACTTTCAGCAGCCAATAGCGCGTCTTGGACTTGCTTTCTCAAAACGACAAGGCGCTCTTCAGGTAAAGCAGACAAAAAATCTATATCGTGTCGAATATAAATTGGTCGTAATTGGTTCAATGCAATACAAGCTAAGTCGGCAACTTGCTCACTATCATAACGGTCAGCATAGCCCGGTTCTCCTAAACGGTTTCCGACTAATGTTTCCATATAGTTATGCACATCGACGCTTATTTTCATTTATGTACTTCCCTACGTTTCTATCATGACGTCTATTCCGACATAAACCGCTTACGCAGTAACAACTCCTTTGGACTTGCCTCTGACATAGCGAGTTATATGTTTTTGTATCATAAAAACTAGCCTAAATGAGCAGTAGTACGTTATTTTTCATAATAAGTTTAGCAAAACGCTTGGAAATTATGTGAATAAACGTATTCTATTCCTACATACTGATCCAGCTATATGTAGCTGCTGTTGACGAACTTTTTGAACCAAGATGACTTTACCTGCGATTAACGCAAACCTTGTCCGATTCCTATTTCCTTTGTTTTTGGTGACAGGCATTCTTTATGGTATCGATCAACTTACCCCGCTTATCAATCAAAACCAAGGGGCCATTGGTTTTCTCCCTTACTTGCTGTTTTCTATCGCGTTGATTTTGTGCCATAGTTTCAATCAAGGTCGAATGGGTATGATAGCGGTATCCATGATGTTGGCATATTTAGTGATACAAGAAAGGCTACAAGTCCCACTTAATTTCGGAACCACCAAGCTAGAATTCTCAATCTTGGCATTTCTAATGCCAGTCTCATGTATGACGGTTTACCTATTCCCAAACAAGCGTTTTTTTTCTAAAACGGGTCTAGCTTATTTGTTCCTACTCAGCCTGTTTATAGGTTGGGCATATATTACTGTTGAGCACTTTTCACAAAATGGGATGGATGATTTGTGGGAAGGTATCTTATTTTCAATACCACAAGTATCTAAGCTTCCATTTTTAGCTGTTTTGTACAGTGTTATTTTTGTTGGTGTGTCAGCGATCATGGTATTGACACGCCGAGAAGCGCTTGATTACGCGGTTTATAACTGTCTGTTGTTGTCTACCGTTACATTCGGATTTTTCCAACTGTCGTATATATCTGCTGTATTTTTCTCTCTCGCTGGCATCTTGCTTATATACAACATCATGTCGACGAGTCATTCGTTGGCTTTCATTGACCAACTTACTGAAATACCCAGCCGAAGAGCACTCGAAAATGAGATGGGGCA
Organism: Vibrio sp. S9_S30; assembly: GCF_014694455.1. GTDB lineage: Bacteria > Pseudomonadota > Gammaproteobacteria > Enterobacterales > Vibrionaceae > Vibrio. The sequence goes on along the minus strand of NZ_JAAUWT010000018.1, from coordinate 95,986 downwards.
TTTAGGACGACATTACGCCATCGCTATGCTGGATGTTGATCACTTTAAGAAATTCAATGATACCCACGGACATGATACAGGAGATGACGTACTTCGTTTGGTGGCAAAAACACTGAAAAAAGTCGAAGGAAAAGCCAAAGTATATCGGTACGGTGGAGAAGAGTTTACCGTGTTGTTTAAAGGAAAAACTTCGGATGAATCTTTACCTTTTCTTGATGAATTAAGAGAAAAGGTTGCAAGCTACGACATGATTGTACGAAATCGCTCCGATCGACCTAAAAACGACAAACTAGGTACAAAGAAGCGTGGATCCAGCAATTCAGAGAAAACAGTCAATGTAACGATAAGTATTGGCGTTGCGGATAGCTCAGAAATCAAACACCCGAAGAAGGTACTCAAAGCAGCCGATGAGGCGCTATATCAAGCGAAGAAGAAAGGGCGAAATTGTGTCGTTATGAGTTGAGCCTTTTGATCTCTCTCTTTTTGAGTACTCATCTTTTTTTTGTTGTTCCAAAAATGGTCTAAGATCACACCTTTATATTGTTCATTCATTATTCGCTAGCCTACCCTTTTAGTTTACGGTAACTTCGATTTTGCGGGAAACAATCTGCATCAATTTGTATATATAAAGAGTTTAATTATGAGTCAAAAAATCAATGGCACGGTAAAGTGGTTTAACCAAGATAAAGGTTTCGGATTTATCACGCCTGAAACAGGTGGTAAAGACGTATTTGTTCATTTTTCTGCAATACAAGGTACGGGTCGCCGTAACTTAGAAGATGGGCAGAAAGTCTCGTTTGTTGTGACAGACGGACAAAAAGGACCACAAGCCGAAGACGTCAACGCCATCTGATTCTTAGCCTGCTGCTAGATAGAAGAGCCACCTAAGTTCAGGTGGCTTTGTTATATCCATAATGTGCGCGAGTATTTGTGTTAGAAGCCTTGTGGTAAGATTTCAAGACAACCACATTTATCTAGGTTTAAATATGCATATCTGGAAGGGTGCTAAATTATCTCAACCCTTTACACGCTTACCTCAGCACTTCTTTACAGAGGTCGTGCCTACGCCATTAGACAATGTTCGTTGGGTTGATTGGAATGCGCCGTTAGCATTGCATTTAGGGTTTCCAGAAAGCCCAGATGAAGAATTGCTGTCCATATTTTCAGGCTCAACATCATTAACAACATGCCCTTCCATCGCAATGAAATATGTAGGACATCAATTTGGATCCTACAACCCCGACCTAGGTGATGGACGCGGTTTGTTACTGTGTCAGGTTCATGCTGAAGATTCTGACTATGATATCCATATTAAAGGAACGGGTGTGACGCCGTATTCTCGTCAAGGGGATGGCAGAGCGGTTTTACGCTCTAGCATCCGTGAGTACTTGATGTCGGAGGCAATGCATAACCTTAGCATTCCAAGCAGTCGAGCGCTTGGTTTAATCGTGAGTGACACACCTGTTTATCGAGAGCAGTTAGAACAAGGTGCTATTTGTATCCGTGTTGCAAAAACACACATAAGGTTCGGTCACTTTGAATACTTGTATTATACCAACCAGCACGACGATCTTAGATTGTTAACCGATTATGTTATTGAACAACATTTTTCATTGATACCAACATCGGATTCCCCATACCTTTCATTTTTTAAAGACGTAGTTTCAAGGACAGCCTCTATGATCGCCCATTGGCAAGCTATTGGTTTTGCTCATGGGGTGATGAATACCGATAACATGTCCATTTTGGGTGAAACGTTTGACTTTGGTCCTTTCGGAATGATGGAAAAATTCGACCCATCCTTTATTTGCAACCACTCAGACTACCAAGGTCGATACGCGTTTGATAATCAACCATCCATCGGCTTATGGAATTTGACAGCATTAGCTCAGTCGCTATCACCATTGGTTGCAAAAAAGGAACTGGAAAGCGCACTTGATGATTATTACCCACGACTGACCAAAGAATACAGCCTGAAAATGAGAGCAAAATTGGGGCTCGTCGAATCTGAATTGGGCGACACAGAGTTATTCAATGAACTGTTCTCGTTAATGAAATCACAGGAAGCGGATTACACAAATACATTTCGCGCCCTTTCAAATGTTGACAAAGTAGGGGCTGAAAACTTTCTAACGCAGTTTACGGATACTGCATCGGCAAAAGCTTGGTTTGATAACTATGAACAAAGATTACAAAGAGAATCAAGTGAGGCAGGACTGCGTTGTTTAGCGATGAGAACTGTCAACCCAAAATATATTTTAAGAAATTACATGGCGCAACAAGCCATCGATATGGCGAATCAAGGCGATTATTCTGAAGTGAAGCGCCTAAGAACATTACTTGAAAACCCCTATTCTGATGATTTTGGTCAAGAAAAAGACACACATCCCGCTCCTGATTGGGCACAAGGATTGGCACTTAGCTGTTCTTCTTGATTTGGCTTACGTGGTGAAGAAGTTAACGTTACTTCGTTACGTATCGATCTCGACCTTCAGCTTTCGCCCTGTAGAGTAAAACGTCGGCAGCACTGTAAACATCTTCAATTGTTTCACGACCAGTAGGAATAAAAGAGTACACACCTTGTGACAGTGTCACTAACTTGTTTGTAGACGATTTGGAATGTGGGATACCTAAAGCATGAATGGATCTTTGGACACGTATCGCTTGCTTTAGGGCGTCTTCAGCATTTGCATTACTTACAATAACAACGAATTCCTCTCCACCATAGCGACCAACCAACTCCCCAGAGCGAGCAAAGCAGTGATCTAATGCAGTAGCTATTTTTTGCAAGCAAGCATCCCCTTCTATGTGACCATAATGATCGTTATAGGCTTTAAAGTGATCGACATCTAAGAGTATCACTGTTAATGGTAACCGGTGTCTACCGTGCCAAGAGACCATGTTTTTCAGCTCTTTATCGACATACCGCCTGTTGTAAACCTGTGTGAGACCATCTTCATTCGCTTGTTGTTGAAGGTGCATATTCATCTGCTCTAACTGAGACGAAACCAATTTCAACTCTCTACGCATTTGAGCAATACGCTGCATGGCGTTCATCTTGGCACCAAGAACAACTTTATTTACGGGTTTGACCAGGTAGTCATCCCCACCCGTTTCAATGGCTTTAGCAATCGTTTCCGGTTCTTCGTGGCTACTCAAGAATATAATAGGAACCCAGTCATCATCACGAGCTCGAATCTCTTTAGCAACTTCAAATCCATCCATATCCGGCATGTTGATATCAAGTAAAACTAATTCGGGTTCAAACGAAGAATAAACATTGAGTGCACGTTCTCCGCTTTCAACGACTTCGACAATATGACCAAGCTGTTTGAGGCGAATAGCAAGCTGTATGCGCTCAAATTGCAGGTCATCGACGAGTAGCACCCTCATTGAAGTATTCGGAGATTTCATAGACTCAGGCTGTTATTATTCTGACAGTATGAAATAAATATAGCATGCTGCTCGTCTTGCATTATATATATTGTCAGTAATTTGTTGACTTTTATCGTGATATTCCTAGCATGTGCATTTTGGATATTGGAAGAAAAATATGTCAAACGAAAACACCCCCCCAAAACAAGAAGTCGACCTAGCGACTGTATCGTCTGAGTTACGCCAAGTTATTGAGTTTGACAATGTCCCTGAAGAAATGCATTTAATGGTAACGTCGATTCACGAAGTTTCAGAAGAAGCAGTAAGAGAGGCATGGGATGCCCTGCCAGCCAGTGCTCAAAACATTCTAGACAACTTTGAACAATTTCATGCATTAGTTTCCGTGAGCCAAGCATTTGCAGGTTTAAGCGTAATGGAAGAATTCCCTACCATGAATCTCCCTAAGGATATGTCAGAGCAAGGTAAAGAAGAGTATCGTTCTTCACTGTTAGACCAAGTTTTGCACAATTGTGTGAAGGATATGGTAAAGCAACTGAAAAAAGCGAGAAGAGATGCTATCCTGAAACGTGACTTCAATCAGGTATTTCTAAAGTAATCAAGGAAACTTTCATTAAAAGGTCGATTTTCGCGATCTTTTGTCTATTTTGAGCTGTATAAGAAATGCGTCTTGATTGTGAGATTAAATATGCAAATCTCATTTGGAGTTTTGCTTTCCTGAAAATGGATTCTCATAATGATGCAGATTATAACAACCTACTCAAATAATCGCATTTGTATATTATAAAAAGGAATTATCTATGAAAAAGCAGTTAGTTGTACTTACGCTACTTTCTTCACTTCCATTTACTGCTAGCTCTCAAGTTTATCTTGGTGGTAAAGTCGGTGCTTCATCTTTGTCAAATTCTTGCGCTGTAGCGACAGGGTGTGATGATGACAGTTCCGCATGGGGTGTATACCTCGGTTATCAATTACTGGATAACGTTGCGCTAGAGCTTGGATACGACGATTACGGTCAATTCAATTCAAGCTACGATAACAACGGTTCTCTAACTAATTTAGAAGGGTCGATGACAGCAATTACATTCGCGCCGAAATTCAGTATATCTTTGGGTGAGGATGTTGATTTCTTCAGTAAAATTGGTGCTGGTTATTCCAGTTATGATGAAGCCAAAGATGACTTAAACCTTCTAGCTGGACTAGGTTTCGAAGGTAAAATTACAGATGCTCTTCGTGCTCGAATCGAATATCAAGTAATGACAGAAATAAATGCTGGGCCTGCTTATGACAGTGCAGCAAGCATGTTTACGTTAGGTCTTAACTATCATTTCGGTGTAAAGGCAAAAACAGCTCCTGTAGAAAGAACTGAACCACGTCCAGTTGCTGAGCCTGCTCCAGCACCTGTCGTTGAAGAAAAGAAACCAGAGCCACCTAAAAAGCAAACTATCACTTTCCAATCACAGCAAGATGTCAGTTTGTTTGAAACGGGAAGCAGTAAGTTGAGCGCGGCTGGAACTCGTCGTTTTGAATCCGTAGCGACACTTCTTACTACCTACCCTCAATCAAAAGTTGGCGTTGTCGGACACACAGACAGCCGTGGCAGTGCGAAATTCAACCAGAAGCTTTCTGAAGAACGTGCTCAAGCGGTAGCTGATTATTTAATTGCTAAAGGTGTTGATTCTAGTCGTATTACCGTTAAAGGTGATGGTGAATCTAACCCAATTGCTTCAAATGATACAGCGGCAGGACGTGAGCAAAACCGTCGTGTTGAGGTGACGATTGAAGAGTTTACGGTAGAAAAGTAAAAATTACGTCTAAGTAAGAAATGGCTTCCAAGAATGGAAGCCATTTTTTTTACTGCTATCGTAAAAACGTCGGCACCTACTTTGCGAAAAATCTAAAGTCGATTGCTATGAATGTATGCTCGAACACCAGTTGTACTTCAGTGTTGTCCGCATGGCTTAGGTGTTCGGGATTTCACGAAGGGCTTTAATGGAGCGTCACATATCAATGCTGAATGATATCGCGTTGAGTGACACTGACCCCTTTGATTTGTGCATAAAGCCTTTTGCCAATATTAAGGTTAAGATCATCCACCGCCCATTGGGTGACGTTACACCATAAAGAACACTGATCACTTAACTTGAGTTTGATGGCTACGCTTTGCTTGTCTGGTGATGGCGAGTGGGTTTTCATTTCCACTATTGTTGCAGGGATAACATTGCGGATCGAAGTGTCATGTGGTTCAGAGAGACATAAAGACACATCATTTGCTCTGACTTGTACACGAACTGAGGTTGAAATATCGGCGTCTATTTTCTGAACCCAAAGCCGTGTTTTGTCACTTAATTTCAGTCTGGTTAAAGCGTACTTAGTGTGATGAGAGTCCACTAACGCATCAAACAGTGTGCTTTGCTCTGAAAAAGATTGCCAAGGTCGCATTGCCTGAGAATCCCATACGCTTTCTAATGAACCTGCTGCCTCAAGCTTACCCTGGTCCAATATGATCATATAATCCGCCAAGCGAATGATTTCATTTAAACTATGGCTCACATACAGAATTGGTACATCAACATCATTGGCGAGTCGTTCCAAAAATGGCATAACTTCACGTTTGCGAGGAAGATCCAGAGAGGCCAGCGGTTCGTCCATTATCAATAATGAAGGCTTCGACAACAAAGCTCGCCCTATTGCCACGCGCTGCTTTTCGCCACCAGAAAGGTCGACAGGCTTCCTGCTCAGTAAGCTATGTAACTGGAGTAGTTCGCAAATCGTTTGGAAATAAGAGTCATCTCTTTCATCGACGCCATACATTAAATTTCCTTTCACTGAATAGTGAGGAAAAAGCCTTGCCTCTTGAAAAACATAACCTATTTGCCGTTTCTCTATTGGCACATTCTGATTAGACGCTCGGCAAAATAACGTATTTCCATTAACCTCTATTCTCCCATCATCAGGAACAGATAAACCCGCAACGGTGTTAATCAAAGAGGTTTTTCCAGCCCCAGAACGTCCAAAAACAGCCGTAATACCTTTCGAAGGGAGAGACAAATCAACATCCAAATTTAACGGACCGAGTTGCTGCTTCACTTTTATCCGGATCATTTTCTCTCCGTAGAAACCAAGCCAATTTTTTGATTGGCTTTTTTGCTAAGAACTTCAGATACGAGCAAAGAAATCAGCGCTACAACAATGGAAATAACACATAAACGTGCCGCTTCGAATTCTGCTCCGGGTGTCTCAATATAAGAATACATGGCGAGAGGGAGAGTCTGGGTTTCACCTGGAATGCTGGAAACAAAACTGATCGTCGCCCCAAATTCACCTAGGCTTCTCGCGAATGCAAGCAAAGCACCCGTAATAATACCAGGCAGCGCTAAAGGTAGCGTAATTGTAAAGAACACACGCAGAGGGGGGGCGCCCAATGAACGTGCCACTTGTTCTAATTTGGTATCGATACTTTCAATGCTCAGCCTGATGGCTCTAACCATTAAAGGTAGCGAAACTACCGCCGAGGCCAATACGGCACCTTTCCAATCAAAACTGAATACAATACCAAACGTGTCGAGCAGCCATTTCCCTATCATTCCTTGTCTCCCCATAACGACCAGAAGTAGATACCCAATGACTACGGGAGGTAAAACCAGTGGAAGATGGATACACGCATCAAATGCATTTTTGCCACGAAAGGATTTGCGGGCAAGCACCCAAGCAATTGTGATACTAAAAGGAGTAAGCCAAATGACCGAATATAATGCGACCTTTAAGCTTAAGTAGAGAGATTCCAGTTCAAAATCTGTCAGCATGAGCGTTCCATTATTAGGGGGTATGGACTCAATATGCCTTCCCCGTTTTCGCATGAGAATAGCTTGCCATCGTACCTATACTAAAGTTCACCAAAGAGTAAACAATAGGTTCACAGCCCCATTCTCCTAATAAATCATTCAAGTGACAGTGTCACCTTGGTATTCTTCCATTGATGAACGAACATTGAGCCCCTTTAAAGTTATCATGGCAATTTAGTCGCCCAGAGTTTATCTAAGTCCATATACTTTTCTATCGCATTTGCTATTCGATCGATTGCATTTTCTTTCATTTTTTCAAAGTCTACGGGTTGGATCTCCTCACTTCCTGCCCAATTTAGAAGCAAACGCGTTGCGCCTTCCTCTTCAAAAATGCCATGTAAGTAGCTGCCAAAAATTTGATTGCAGCTACTGATAGCTCCATCACTTAACTGATTTTCTAGGGTAATGGGTTGAATTTCGTTGACTTGTGTCACGCCAGCATGAATCTCGTAGCCAGAAACGGGGAAAGACTGGTCGCCTATTTGCAATGTACCTTTAACGGTTTTTAACTGCTTTTCAGGGTGAAGTACTGTATTTATGTTCAATAAAGATAGCCCTTCACTCTCACCAGCGGCACCTTCAATGCCTTCAGGATCGGAAATGGTATTGCCAAGCATTTGATATCCACCGCAAATTCCTATGACCTTACCGCCCAATCGAATGTGCCTCAGAATCTCTTTATCCCATCCCTGTGAACGAAGATAGTCAAGATCTTGCCGGACAGATTTGGTCCCTGGAAGAATGATTAAATCGGCTCCTTTTAAGGATTCACCTTTGCCTACGTACTCGAAATCAATATTTGGGTTTAGACGTAAGGGGTCGAAGTCTGTGTGGTTACTAATTCTCGTAAAAACAGGCACCTTGACTCGAAACAATTGACCTTCACCGGTCACCTGTTCACTGGTTATGGCGTCTTCCGCTTCAAGATTCAGTCCATGTAAAAATGGCAACACACCCAATACTGGCTTTCCTGTTTTTTCTTCCAGCCAGTCAAGACCGGACTCCAAAAGTTTAATGTCCCCTCGAAAGCGATTAATAACAAAGCCAATTACACGATTTTGTTCCGATTGTGATAACAGTGCTAGCGTGCCATATAAATGGGCAAACACGCCTCCGCGATCAATGTCGGCGACAATAATAACGGGGACATCGGCGTTTTCTGCAAATCCCATATTGGCAATATCATTTTCCCTCAGGTTTATTTCTGCTGGGCTTCCTGCCCCTTCAATAACAATAGATTCATAATCACGTTGTAGTCGGCTAAAGGAATCCATTACGCTATCCATAGCGACCTTTTTATAGTCGTGGTAGCCTTCGGCATCCATATTCGTTAAGGCTTTGCCTTGCAGAATTACCTGGGCTCCAGTATCAGAGTTGGGTTTAAGCAAGACGGGATTCATATGGACAGTAGGCTCTACACCACACGCTTGAGCCTGTACAGCTTGCGCCCGACCTATTTCGCCGCCATCTCTTGTCACAGCACTGTTCAAAGCCATGTTTTGAGGTTTAAAAGGGGCAACCTTTCTCCCCTTTCTGGCAAGTACGCGGCATAGGCCTGCCACTAGAACAGACTTTCCTGCATCAGACGTTGTTCCTTGTACCATTAGAGCTTGAATGGGTGGGATCATAATCGGTTCTTTTTATTGTGTATTTTGATTGTCCGTATAGTAATGCTTATCACCAATTAACCTCAAGCAGCATCGTATTTCTGTCTTAAATGAATTTCCGTGAGCGCATTGCCAAGGCGGATTCAGTTTCACCGTAATGTACTACCCTTTATATTTGCTGGTGAGCCGGTGTAGATTCAAACAGAGCATGACGACATAGTATTGACACAGCCTCCTAATGCGAGTCAAAAATCTGTCTCCATGGGAGAGGTGAGATCGGAGCAACGCTGGAAGTGGAAAGAAAACGCCCGCAGATCCTTTAAGATCTCATTGAAGGACTACCATATGTAAAGATGGTCTATTTTTTGCATGATTTTGAGTATTCTCGGATTTTTGGCACTAAGCCAAAGCGTTAAATGGATGGAATACATATGTTTGGACGTAAACGCCACTTAGCCCTACTTCTCATGGCTCTGAGCCCGATGACGACTATTGCTAACAATTTCAACTACTCTTCTGTTGAGTTTAGAGTCGGCGCAAGCCCTACTTCTTATGGTGTAGAAGGTAGTTTGACGTTTACCGAAAATACCCATTTTATCGGTCGTCTAGACAGCCGATTCGAAGGTGATTATGACGGTGCGGTGGGAGTGGGTTTCAATGGACCCGCAACAGGGTTTGCCGACATTTTTGGACAAATGCTGATCCATAACCTTAAAACTAGTGACGACAAATTTGTTGGCAACCAATTTGTACCAGAATTGAACATTGGCGCCCGCATATGGGTGTTAGAGAATATAGAAGCCAATGTGAGAGTTGGGCAATTAGTTTATAGTGACACGACAGAGCTTACCTATAGCTTTGGTGGTCGTTTCCATTCGACTGACCAGTTATCGATTGGTGCCAACATCGCAGACAACGGTGTTTACGGATCTCAACTCATCATGGGCGCGAGATTCGTATTCTAATTTGGGGCGAGAATAAAAAGCCTCCGCTTTACGGTTTTAAGCGAAGGCTTTTTGACGGGATTCACATGGTACTCGTTACTTCACCCTCTTCTGAATGTATTTCTTGCTGACATCAACAACAGCAACGTCTCTAAAGAAACTTCTCCCTAAAAGGACAGGGAAAGTAAGATGAGAGCGATCAACTAAGGTAAACTCTGTTTTCGTTTTCAAATCACCGATTTGAATATCGCCCTCTACTACCGCCCTTCTTTGATAAGAATCTCGGCTGGATTGTTTAATGCGAACCCAGCGTTGCACTGGTAGCGTCAGCGCTGAGCTTTTATCACCTTCATGGGCTATCTTGAATCGAACAAAATCCTTTCCGTTCTTATCAAATGTTTCGATATCAACAGCGCTGATAGACGAAGTCGTCGCACCGGTGTCAATGCGTGCTTTGTAGCTCTCACCTAAACCGGGAATATGAACCCATTCTTTCTCGCCGAGAATCAGCTTTCCATCCGCTGTTTTTAACACATCTAAATCTTGTGTTGTATCCACTTTCCGAGAGGCTTGTACCTCAGGGTATACGCCTGTTTGAATATTGATACAAGCTGTCAAAACACCAGCAATTGCAAAGAAAATGTAAGGTCTTCTCGACTTCATTATAACCTCTTATTGGTTAGATACGGTTACAATCGCCTCTGCTACATAAGGAATATCTTTTTCTGTCAGCCCGGCTATATTGATGCGCCCATCACCAACACCATAGATACCATAGCTCTCACGCAGTTGAAGCATTTGTTCAGAGGAGAAGCCTAGCACAGTGAACATACCTTTGTGTGACTGGATAAAGTCAAATTGGTCAGAGTTATGTGCATTTTTAAGTTCCAAACATAAGCTTTCTCTCAGAGAGACAAGCCTATGCTGCATTTGTGAAAGTTCTTCTCGCCAAACAGAGGTTAGGTCTTTGTTTCCTAGCACTGTTTTCACCAAAGCAGCACCATGATCAGGTGGCATGGTGTACGTCGCACGCGCTAGCTGCAATAACTTCCCTTTCGCCTTAGCGGCTTCATTTGCGTTTTTGCCCACAACTATCGCAGCGCCAGTGCGTTCGCGATACAAGCCAAAGTTTTTAGAACAAGAAGTCGTAATGAACATTTCCTCAACATGATTTGCCATATGCTGAAGACCCAACGCATCTTCTTCTAATCCATCACCAAATCCTTGGTAAGCAACATCGACAAATGGCGTGAAACCTTGCTTTGTCGCCATCGCAGTCATTGTTTCCCACGTTTTAAAATCGATGTCTGCGCCTGTTGGGTTATGGCAACACCCATGGAGTAAAACAACATCTTGATGTCCGGCTTGCGATAAGTCTTCAAGCATCGCAGCAACATCAACCTGTTTTGTTGCCGTGCTAAGATAGCGGTAATGCCTCACTTTTAAGCCAGCCGCTTCCATAACTGGTTGGTGGTTTACGTAGCTGGGATTACTTAACCAAACCGTGGTATTGGGTTGTGCCACTTTCATTAAATCCCCAAGCATCCGAAGTGCGCCACTCGCTCCCGGGGTTTGAATGGCAGCCACACGATCGTAGGCTGCAGTGCCTGTGAGTAACAAGTCCACCATGCTTTGATTGAATTCTTCGCAACCAGCAAGTCCGACATAGGCTTTTGATTTTTGTGTAGACGCTACCTGTTCTTGAGCCAGAGAGATGGCTTTCATGATTGGCGTGTCGCCGTCACTATTTCGATAAACGCCAATACCTAGATCGACTTTTTCAGTTCTAGGATCATTGCGATAAGCAACAGAGAGAGAAAGAATCGGATCCTGTTTCGGTTCCGGCAGATGAGATAGCATGGAATTCACAACCCTTTAGTAGTCGACAGTGACAAGCAAGTTAACATTGTTACAACAAAAAATCGAAAGGAATTTATGATTGTTAATAGGTAACAACTCAACGTGTTTGTCATGACAAATTTACACCTTTAAATAGTGAATGATTTGGTTAGCGCTTCCACGCCACTCCAAATTAGGGTCGGCGTGTTCCTGTTCAAATTTTCCATCAACTAGAACATCGATAAGATCAACCACTCGTTTTTGTTCGAGGGTTAATTCATTCATTCGGTATCCCGTCCATAGCCAGATGTCTTTATCAGGGCACTCCGATTTGACACGCATAACGATCCGTAAAATATCGGATACATTTTTAGGATGAAGCGGGTCGCCCCCCGATAACGAGAGCCCCCTTCTTGGGATTCGTGTGTCCATCAAATCCTGAACAATCTGATTTTCAAGTTCGAGCGTAAACGGATAACCAGAACACAAAGACCACGTTGATTTGTTATAGCACCCACGACATTGATGAACGCAACCCGACACAAATAATGTGCATCTTGTGCCAGGTCCATTGACGACATCAACCGAATGATATTGGTGGTAGTTCATTAGAGGTGTTTAACTCTGCGCTTCACTTCTTCTTGCTTGCCGAAATTAAACGGTCTTGCGTCAGGGCTACCTAAGTAGCCACACACTCGGCGCGTAACCGAAACGCGTGTAGAATCATGATTGCCGCAACTTGGGCATATAAAGCCTTTACTCGTGCACTCAAATTCTCCGGTATAACTGCAATCGTAGCACTCATCAATCGGTGTATTGGTACCGTAATAAGGCACTCGGCTATAACTGTAATCCCAAACGTTCTCTAACGCTTCAATATTACGTTGCATGTTCGGGAATTCGCCGTAGCAAATAAACCCACCGCTCGACATTTCAGGGTACGGCATTTCAAAATCGATTTTGTCGTATGGGTTCACTTTCTTTTGTACGTCCAGATGGAAACTATTGGTGTAGTACCCTTTATCGGTTACCCCTTTAATGACACCGTATTCTTTTGTATCGATTTGACAGAATCGGCTACACAAATTCTCACTTGGCGTGCCATATAAACTGAAGCCGTAACCGGTTTCTTCCGTCCATGTTTGAACTCGTGCTTTCATGTACTCAACAACCTTAAGACCTTTAGATCTAAGTGTATCGTTATCGTACATATGCTCAGACTCGCCAAACAATGCCACCATGGTTTCGTGTATCCCAATATAGCCAAGTGAAATTGACGCTCTGCCATTTTTGAAAATTGACGCAACACAATCGTCCGGGGATAAACGCACACCGCACGCTCCTTCCATATAGAGAATTGGGGCCACTCTGGCTTTTACTGTCTCCAATCGAGAGATTCGAGTTTCTAAAGCACGGCGAGCTAACGCGAGTTTTTCTTCCAATAATGTATAGAAAACCTCTTCATCCCCTTTGGCTTGAATCGCAATTCTTGGGAGGTTAAGACTGACAACCCCTAGGTTATTTCTGCCTTCATGAATCAACTCACCTTTCTCTTCGTAGGTATTTAGGAAACTACGGCAACCCATTGGCGTTTTGAAGGAACCAGTGACTTCAACCACTTTGTCGTAGTTAAGAATATCTGGATACATACGTTTCGATGCACATTCTAATGCGAGCGATTTTATATCGTAGTTCGGATCGGACTTTTTGTGGTTCAGCCCATCTTTAATCGCAAAAACAAGTTTTGGAAAAACGGCGGTTTTGCGATTTTTACCCAAACCGGATAGGCGATTTTTTAAGATGGATTGTTGGATCAATCTTGATGCCCAACTGGTTCCCAAACCAAAACCAAATGTCACGAATGGTGTCTGCCCATTAGCAGTGTGGAGCGTGTTCACTTCATACTCTAACGATTGGAACGCGTCATAGCATTCTTTCTCGGTACGCACTTTCGCAAACGATTCAGGGTTACGAATATCCCATTCTTTCGCGATAGAGAAGTGCTTATTGTAACTTGCTAATACGTAGGGTTCTAAAACCTCATCGATACGGTTGATGGTTGTCCCACCATAAATATGGCTCGCCACTTGTGCGATGATTTGCGCCGTGACTGCAGTTGCCGTTGAAATCGATTTAGGGGTGTCGATTTCAGCATTTCCCATTTTAAAGCCATGGGTGAGCATGCCTTTTAAATCAATCAACATACAGTTAAACATTGGGAAGAATGGCGCGTAATCTAGATCGTGATAATGAATATCTCCCGCTTCATGAGCTTGAACGATGTCGCGAGGCAAAATGTGAGTTTTGGCATAATGTTTAGCCACTATGCCCGCCAAAAGGTCACGTTGTGTCGGGATAACTTTGCCATCTTTATTGGCATTCTCATTGAGTAACTCAGCGTTACTTTGTTCAATCAGACCTTCAATCTCTTTGTTCAAAACACTGAGCTTTTCACGCGCTATGTCTCGGTCGTGGCGATATTCGATGTACGAACGCGCCAACCCTTTGTAAGGCCCCTGCATCAGTTCATTTTCAACCAGAGTTTGAATTTCTTGAATACACACTTCTTGCCGATTTTCTAGAGAACGATACACTACGCTTGCCACTTGCTCGGCGTATCGGTAAAGCGCCTCATCTGAAGTGTTCGAAGCGCTTTTTACAGCAGTTATGATGCGTCCCTTATCAAACGGTGCTTTCGCTCCATCCCTTTTAATGACAACTGTATTCACTTTTTCCCTCTGCGCTGGCTGGTTTAAAAACACTACATATGCGCATTTAATTTTCAAAGGCACTACATGTGGTGGGATATTAGAAGTTATGCGCCTCAGAGGTGTTTTGATCCAAATCAACAAAAACAAACGGTCGTGTAAGATCAAGTCGATCTTAGTGGATACGATCCCACATTTGGATTGTTTATTCGAATTGAATCAAACGTCATGCTTTATCTGTTCAAATTCCGCTATTCTTGAAGAAGATCAATAACGAATGAGATTCATTTTGAAACGCTTTCTGTTCCTTTTAGCTCGCTTTTTCTTCTTACCGACGGTCATTATCCATTTTCCTGCTGCGAGTGCAGAGTTTGCCTTTTCGACGTGGAACCTAGAATGGCTGACCACCCACCCCAGCAAAAAAATTGAATCTAGCCAAAGAGTGGCCCGTGATTTCAACATGCTGAACAAGGCATTTGATAAAGTATCGGAACAGTCTTGGCATATTATGTCGTTTCAAGAAGTGGACTCAGAGGAAGCATTGAAGCGGGTAACCGGTCCGGGTTATCAATACTTTTTATCCGAACGCTCTAGGAACAAACACCAAGATTTGCAGTTTGAAGACATTAACCAATACACTGGCTTTGCGGTTTCAGAGGGGATCAACGTTCAAAATCGTGACGATATTAACTTAACGCCATCTCAATATAATAAATTAAGGTTTGCGACGTATATTGTTGTCTATCCCCCCACAAGAAAGCCCATTCACTTACTGTCTATTCATTTGAAATCGGGTTGTTTTGCTGCAAGAAAGAACACGAAATCCTGTAAGGTACTAGCCAAACAAGGCAAGTCGCTCAATGCATGGATTAAAGAAAGGCAAAGGAATGATCAATCCTATGTCATTTTAGGCGATTTTAACCATAACCTCGCCTACCCTAACGATTGGTTGTGGAGAATTTTAACTAAGAACGTGAACGATCATATCGTTCTGAACAGTAAAAATACCAAAGCGGAATGTCGTGTCCGATCTCGCTCTAATCCAACAAAAACACATCAGTATCGAAACTTAATTGACCATATAGTCTCAAGCCCAGATCTGGCACTTCGACAAGCCAAACAAGTTGCTTTTACCAAACATGATGTTCTGAATTATCGACTGAGTGACCATTGTCCACTGGTATCAAAGGCTAAGTTATAACGGCATCATAGTGACGTAGCGCTTAGTTTTATTAACAAATATATAACTTAGCTAGAATAAGTACGTCGTTACTGGTCATTATATAACGGTGTATTCTATTCAGTCTGTTAGCGATCAATGAAAATACGATGGAAAGGTATGGGTGTGCGCTTAGCATTGGCTATGGCCATTTTGTCTTTGACAACACTCATTGTATCTGGACTTTCCTCTTACACATTTTCAGATATTAATACCCGACTTGAGTATTTGAACAATAATGATCTTAAAGCGTTGGATTACGCCGCAAAGCTCAACGATAAAGTACGTCAGATCATTGCTACTGCTCCTCTTCTTGGGACTGCCGATTCCAGCGTCTCGAGAAACCAAGCCATGGAGGAAATCAATGCTGCTATCGTTGAAATGAATCATGTCATGGCGCAATTTCCCGACTACCACAATTATTTTAAAAACATCATTACCCAAATTGGAAACAGCCTAAGCTTACTCTATCAAAATGAAGCGCAATCTGATCAGCTGTCGTCTCAACTCGACTCTTTGCTTGATGGGTTGTTTCCACTATTGGAATTGGCTGTAGGATCTCTCGATTCGTTATCCAGTGCAGAAAAGCAAGAGATCCAGTATGCACACTTTCGGTCACTTATTTATTACCAATCTGGGCTAGCTGAGAAATTGTATAACGACGCCAGTTTCAACGAATTAGATCAAACGATTCTTCGGTTAGAGGAACAAGGAAACAAATGGTGGCAACTATGGCAGGAAAGCTCCTTACCCATCAAACACCCCAACTTGAACGAGCGATTAATGGTTCTTCATAAGCTTACCTCTCGCGGAGGAAGGCTCTTTGCCCTCAAAGATGAATTAATTGATAAACACTACCAAGCTCAATTTTTGCTTGAAAACAGCAATACGCATCTGCACCAACTTGCCGTACAGATTGAGCGTTACACCGCGACGGTGAATTCTGATATTGACCGTTCACTCAGTTCAGCACGGCAATCACTCTCAGCTAATCAAAGGTTAGCCGTACTTCTTTCTTTAATCAGTATTACGACAGCTGTTGCCACATCTTGGTTTTACGTAAAGAAAAATATCTTACAAAGAATTCAGCAACTTCAGCTTAATATGAAAGCCATTTCGAGTGGGTACCTCGCCACACCCGTCGCCATCTCGGGGGGTGATGAAGTAACGGAAATGGCAAAAGATCTCCAAGTGTTTCAACAAACGGCAATCGAAGTAGAACAAACCAATAGGCGGCTTGAACAAGAAGTTATTGAGCGGGCTGCCGCTGAAAAGAAACTTCGCTCAACGCAAGATGAATTAATACAAGCCGGTAAATTAGCGGCTCTTGGAGAATTAAGCGTTGGTATAACGCATGAAATTAACCAACCTCTGACCGCGGTGAATAGCCATGTAAGAAGTGCAAAACTGTGGTTGGATAAAGATAACCCTGAAAAAGCGATAACGAACTTAGATAAGATCCAGAAACTTCTATCGAAAACCGCCGCCATAACACGACACCTTCGAGCATTTGCAAGAAAAAGTGACGGTCACATAGAGTCTGTGCACTTGGAACCTGTGATTAACGACGCCATTCAACTTTTAGAAAGCCGCCATCCGAACGATATCATCACTTTTAAGCCCAACTCAATCACCTATGTGTCTGCCAACACCATTCGCTTAGAGCAGGTGTTCGTCAACATTATCGGTAATGCCTTAGACGCGGTAGAAAAGGTTTCAAAACCAACAATATCGATTGCGGTAATAACCAGTAATCACAGCACAGAAATTGTCATTTCAGACAACGGGACGGGCATGAACGAAGAAGAAATCGAACGTATATTTGATCCTTTCTATACCAGTAAGGCGTCAGGTAAAGGATTGGGGCTTGGTTTGTCGATCGCTTATAACATTATTAAAGACTTTGGCGGCTCAATTCGAGCGGAATCCAAAGCCCATGAAGGTACAACCTTCACCTTAACCCTCAAACAACACCCACTAAATAACGATTAAAATGAAACATTCAATTTTACTTATTGATGACGAACATGATGTCGTCGACGCTGTCGGAGAAATGCTCGAACTGGAAGGGTTCGATGTTTCCACGTTTACTGAACCCGAAAAAGCGCTTAAACAGCTCAAACCAGAAAGCAACCTCGCTGTGTTGTGTGATGTGAAAATGCCGTCTATCGACGGTTTATGCCTACTGAGTGCTATTCATAATCGAGCACCCGGTGTCCCTGTGATCTTAATGAGCGGTCATGGGGATATTCCGATGGCAATAGAGGCCATGAAAAATGGTGCTTTTGATTTCTTAGAGAAACCACTAGAACCAGAACTGTTAACCGAAAAGTTAACAATGGCTTGTCAGACTCGGCTCATGCAGCTTGAAAAGCACCCCATGCCAACCAGCACCAGCATAGAAGATGTCATTATTGGCGACTCCAATAAGATGGAAAAGATTCGCACGCAAGTCTTAGCACTCGCTAAATCAAACGTCGATACCATTATCAATGGTGAAACAGGAACTGGGAAAGAAGTGATAGCGCGCGCATTACACCAATTCAGTAAGCGCAAATCGAAACCTTTTATCGCCATTAACTGTGGTGGAATGAGTGAAAGTATCATTGAGAGCGAGCTTTTTGG
This sequence comes from Vibrio sp. S9_S30, assembly GCF_014694455.1. GTDB lineage: Bacteria > Pseudomonadota > Gammaproteobacteria > Enterobacterales > Vibrionaceae > Vibrio. Next base: position 77,806 of record NZ_JAAUWT010000018.1, on the reverse strand, counting down.
CCATGAGGCGGGATCTTTCACAAGCGCAAATCGCAAGCGAATAGGCAAGATTGAGCAAGCTAATGGAGGCACCCTTTTCCTTGATGAAATAGAAACCATGCCTATCACGATTCAAATAAAGCTGCTTCGTGTAATTCAAGAGCGTGTTATTGAACGTGTCGGCAGCAATGAGCTCATTAAGGTCAATATCACGATTATTGCGGCTAGCAAAGCCGATTTATCGTTATTAAGCGAGCAAGGGCAATTCCGAAGCGACCTCTTCTATCGGCTAAATATTGCGAGCATTCATTTACCACCACTGCGTGAACGTAAAGAAGACTTACAAAGTTTGTTTCGTTATTTCGTCCTTCACGCCTGTGAAAAATACAGTTCTCGCGCCCCTTCATTGTATCCGGAGCATATTCAGCAATTACACAAGCATACTTGGGGCGGTAATGTACGTGAGTTAAAAAATGTTGCAGAGCGGTTCGTACTCGGAATTGTTGGGGATGGATTCGACCTTGAAGCACCAATTGAAGTAGACCAAACCGCGAAAACTTTGGGATTTGAAGAGCAGATTGATCAGTATGAAAAGGATTTACTGATAACGGCGCTTTCTGAAAGCAGTGGAAACATTAATCAAGTGTCGGAAACATTAAACCTTCCACGAAAAACCCTATACCGTAAAATGAAAAAACACCAGTTAGACAAAGACAGTTTTAAGGTATTGAGACGTTCTTAAATATGTTTGGTCATTAAACGTCAAGGCGCTTCTTCACTTTGACGTTATGGGTCATTTGCAGGACAGAAATGACCCATACAAAGCACCTGATATTCTATGTTGTTGATTATTAATAAGATAACTATTGGCATGCTGTCTGCAATTCTCCTTTCGCACATTAAGTGCAATCTATAATGGAGAAAATAATATGAAGCAATTACTAATGGGCACAACGCTCATCTGCCTCGGGCTGACGTCAGGGTTTACCTTTGCCAAAGCCACCGCAGATTTGGGTCCCCGCCCTATGTATCTTGTCGACAACATGGATGAAAGCGCACTAAAAACAAAGCTGCAAGCTTGTGAGGCAGGTCCTTTTCATCGCAGTGATTTTTCTATCGGTCACCGGGGTGCAGCCATGCAGTTTCCAGAACACACAAAAGAGTCCTATTTAGCCGCCATTCGCACGGGAGCGGGAGTTCTCGAGTGTGACGTGACTTTCACGAAAGACAAAGAACTGGTTTGCCGTCACTCTCAAAGCGATCTGCATACCACAACCAACGTGCTTGCCATTCCAGAGCTTGCGAAAAAATGCACCATTCCCTTCAAACCCGCCAATTTAGAAACAGGGGAAGAAGCACAAGCAGAGTGCCGCACGTCTGATTTTACGTTGGCGGAATTTAAAACCCTTAAAGGAAAAATGGATGGTGCCAATCCTATGGCGCAAACGCCAGAAGAGTACATGAATGGTACTCCGGGCTGGCGTACTGATCTCTACTCTGCATCAGGAACATTGATGACACACGCAGAAAGTGTGGCATTGTTTAAAGAGCACGGTGTAAAAGTCACTCCTGAACTTAAATCTGCCGCTGTTGATATGCCTTACAACGGCTTCACACAAGAAGACTATGCACAAAAACTCATCGATGAACTGAAAGCTGGCGGAATAAAAGCAAAAGATGCTTACGTACAGTCGTTTAACTTGGCCGATGTTAAGTATTGGATAGAAAACGAACCTAAGTTCGGTCAGCAAGCGGTTTACTTAGATGATCGCGTCTACAACGACGAAAACTTCAAGCCGACCTTGGACAATATGAAATCTTTAGCCAGTTCAGGCGTTAACATTATTGCACCACCTATGTATGCGCTAGTGACGTTGGATAATCAAGGCAGCATTGTTCCTTCAGATTACGCCAAGCTCGCGAAAGAAGCCGGCCTCGATATCATCACATGGACCCTAGAACGCTCTGGGCCGCTAAATGATGGCGGCGGTTGGTATTACCAAAGTGTTAAGGACAGTATCAATAATGATGGTGATGCCATGGTGATGTTAGACGTTTTGGCACAAAAGGTAGGGGTTTTAGGTGTGTTCAGTGATTGGCCATCCACCGTTACATACTACGCTAACTGCATGAAAATTTAATAAAATAGTAACTTATTGAGCCGCCAAGTCGCGGCTCTAATACTCCCACAATACACTTTGGACACATTTGACCCAAATGAACGAAAAACGACGGACAAATGTGACACATTTGTAAAAATTAGGAAAAAAATATCAGATATCTCATTGTTTTTTAATGATTAAATAACATGGCACGCTCCTAGCAATAATAAGATCGATACTTTACATTAAATCAACAAAAAGGTTTCAAGATGAAATTAGCACCTAAAGGACTACTTATTGCTGCCTCCCTGCTTTTGCCTTCATTAGCGTTTGCACAAACCTGCGAAAACAGAGGTGTTTTGGATGACCGTTATTGCGATGAAAATAATGACCTCGTTGCTGATACACCCAAAAACAAAGACGACTGGCGCGATCCTAGTACATTGGTTTTTACGTATACCCCCGTTGAAGACCCCGCTATTTACAAAGATGCGTTCGCCGATTTTCAAGCGCACCTTAGTAAGATTACTGGCAAACGAGTGATCTACTACACGGTACACTCCAATTCGGCGCAAGTAGAAGCCATGCGTTCTGGCAGATTACACGTTGCTGGATTCTCAACCGGTCCAACAGGTTATGCTGTCAACCTCGCAGGTTATGTTCCGATTGCTGTTAAGGGTAACGAGAACGGATTCCAAGGCTATAACTTAATCACGATTGTTCGAAAGGACAGCGGCATCGACACCATGGAAGATTTGAAAGGTAAGCGCGTTGCACACACGTCTGCTTCGTCAAACTCTGGTAACTTGGCGCCAAGGGCACTCTTTCCAAATGAAGGGGTAGTTCCAGATAAGGACTATAAAGTGCTCTATTCAGGTAAACACGATCAATCGATCCTCGGTGTGTTTAATGGCGACTACGACGCAGCACCTGTCGCATCTGATGTTTATGATCGAATGGTTGCGGCGGGTCGAGTCGACGAAAGTGCGCTTAAAATCATTTACCGCAGTCCCCGATTCCCTACTTCTGCTTTTGGCTACTCTCATGATCTCAACCCCGATCTCGTCGCCAAAATCAAAGAAGCATTTTCTACCTATCGTTTTACGCCAGAAATGAGCGCAACGTTCAAAGGCGCCGATCGCTTTGCTCCCATCACCTACAAAGAAGATTGGGCAGTTATCCGTGACATTGCACACGCTACAGGTACGGCTTACACCAAAACGGGGCTTAAAAAGCTAGCGGAAAAAGAGGCGGCTAAGCGAGCCAAGAAAAAAGCGGATGAACTCGCTAAACAAGCAAAGAATCAATAATACCTTCTAGACAATAAATCCAACTTAACCACTCATTATTTTCCTATGCCCTTCTATGGGTAGGGCATAGGCTTTTTTGAATACAAGGAAAATTCGATGACAAGTACTCGTCTTCGTGGCATTGCCATCAATCAATTAGAGCATTCTTACGTCCCAGGAAAACCGATTCTTAAAGGCATAGACATCGATATTCAAGAGCCGGGTATCGTTGCGATCATTGGTCCTTCAGGCACAGGGAAAAGCACCCTTCTCCGTTGCATTAATCGATTAAACGATCCCACATCCGGTGAAATTCTCTTTAATGGCGAAGACTTAACGAAATTACACGGCACACCACTTAGAATGTTACGCCGTCACATTGGGATGGTATTTCAGGAATACAATCTGGTTGAACGGCTAACAGTAATAGAAAATGTGCTTACTGGTCGTCTTGGTTACATGAGTGCTTGGAATGCGTGGCGCCGCAACTATTCACAAGTCGATATCAATAAAGCGTTTGAATTGCTCAATTTCGTGGGTTTATCTGACTTCGCGAATCAAAGAGCGGATAGCTTGTCTGGCGGTCAAAGACAGCGTGTAGGCATTGCTCGCGCTGTCATGCAAGATCCTTATATCTTGCTCGCAGACGAACCCACCTCCTCGCTCGACCCTAAAACGGCAGTTGAGATCATGGAGCTAATGGAACAACTGGCCGAAAAGAACCAAATCCCCGTCTTGGTTAACATTCATGACGTGAATCTTGCTAAACGTTTTGCGAAACGAATCATCGGCATGTGTGGTGGCTCTGTCCATTATGATGGACACCCAAATCGTATTACCGAGGATGACCTAAAAGTCATCTACGGAGGCGAATCATGGCTGGATTAACTGCAAATCAACAAAATCCTTTTAAGGCTCACTGGTCAAGTAAGCTCATTTGGATTGGTGTGGTCATGTATTTGGTATACAGCTTCTCTTCATTAGGATTGAGTTTCGATCGAATCATCATAGGTTTTGGAGAGAGCGAACGTCTGCTCTCACGAATGTTTCCACCCGATTTCTCAAGAAGGAATTTGCTTCTTGATGGACTTGCAGAAAGCTTGCAAATAGCGATCATTTCCAGCTTTTTTGGCATCGTTATATCGCTAGTTTTGGGACTGCTTGCCGCTCGAAACATGATGCCTTTGATCATCAATATGCCAGTACGAGGTTTAATTGCTCTTTGCCGTTCATTTCACCCCGTCATCATTGCAATATTATTCGTTAAAGCGGTCGGGTTTGGTGCACTAGCGGGCATTCTTACGCTGGTGGTTGCTTCCATTGGATTCATTGCGAAGCTTTTCGCTGAGGCCATTGAGGAAATTTCTTTCAAGCAAGTTGAAGCGATCCGAGCTACCGGAGCAAGTTTTATCAGTGTCGTCTTATTTGCAGTAATGCCTCAAGTGTTTTCCCGTTTTATCGGGTTTTCAAGCTATCAATTGGATTCCAATTTGCGTAACTCAACAATGGTTGGAATCGTTGGGGCTGGTGGACTGGGTGGCACACTCTTTTCTGCATTCCAAAGGTTCGATTATGACTTTGTGGCTGCGATTCTAATTACCATCATTACGCTGATATTAATCGGTGAATTCCTATCTAACATCGTTCGGAGGATTTTCTGATGACGACTGCGAATATTGATCATCATTGGGAACGATTTACGACATCAGAAAAACTGATGCGCTATACCGCGTATTTGTGTTTCGTTATGGCGCTGGTTTGGTCTTGGCAAACGGTCGAGGTCATTCCTGAGTTTTTATACGATGCCCCAGCCCAATTCGCGGATATGTTTAAGCGCATGGTGCCGCTTCAGTATGGCTTCTACCCAGAAAGTGTTCATGATGCACTCATCGAAACGCTGCATATTGCAACACTGGGGACACTGTTCACATTACTTTTTGCAGTACCTTTAGCGTTATTGAATGCGCCTAACATAACACCGAATAAAACCGTTAATTGGATAGCACAGTTCTTTCTCGTGTCATCTCGCTCCATTAACTCTTTAGTTTGGGCTCTGTTGTTCATCGCATTTTTTGGTCCGGGCGTTATTGCAGGCATTATGGCCATCGCCATTCGAAGTATCGGTTTTGTTGGTAAACTACTTGCCGAAGCGATGACGGAAGTCAACATGGGTACAATTGAAGCACTAAGAGCGACGGGTGCTTCAACGACGAGTATTTTGCTTAAAGGATATTGGCCTCAAATTATGCCGGCGTTTTATTCCATTGTGCTTTTCCGCTGGGATATTAACGTTCGAGAGTCCGCTGTTCTTGGTTTGGTGGGAGCCGGTGGTGTTGGTGTATTGCTAAGCGATGCCATGAACCTATTCGAATGGCAAAAAGTGTCGGTGATTCTATTAAGTATCTTTGTCGTGGTGGTATTGGCTGAAGCTTTGGTCATACAGATCCGAAAAAAACTTATCTAATAGCGATAAATAAAGCGGAAACGCAACAAACCCAAAAGCCCAGAATAGTATTCTGGGCTTTATATTTCTGAGCTTTTTTTACATTCACGCACATCCAACCGTGCTCAAATAGAAGATAGCGACCGTCAAATCGGTTTCGCCACTCCTGCGATTAACGCGAGCTCTTTTGGGTAACCTCTTTGTGTCGCCAAGTCTACCGCCCTGACGACAACATCCGATTCTTGGACACCATTCAAAGCCTCATAAGGCTGAAGCAGTTGTGTGTCGGATATCATCTGCTGAGAATGCATATGTGCGGCTATCTGTTCCGATGCCTCTATCGCCGATGACGCCTTCACAATTTCCATTCGAGCATAGTTAACCCCTTCTAATGAAATGTCTGATGCTCTTAATGTGGAGTCTTCCCCAGGAATTTGCTGAGCCCCGTACAGAGGTTTGCTTGCCATTTTCGCAGTAGCAAACGAAGGAATAAATTGAGACATATGTTCAATGGCACGATTCGTACGCTCTAATTGTTCTTCCTCTGACCACCCCGCGTCGATTTTTGAAAGTAAGTGACTAGGCAATTTGGGCTGGGAGCTTTTCTCTGTACTCGTAACCAATCCATCGCGAAATAGCGTAATGTCTTCCGTCATCCCGTGGAGCTGGAACACCCCATTAGCATACGGTGTAAGCTGAGCCATTCCATTTGGGGTTCCGCGTTGCCCGTGAAATATGACTTCTGGCCATTGTTGATCGCATTCATCCCAACGTGTTACGTAGGCGGCTTTAAATTCAACAAATCTTTGCTTTGGACGCTGTGCCCAGTCATCGACTGTCCCTGTTTCAAAACCACTGGCATTAACGAGGTAGTCTACGTACTTAAATTGCGTGTTATCCTCTCCCAAGTGTGAAAATGATACACACCACCCCGCTTGACTTCTTTCCACTTTCTCGACTTCCGTTTCCATGTGCAAGTTGCAGTTGGTTTTACTCGCCAAAGCCAAATCAAGCGTTGAAGAAAGCCTAAAAATACTCCAACCAAATTCCTGTACAACCACCACTGGGTACTTGATTTTGTCTAGGTCCGTATGCCGAGCAAAGGGAATCATCCAATCATCGAATGTAGAAGGTTGTTTTGGCTGCTCCCTTTCACGCAACGCCATTAGTTGATCTTTTTCGTAGGTGAAATAGTAGTGTTGAGGATCACCCAAAACGCAGTTGGATTCATCGCTTTCAACCAAGGATTGATAATACTGTTGAAGAAAATTGAGACGTGGGAGGATTTCGTCCGTTCTCCCAGTATCCTTTTTAGGGATAACGATCACCGTGGGTCTAATATTAATAGTGTGAGGAAAAAGCTTTATGGTATCGATAGATTGACGCAGTAAATCGGCACATTGAGTTTCGGAGATTTCACGATACAAGTTACCACCGGCATGAAGATGGCAAATGGGGGGGCCATTAACCAAACTATTACGTTTTTCAAACAGAGTTACGTCCAAACCTAATTCTGAAAATTTGAGGGCAGCGGTCGAACCCGCGATGCCACCACCAATGATTCCAACACTTAATGTTTTCGGCTCTTTATTTTTTTTTAGGGTCATGTCTTTAATACGCTTTCCAATTACCCAAGCATTTTACTCAGATATTGATTTGAAGAAAATCACATTTTTCTTGTACCTTTTCGTTATAACGAACGATCAAAAAAAACTTAAAAAAAACTTGACCATATTGCCCTAAATTAAACACATTTCAGATTTGTGCATAACAAAAGGCGTTGAGGTTCCTTAGCCATTGGCTTGGGCGAATACTCACAGATTATTCGCCCAGAGTTATCCCAATATTTATCCACCGTTTTTGTGGATAAGTCACCGTTAATTATTCACAGGCGTTCAATATGAGCCCTTATTCACTGGGATTAACAACCGCTTTATCAACGTGTTAAGAACCAAACCCAGTGTCACAAAGCTAAGCAATGGCAGAAGAATCCATAGCCATGGATGTGCATTAGGTGTTAATTCAAAACCCCACTTCATCAGGCTTGCAACACTCGCTTCAGCGCCAAAGCTTGCAATGACTCCAGCGGTAATCGCCATCAAACCAAATTCACACCACAGGGTATTAGAAATTCGTTTCTTTGAGGCGCCCAAAGTTCGATACAACCGTATTTCTTGCTGCCGTTGTGAAAGACTCAACCTAAGAAGCGTAAATATCAGCATTAATCCGGCCAGAACACCGAGACCAGCGAGAACCGTAATCGCCCATACGATTTGACTCAACAGTTCCTGGATTTTTGCACCCATTACGCTGATATCCATCACACTAACTGTTGGGAACTGGCGAGAAAGCTTGGTCAGGAAGGGTTTATTTTCTTCTTCAATTCGAAAGCTCACTAGATAAGTTGATGGGATGCTTGCCAATACGTCCGGTGAAAATATGAAGTAAAAGTTCGCTTTCATCTCTCGCCACTCAACGTGACGAACAGAATCCACATTTGCTGCTACCGTAACACCATTAATGACGAAGCTGATCGTATCTCCAAGTTCAAGCCCCAGTTCAGTCATCACTTCTTGTTCGACAGAAACCGAGCCCTTACCTACCCAACTTCCTTCTACTAATTGGTTGTGTTCAGGAATGTTCTCTGCCCACGTAAAGTTTAACTCTCGGCTCAGAGCATCCGTTTCTTCTTCGGAACCTTTTCTGCTTAGTACATAATCTTTCGCGGGTACAGTATTAATGGTACTTATGCGTCCGCGTATTATCGGGTAGGCCTCAGACCTTTCTTGGACATTCGCATCAAGCGTTTCAAGATAATCCTTAACTTCTGTAGCTGCGATGTTTAACGCAAATACATTTGGCGCATCTTCAGGCAGCGTTTGTTGCCAATCGCTGAGTAAATCCGTTCTCACTAGCCAGATGATCGAAAGCAACATTAAAGACAGCGCCAAGGCTGAAAGCTGCACGCCGCTTGCAACTCTTGTTCGGTTAAGTCGGCTAACCGCAAGCTTCATTGTGGTGTTCATTGGTAATTTCGCAACGAGCCGTGTTATCGATGTACTAACCAGTCCGAGCAATACAAACAGCACAGCAATACCCACTAGCACCATCCACACCATTAAGTTACTGCCGTACACGATTAGCATTGGGATCATCGGGACGAGCAGTAACAACAACGACTTTTTACTGATTGACCGAGAAGATTCCTGCATCACATTCAGTGCAGGTGTATTCAGTAAATGCAATAGCGGAATGCCGAGCGCAGGCGCACTGATCAGAATGCATGTTACAACGGAATAAAGGTATGGTGCCGCCCCATATGAAGGTAATGGATCGGGAAGCAAATCCCCCATTGGCAAACGAAGCAGCCCCTCCAAACCAATACCAATGCCAATGCCAAAAGTGATTCCAATGGCAAACAACACACCTAACTGAACCCACAACCAACGCGCTATCCAGTTTTTGCTTGCGCCTATACTTTTGAGCATCGCAATGGTTTGGCGTCGATTTGCTACATAGTGTTGGCAGGTCAATACGAGCGTCGTTGCCGCCATGAGAATCACAATGGCGACCGTCAACGATAGATATTGTTTTGTCCGAGTAAAAACATCCGAAGTTCGGCTCTGAGAATCTTCTGTCAGCCACCGATCACTAGGAGTCAATTCTGTTTCATCAATAATTTTCTGAATGGCGGTTGAATTACCGTTAAGAAAAAGCCGAAATTGAACGCGGCTTCCAACCTGTAACGCGCCAGTTTTATCAATATCGGCAGAATTGATCATCACAGATGGCATTTGCTGAAACGGATTAAACGATAATCCAGGTTCTTCAGTAATAACGCCGGAGACCTTCAAGTCTGCATCCCCTATCGTGACAACGTCACCCAGCTTAATTCGAAGCTGATCCCGTACCCGTGGTTCTATCCATAACTCACCCGCACGAACAGAAGAACGAACACCGCTTTCCCCCGTTAAAATCAGTTCGCCACGCAATGGGTAGTCATCGCCAACCGCTTTAACCATAACCAGCTGCATCTCTTCTTCGCTAAATGCCATCGTCGCAAATCGTGTTAACTGGGTGGTTTGTAGGTTTTGTTCGGTCACTTTTTCCAATAAAGATTCAGGGATCGGATTGGCAGATACATATACAGAATCGGCTGTTAGCGCATCTTTTCCCTGTTTTACGATAACTTGCTCCATCCTATCCGCCAGCGCACTGAGGGCAAAAATACAGGCAATAATTAACGTCAACGCGGCTGAAATAGCCCAAAGCTGACCCTGCTTGATTTCTCTAATGCTCCAGCGAAGTAGCTGACGATTAGGCATTTTGAACCTAGGCGTGGTAATGGGAGTCTGCACTTCTTCCATTATGCCACCTCCAAGTGACCTGCTTGCATGTGGAATGTTCGATCGCAGCGCTTCGCAAGTTCAGGGTCGTGTGTAACAAGCACTAATGTTGTGCCATGTTGTTTATTCATATCAAACAGCCGCTCGATAATGTTGGCCGCGGTATGTTGATCGAGGTTTCCAGTCGGTTCATCGGCAAACAGAATTTTAGGCTTGATCATGAACGCTCTAGCCAAAGCAACACGCTGCTGTTCTCCGCCCGAAAGCTGAGTAGGTAGATGATTTTCTCGGTGGCTCAATCCGACAGATTCTAATAATGATCGAGCTCGGGCAATATCCTCATCTTCTCCTTTTAGTAAGCAAGGCAAGGTGACATTCTCTAGCGCTGTCAAACTTGGTATCAGTAGAAAACTTTGAAAAACAAAGCCCACCATTTCGCTACGAAGTGCCGCACGAGCTTCATCGTCCAGTTTCGAAAGCGGCCGATCAAGGAGCGTAATTTCTCCTCCAGTTGGTGTATCTAAACCAGCGAGTAGTGTCATTAAGGTTGACTTTCCTGCACCAGATGTCCCTACGATGGCGACGCTTTCGCCGTCACTAATGTCTAAATTTACGTTTTCAAGGATTGTTAAATGTTCTTGATTAGTAGTAACTTGTTTAGAAACTGATTCAGCTCTTATAACGGATGATGGCATGTTGCGTTTCCTTTCGATCTTATTATGTGTGGTATTTTCTAATACGACGTTTAGTCAGACTTTGCTTATTTTGGGCGATAGTTTGAGTGCGGGCTATCAAATGAAGGCAGAACAAAGCTGGCCCTCTTTACTATCCCATTCACTGAGTAAACACAATCTCAATATCACTGTCGTTAACAGCAGCGTTTCTGGCGACACAAGCGGAAATGGACTTGCCAAACTACCCGGTCTATTGGACGAACACTCCCCTAATTGGGTTTTAATAGAACTCGGAGCTAACGATGGTTTACGGGGTTTCCCCCCTAAAACGATCACTAAGAACCTGAAAAAGCTAATTGAAATCACTGAACAATCTGGTGCAAAAGCATTACTCATGCAAATTCGAGTTCCTCCCAATTATGGCATGCGTTATAGCACTATGTTTGCAGCTATCTATGAAGACCTCGCTCTTGAGTATAAAATTCCGTTGATCCCTTTCTTTTTAGAGCAAGTGATCTTGAAACCGGAATGGATGATGAGTGACGGCCTGCACCCGAAACCGGAGGCACAACCCTGGATTTCCGACTTTGTAGCACAAGAAATTGCACCTTTTCTAAAAAATGACACCACAATCGAATAGTTTGCTGTCCTAGCTCAATTGAATATGCCCATCATTGGTGTAAGGTTATGCGGTTACGATAATAATTAGGACCAAGACATGCAGAACAAGCCAGTGATCGAAGGTGTCGTTGCCCGCTCAGCAAACCCCGAAGGTTGTCAGGTTGCCATAAGCAAGCAAATTGACACGGTCAAGAAATCATTACCAATCAATACTACGCCTAAACGTGTACTTATTTTAGGCGGCTCATCCGGTTTGGGCCTAGCAGCAAGAATCGCTCTAACATTTGGTGGCGCAAAAGCCGATACCATTAGTGTTTCACACGAGCATGCGCCAACGGATAATTTCACTGGAAGTGCAGGTTGGCATAACAACGTTTACTTTGAACAAGTAGCCAACAAGGAAGGCCGAGTTGCAGTGAATATTTCTGGTGATGCGTTTTCTTCAGAAGTTCGAGAGCAAGTGATAGAAGCCATTGAAACTTACTTTGAGGGAGAAGTAGACCTCATTATTTATAGCCTAGCAGCCGCTAAGCGACGCAAAGACAGCGAAGGGTTTTGGTATTCCTCAATCAAACCACTCAATGAAGCGGTTCAAGGTGCCTCCATTCTGCTAGAAGATGATTCTTGGGTTGAAAAGACTGTAGAGCCTGCGAGCAATGAAGAACTGGAATCCACCGTTCGTGTTATGGGCGGTGAAGATTGGGAAAACTGGATTGATACCCTTATTAATTCAGACTCGATCGCGACGGGATGCAAGACCATCGCGTTTTCCTATGTAGGATCAGACGTCACTCACCCTATCTATCTTGATGGCACACTCGGTCACGCCAAAGTCGATTTGCACCAAACTAGCCATTCACTCAATATCAAACTTTCTCAATATCAAGGTGGTGCTTACGCTTGCGTGTGCAAGGCATTGGTTACCAAAGCCAGTGTTTATATTCCAACTTTCAGCCCTTATATCATTGCGCTTTACAAAGTCATGAAAGAAAAGCAAACACACGAGGGATGCATTGAGCAGATGCAACGGTTGTTTAGGGAAAAACTGTATGTAGACAAAATCCCTGTTGAGCCTGAGCGCCTGATCAGGCTCGATGAACATGAGCTAGATGAAGATACCCAAAGAAAGGTATCGGCGCTACTTAACCAGATGAATGCGGACAATTTCAAGCAAATCGGAGACTATGCCGGTTATAAATCTGATTTCCTTGAACTCAATGGATATCAACATTCCTAATACAATGTGCATTTTGAACAAGCCATTACCCACAGTAAAAATGGGAATGGCTTGTTCCCTTTCTCAGTCTTGCATAGGAAAATGCTGAGATTTTACGCTATAGAATCATACCTTACAGGCTACAAACAGTGCGGCGACGTTATTATTGACGATTCCCACCACTGCCCCCGCACCAACCTAAGCACGGTAAATTACAATATATCGCACCTATAATTTCGTCAAAAATGCTCAGATCTTGATCTCAAACTTCAGCTTTGTGCTGAAAGAATAATGAAAAAAAGGCATATTGACTCTATTTTGCGACAATCCTTCATCTAACACGTTGAACATGATTCCTACGTCATATAATGATTGTAACTTAGGATTAAAAGTCAGGAACGGAAAGGAATCCATGTCAAAAATTGACGTTAGTCAGATTGAAATTCCAGCTTACATGCAAAAAAGCTGGCAACAAATCGTAAATTTGGTTTCGGTATTATCCGACGTTCCTTCTGCGCTCATCATGCAAGTTCATCGAGATTCGATCGAAGTGTACAAAGCTTCAGAATCAACGAGCAACCCACCTGAAAATACGCCATATGAGCCTTTAGATAGCAGGCTGTATTGCGAAACTGTCATTAAAGAACAGCGCGCGCTCACCGTGACAAACGCGCCACATGATCCTGAGTGGGCAAATCATCCTGACGTTAAATTAGATATCATCGCGTATTATGGAATCCCCATAAATTGGCCAAATGGTGAGCCATTCGGCACCCTATCTATTATTGATGATAAAGAGAATACCTTTTCTTCTACAATAAAGTTACTTCTTGACTCATTTCGCGACTCCATAGAATCACAACTTGCCTTGATTTATCAACATTATCAATTGGAACAAACCAATCGAGAGTTACGCAATCGAGTACAAAGCCGAACACAAGATCTTGCCAGCTTGAATTTTTCGCTTGGGACGGAAATCGATCGTCGCAAAGCAGCAGAACAAAAAGTGCTTTATCAACAGTCACACGATTTAGGCACTGGCTTTCTCAATAGGCTGGCTTTGATTGATGAAGCACAGACGCTTCTTGGGCAGATGAAATCGACAGATAGCACCCTCGCCTTTGTTCATGTGGGTTTTACAAATGGTCGTCGATTGTTAGCAAAGCATGGTTATGAGGTCTTTGATACTGTTCTTAAAGAGTATCGAAAACGTGTGGGTTTTATAGACGTGATACACAGTATTACCGCTCGTACTTCCACTATCGACCTCGTTTTTGCGCTTGAGATTGATGAGTCTAAACACAATCTTGAATCCCTCTGCCAACGTTTGGTGGATATTAGTCAATCTGAGTTTTTCATTAATGGTCAGCCACTTCATTTGCACGCTTTTATTGGGGTTGCAACGTCATACGATGCGGATAACGCTAATTTAATGCTTAAGCACGCAGGTGAGGCCATGCTTGCCTGTAAGGACTCTGGGAAGAAATACGCCTTCTATGCCAATTCCAACATTACAACGCCCACCAACAATCAATTAGAAAGCTATTTACTTCAAGCGGTTCGAAACGACGATTTAACGCTCTACTTTCAACCAAAGGTATCTCCAAGGAACGGTTACTGGTTAGGTGCTGAGGCTCTTCTTCGTTGGAACCACCCAGTATTGGGGCAAGTCTCGAACGATTCGTTGATTCAACTAGCAGAAAAGAATGGGTTAATTTTTGAGGTAGGCAACTACGTATTAAGAAGTGCCATCCAGCGCGCGGCAGAATGGACGAAATACATGAAGGATTTTCGAGTGGCGATTAACGTATCTGCCGTGCAATTACGCGACCCAAACTTTGTTGAACAAATAGAGCAATTGCTTGATTACTATAAACTCAATCCCAATTGCCTAGAGTTAGAGGTAACTGAAACCAGCTTGATTGCCGATGAGTTTCTGGCAGGGCAAACTCTTCGAAAACTGCATGGGTTAGGAGTGACGTTGTCACTAGATGATTTTGGAACTGGCTATTCCTCATTTAGCTACCTTAAGAAATACCCGTTTGACTGCATTAAGATCGATAAAAGCTTTATCAATCAAATTTCCGGCAGTGAGCAAGATAAGGAAATCATACGCTCCATTATTCACGTTGCCAAAAAGCTCAAACTTAAAGTGGTGATGGAGGGCGTAGAAAGCCACGACCAAGAACAATTTATACTCGAAGAAGGGTGCGATTACGTTCAAGGTTACCTATATGGCAAACCAATGAATACACATGAGTTTGAAAATAGCCTCATCACTAAAAAATTCAATGGTCAGCGTATTGCGGCACGACACTAGAGAAATCTCCAACCCATCACTCATCGGCATTTTTATGGTTGTATATTTCAAGGTCGCATCTTTACATGGTTTGGGTATAATCTCCGCCCACTCCAATCTAAATAGTGACTTCTCGTATGGATCAACTGATCGCATTACTTAAAACCATTGAAAAACAGAACTACCGCAGTTACCAGAAAATTAAAGGCAGTTACGATTTCGGAGATTTTGAATTATTCATTGATAGCACTCAAGCCGATCCATTTGCACCCGCATCACGAGTGCGTGCTTTCCGTCAGTGGTCTTTAACTGGCTTGGAGTGGTTAAAAGAAACGTCGCCAGCATTTCAGCGAGCCGCCCGAGATTTTATTGCTCGCTCTTTCGCCCACTTTGCATCGCAAGAAAACAATGTGTTCATAGCATTGACTGGGCAAACCGTTTTAGACCACACCTCCGTTGTTTTTACGGATAAAGGGATAGAGCTCCGTTTTAGAGTCGATCTGCCAGCGGACGGACGCACCATTCTTGGTAAAAAAGCCATCAATATTCTCACGTTTTATTTGCCGAAGTTTATCCGCAAAGCCACTCTGCACAGAGAGTTGGATATTGACCGCCTTAAGAAACACTGTGCAATTATCGAAGATCAGGTCGCGCTAAGAAAGCAACTTTCTGAACACAATTTGATGGCGTTCGTAGGTAACGGTAGCGTATTACCTCGTAAAGCCGGTAACAGTGATTTGCCTATGCAAGACGCGGTCGAATTTGTGTCGCCAGACTCACTTGCCGTTGAATTAGACACGCCTAACTCTGGCAAAGTAAAAGGCATGGGTATTCCAAAAGGCATCACTTTAGTCGTTGGTGGTGGTTTTCATGGAAAATCAACGCTGCTGAACGCTGTTGAGCGATCCATTTATGACCATATCCCTGGCGATGGCCGTGAATACGTTGTTGCCGATGAGAACGCAATGAAAATACGGGCGGAAGATGGCCGTTGCGTGCATAACTTGAATTTATCAAATTACATTAACCATTTGCCCCAAGGTCGTAGTACGGAGGAGTTTTCCACTCAAGATGCATCCGGTTCAACCTCTCAAGCGGCCTGGCTTCAAGAATCGATCGAATCTGGCGCTACCGCTCTATTGATTGATGAAGACACCTCCGCAACCAACTTCATGATTCGCGACGAACGCATGCAAGCGCTTGTTAGCAAGGGCGAGGAACCTATCACTCCTCTGGTTGATCGTATCGGTCAAATCCGAGACGAACTTAATATCTCAACATTGATTGTGATGGGTGGCTCTGGAGATTATTTAGACGTCGCCGATACCGTTATTCAAATGCACGACTATCAAGCGGTGGATGTTACTGAAAAGGCAAAAGAAGTGATCAAGTTACATCCCACTCAGCGCGTTCAAGAAGCAACAGAAGCACTTGCTACGTTCTCTGAGCGTTCCTTCCATTCAAAATCACTACAAAGCATATTGGCTGAAGGTAAGTTCCGTGTTGGAGCCAAAGGAAAGGCACGTTTGAGGTTTGGTAAAGAGCAGGTGGATCTAGAAGCTTTGGAGCAAATTGAATCCGAAAGCCAAATCAATGCGATTGGCTGGATTTGGTTTCAATTTGCTCAACTTCCTAGCTGGTCAAAGTGTCCTGCAAAAGATCTCGCGAACATGATTAAAGAAGAAAACTGGTTTGAAACGATGCCAAAGCATGGCGATTTAGCAAAACCACGTGTCATTGACGTGATGGCGGCACTGAACCGCATGAGGCAATCTCAATTTAAAGCCGCTAAGTAACCAGAGCGACACTCCCTTTAAACTGGTGACGAGATTATATGTGTATCCTCAAATTACTCGTTTGAGCATCACTTAGCTTGTCTCTATGGTCGTCAAAAACGGTAGTCAAAAACAAAGGAGCCATGTGGCTCCTTAAAAGTATCGTTATCGAACTCTTTTTGATATTGACACCCAAAACTACATTCCGGTAAGCGGAATAAAATAGACCAATGCAGACCAAGCAAAAATCCATACGCACACCACGACAGTGTCTAGCCAGTCTCTACCCCACATATGGTACTCTCCCAATGCATAAAATAAGTGATGCTCATGGCTAACGCATAGCCGGCAGTGAATCATCTCTTATATTTTATGCAAGCAAAATACAGACCAATTGTTCGATTTATAGTCAAATAAAGACGGTTGGGTCGGATTGAACGAGGTCGATCAGGCAATCGGCCATAGAGTGGGTTGAGACGTATCCCTGATCTTCCATGTTCAGAATTGCGTCATAACCTTCTTTACCTTTCATTGTATAAGCGGTTGAGCAACCACGATAAATCACTTCGTCCTCAACGTTTTTCCAACCTTGAGCGTGAGCGACCTTCAATTTGGTAATTCGATGTCCGATGGGTGCATCTGCGTCGTATTCAAAACACAAATTATGTGTGTACGGGTAGCTGCCCGACCCTGTGCCTGTCACACCGTTACCTAACGCATTATTGATGGCACCTTCAACCATCTCTTTGATATATTTGCCTTTTATGTCGTAATAGCCCACTGGAATGGCAAACGGCAATAATTTTCCTGCCACTTCGTCGACGGTAATTTTGCCACTTGGAAGCGAATTCCTGACTCCGCCGGCATTATGAATGGCAAATTCAACGTTATGACCGTCATTATTCATTACGGTATAGAATGCGCGGCAAACGATTGGGGCTAATTCACTGGGTCCCTCTTCGTCGGGGATGCGTACATGCCGATAAACTTTCGACGCTTCACCAATGACTCTTGCTCGAATTTCATTCACCTGAGGGCGATATTTGTTGTCTAGAATCGATTTTACGTCCTGATCTTTAGTACAACGAATCACGTTTGGATGCGCATAAATGACCGCTTGAGTCTTGTCATACACCGAATCGTCTACAAGCTCATCGAGGCTTGCATCCAGTGCCAGCCTACGCCCCACAAGCAGCTCATTCTTCCCATCAAATCGGTCAATCGTGCCATCTTCGTTAAAATCGATTTCACAATGCCCCATAAATTGAGCGTAACATCCAGCTTGAACAATGCGTGTATTGTTTACGAGCAAACCGTAGTCGTCATGTTTAGTCAGACCGATATCAGTGAAGTCACCTTGCAACACATGTGAATGACCACCAATAATCAAGCTGATCCCATCCACTTCGTTCGCCAGTTGTTTATCTTCTTCATACCCTAAATGACTTAACAGGATGATTTTATTGCAACCAGATTTGTGAATTGCCGTAATGGTTTGTTCGGCAACCATCTTCGCATTCAGGAAAGGCGTATCCGGATCCGGGTTAGAGATATCTGCCATTTTGTCTAGTGATAAGCTGAATATCGCAATTTGCTCACCATTGGCATCATACGTCAGCCAACTGCCTCGCTTTTCAGCCTTGTTGTACGAGTACAGATTTTGCTTCGTACTTAATTGATTGCGTTTCCTGCACTCTGAAGAGAGATCCCAGTTACTCGCAATCATAGGGAAATTGATATTATCGAGAAAATCCGCCACGGGCTCATTACCCATATCCAATTCATGATTCCCTACCACCATTGCATCTGGCTCTAGGGCGCTGAGCATTTCGGCATTGGCTCTTCCTTTAAACAAAGAAAAGTAGATGGTGCCTTGAAAACAATCACCCGCATGCAAGAACAAAAAGCGACGACCCCGTGCCATTGCCGTTTTTCTGATTTGTTGTAGTCGATTAGAAATGCGAGCAAAGCCTCCAACACTAATAAAGGGAGAAACTTGCCTACCATTGATGTTTAAATGAAGTTGAATGGTGCTTGGTTCGAAATAGGAGTGCGTATCGTTGATGTGCGCGATTGTTATCGACGCTTTTTTATTTTGATTTTTCATTGTTTTATCTTATTGACCTTTTTGCCATTCTATCATAGCCATACCTGAATGACAGGCTAGTGAATCATTGACGAAACGACGCTAAGTGTTTGTTTATTCGGTATTGTGATCGTATTACCGCTTAAACATCACGAAATGGTATAAGCTTAAAACATAGTTCAAAGTGGCTGTTTAGGTACTTATGCAGTTAGAAAGAATAGAGATAGCTGGTTTTCGTGGGATTAAGCGCTTATCCCTTACGTTTGATGAACTCACCACCCTAGTTGGCGAAAATACTTGGGGTAAATCCTCGCTCCTTGATGCACTCTCTATCGCACTGCCTAGTAACTGTGTGCCTTATGAATTTGTCATGCAAGACTTTCATGTCGATTATTCCATTGCAGAACAACAGACCCAGCATCTCCAAATTGTTTTAAGTTGGAAAGCCAGTTTCTCGGGCGAAGAACAAGCTGGGCGCTATCGCAAAATAAAACCTGTTTGGACAACCGACGACGAAGGGACTAAACGGATAATTTATCGGTTAAGTGCTACGCGAGATCGCTATAAAATCACGACCAACTGCATGTTCTTAGACGCGTCAGGCAATCAGCTGCATTTGCACCATGCGTATAAGCTGGCGCAAGAATTGATGGCACTTCACCCTGTTATCCGGTTAAAAGACGCTAGGCGGCAAATTACGAATAGCACTCAAAATGAAGTTAATTCACGAGCTGAGAAGCGCATTGAAAATACGTCGCGTCGTTTATTAGCCATGCCGGGGCATGTAAACAAAGGGGAGATGAAAAGCAGTTTAAACTCAATGCAAAACCTTGTTGAACACTACTTTAATGTGCGGGGTCAGTCCCGTGGCAACCCAAGACGTCAGCGCGATAGAATTTTCTTTGGTAGTACAAGTCAGAACGACAAAACGGCACTCATGCAGTTAGCTGGTAAAAACAATAATAAACAGACACGCCTTTTACTGATGGGGCTGCTCAGTGCCTACCTTCAAGCAAAAGGTTCCGCTGATTTACGACGATGTGCTCGTCCAATACTGATTATTGAAGATCCCGAAGGACGCCTTCACCCTACCCACCTAATTCGCGCTTGGAGCATATTTCAATTATTACCGATGCAAAAGATCATCACCACCAACAGCGGCGACCTGCTTGGTGCTGTCCCATTAAACTCGATAAGACGGCTCACACGGCACTCCGATAGAACCGTTGCGCACTCTATTTCAAACAAAAGGTTAACCGCAGACGAACTTCGAAAAATTGGGTTCCATATACGCTTTCACCGTTCCAGTGCATTGTTTGCGCGGTGTTGGCTTTTGGTTGAAGGAGAAACCGAAGTCTGGCTATTTAACGAATTAGCAAGATTATTGGATTACAATTTGGCGGCGGAGGGGGTTCAAATTATTGAGTTTGCTCAATCGGGGTTAAAGTCATTAGTGAAGGTCGCGCAATCATTTCATATTGATTGGCATGTCGTCACCGATGGCGATGCCGCGGGGAAAAAATACGCGGCATCAGTAAGGAGCTTACTTGAACATGAACAAGAGCGGCACCGGTTAACTGAGCTGCCGGACCGAGATATTGAACACTTTCTTTACGCTAATGGCTTCGAACCCTTTTTTCGATCCCTTGTGAAAATCCCAATGGACCATCCCATTCCAGCCAAGAAAGTGATTACGCGGGCTCTTAAAAAATTCGCTAAACCGGATCTTGCGCTCGCCATTGTGAGTTACTGCGAAGAGAACGGTACTGATAAAGTCCCACTGTTAATTCGCTGGACACTAAGACGAGTGGTTTCCTTAGCCAATGGCAATCGTTAGCTTGCCCCCTGCTTGGTTAGACCGAAATATTGGTGAAGCTGCTCTCCGCTCGCCTTCATTAGGTAGCCAAATATTCCTCCCAACATAAGTGATGGTACAACGAGTGCCCAGTTTCCACTTGCAGCAAAAGTCGCGCAACAACCAATAAACGTCCCCGGAATATAGCCGAACCAACTTTTCTTTGCTTGTATACACATAAAGAACGCCACTATAGAAGTGACAGTGTAACCAATATTTTCTAAGTTCATGTAATCCGATAAGGTAATGATCACCATCGCCCAGAATACACCCGATAGGTTCGTTAGAAGGGAGGCACCAAGACCTTTAATCCCGCTTTGTGGCGAAGCAAAATAGCTTGTGCAACCTAGAAATCCGGCCCAGCTTATTAAACCTAAGGTGACAGAAAGCCAGCCCCAGATCCCAGAAAGAATGCCAGTTGTCAGCGCAATGGCAAAAAGAACACTCATTGAAAAACCTGTATTGCAGTTAAAAAGCGATGTTATATAAACAGCCCTATGCCGAATACGATCTAACTCACAGATATATATAACAAAGAGGTATGTATTGCATGGAAGTGTTAATGCAATCGATTTTATTGATGACTGCTATCATTTCCTTTTAACGCCTATTCAATTCGAAAACTGGGCATGCAGGATGTCACTGGAAAGTTCGATTACCTAGCCGCCCGCCAATGTATGTGAAAAGCGACCGCTTGGGCCGCTAGTCAATTTATGCGCATTAACTCGGTTGTTTAAAAAGAGGAGTGTGTCAGAAAGGATTACTACAGAAATGAGGGTTTATTTTTCATCATGCGTAACCCTTCTCTCTTAATGCAATCCAGTAATGGATTTTCAACCATGTCGGCTCGCCAAACAAAGGAGAGCGTTCTTTCCATCTTGAGCTCCGGTACGTTGAGTGCAACCAATTGCCCCGATTCAATGAACCGCTCGACATCTAGATAAGGAAGGCAGGTAAGATAAGGTCCATTGGCCACCATGCTACGCAATACAGGTACGTGCTCATACTCGCGCCAAACATCAAGGTTGGCAATGAGATTATGAATGTTGCTATCGAATACCTTGCGAGTGCCCGAACCATGTTCACGCAATACCCATTTCGCTTGTTCGAGCTGTGCCAAGCTGACTTTATCTCGCTGAGCGAATGGATGATGGGCAGCGGCGACAACAGTAAGGTGATCTCGGCACCAAATTTCTTGATGGATCCGGTTATCGTCGCAGCGTCCTTCAATAACACCTAGGTCGTATTTATAATCCAATACGCCTTCAATAACGCTACGTGTACTTTTGACTTTGAGCGATATTCGCATCTCAGGAAAGTCGTTATCAATAATACTGATGAGATCCGGAACCAAGTGTTCAGCCGGCGTTTGACTCGCGCACAGCCGAATCTCTCCGCTTAACAAATGCTGGTCAAAAAAGCCCAATTCTATTTGCTGTGCATCTTGTAAAAGTTTTTTGGCCTTAGGTCGAAGCCATGTCCCCCAGTGCGTCAGCATCATTCTTTTCCCCTGCCTTTCAAACAAAGGACGTCCAAGCATTTTCTCCAACTGTGCGAGTGACATGCTTGTTGCGGATTGGGTTAATGAGAGGTTTTCCGCAGCCTGGCTAACACTTCCGCTGTCTGCCACAGCATCAAATACAGCCAACTGTTTTAGTGAATAGCGCATTGGTTTCCTTTTGAGGTTCTTCTAATTTTTTGACATTTTACATGCATCCAAACTCTTATCAATAAAACTGATAAGGATCCTGAAAATTATCAATTTTTATCTGCGTGCCAATCTCCCTATTCTGGACGTGAGCCATGCGATTACTCGCATGAATTTATATAGGAGAACACGCCATGAACATGAGTCTAAGGAGCAAACATGAATGCACCTAACTCTTTACACAAACCCTTAAATACCCCAGCAGAGATGATGGGAGAAGCGGAAAAATACGCACTAAACAAAACGGCTAAGTCCACGAGCACAACGATCTATCTTGCCATGATGGCGGGCGCTTTTATCGGGCTGGCTTTTCTTTTTTATATAACTGTCACGACAGGCAGTGAGGGTGCGGCTTGGGGGTTAAGCCGTCTTGCAGGCGGAATTGCTTTTAGCCTAGGTTTAATACTCATTGTATTGGGCGGAGGCGAACTGTTCACGAGTTCGGTGTTATCTGCCATTGCTTTAGCAAATAAGCAAATATCAACCGGTAAGATGCTCGCGACATGGGGCAAAGTGTACGTCGGCAACTTTATTGGTGCGATGTTTCTGCTTGGACTGGTTGCTGCTGCTGGGTTGTATCAGCTCGATCAAGGTCAATGGGGGCTCAATGCGCTTAATATTGCTCAGCACAAAGTCCACCATACACCTCTACAAGCATTTGCATTAGGGGTGCTCTGTAACCTATTGGTTTGTTTGGCAATCTGGCTCTCATTTTGTGCAACGAATGCCGCAACCAAGGCAGCCATGTTGGTTCTTCCTGTTGCCATGTTCGTGAGCAGCGGTTTTGAACACAGCGTAGCAAACATGTTTATGGTTCCACTGGGCATGACCATTAAGGCGTTCGCTTCACCGGAATTTTGGGCCCAAGTTGGCGTATCGCCGGAGCAGTACGCTGACTTGAATTGGGTTCAATTCATCACAGCAAATCTCATTCCTGTCACTCTAGGCAACATTGTTGGGGGGGCAGTACTTGTTGGGCTTACAAACTGGTCGATTTACACAAGACCGCAGCTAAAAGCAGCGCAAATTCGCACAATCACAACAGCACAAACAACGTCTTCACTAAAGGATTCCACTATGAACAGTAACGTAACAATAAAAGAGCTTATCACCCTTCCTTCTATTTCACTTCCTGCGGATATGCCCACAGTAGACGCGGTCGACGTCCTGCTAGATTCCGGTCTTCATGGCGCTGCGGTTACAGATAAAAATGAAAGGCTCGTAGGCTATTTTTCAATACACGATGTGTTGGTTGATTTATGGTGCCAAGATTACATCCCAACAAAAGATCAGAAAGTCGTCGATTTAATGACAAGAGACGTACTGGCATTAGATGCAAACGACTCACTTATCAATGTGGCAGAGTATGTGTGTATCGATAAAGACCAGCTGTATCCGACCACAAGTATGGGCATAGCGACGAGCCTAACCAGCCTATCGCTGGAAGAGCGTGCTAAAGCGATGACAGTAAACAAACCCAAATGCTACCCAGTGCTTGAAGGTGACAAGTTTATAGGCACCGTCACTCGAATGGACGTGATGAACGCGTTGAGAAGTATTTACGGAGAGCGTGAGACTAAACAAGAACCCCACTTAGAAATTGCATAAATCATGAGTGACAAAAAATAAAAAGAGACACATAAAACAACGCCCCCATTAGCCAGCAAGCTAGTGGGGGCGTAATCTTAATATGAAGCTCTGTATTTACTTACGAATGCCTTCAACATGAAGTTCAAGATCGACGTAGCTAGATGCGCCCATTACTGGGATATTGAAATCCTTGAGCTCTAAACGCGTCGTTCCAGAGAAACCTGCGCGGTAACCACCCCATGGGTCTGTACCTTCACCAATGAAATCAGCATCGATAGTGATTGCCTTTGTTACACCAAGAAGGGTAAGTTCGCCTTCAATCGCCATCTTGCCGTCGCCTTTATCTGTCACTTTGGTGCTTTTGAAAGACGCTTGAGAGAATTTACCAGCGTCGATAAAGTCGGAGCTGCGTATGTGTTTATCGCGCTCAGCATGGTTTGAATCCAAGCTTGTTGTATCAATCACAACGTTGACTTTCGATGCAGACACATTCTTTGCATCGTATGAAAAGTCACCGCTGAACGTATTGAAGCGTCCTTTTATAAAGCTGTAACCAAGGTGCGGAACTTTAAAGTTGACTGAGGCGTGTGCACCTTTCGTATCAATATTGTAGTCCGCTGCGCTCGCACCGAATGGTAAAGCCACGGCTAAAGCTAGTCCTGTGGCGAAAATCGATTTTTTCATTTTGAAACTCCTATCATTTTGCGTAGCGTGTCATCTTTGTCGATGAAGTGATGTTTAAGTGCAGCCGCAGCATGAATTGCCACTAATCCTATTAGGGCGAAAGCCGCGTAATAATGGATCGTTCCTGCAATGTCTGGTTGATTGGCAAATAATTCCCCCATCGAGGGCACAACAAACCAATCGAAAACTTCTATCCCACGGCCATCTGCCGTCGAAATTAAATAGCCTGATGTAAACAAAGTGAACAGCAATAAGTACATGGCAAAATGAGCCAACTTCGCCGCCAAAACTTCATATGCTTTGCCTTCAATTGGCGGATGGGCACTCACCCACTTCCAGACTAAGCGAAACAACGTCACAAAAGCCAAAATCAAACCAATTGATTTATGCCAGTATGGAGCCGTTTTGTACCACTCGCTATAGTAAGTTAAGTCAACCATCCATAAACCAACACCAAACAGTCCAAAGACTGAAAGTGCAGAAACCCAGTGAATGATTCTTGCCGTAAGCGAATGGTTCTTTGGATAGTTGTTCATTATGTTACTCATTGTTATTACTTACCCAACTATTGGGGTGTTGTTTACATTTTTGTTACCCAACCTCGGTTAGGTGCAACGAAGTATTTACCAAAAAGCCCTTAGCAAAAAGTAGTACAAACTGATTAACTCATTCGAAAAATTTGAACAATTTCAGGTGAACTCTTGGAAATGAAGTTGGTCAATACAAAATTTACAGTGTAAAAACAGGCAGCGATCTAATTTTAATGATGTTTTTCAATGCTATAAAGCTCATCATCAATATCGGCAAATTTTCGTTCAATGACCACTTTTGCGTCTGTTAGTGCTTGGTTGTAAATAGCGGGTCCTGCTTTAGTAACAAAAAAATCCAGTAAGAATTCAGCTTCAAATTGCCCTACTTCGGTATCCATTTCATTTAATAAATACTCTTGAAGCTCTTCTACTAGCTCGTTTTTCTTTCTTCTTTCAATCTCTATCTCTGACATCGTCGTATATATTCTCGTGGGTCGTAAAATGAAAGTTTTCTTACACTTTAAGGGTCTACATTAGGGTCTGTTGACCCTAAGTATACGCAACGAATTGTATCAACATCAGGAGTGCCTTATGCTAATTCGGATCGCAAAATCATGGCAGTTAAAAGATAATGACATCACGTCTGAAGCTGTCTACAACGATCGCCGTCAAGTTTTAAAAACATTGGGGATTCTTGCCGCCACCGCCCCTATAGCAGGGACTAGCAATGCTGGTATTTTTGACGTCTTTAAATCGAAAGAACCTGAAGCGGTGGTCGATCCGCGCAAAACTTTAGAGTCTGTACCCTCAAAATACACCAATCAAGCGCTTACCCTCACGCCTGAAGAAAAAATTCTGACTTACAATAACTTCTACGAATTTGGCACGGCAAAACACCAACCTGCAGAGAACGCAAAAGGCTTCAAAACAGACCCTTGGCAGATCGAAATCGCTGGTGAAGTGCATGAGCCATACACCATCGATTTTGCTGATATCTTAAATCAGTTTACGATCGAGGATCGGTATTATCGGTTCCGCTGTGTTGAAGCATGGTCGATGAACGTTCCTTGGCTTGGTTTTCCAGTCAGTAAGTTAATAGAAAAAGCCAAACCGAAGGGCAATGCAAAATACGTCGCTTTTCAAACGCTTTACGATCCAGAAAGAATGCCAGGTCAAAAATCCAGACGTATTGGAGGGGGTATCGACTACCCTTACGTTGAAGGTTTAACCCTTCAAGAAGCGATGCATCCGTTGGCGATTATGTCAGTAGGGCTGTATGGTAAAACGCTTGCGCCTCAAAATGGTGCGCCACTGCGTTTAATGGTGCCTTGGAAATACGGCTTTAAGAGCATTAAGTCTATCGTCAAGATCGTATTAACTGAACATCAGCCCCCGACGACCTGGAATCGGCTTGCAGCACATGAATACGGGTTTTATGCCAATGTAAACCCCCAAGTGGACCATCCTCGTTGGAGCCAAGCATCGGAAAGGTTTATTGGTGAAGGCTCCATTTTCAGTACCTCAAGGCAGAACACGCTTATGTTCAACGGTTACGAGGATGAGGTTGCCAAACTCTACACTGGTCTGGACTTAAACAGGAACTATTAATGGTATTGAGTAATACCCATATCGTTTTGATGAAAGCGACGATTCATAGTATCCAATGGTTTTCGCTTTTATGGCTATTCATGGCTGCGACCAATGGTTATCTAGGAGCGGAACCCGTTGATGAAATTATTCATTTTACTGGAAAAGCCGCCCTTAACTCCTTGATGGCGACCATGCTGATCACACCGTTTATGCGTTGGTTTAAAGCAGGTCAGCTGATAAGAACGCGCCGATTACTTGGTGTATTTGCCTTTATGTGGGCGGCATTACACCTTTTGGCGTATGTTTCGTTAGATTTGGGCTATCAATGGCTTTTGATACTCGATGAAATCATAAGCCGACCTTATTTAATTGTAGGGGCGCTCAGCTGGTTTATCCTTTTGCTTCTGACAGTTACATCAACGAAACAAGCGCAAAGAAAGTTAAAAAAAAGGTGGCAACCTTTGCATAATTGGGTTTATATCGCAGTCTTGCTTATACCGATCCATTATCTTTGGTCTGTAAAATCAGTAGGTGTCGAACCCGTTTTATATCTAACATCTTCATTTTTACTACTATTATTTAGAAAGGATAAAGTAAAACGTTGGTTAGTAAAGTAAGGAGTCTTTGAGTTCTCCTTGCACTAGGAGAGCTCTGTTTGTTAAAAGATTTAGTCATTCAAGGATTGATTGATTTTCAGGGTGACTGCCTGAAATTATGCGAAAGCCATTACCCAACCGTACATAATCGTGGCATGAGTGAACATCATCTCGGTTTAGCGTTTGCACGTAGAATGGCAAGTAAGTTCACAGAATATGATCACCCCAATTACTTCGAGTCCATAGAAAGCCTTCCCGTTCCCGATCAGCCTTTCCATTTCCGAGTGTCCTCTGATATTGGCACGGTTTGGGTACATAGCCACCACTTAATGAGTGCCAGCAAAAGTTGCCGTGAAAAAATGTTGAGAGACATAAGTCAATGGCAAGCTGAGTATGGGTATGCCATACAACCGAATGATCTATTGGTCGTGATTGCCGATCATTGGTTTACACGCAGCAAATGGAGTCGTGAGATCTTGAGTTGGTGGAATTCTGAACTTCCCAAAAACGCAGAGGAATACAAAGAACAAGGCGTCTTATTATGGAACTCAGAAAATTCAATTTATAACGAACTTGAGCATCGATTTTCTATCCATCCTTGTTATCTTAGCTATGCCCATCCTCTCCGAAAACCCAACAACAATGCCCCCATTCTAAAGTACATACATCTATACTCCATACTTGAATGGCATCGTTAAATGCCTCTTACAAATGATTGTGTATCTGGCTACCGGCTCACCTCCACTTGAGACTATGCCTGCATTTTAATGGGTTAGCTAACCTCTGTATCCCGAGTTCAGGTTAAAGAGAAGTTTAGGCTTATATTAAACGTGGTGGTAACCCAAAGAATTCTGTATTTAATATGCAAAAAATCCAGCTTACGCTGGATTTTTACAAGCTCGAAAATTTCTAAAAAGTAATCAAAAAGTGACTGAAATATTTCGAGATTATTTCTTTTCTGCCATCTCTCTCTTGACCATTACAGCAGCTGCAACGATGAAAGTGATGATAAGCGCTAGCTCCATCGGTGTCCCCTGAACATTGAATTACAAAATTGTTGCTGCATGCGTTAAGGTGATGTTTTTTAACATTCAAAAATAAGCAACGCGGGCATTTTAGCAGGTTATGAATTGAGCGGAAGTCCTTAACGAGATTTTTACGAAAAATGTGGATTCAGATCAAAAAAGGAGCGAAGTCGCTCCTTTTGTTACATTTACTACTCGGTATACCCTTCAGGGTTTTGTGACTGCCAACGCCACGTATCTTCGGTCATTAACTCTAATGAACGCTCTGCTTTCCAGCCAAGTTCATCAATGGCTTTCTTAGGATCAGCCCAACATTCTGCTATATCCCCAGGTCTGCGATCCACCAGTTTATAGGGAATCTCTTTACCGCAGGCTTTTTCAAATGCTTTGACCATATCCATCACACTGTAGCCGTTTCCTGTGCCTAAGTTATAGATATGTAGCCCATTTTTATTGCCTACAGTATTTAATGCAGCAAGGTGCCCGTCCGCCAGATCCATGACATGAATGTAGTCACGTACGCCGGTTCCGTCTTTTGTTGGGTAATCACTGCCAAAAACGGATAAAAACGCTCTACGCCCAACAGCAACTTGAGAAACAAAAGGCATTAAATTGTTAGGAATGCCTTGTGGATCTTCTCCTAGATCCCCCGTTGGATGAGAACCTACGGGATTGAAGTATCGTAATAGCGTAATACTCCAATCTGGATTCGCCTTTTGAAAATCGGTTAAACACTCTTCAACCATAAGCTTGCTCCGACCATATGGGTTGGTCGCGCTGGTTGGAAAATCTTCTGTAATCGGGACAGAAGCGGGATCGCCATAAACGGTAGCAGAGGAACTGAATACCAATGTTTTTACGTGAGCTTCGCGCATGGCTTCCACAAGCACTAGCGTTCCATGCACATTATTGTCGTAGTATTCTAAAGGTTTCTGAACCGATTCCCCCACCGCTTTAAGCCCCGCAAAATGAATGCATGCTTCAAGTTCATGGGCTTTCATGGTTTCGACCAACAATGCTTTGTCTCGTATATCACCTTCTACGAAAACAGGTCGAGTTCCTGATACCTTTTCAATCCGGTCTAATACGCTGGATTTACTGTTGTACAAGTTGTCTAGAATGACTGGTGTCATACCAGCTTCTATCATTTGAATGCAAGTGTGGCTGCCAATATAGCCCATGCCACCAGTAACAAGTACTTTCATCATTATTCCTAAATGGTGAGGTTGGTGTCATTCTACTTTTGATAAACTCAGATTAGTAGTCTCTTAAACAAAGTAACTGGATTTTATAGAAAAATCTTCCGCGTTTTTACACGATTATTCGCGATAATGATTTATAGGGTAATAAAATTGGAACATAGAGGAGTTCCAGTGCAAATCTAATGACTTCTCAATCCACTCAAACCCCATTACTCTTATATAAAAAAGGGAGAGATACAGAACATGACCAAGGAAAGGTTGAAACTGAACTGCGACATGGGTGAAAGCTTCGGTACATGGAAAATGGGTCTGGATGAAGAGGTCATGCCGTGGGTTGATATGGCCAATATCGCATGTGGGTTTCATGCCTCAGACCCAGACGTCATGTCCAATACCCTAAAGATCGCAAAAATCCATTCGGTAAAAATTGGGGCCCATCCAGGTTATAACGACCTTGTCGGATTCGGAAGACGTTCCATTCCAATGACACAAGACCAAATAGTACACTCTGTGGTGTACCAAGTTGGTGCTTTAACGGCACTCGCATCATTGAACGATGTGCATCTGGATTACATTAAACCTCATGGCGCGCTGTATAACGATATGATGCAAAATGAAGACGTTTTTGTCGGTGTGTTGGCTGCGGCCGAAAATTTCTCACTCCCTGTTATGATATTGGCTGCCGCTGACAATTCACGTTATCTTGATCTGGCTGATCGATTCAATGTCCCACTCTTGTTTGAAGCCTTTGCAGATAGAGCGTATCAAGATAATGGGCTCCTAGTCCCAAGAAGCCAGCCCAATGCAGTTCATCACAAAGAAGACGACATTTTCCACCAAGTGATGCAGCTCGCCAAGTATGGAAGCATTACCAGTGAAAACGGTAATGTGATTCCAATTGAAGCGGATACGGTGTGCGTTCATGGCGATAATCCGGAATCTGTTGCTATGGTTCAACGTATCGCTCAAGGTTTGCGGTCCCTGTAAGATTGGTAATTTGAATACCGTTATGGGAGAAGCAAGGTCCATCCACAATGAATGAACCGTGCAGACAGGTAAGAATATAGGCTAGAGTCCCAGTGGGTTGATGACTACCGCATCCCCTTCCTTCAACCCTTTTCTCACTTCTGTACCTTGCCCAAGCTGAACTAATTGCGTCTTTAATTTTCCTTCTTTGTACACCTTTACGTAATCAAGCTGACCAACTTGATAAAGGGCACTTTCTGGAACACTTAGCACACGCGTATAGTGGCTAAGGACAGAAACCTTGCCATAGACACCTGGGTATATTAATGGGGTATTTGATAAAGAAAGTTTCACCACGAAACTCCGAGAAGCGTTATCTGCAGAGGGCGAAATTTCGACCACACTGGCTTTACCGGATAAATCTGATGTTGGGAGCGTAAATTTTAAATCCGCTCCAAGCTTTATTCGATTAATCAAGGATTCGGATACATTCACCTTGAGTTGCAATGATTGAGGATTGTACAGCGTCATCAGAGATGCCCCAACTATCGCGGTATCACCGACCCCAATGGACTTAGTAGTAATAACGCCGTCAAAAGGTGCTCGAATCACACTATAATCAAAGGTCGTTTTTGCCTCCTCCATTACCGCTTGCCTTTGCTTAAACGACGCTCTGGCTGATTCCAATTGCGATTCAATACGGTCAAATTCTGACTGAGGAAGTAGCCTTTTTTTAACCAACTCGCTCACTCGATTATACTCTTTGGACGCCGCGTTTAATGACGCTTTAGCTGAAGACAAGCTTTGTTCCGCCTGCTTAACTCTTGCGTCCAAATCGTCATTTTCAAGGCGCATCAAAATAGCACCTTTCGTGACACTGTCACCCACATCAGCGATGATTTCAACGACTTTTGCGGTGACTCGGGCAGAGAGCTGCGCTTGCTGATCCGCGATAACCGTTCCCGAGAATTCGCGGAATTGTGGCTGGTTTGTGTATTCGACAATAAGGGTGCTGATGTCTGAAGTATTGACTTGCGCTATCGGTTTACTCACCACTTTTTCAGTGAATCCACCAGCCATATAGATAAATAAAACAGTGAGTATCGCAAACAGACCTGTTCCGACTAGAAGTTTTAACGATTTCATATCTCTTCCCCGTTTTTGACTGGCAAACCATGCCCTTCAACATTTGAATACGCTAGGTGATAAACCACTGGAATAACCAGTAATGTAAAAACGGTTGAAGCCGTTATCCCAAATATGACAGCCCAAGCCAGACCGTTAAAAATAGGATCCAGTGTAATCACAATGTTACCGAGCAACGTTGTACCGGCGGTAAGCAGTATTGGTCGAAGCCTAACGGCTCCAGATTCAATTAAAGAGGATTTGAGCGCTTTACCCTGAGCTAAGGATTGCTGAATGAATTCGATAAGAACAAGCGAGTTCCGTACGACAATACCCGCTAGCGCGATCATGCCGATCATTGCCGTTGCCGTAAATAAAGCGGGATCGGGGTAACCTTTAATATCAGCGCTCATAACGTTGAGGAACCAAAAACCGGGCATAATACCAATCACCGTCAGAGGGATTGCCAGCATGATGATCCCAGAAACAGCAGGCAGCCCAGTTTGAATAAGCATTACAATAAAAACACCCAACAAAGCCGCTCCGTAAGCAATGCCCAAATCACGAAATACGTCAACGGTGATTTTCCATTCGCCTTCACCACTCCATACCACCTTAATCCCTTCGCTTACGGACCAACCCTGATGCCCTCCATTCGACAAGTAATGCCTTTCAGACAATGCTCGCGATTCACCTGATGGCTCTTTACCTTCATCGGAAATGACATCGGCAATAATTTCTCCAGGCACTCTTCCCGCGGCTTCTGCGTATACATACACAACCGGTCTGAGATTCTTATGGTAGATTGGCTGATCTTTCTCTCTTTTCTCAAAATACCCCAATTCTGAAAGTTGAACGAGTGGCTGAGGCGAATCTTCTAGGCTTCCGTTAATGTTGTGCTTACTGATTCCACCTTGACCACGGACATAAAGCGAGAGCAGGTTATTAAGGCTATCTCGTTGCGATTCAGGCAATCGAACAATCACGGGAAGGGGTTCAATTTCACGTTCCATTTTTAGGTTAGCCAACAAAGCCCCTTGATTCGCGGCAACGAGGGTTTGGTTGATATCCCTTACGGATATTCCAGAAAGCGTGGCTTTTTCCCTATCGACGACAAATTGCCAGATCTCTGTTTTATCTTGAATACTGGTATCCACTTCGGAAACAAATGGTTCTTGCTTCAAGCGAGCCGCCACTTTTTGAGCTTCGTCTTGTAACCGTTCGTAGGAAGTCGTTTCTTCACCATAAATTTCCGCCGTAAGCGTTGCGATAACGGGCGGACCAGGAGGGACTTCAACCAGCTGAATCGATGCACCAAATTGAGTGGCAATGGCTTCAATATCGGCTCGGACTCGCGTAACGATTTGGTGCGACTGAAAGTTGCGTTCTTCCTTGTCCACTAGAACAATTCTCAGTTCTCCCTGATATGGCATATCTCGCATAAAATAGTGCCTAACCATGCCATTGAAATCCATAGGAGACGCTAACCCCGCGAACCCAGAAACCGATTTAACCTCTGGCTGCTGAATGAAATAGTCTGAAAACTCGCGTAGGGCATTTGACGTGCTCACAAAACTCGTTGATTCCGGCATGTTCACTATCAATTGGAATTCATTTTTGTTGTCGTATGGTAGGAGCTTTAATGGAACAAGCCGCAAAGCAGGTAATAATGCCGCTCCGATAAACAGTGCCGCAACGAAACCTAGAAATATCCAACTGCGCTTTTTAGACGAGATTATCGGTGACAGTAACGTATTGTATCCACGATATAGCAGAGTCGATTCTAATTGATACGTTCCTTTTGCTTCTGCTGTTCTTAGAATTTTCCTGGCTAACCAAGGCGTAATCATAAAGGCGACTATGGTGCTAAATATAACGGAGACCGGTACATTAAAAGCAAGCGGTGCCATGTAGGGTCCCATCATTCCTGTAATGAAGAACATGGGGGTAAACACAATGACAATGGCCACTGTCGACATAAGAAGCGCTGAACGTATTTCCCCCATCGCTAATACGATTGCTTGTGTACGCGTAAGATCTTTGCGTCGCAGGTATCTTTCAATGTTATCTATACTGGCTATAGGATCATCAACAATAAGCCCGAGCGCTAAAATTAATGCAAACAGAGTGACTCGGTTAATGGAATAACCAAACGCAAGGTCCATCCCTAACGCAGCACCATAACTGATCGGTATTGCTATCCCGACGACGAGTGCACTTCGCCAATTTAAAAATAGCCCAACAAACACAACAACAGTCACAATTGAGATACCTAGGCTTGATACTAAATTGCCGACTTTGTCATTTGCGGTTCCACCATAGTTTCTAATGATGTCAAGTTGGACTTCTTTTGGAAATTGAGTCGATTGGAGTAAATTCAGCTCTTCAATCACTTTGTTCGCCACTCTAACGGCATTAGAACCGTTTTGCTTAGCGACAGAAATGAACACCGCAGGGTAGAAAGCCTCATCCGCCGTTCCATATTGAATCCACGTATCGGTCGTGGACTCTTCTGGTCCATCACTGATCAGAGCCACATCCCTCAAATAGACGGGCTTTCCGTCAATAACGTTAACGATCAGGCTGCCAAGCTCTTCGGCGCTACTAAAAAATCGTCCTGACTCAAGATAGTAAACCTCACCAAGTTGGTGGAACGTCCCCGCACTTTGCTTGGCGTGGCTCAAGCGAAAAGCACGTTGCAAGTCGTCAATCGTGGTTTTCCGGCTAGCCATCGCGGACGCGTCTAACTTCACTTCCACGACTCTCGACTGCCCCCCCGTAACTTTAACAATATTGGTATCATCGAGAGACTTAAGCCTTTGCGTTGCCTGCATGGCAATGCGCTTTAGTTCAAAGGTTCCAAGCTGCTCGGGGTCGGTTGAGTACAAAGCAGCAACCACTATCGGAACATCGTCAATCTCGACAGGTTTCACTGCCCAATTCTTGACTGAGGGAGGGATAAGATCTTGGTTTGAATAGATTTTGTTATACAGCTTTACTAACGCATTTTCCCGGTTCTCGCCAACATAATAACGAACAACCACTTGTGCTTTGTTTTCCATGGATGTGGAGTAAACGTATTCCACCCCATCTATTTGGCCCAATAGCTTTTCTAAAGGTTCAGTGACTTGCTTTTCAACCTGTTTTGCACTTAATCCTGGTGCATCAATCAACACGTCTGCCATTGGGACAACGATTTGTGGGTCTTCCTCTTTTGGCGTGAGCCACAGAGCCACTCCGCCCATAATCAGTGCGAAGGTGATGAGTATCGGAGGGAAATAACTGTTCATGACAGAGTAAACAAACCCTCTATTTGTTGCAGACCTCATTATTCGCTCCTTTTCTATGTACGTCATGCACCCCGCGCTACGTGCGTACATTTTCAGTTAAAGTAAGAAAACTTAGATAAATCGAAAAATGGTTTACGAACAGAAAATGTCGTGCAAGTGATAAATCAATCTTTCTATCCGTTTATCAGCGAGTGAATAGAAAACTTGCTGAGACTCCTTCCTGACACTCACCAGATTGTTTTTTCTCAAAACCGTAAGGTGTTGTGAAAAGGCAGACTGACTGAGTGTCGATCCACTCTGAAGTTGCCCTGCTCCTACTTCACCATCAACAAGCTGACAAAGTACCAGAAGGCGTTCTGGATGCGACAGGACTCTAAGAATGTCAGCGACTTCTATTGAGCTTGTTTTCATTTCTTGAAGACTCATCGACACCTCTCACTTCAACATAATCTAATTTAGATTTTACTAATAAATAAGGATTAGTCAAGATAAGGAAACCCTTAATTAGCTATTAACGTAATACGTTTTGCATAGACGACCATTTTGTTTAGAAAATCACTCAATAGTAAGTTCTTTAAATCAGTAGCCATCAGAAAAGCGATCACTTTCAAAAATGCAGAAGTGGGATGGAGATCGATGAAGAATAGATATAACAATCAATAGCCTAAAAATATCGTAATCATGCCCCTATTTCACCCCCTTAGGTAACGATAAATTTTGAGCCAAATATATACAAAACAGCACTTTACAAGCGTTATCGCTCCGCTTACTTTTTAGCAATGCGCTTTATTCAATTTGCTTACACTATTTATCACCCATTGTGGTTACCCCTTGAGTTGTACGAGCGAGTTGGTTAAGTTCGATGATGAGTCGTTTAAAGGAATAGATAATGAACAAAGTTTGGGTGACCGGAGATGCGGTAGTCGATTTGATTCCGGATACGGATAGCACGTACTTAAAATGCCCTGGCGGCGCTCCTGCTAACGTAGCAGTAGCGATTGCACGATTAGGGGGGCACAGTGCGTTTTTTGGACGAGTTGGCGACGACCCTTTTGGTCGCTTTCTAAAGCAAACGCTATCGAAAGAAAACGTAGATAATCGCTTGATAAAAATGGACGAAGACCAGCGTACGTCTACGGTTGTCGTCGAACTGGACGATTCAGGAGAAAGAACCTTTACATTTATGGTTCGCCCGAGTGCCGATCAATATACGCAACCCGAAGATATACCAAACTTTCAGTCCGGCGAGTGGCTCCACATATGTTCCATCGCGCTTGCCAATGAGCCTGCAAGAACAACCACTTTGCTTGCGATGCAACGTATCAAAGAAGCGGGTGGCTACATCAGTTTTGACCCCAACCTGCGCCACGAAGTCTGGGCAAACCAAGAAGACATTGTTCCAACGGTCATGAAAGCAATCGAACTCGCCGATGTTGTAAAGTTTTCGGATGACGAATTGTTTTATTTAACAAACACCCATTCTATCAATGAAGGCCTGTCGAGTTTAGAACACCTCAACTTACCATTGATTCTCGTTACTCAAGGAGCAAAAGGTGCCTTGATCGTCCATGAAAAGGCTCAAACCCTAATAACAGGGAAAGTCGTGTCACCGGTGGATACAACAGGCGCAGGAGATGCTTTTGTTGGTGGTCTGCTCACCTACCTAGCGCAGAGCCAAGATTGGAATAAGATCGACAATGTCATTCAAGCTGTAAACTGGGCAAACGGATGCGGAGCACTCGCCACAACACAGAAGGGAGCAATGACCGCGTTACCGACTATCGAAGCGTTGAGTGCGTTTATTAACGGATCACGAGTTCAAGTGCTGGGTTAACGTATCATTGAAGAGGCTAAGAATGTTAACCGAAAGGTAAACATTTAGAAAAAGAGCCACTCAAATGGCTCTTTTTACCTCTCTGATTACTAAACTATTTATGGCGCGACTTACAATGCTCTATCGCACTTTCCAATAGCTCAAGTGCGGTCTTATTCGCTACGGGTAACTCGGCTTCTGATGGATTCAAAGGTGTGACCCTGTCACCCCATTTTATGTGTCCCGCCGCCCACGTAAGACCGGCTCCGAAAGCCGCCGTAAGAATATCACTCCCTGGCTTCACCCTACCTTCTTCAACCGCCTCACATAATGCAATGGGCACGGTTGCAGCCGATGTATTGCCGTATTTATGAATATTAATAAAAGCTTTATTCCGATCAATTTCAGCGTGGTCACAAAGAGTTTGGATTATTCGTACGTTCGCCTGATGCGGTACCACGAGATCGATATCATCCGTGCTCAAATTAGAACGGCTCAATACGGTTTGTGCAGCGGCTCCCATTCCCCTTACAGCCCGTTTGAATATTTCCTTTCCAACGAATTCAAAACTCCAGTAGCCGTTATCCGCAGCAAAGCGATCCATTGCTGTCCCATATTTGGGCACCGATAAGATATTTCGACCTTCGGCATCACAACCTAATTGTGCTTGCTGCAAGCCAACAGGCTTTGAGGTTTTGCTTAACACGACCGCACCCGCTCCATCACCAAATAAAACGGCCGTATCACGCTGAGTCCAATCTAAATAAAACGTTAGGCGCTCCGCACCGATAACGAGTGCATGTTGGTAATTGCCCGCCTGAATCAAGCGCGTTGCCGTTTCTAGCCCATAGACGAAGCCCGTACAAGCAGCATTCATATCGAAAGAGGCACAACTTTTTATGCCTAAATTTGATTGCACCTTTGAAGCAATATTTGGGATTAAGGTATCTGGCGAGCAGGTCGCGACGATCAAACAATCGATATCCTCTGCGTCTAGCCCCGCACACGCAAGCGCTCTCTGCGCTGCAACAGTGGCAAGATCGGAGGTGTTCACGTGGCTAATTCGACGTTCTTCAATGCCTGTTCTTGTTTTTATCCACTCGTCCGAGGTTTCTAAAAATGTACTTAAGTCGTGGTTAGAAAGCTTGGCTGGCGGCAAACACTTACCCCAGCCTGTAATTTCTGCAAAACTCGATTGCATATTATTTCACCTGTCGTTTTATTTTTATGGTTACGACCCAAGTCAGTTTGAAACATGGATTTTTCATGTTGGGCATACGTTTCAAGCATATACCCAAACGCCCCTAAGATGCTAGGTTCAGCAAGTATTGATTGGATTTCACATCGACGACCGAGATCAGTGGCAGAGTTTGATTAGAGTGCTCTATTAACGCATTAGAAAGAACATGGTGGATAAAAAAGACCCGCTAAATAAGCGGGTCAAACCTTGTGGAGCAAGGGTGTCAGATAACCAATCACTGTAGACGGGAGATTCGCCCACCGTAAATCTGGTTTACAAACTTTTCAGTTTGTTTGACATGTGCGCGTATAATTGGGTTTTAGGGGGAACCTAAATCGTGCGCAACGGTGAATTGATGAAAGCCCTACACTTTCACCAACACAGCGGGTTGCGTAGCAACCAACTCTTCGTTTTCTTGTTTGCATTCGTTTAAATCGATAAGCCAACAAGCGTTTATAGCACCAACATTTTCAATCCCTTCAAGTTGTGCAACGAGCAATGCATCCATGCCAAGTGCACGCGCACGTTTGGATAAGAGCCCCTTAATTCTTTCATTGAGGTCGCTTTGGTTTTGCTCTGAAGCCTCAAAAAACACAGGAACAACACCACGCAGAATGGATAGCTTTTTCAATAAAGCCCGATTATCCGACAAAGCCCATACGATGGAGTTCGTCATACATCGAGACATGAGTAATGGCGTTTGACCATCCTTGGTTAAAATAACGACACCAAGCGCTTGGTTAGTATTGGATGCGGAGATCATCGACGAGATGGCGAAACTCTTATTGGGGTCGATCTTAGCCTGACCAGTTGAAGTGGTGTTTGTGCCGTTTTGTGTTTGATTAACACGTTTACACAGGTGCTCCAATTCGTCCCAGTGGCTATGAGGTTCGTAAGGATCTTGTTCTGCTCCTGATGCGATCCTAACCATGGATCTAACCGCTTCGATTGGGTATTTCCCAGCGGCAGATTCCGCAGAAAGCATAACGGCGTCGGTGCCATCGATAACTGCGTTTGCCACATCTAACACTTCAGCGCGTGTTGGTATCGGGTTTTCTATCATCGATTCCATCATTTGAGTGGCCGTAATGACTGGCTTGCCCGCCAATTTCGCTCGCTTAATCAAACGTTTTTGAACGTTGGGTAATCTCGCGTCACCAATTTCGACCCCCAAGTCCCCTCTGGCCACCATAATGATGTCTGACGCAGCAATGACGTCATCCATGTTTTCATCACTTTCAACAATTTCCGCTCGCTCTACCTTGGCCACAATTTGCGCATGACAACCCGCTTGTTGAACTAACTTGCGTGCGTAGTGAATGTCTTGACCATTGCGTGGAAACGAAACCGCAATGAAGTCGGCATTAAGGCGGGCAGCAGTATGGATATCTTGTTTGTCCTTTTCAGTAAGCGCTGGCGCAGACAAACCGCCTCCTAGGAGGTTGATCCCTTTCCTATTAGAGAGCTTCCCTTGGTTTAGTACTGTTGTTTTCGCCCACTGACCATCGCTATCTATGGCGGTGACTTCGAGTTGAACACGCCCATCATCGAGCAGCAAAACATGGCCAACGTTCAGGTCTTTAATCAGCTCTGGGTAATCCAGCCCAACCCTTTCACGATTGCCTTTGTCCGCTGGATGTTGTGCATCGAGGAAGAACGTCTGCCCTTTTTCTAAGTCGACACTTTGGTCTTCAAAACTGGATATGCGAATCTTGGGTCCTTGAAGGTCCACCAAAACCCCGACATTTAACTGTTGTTCACAGGCAATTTCTCTTACGAGTTCCGCTGTTTGAATGTGTTGCTGGGCAGTACCATGAGAAAAGTTCAGCCTAACGACGCTGACCCCAGCTCTGAATAGCTCTGTGATGACTTCTCGGCTTTGGCTTGCTGGTCCTAACGTTGCGACGATTTTCGTTTTGCACATGTTTAAGATCCTGTAATTAAGTAGTTTAAATCTATGTATACCCAAGCAGCCTTATAATTGGCGATGTGTTCTACTAGGACACTTGGGTATAGATAAATGGGCGCAAGTAAGAGGGGCTGAAATATCAATCAGCCCCAATTTGTGTTAGTCGATATCCGTCACTTTTTTCGCATTCCAAACCGTTAATGCAAGAACCAGCGATACAACACTAGCCGCTAGCCAGAAATACTGGGCTTGGCTAAAGTCGTAAGTTTTGACACCATTCACTTCTTCGATCTTGATTAGAGAAGCCGATATCAACTCCTGAGCTGACGCCGCAATATAGGAGAACAAGCCGATGAATCCTTTTACTGCACCCACTGCGTTTTTAGGCATTAGGTCGCAAGCTGTCAGACCAGCAAGGAATACCACCAAGCCACCAATCGCGAAGCCAATCATGCCAAGTGCAACAGCGTCAACCATGCGGTTATCTGGGCCAAAGAACATCAAACACATGCCTGCAATGTTTGCGATTCCGTAAAGTAGAGTTGGAATGTGGCGGTTAGCGTTAAAGAATTTGTCTGACACGATTCCCGACAGGATCGCACCGACTAAACCTGCGATTGGGTAGGTAGACATTGCAAAACCAGCGTCAATCAACGAATAACCTTTGCTTTCTTGAAGGTATAACACCGCCCAAGAAGACATCGCATAACGAGAGATGTACATCGCTGCACAGGCCGCCGCAATTAACCATACTGTCGGTTGTTTTAGGATAAACAGCTGAGCTTTACGCGTTTCTTTTGGATCGTTCGCTTTTTTAATTTCAGGTTCTTCATCGAATGCTGAAGCAGCATCGGGTAAACCATAAGTTTGAGGACGATCTTTTAGAGCAAAGAACATACAAAGTGCCGCGGCAATTGCAGCAATACCCGCGCCTATAAAGCCAGCTCTCCAACCTAAGTAGCTGACTAACGTTGCAGTAAGGATCCACGTTATGCCTTCACCAATGTTGCGCGATCCACCCCAAATGGAATAGCGACTACCCCGTTGTTTAGGTGAAAACCATTGGAAAAGAGAAACACATGATGGTGCTGACCCAACGGACTGGAACCAACCATTTAAGCCCCATAAAAGCACGAAGAAAAACGCTGTTGTGTTCAACCCCATTACGATGGCGGTTAGCCCCGAAAGGAGGAGTGAAAACGACATAAATCGGCCAATATTGGCGTAATCAGAAAGGAAGCCGTTTGAAAATTTGCCTATTGCATACGTAAAGAAGAAGGCTGAACCCATAATGCCCAATTCTTCGATAGACACGATACCCGCATCGAGCATCGGTTTCTTTACGACCCCAAGAGACATTCGAACCACGTAAAAAACCGCGTATCCGAACACCAATCCTAGGAAAACTTGCCACTGATACCGCTTAAAGCGTGATTGCATTTCCTCTTTAGAACCATCCGACAAAGGAAGGTCTGGTCGAGTTTTAAAAATGTTAAGCATACTGTGCTCCGTTCAATGTGAATTGTCTTTATCAGACAATGATCTGTTAACGGGGCAATCATCATGAAATTTTCGTCTTGGCTCAAAATGACGAATTTGAGGCACTTTTGACACATTTCATGATCTGTCGCGAGTCAAAATTGGGTATTTTGAGTAATGAAAGTCATTTTTTGCTGATAAAATTCTCATAACATCGCGTCAATTCTGACTCAAAGTCCGAGTACGGTAATTTTCGTCAACATTCTTATTTTTGATTAGACGCACATATTGGGTGGGTTTTGTGAGGTACCTCAATTGAAAAAACGGTCTTTGAAAACACTTTTTTTTCTTATCTTCTGCCAAGCTTTCGTTAATGTGAACGCAAATGAGAATGAACTCGTGATACTTACGACCTTCTCTAGGGATCCTTTGATCCCCCTAGTAGAAGAATTCAAACGCCTCAATGCCAACGCTAAAGTCAAAGTCGTCCACAGGCCCACATCATCAAGCATGAAGCTTCTCAATAACCAATATATTGAAGATATCGATTTAGTGCTCACTTCATCGCCTTTGGTTATTTCACGTTTAACAATGCAGGAAAAGCTTATGGACGTCCCCACTCGTTTTAAGCCTCCCCTGCCATTATCTGCCTATATTCTTCCTGAGCTAAGTAAAGTGGTTACCATTGGCTATTCAGGTGCCGGTGTTGTATGGAATCGTGATTATTTCCGCAATCATCAGTTACCTGATCCAACGTCTTTTTCTTCGCTCACGAACCCCATTTACTTTGGTCACGTGACCATGAGCGCCCCTTCCCGATCTGGAACAACGCAGCTCATGGTCGAGAGTATTCTTACTCAATATGGCTGGAATCAAGGATGGCAAATTATCACTAATGTCGGCGCGAACTTGGCCACCATTTCATCCCGCAGCTTTGGGGTGGCGGATTCAATCGCCGCTGGCAGTATTGGTGTAGGGCCTACCATTGACAGTTACGCCAAAAACCTAAAACAAAAGCTGGATTACATCGATTTCACTCATGATAAGGACTTAACACTCATGCCGACCTACATCGGCTTTGTTAAACAAAAAACTGAAGACGCGTATAGGAGGAGGTTTGTTGAGCTATTACTGTCAAATACCATTCAAACCGCGATTCAAACGAATACCTTTGCAAAGTACAGCGTAAACGACACCGCACTTTTGCATGGCAAACACGTTATTTTGAACCTAGATTCCTTACTGGAAAGAGAACACGGAATCATCCATTTATTCGATGTTCTTGTGACGCGGCAGCTACCACAACTTCAAGATGCTTGGTTAGCCCTCATTCAAGCTAGAAATCGGTTTGGGAATAACGAATTGGCTTTAACGGAATTAGACCGCTTGCAACAGCAGCTGTTTTCCCCACCGATCAGCCAAGCTGAGTTTTCTCAATCGATGGCGGAAATCTTTCCTTCTCAACAATCTAGTGACATTCAGAAACCAGAGGTTCGCGCCAAACTGGCGCAATGGCAGCACATGGTCAAGACTCAGCGCGAAGTCACTATCCATAGCGTGATGCAAAGCGTTCGAGGGTTAATTCAAGGTGAGGGTCGATGAAGTTTCGGTACCACACCATTGGGGCAAAACTGATATTGGCTTTTGCCACCTCTACTGTTTTACTTGCGATAGTCAGCATGGTTGCGTGGATCACTTGGAACACGTTAGATAGGCAAGTAGAAAGCTTGTTAACCACGAGCGTTCCCAAATATAACGCCAGTTATCAGCTTGAAAGTCGCAGCTCTCAAATACGCGCGCTTATTAACTACCTGCCAGAGATTGATAACACCGTGGTTCTGGACGATCACGTGCAATCACTGCACCTAGAGTTGAATGGTATCGAGGAAACCCTTAAGAATCTAAGAGACAACCCACAAGCTCACACGCTACTTTCAGGCTACCGCTCTCTTGCAAATCAGATCTCTCTCTACGAGGAGTTAGTTCGACGGCATATCGATAAAATGCGTGCATCCGCGAGGATTAATGAACAGATACAATGGATTCATCAAGATATACGTTCAGAATTAAAGCCGTTAAGGCAAGAAATCGAATGGCAAGTTGAACGAGAAAGCAATACATACGCCCAAGCCAAATTGCTCGCGACTCTAAGGCTCATTCAAAACGTCACCGATTTAGAACTCGCATTGTATTCTTTACTGCAAGAAGTCACGATGTTTTCTCATGTGTCTCAAGTTGATAATGGCATGAAAGTTATCCAATTTCGGTTAGATGATCTTAAAGAAATGAGTGCACCGTTATACCAAATTCCTTCTGCAATATCTTACCAGCAGCTC
Organism: Vibrio sp. S9_S30; assembly: GCF_014694455.1. Lineage (GTDB taxonomy): Bacteria > Pseudomonadota > Gammaproteobacteria > Enterobacterales > Vibrionaceae > Vibrio. The sequence continues at coordinate 34,038 of NZ_JAAUWT010000018.1, read as the reverse complement.
ATTGGTGAGTTAGATTCCCTTCTCGATTTGAATGGCGGCTTTCATTTGGCATTAAGTAAGTTAGTCTCATCCCGCCATTCGCTTCGAGAACAACAAGAAAAAATCTCCCAACAGTTAAATAGGCTTCATCAAAATGTTGCCTACCTTGCTTCCAATGCAAACAGCGACTTTATTGCGGTAAAAAGCGACACTGCCGATGTGATTTCTTACGGTAATCAAATCCTAATAGCGTGCTTCAGTCTGTCCATTTTAACGAGTGTATTTTTAACCTATTACTTTATTCATCGTCGTATCGTTTCAAGGTTAACAGCGCTCAGTACCACCTTAGATGCCATGACACACAAAAAGCACGATTTTCCTTTCCCCGTTGAAGGCAAAGATGAAATCGCCGGCATTAGCCGAAAACTCAAAGAGTTTTACTTTGCGATGCTTGAAATGGAACAAACCAATGCGTTGAATCTGATTAACAACACACATTCTAGTTTAGTCACCTGTGATATGACTGGAAGAATCGAATCCGTGAACATGAGTGCTAAACAGTTGTTCGAGCTCCCAAACAAGATCCCAGAAAGTCATTTATGGAATTGGATACCAAAGGAAAAGCAAAGTGCTTTAAAGGAACTGTTTGCCCCCCAATCGAGGCTACTGACGGCTGGTGAAGCAAACGTGGTTCTTTCGCTTGGGAGTGAAAACGCGCCGTATTACTTACGCTTTTATTTGAGTGTATTTCAACAGGGACGAGCCGAAAAGGTGATGGTAACGGTGGTTGACATTACCGAGCAAGCGCACGCCAACCACTTGCTGGAACAACGTGTCGCAGAAAAAACAAAGGATTTAGTTGCTGCAAACCAAGATCTTCAGGTCGAAATCGAAGAAAGAGTAAAAGCTGAATTTCATCTGAAAGAAACGCAGAGCGAGCTTATTCAAGCAGCGAAAATGGCAGTGGTCGGCCAAACCATGTCGTCGTTAGCACACGAGCTCAATCAACCACTTACCGCCATAAGCACCTATTTATTCAGTGCTCAGATGGCACTTAAACAGCAACAATATCCGCTTACGAATGAATCACTTTCTCGCATCAGTGTTATGGCAGAACGCATGGGCAAAATCATCAACAGCTTAAGACATTTTGCTAAAAAACAGCCGCAAGATGTTGCCCTATCGTCTATCAGCCTACGCGAGGCACTTGATCAAGCCTTGGTATTGGTCGGCACTCAGGCTAAAAAACTGGAAGCTGCCATCGAACTCGATGTTAAGGAAGAGATGTACGTATTTGCAGATAATGTTGGCCTTGAACAAGTTTTAGTCAACCTTTTGGTAAACAGTCTAGAAGCGATTTCAGAAGTCGATACCAGAACCATCAACATCAGCTGTGAGCCATACAAAACCGGAGAAACAATGCTTTTCATTTCGGATAGCGGTAAGGGGTTTGACGGTAACGTCATCCATCAGATTTTCACACCATTTACAACGACGAAAGAAGTTGGACTTGGTTTAGGGCTCAACATCTGTCGATCAATTCTAAACCGTTTTAATGCGAAGATTTATCTTGCGTCTACGCTTTCTAGAGGCGCATTAGTTGTATTGGAGTTACCTAATGACCCACAATAATTTTTCCGCTTTGCTTGTCGATGACGACGCTGATGTATTGGATTCTTACAGCCACCTGATGTCGATTGCGAACATCCCAGCAAAATGCGTACAAGATTCGACTAAAGCTTGTAGCTATATTGATGCTAACTGGGAAGGGGTCGCCATTATTGATATGTATATGCCCAAGTTAAATGGTATGGAGTTGCTTGAAAGAATCAAATCCATTGATGGGAATATTCCAGTCGTTGTGATTACGGGTCATGGTGACATTCCCATGGCGGTTGAGGCTGTGAAAAAAGGCGCCAGTGATTTTTTAGAAAAGCCGATCAATCCACCAGCATTGCTTGAATTAATAAAAAAACACCTCAAAGTCAGACAAGAGTACATTCAACAAAAACGACATGTCACTCAATCGATCAAAGCAGAAATAATCGGTCACTCTGCTCAAATTCAATTGATCCGTAGCCACGTAGCTCAATTGGCTATGCTGAATAATCACATCGCAATTATTGGTGAATCTGGCACTGGTCGAAGGAGCCTTGCTCACCTTATTCATCAACTTAGCAAGCTACCCGAATACACGTTCCTACAATATCAAGGCAGCGCGCTTCAAAGTCAAAATGATGCGGAAACCGCTCTGAATAAGAGTGCCAATGGCACATTATTAATCACTCAAATCGAGTCGATTCCTGAAAACATTCAGCACTACTTAGCGCAGGAATTACTGCGTCAGGAGCGCAGCGGTAAAAGTCATACCCGACTTATTGCCATCTTCAATGAAGATCCTGAAGCATTAATTAAAGATCAGCGTTTAAACCCAGAACTTTACTATTTGGTCAGCCAAGGAAACATTGAAGTCCCTTCATTACGAAAACGTCCTGATGACATTGCCACACTCTTTCATTATTTTCTTAAACAAAGCTGCACGAAATTGGCAAAGCCTTTACCAACTGTGGATGCGTATTACCTGAATACATTAAGAAACCATACTTGGCCTGGGAATGTGCGTGAGCTTAGGAACGTTGCTGAACTCTACGCCATCGGAATAGTAAAGTTAGCGGGGCAAAATAGAATATCCAATCAAGATGTTTTAAAGACTCCGCTTGATGATCTCGTCGATGATTACGAAAAACAGGTGATCGAAGACGCCTTATTTCTATACTCTGGTAAAGTTTCTGAGGCCGCTAACTACTTACAAGTTCCGCGAAAAAAACTGTACCTTAGAATGAAAAAGCATGGGATAGAAAAAGATAAATTTAAAACTCGAAGCTAAGGTTGAGCATGAAGCTGAGGTCAAGCATGAAGCCGAGATCTGGCAAAAACACCGAGGTTTGGTAAACAAACAAGGTTTGATAAAATACACTTATGAAAATTAATGGTATTTATTATCATTAATCACAGGGAAAGCAACTGGTCATATATTTGTGATTGTAAATGACAAAGCGCCAAAGTATTGGAAAAGAATGGAAAACGAATCGATGTTATTAACGGTGTGTTACCAAAATTGCAATTTGATCAGTGGCTCAACCAAGCCTTAACAAAATAATTCCAAATATCAAACACTAAAAAAACCCCATTGAATGCGTATTTTGATGGGGCTTTTTTTCGTCGCCACATCAAAGAATATTTATCGTCAGAATAAAAATTATTCGTTTTACTAACCCCTCTTAAAAATCCAAAGTCGCCGCTCCTAACTAACTTATTTTTCACGAGATTCTGGCATTGGAAAACACGTCAACTGCGCCATTAAACATCACCGCACCAGTGATTGCGCTGTCTTTGTTTGCTATCGCATCAAGCTACTTAATGAGCATCATTCCTTTGATGTTGAGTGAGTACGGTATGAGTTCTGATATAGCAAGCTTAGTTGCGAGCAGTTTCTACGCCGGGCTACTCATTGGTGCGATAGCCATAGAACGATTAGTCGCAAAAACGGGGCACCGCAACGGGTTTATATTATGTTTGGCATTGCTTTGTAGCACCATTTTACTCTTGCCTATTTTCCCACATGCTGAAATATGGGTTGTTTCACGTCTAGTTGCAGGTATAGCCGTCGCTGGTATCTTTGTGATTGTCGAATCTTGGCTTCTCACGGGAGACGCATCTGGAAGAGGCAAGAGATTGGGCATGTACATGATGTTCTTATATGGTGGCTCCTCCCTTGGACAGTTAGGTATTAACATGTTTGGCGTAAGCGGCAATGCTCCATTTGTCGTGATCCTTACGCTCATAGTACTTGCAGCAATATCTTTGATGGTAATCCGCTCGACCCAACCAGAGTGCGAACAACACGACACTATGCCGTTTAAGCAAATCATGCAACTAAGTAAGCCAGCGTTGGTTGGCTGCACAGTATCAGGGCTAGTAATGGGCGCTATTTATGGTCTCATGCCACTTGAATTAACCAATAGAAACGTTGAATTAAATCAAGTGGGCAACTTGATGGCTTTGATCATTCTAGGAGGCATGCTTGTTCAACCGATCGCTTCTTGGTTACTCAAATACGCAGCAAGGGCATTGTTGCTGGCGTTATTCAGCCTGTTAGGTACATTCGCTATTGCTCTTATTGCTGTATTCAAGTCGCAATCGGTTCTCGCTGGATCGTTATTCGTTTTAGGTATGGCAAGTTTTGCTCTTTACCCAGTCGCAATTAATCTGGCTTGCGATAAGTTAGGAGACAACTACATTGTATCCGCAACTCAGGTCATGTTGTTTAGCTACAGTGTTGGTTCTGTACTAGGTCCGACAGTTGCGTATACGTTTCTAGCCAAAGAGGAAGGGCTAATGGGTTACTTGTTTGTCACTTTACTGGCAACCAGCATTTACATGTTGATTTCGAGTGCAAGACACAAGCCCACTCTTGTTGCTGGCGGGTAACAATTAAGTTTGTAAAAATGCTGCTATCGCTGTATTCTGCGCGTCCTTAATAAGGTCGACGGAATACAGCAATGAACCGGAAAAAGAAAATCAATCAAATTCTGAAAAAGAAGCAGAAGAAGAAAAATTCAAAACTGCAACAAAGCAACAAGCCTAAGTACATTTCTAAAGCCGAACGGGAAAAACTCGAAGCGGAAGCGCAGGTTCAATCAGATTCAACGTCTACCACTGAAGTCAGCCACAACAACGACTAAAGCAGCATATCTTCTTCTATTGGAAAGTATTGAGTTGCACTGTCTATCAGCGATTGCGCAGTCAGTGCTCTAACTCCATAGACCTCTACCCGCTTTTTGTATTTTTCACATATACGCCTTGCAAGAATATCGAAATCACCATCTCCTGAAAGCAGTACAATTGTGTCTACATCGGACGCCATTTCTATTGCATCGATGGCTATACCAACATCCCAATCCGCTTTTGTACTGCCATCCAGCCTTTGGATAAAAGGCTTCAAGACAACATTAAACCCGATTCCTCTTAGAATATGATGAAATTGCCTTTGCTTTTCTTGTTGGCTAGAAATGGCATAAGCATTGGCGAATACAACTTCCCGATCGTTCGTTGCCCTCCACCAAAACTCATTGTAATCAAAGTTTTTTCTAAACCTTTCTCTGGTGGTGTAGTACACGTTTTGTACATCAACCAAGATGGCGATTTTCTCTTTTTGGTTTTCTTTTTCCACGACAGCATCCATATATATGTTGAAGGCAACAGCATACAGAAATTTCTAAGAATCTCGACTCTAATACCTCCGATTTCAGTGACATCTCCGTATCAGAACCATAATTGTTCAATTAAGCGCCAATACTCACGTGATGAATCGGCTCCGAAATCAATCGAGATTTTCTGAGACAGGGAGAGGGAGATGACTCAACGTCATTTGGGTGCTAATCACGATGACGAACAGCCTCACTCTCCCGTTTTACCCTACCCATCAACGCCATTGGAAACAGGAAACATTGAAGCGGAAATATTGAAGCATCTTATATTTTGTTTCGTGCTAAAACGAATGCGTAAAGCCATATTTAAAATTTTGCTTTACACAAAAGAGATCCGAATTAATACAGCAAAGGTTACTGAAAGCGGATTTTCTTTCCGCTTTTTTGACGTGCAAATTTCTTGTCACTGAAGAATCAGTCCCGCAGCAAATGCCAAGCTTCGCATAGTGTTCTAAATTTTTCCGTGTTGCCCCCTTCTCTATCAGGGTGCCACTTAAGTGCCATTCTGCGCCATTGCTTACGTATTTCAGTTTGTGTTGATGTGTCGTCTAGTTCAAACAATCGTAGCGCTTTCTGACGAGTCATATCTCCACTGTGTGAACCTACAAAATTTCGGTATCGGGTCCAAAATTCATTAAGCAGTCTTTTTACTTCCCCACTTTCTGCCTCGTAATTACTCCAATCTGTATAGTAATCACGCAGAGGATCATTAACATCAATTTCATATTCACGAACCTGTGTGTCACTTTTTAATTGGATGTCCATCGCTTGAACCTGAACCCAAGAATCCGGATACAACGTTTCTTGCAATTGATATAAGGCATTCATCATTAAGAAATTTCGCTTAAATAGATCCTTCTCTGGGGAAGAATCCAGAAAAGGAATGATACCCAATTCAGAGAGATGAGAGGCTAAAGTATGGACCTTCCAACCTTCGCGTTTCTTTTTCAACACTTCCATAATGGGCCACACTAATGGGTTTTCCATGTGTGGGTCATGACTATGAATTAAATCGTTGTTCGACATAAGCGCTCTTATTTAATCTACTACTTATATTCAAAGCTATAGAGAAGATTTTGTCACTCTCTATACGTTAACCGGCATCACAAATTTTAGTTTGTATACAGCTCACTATTATGATAGTTGTTGCTTTATTCAAACCCCTACGGTCCCCATACCGGATGCTTGCACAACCAATGAGCGTTTTCTACTCTCCCCTATGGTACCTGAATGAAACGGGGAACGTTGTCGGAACAATAAGAATGCATCACAGTTTAGACGCCGCTTTTCATAGACACGATCTTGGGGATCGGTGCTTTGACCATCGTCTCTCTTGCCGCAAGTTTCACAGAGATGGTTAATCTAGCAACATGCTCGAAGAAACAACTGACGTTGCATATGGATTCTCAATTTTGGAATGGCTGTTTACCACAAGTGAAGTAGAGGCAGCCTCACTTATTGTCAGTGGCTTCATAAAGATGTGACTCAAAAGACTGGCGGGAGATATCATTCTAAAGCCGACTCTTCTGTATTTTATGACGTTATTGAAAGGCATAGGATCATCTCAGTCCAAGATAGAGAACGCCTATCCTGAGCTGAGATTAACTTGCTCGACGACGTAGTACGTTAGATGACACCTAGTTCGCGCAAACGTTCTGTTAGATAGCTACCAGCCGTATACCTTTCTGACAAGACAACCTCTGGTTTCGGATGCAAGAAAAGTGGCAGTGAGATGCGCGAATGAGTTTGCTGCTCACCAGTTGGGTTGATCACTCGGTGCGTAGTCGACGGGAAATAACCGCCTGACGCTTCTTGAAGCATGTCACCAATATTGATAATCAAATTACCGAAATCACAGGGCACATCTAGCCACTCGTCATTCTTTCCTTGGACTTGCAGTCCGGGCTCGTTTGCAGCCGGTAAAACAGTGAGTAGGTTGATGTCTTCATGTGCCGCAGCGCGTATTGCTCCGGGCTCTTCATTTCCCGTCATTGGCGGGTAATGAAGTACGCGCAGTAAGGTTTGCTCACTGCCATTAATCATTTCTGACAACGGAATGGAAAACTTCTTTTGAACATCGGCAGGTGCATGCGTCTCCACCCAGCCTAATAGCTCCTGCGCAAAAGTATTGGCTTGCTGGTAATAATCTAATATTTGCTCTTTTAGCGAAGGGGGAATTTGCCCCCATGGGTAGACATGAAAGTACTCTTTAATGTCTTTAACCGTATTCCCTTTCGCCACTTCAGAGACACTTGGAGGAAAGTAACCGTCTTGTGTGTCGACATTAAAACGATATTGTGCTTTTTCGTCCGTCATAAAAAACTTGTACCAGTTGTCGTAAATCGACTCAACAAGCTCTTTTTGGATAGGATGATTACTCAGTACGCCAAAACCTGTCTCACGTAGGGATTGAACAAATTGTTCAGCAGCATCTGGGGAACGATAATCTACAGTTTCTAATTTCATGACTGTCTTTACTTTTATTGGGTATAAAGGTGACTGGAAGGTTAAAAGTTTAGATATTAATGTGATTCAAGACAAACATTTGAGTGTTAAACCAAACCTAATTAACTAAGAATTGTGACAAGAAACTCATTTACATCGGTGTTTGGCGTTCCCTTTATTTAGGGATACTTCGTTCAAAAACAAAAAGGCAGTCACAACAATGACTGCCTTTGGTTTTACTCGGTTTCGTCTTTATAGACAAACCAAAAACGTTCTACGATTTTGGATCTATGGCTTCTTGCAAACCGTCACCCAAAAAGTTGATGGTGATAACAGTAAACAGAACCATAATGCCGGGATAAACAGCCGCCATAGGATAACTCCACATCGCCTCTCGGGCAGTCTGAAGCATGTTCCCCCATGATGGCGTTGGTGGGTTAATACCAAAACCAAGGAAGCTAAGTGCACTTTCCGTTAGGATTGCGCCACCAATACCCAATGTTGTTGCAGTGATAACTGGCGCAATTACGTTGGGTACAATATGTCGCGTCATCACAAACCAACTGCTTGCCCCGTACCCAATGGCTGCTTGTACATACTCACGATGCTTTACAGACAGCGTATTTGAACGAACAAGGCGAGCAGCAAACGGCCAACCAAGCAAGGAAAGTACAATAACCAATCGGTAAATACTGAAGCTGTCTGACCGTACGAGTTCTTCAGAGAAACCCAGCTTAGTCATATCAATACTTTGGATAAGAATCAGGAGCATGATACCCGGAAGGCTGATGATGAAATCGGCCGCACGCATAATGAAGGCATCAATTTTGCCACCATGGTAACCCGCAACCACGCCTAATATCGTTCCAATTACGGAAGTTGTAATGGCTGCCATAAAGGCGAAAGTCAATGAAACTTGCCCACCAAGAAGCAGGCGAGTGAAGATATCACGGCCTAATTCGTCCGTACCTAAAATATGATCTTCATCTGGAGCTTCGAAACGACTAAAGAGATCATCAGCAAAGGGGTCAACACCGAGCCAACCTGCGATTGGGGTTGCACTGAAACAAACAATGGTCAGTGCCACCAAGAAAACCATTGAAACCATCGCCAACTTGTGGCGAGACAAGCGTTGTGCCACCTGAACCCAAGGGTTTTGGCTGCGTTTAGCAACGTAACTCATTTATTACCCCCTTTGGTCAGGTCGATACGTGGGTCAACTTTCGAATAAAGAATATCCGCAATGAAGTTCATGATGAGAATTGCAGTCGTGGCAACCATAAAACATAACATTGCAACGTTGTAGTCACTGCCGTGGATTGAATCAACTGTCAACTTCCCGATTCCTGGCCAGCTAAAAATGGTTTCCGTAAGAACTGCCCCACTCATGAGAGCGGCAACATCCATGGCTAAAACAGTGATCATGGGAAGCATGCCATTCTTGATACAGTGCTTGAACAAAACGCGAGTCGAAGAAGCCCCCTTTGCTTTCGCGGTTCTAACAAAGTCTTGTCTGAACACTTCAAGCATGCTGGAACGCATAAAGCGCGAAATAGAGGCAATACTGAGCAGCGTTAAACTCAAGATAGGCAGAATCATGTATTCCAGTTTATCGAGCCCTTCAACGCCATCCGCTTCGCCCGTTCCCCCAGCAGGGAATATTGGAAAGACGACTGAGAAAATCATGATGAGCATCAGCGCCAACCAAGCCGCTGGCGTGGAAAGGAAAATATAAGTGAGACCACTAATAATGTAGTCTGTTGCTTTATTTTGCTTAACCGCACAAATGATGCCGATGGGTAATGCGATAAGCATGGACAGTAAGGTTCCACTTCCCACCAAAACCAAGGTATTTTTCATCGCGTCCCAAAGAACATCGATGGCGGGCTGAGAGAACATACGTGAGTACCCCAAATCACCTTGAAGTGCATCACCCAGCCACACAAAGTATCGAACATAAACGGGTTTATCTAACCCTTGTTCAGCCTTAAGGCGAGCAATGTCCTCAGAGGTAATATTTGGATCACTTTGCGCCAATAGATCTATAGGATCGCCTGGCATTAGACCCATAAGGTTGTAAGCAGCAAATGAGGCCAAGAAAAGCACCAATAGCATTTGCAGTATCCGTGAAATAAAAAAGCTTGTCATATTAACGTCCGAGCTGTTTTATCAGCTTCTTAATCTTGCTTATCATATTACGCCGATTTCCGTTCCGGTTGATTTCGACGGCGAGCGTTTCCAATATCCGGTACTGCATTAAGCAGTTCCTGGCTATAAGGGTGCTTTGGACTTGCAAAGAATTCTTCTTTTGTTGCTTGCTCCACTATTTCACCGCTTTTCATTACGACAATGTCGTGAGCAAGGTGGTAAACCACCGCCATATCGTGGCTTATGAAGAAAAAGGCAATACCATGTTCTTCTTGAAGGTCTTTAAACAAGTTAAGAATTTGAGACTGAACAGATACATCCAGTGCAGACAAGGGCTCATCTGCAATGATAAGTTCTGGCTTCAGCATCAACGCACGTGCAATCGCAATACGCTGTCTTTGTCCACCAGAAAACTCATGCGGATATTTGGTCAATACATCTTCACGCATGCCTACCCAATCCAGCACTTCTAGTGCACGAGCGCGCTGAGTTTCTTTATTCCCAATTCCGTTCACTTTCATTGGCTCTATCAAAGAAGCAAGAATGGGCATGCGTGGGTTTAGTGCAGAATACGGGTCTTGAAACACCAAGCCAATACGCTGACGAAGAGGGCGTTGTGCTCTTGCACTAAGACGGGAGATTTCTTGTCCGGATAAGTATATATCGCCGGAGTCTGGCACTTCCAACATACTGACCATTCGACCCAAAGTCGATTTACCAGAACCCGATTCGCCAACCACTGCCAGCGTTTTTCCCGGTTCAAGGTTCAAAGAAATGTTCTTAGTAACATGTAGATATTGTGGTTCACGACCAAACATCGATCCCGCTTCAAGTACATAACGTTTCTGTAAATTTTTAACTTCCAAAAGAGCCATTAGGATACGCCTCCTTTGGCTAATTGACGCTGTTTCGCGGCATCAACGTAATGGTCGAATAGTTCAGGGCAGCGATCGCGGAACGTATAATTGTCGCCACGCTGATCCAATGGAGGCACACTGCCAGGAATGGCCGGTAGTCTATCAACATTTACGCCAACACGCGGAATCGTATCGAGCAATGCTTGTGTATACGGGTGTTGAGGGTTATCGAAAATTTCGTTTACATCGGCCAATTCAACCACCTGTCCTGCGTACATAACCATCACACGGTCTGAAATTTGAGAAACAACCCCGAGAGAATGGCTAATAAACTGAATTGCGGTACCCGTTGTTTCACGCAGTTCTTCTAACAAGTCGAGCACTTGGGCTTGAACCGTTACATCCAATGCGGTTGTTGGCTCGTCGGCAATAAGAACTTTAGGTTTACACGCCAATGCCATTGCGATCATGACGCGTTGACGCATGCCACCCGACAGCTCATGAGGAAACGCTTTGGCTCTCTTCTCCGGATGAGGGATGTGAACTTGCTTAAGCATTTCAATTGCTCTGTTCATCGCTTCTGGCTTTGAAGCACCTTCATGAATGATGAACATTTCTGCGACTTGCTCACCCACAGTAACAACGGGGTTAAGTGCCGTCATAGGCTCTTGGAATATCATTCCAATGCCTTCACCACGGATTTTTTGGTAACGCTTTTCTGACATTCCAACAAGGTTTTCACCTTCGAAAAGAATTTCGCCAGACAGCTTTAGTTTTTTATCCAGTAAACCCATAACAGATAGTGATGTAAGAGACTTACCACAGCCTGACTCTCCAACAATACCCAGAATTTCACCAGCTTTAATTTGATAATTGACATCCTTTACAGCTAAGTGCGGCCCTAAGGCCACACTCATATTGCGAACGTCTAGTATTACTTCACTCATAGACATTCCAATCACTTATTGTGCACGAGTCCAGTTTTCAGCCCAGAAGCTTGAATACGTCTGATGACCCGTAGGTGCTATGCCTTTAAGCCACTTTGGCTTGATATAGCTGTCTGAACGGTAGTAAAGCGGCAGTGCAGGAAGATCCGTCGCATATAGATATTGCAGCTCTTTCCATAGATCCATACGTTTTTCAAAGTTTAGCTCTGCATCAATGCGAGCGATTAGGTCGTCCATCTTAGGATTGACGTAACCCGCATAGTTCTGACCAGACCAACCATTTTCCTTTGTTGGGATGGATTGAGAGTGCAACGTCGTGCGAGGTAAATTTTCAGGTGACGATCCCCAAGCGAACAAGGCCAATCCCTTGTGCTGACGCTGATTCAATGTTGTACCAAAGTAAACGCGTGCCGTTTGGTTATTGATAACGGCTTTTATACCGATTTTTTTCCACTGACCTTGAGCAAATTGCTGAACAAGCTCACGCGTCTTGTTACCAGAGGTGGTCATGAATTCGATTTCTAGTGGTTTGCCGTCCTTCATTTGAACGCCATTGACCATCTTGTAACCCGCTTCCTTAAGAAGCGTTTTGGCTTTTTCTGGATCGAAGTTGTACGACGGCGTATTTGGATCAAATGAAGAATCTAATGGGCTAACACTTGAACTGGCTACTTGATTTTTGCCATCAAATAATTTTTCAGTCAAAAGCTTACGATCTAGGCCAAAAAGCAGCGCTTGGCGAACGCGTACATCTTGCAAGTGTTCGTTTTGCAGTTGTACGTCTAAATGCTCGTATACCGCAGCTGGACGAATATCAACATCATATTTGTCGCCAAACTTTTTCTCAAACTGAAGTGCTTGATCCAAAGTCAGACCCATCTCACCTGGAATGTAGTCTATATCACCAGAAAGCAAGTTAGCCTGCAAAGCTTGAGTGTCCGATACCGTTTTTATGGTTACATTGCTGAAATACGGCTGTTTACCTTTCCAGTACTCATTCAGCCCCAGTTGCACAAACTGCCCTTGTTTGACATTTTGGATAGTATAAGGGCCATTGTACAAACCAGAGTTAGTAGGCTCAGTAATGTATTTTGTATTTAGGTGGTATTCTTTCGGGTTAGATTTAAAAATGGGTTCTTCTATGTGTCGTGGCAACGCATCAGGAATGTAATAAGCATTGTATTTGTAAGACACACGATCAACATAAACGTTAACTGTGTAGTCGTCTACAATCTCCAGCTTTTCCATATGCTGGTATGTCGAAAGCCCCGCATTCCCTTGAACATCGGGTGAAGTAGCAACGTCGTACCAAAATGCTACATCTTTCGTTGTGATGGGTGTGCCGTCTCCCCAAAATTGGTCTTTTTTGAACTTGACGGTCATCTTCACGCCTTGTTTGCTCTCACCCTCTTTTGCATTAGGACGATCAACAATAACCGCTAGACCATTTTCAAAAGTAGGCACTTCTTCACAAAGAAAACACGTCAGCTTCCATTGCTGATCAAAACCAACAGCACTGCGGTATGAAAAACCATGAGTGTAGGTTTTGGCAACCATACTATCGATAATAGGGTGAAGAGTAGAAGGGAATTGCGAAATGCCCAGAGTCAGTTTGTCGTTGGATGCGAAAGCTTGACCGCCTAGCAATGCTGTTGCAGCTGTAAGCGCCAATACGGATTTTTTTAACTTCATATTAATCTCCATATCTTTATATTGAGCCTAAAATAAATTCCATCTATGAAATTCTAGTTAGACTCAACTCCTTAAGTGATAAGTACGGATTCTATCAGTGAAAATTAGATTTCTTCACTCGAAACACGTGAGTATCGCAGAATTTTATACATAAAACAGGCATCCAATGTACTTTCTTTATAAAAAGCGATGCAATTATCATTTGTAATAATTTTTTAAGCGATAATTCGTGTAAATTTTGTTTCGGTTGAACAAATTAGTTGCGCAAGTGATTATAAGTTAAGTATTTTATTCGGTTCCTGATTTTTTTTCGGATCGAAATCTCATTTATAAATGTAACATTAACCCCTTCCCTTGAAACATCTTTGTATAGCAATAAACCAATCCATCATCGTTCAATTTTAATGTTTCTTTTAATAACACTATTATACCGTGTTCGATTTCGGGTTGTGCCCCTGTTCTTCTTATTTGTTTTGACCTCCCCCCCCCCCAATGAATCAACCATGCCCGCCTGTTTGTATTTATTTTTTTTCTCTTTGTGTCGCTATTTCTGTACACGGTAAACCCAAAATATACCCTTCCGAAGTACCTTTCGATTGGTTTAACGATCCAGTCGGAACCGAGTAACCATGACGACCATGTTACACACTGTTCCTTGGGCTTCCCCCATTCCAAGTCGTTGCTTTATGGAGCGTGGCGGCGGGTTACAAAATCATCGAGCAATGCTATGACGATCGCGTAGGGAGGGACAAAGGTTTCGCATTTTTAGGTACACAACGCAGCATATAGGTCAAATAAACTACCATGCGATAAGATGCGTTGGAGGTATGAATGGCGTTGAGTCTGTTCGTATATGGCTGCAAGGGTTGTGAGAAGTAAGGATTGTGAGAAGTAATAATTTTGAGAAGTATGGTGAATTACGCAACACCTAGCCAACAGTATTACTTTTCACCCACTCTAAATAATCAGACAAACCTGATGAAATTGGAAGCTGTATAACTTGAGGAACCTCATAGTTGTGTAGCTTTCTGATTGTATTTTCAACTCTTTTGTAAAGCTTAGACTGAGTTTTTATCACCAGTAATTGCTCTTCATCCTGACACACCTTCCCTTCCCAGATGTAGTAGCTCTCGATAGGCATAACTTGGATACAAGCCGACAGCCTTTCTGAAAGTAGGCTATTAACAATCTTTCTCTTAACCATATCGTTATTCACCGTGCTAAGCACAATACAAAATTCTGAATCAGACATTCAAATACGTTCCTTGCTCACGATTTTTACGGGGCTCGGGCTACATACCCAAACCTTTATTTTGCAAACACCTTACCACCAATCATCTTGTTTGCAGGTACACCTCTAATGATAGTTTGGCGCGCAAACTCTATCCCACAATTCGGACATGTGCATGAGGTGTTCGTATGGTCTTCAATAATTCTTTCAATAAAACATTTTACAAGAGACCCCTTCCCACCCTTTCTGTATTTGTAGAGCTTTGTTCGGCATCTTGCGCAAAAAACATCAACCGTTTTTGTTGGTTGCTTTTTATTCGGTTTCGCCACGATACCCCCGCTAAATAATGAGTAAAAATAAGCGTCATAATATGCTGCTGTATTCACTCTCATCGGCTGACACTAGGATCCGTCTTTTGAGAAGAGTGTTAGCCCAATGCCACCAAGCACGAGTAGAGAGGATACAGCAAACCAGATCGTTATGGGTTCCCCGACGAATACAAGCCCTCCAAATGTGGCAATGACAGGGACAGAAAGTTGCACAACGCCCGCTTGAAGACCAGAGAGATCTTTCACTGCAACATACCATACGGCGTAACCGATGCCAGAGGCAACACTCCCGGACAACACTGCATAAACGACACCTTCTTGCGTTGTACTACTCCAGTCGATAATCCAAGGCAGGACCAGAAATATCGGAATTGATGCGCCAACAAAATTGAGCTGCGTTGAAACAAGGGGTGTTTGAGCGCTTTTACCGTGCAGAGTATACCAACCCCAACATACACCAGAGATCACCATTAATGAGGCACCAGTGAGATCCGGCCGAGTCGCACTAGGAAGAAGCAATAGGAAAAGACCTGCAAAAGAAACGCTCATACCAATGAGCGCTAACAAGCGCATTTTCACGCCTTGAGCGAGTGATGTGAAGATAATGGTGAGTTGCACTACCCCAAACAATATCAGTGCGCCGCTTCCGGTAGCAAGATCAATATAAGCGTATGAAAATGTTATGGCATAACCGAAAAGGAGAAGACTGCCCTTGATACTGAATTCATTAGAAAACAATGAAGGGGATCTGTTTTTAGTGCTTAACATCACTAATACAAACAGCGTTATTGCACCTGATATCAACCGAATAGAAGTAAAGGTACCTGGGTCAATCTTGCCATCCGCTAATGCAAGCCTACAGAGCACTGAATTGCCAGCAAATGCCATCATGGCAAACAGTATATAAAGTTGAGTTTTTATTGAAGGCATCGAGCTTACCTATTCCTTGTAATTAAACTCATCATCGCCTTGTTACAATTATAAAACCAGCCTATTTTCGCTGGTTTTATAATTACATGGTATAAGCGTTAATCTTTTTGCGGCAAATCGTCATCTTGTGATGCGCTGGATCAGCCTTGTTAAAGAAAATCTATAGCCGATCCTCTTCGGTTACGTCTGGTATGGTCGTATCTGGCTTCACCCATATGTTACTAAAATCAAACCACCCTAATGCGTTGGTTTTAGCATTTTGTAGGGAACCACATTGATCCTTGCTTATCCCCATCCAACAGTGAAACATTGGAATAATAACTTGGCTTTCCACGAGCTCTTTTCCCAACTGTTTTGCAGGAAACATTAAATCAGGCTCTGCACGCCAACGATTAATTAATGCTCGCCATTTTTCGAATTGTTCCGGTTTACACATATTATGTATATCACCATAACTTAAAAACCACCCCAGTAATCCATCGTCTCGGTTTGTGCTAATCCCCATTGGTTTAATCCAAATGTCAATGTCTTCCATGCATTCTGGCTCTACATCGTATCGAATGTATTCGACCATCAGACCGTCTTTTTTTAACAGTTCCTCAATCGCTTGAGCGTACATTTTAAAACCAGGGTGAAAACAGTGGTATGCCACTTTTACAACCGTGTCTTTTGAAGGTACCAGTACTTTAGGCATGGGGTGGCTGTGGAACCAACCGGGCTTTAATCCATGAGCATGCAAAAGCCCCTGCTCCACAATTTTGTCTTTCGGCATGAGTTCGAAAATATTGAAACAGTTTAAACGTGAACAAAAATAGTCTGCCCAACGCTTATCTTTCGCTAACCCTTGTCTTAAGTTCAATAATAAATAGGTACAGCCTGGATCAAGCTCAACGTCTTCGTGCTCACGATGCGCGGGTTTCGTTGGATGCTGAAGGCTTGGATAAACCAGTGTTGAATAGGTTTCATCAATCACCCACACTTCGACTTTATCAATGAGTGGTCTAAACCCAAAATACCCGTCAAACGCTTCCAGCACTAATCGCTTATCATCATTGAGTAATACCCGATAAGGCCCCGTGCCAACTGGCATGCGATCCATTTGATCATCGGGAAGTTGGTTCGAAGGCAGTATCTTTGCTTGGGTTTCGGTGAGCAACAACGGCAGATGCCAATCTGGCATAGAAAGGTGAATATCGACAACATAGGCCGACACCTCTTCGACCCTGTCAATATGATCAAACATTGGACAACAAGCCGAATGCTTTAAGCTTTGCACAACATCCTGTAAAGCTAATAAATTGCCATTGTGGCAACGAACACCCGGTCGAATGTAAAAACGCCAATGCGTCGCATTGATCATTTCCCAATCATGCGCCAAATCGCCTTGAACTTGTTCATTTTCGTCCAGCTTAGTTAACCCTGAAAACACTTGTCTGATGATATGCTGTTCTGAACGACGTGTCGGCTTGTGAGGGTTAAGCATTTTCAGCGCACGATAATAGGGTAATCGCACTACCTGCACCCCTTGCTGATGCTGTAGACCCAAATAGTCTTGAATGACCTGAGTTAATCGAGTAGCATCGCGCTCCAAAACGTTCAGCGCTTGACCGATTTTCCCCTCCTCTAAATAGCGCTTGGCTAGGTTTTCACTAACGTCTTGTTTGTTTCTTCTAAAAATAAGCTGTGAAAGTTTCCCTCTGCCCGCGGCTGGATGCCATTCGATCCACCCTTCTTCTGCTAGCTTGTTAAGCACGATCCGCGCATTTCGGCGAGTACAAAACAGGATATCGGTTATGTCTTCTAACTGAACGTTACTGTCGGTTCCATTGTAATGTTCGAATAGAGTTTCAAACTGACTTCGAAGGCGTGGGCTACTCATAATGAGGAAAACTCTCCAAGGAGAAGGTTCAAGAAATTTCCTTATTTTATCATCGTACTAAACAAAGCTCTACACCAAGCCAGCTTCTCGGTCCAGACTCGTTATTTCAATAACGGTTACTTACTGGATATGAACCCCAAGATGTTCGGCTAACTCAGTAAGTTGTTTCTCGTTATCAAGTTTTACTGACCATTTTGTCTCTGAACCATTAGAAGTAATGACGTTCACACCTTTACCTATGAGGGTAATCGCATCAACTTGAGAGTGAAGCGTTGCTCGATGGTCACCATCAATTTTGACGACAACTTCATGGAGCGTCGCTATCACTTTTCCGCTTTTAAAGGAGATAACCATTAAACCGTACCTTTACGCGTTTTTACTGCAATCGTTAAACGGCTGGTACAAATCAAACGTTCTTGTTCATCAACCAAATTTATTTGCCATACCTGTGTTGAAATACCTAAGTGCAATGGGCTTGCTGTCCCCGTTACGGTACCTTTGCGCATAGCACGAACATGGTTAGCGTTTATGTCTAAACCCACACAATAGCGCTCATCATCAACAGCAAAATTTGCCGCTATTGAACCCAGCGATTCGGCCAACACTACCGACGCTCCCCCGTGGAGCATACCTAACGGTTGGTGGGTAATGGCACAGACTGGCATGGTCGCACTGATCGTACTCTCGGTGATATCGGTATATACGATATTTAAATGCTCCATTAACGTGTTTTTTGATGAAGCGTTCAAAATATCGAGACTGATGTCTTTCTTCCATATACTTGCTTGAAGTGCCATTCAAATTGTCCTGTTTGAAGTGATATAATTTAAATTAGTCAGAAACATAAACACGGAGCCCGTTTATGATGTTAAAACGGATAGCCATCGCTATTACAACCGCAACGATGATCGCTTCTTGCAGTACATCCCCGACTGGTCGCGATCAGTTGCTTCTTTTTTCTTCGAACGACATGGCAAATTTAGGCTTTAGCTCATTCGAACAAATGAAGCAAAAAGAAAAGATAAGCAATGATAGCAAAATAAATGCGTACGTACGTTGCGTTACCGACTCCATAACCCAACATATCCCCCCTCAACCCAGTTTTAAGGAATGGGAAGTCATTGTCTTTGAAAGTGACCAGGTTAATGCATTTGCATTGCCGGGTGGGAAAATTGGCGTCTATACAGGGTTACTCAACGTCGCCAAAAACCAAGATCAACTGGCAACGGTTATTGGACATGAAATCGCACACGTTCTTGCCAATCATGGTAACGAGCGGTTGTCGAGTTCACAACTGGCCAATGTGGGGCTGCAAATAACGAACATTGGTTTACAAAATTCGGAATACCAAAGCTTGGCAATGGGGATGTTAGGCGTCGGCGTTCAGTACGGCTTTTTAATGCCTTATGGTAGAAGCCAAGAATCCGAAGCGGATATGCTTGGTCTCGACTTGATGGCTAAATCTGGATTTGATCCTTACCAAAGTGTAGAACTCTGGAAAAACATGGCCAAAGCCTCTGGTGGAAAAAACCCACCTGAAATACTTTCAACACACCCGTCTAATTCTACAAGGATCTCTAACCTTTCCAATCGTATAGAATCAATAAAAGGGACGAGTAACAACAAACCCAATTGCACTTAACGTACTGATAGGTTTGATAATATCATTCTTTTACTGAGTGCTATTCGTACCACTCGTTCAATAATGTTAATTCAGTCACATATATCTTGGCTATAATGAGAGTGAGGAGTGGAAATCCATTCACTCGTCGCATAAAATCCCACTCAGCTCTCATTTCATACTTATGATTTAAACAACCGTTTAACAAAGTAGCTACACCGTCTTAATATTACTCATAGCCATACTGGCTATCCCACAAATACCAAGTCTTACCCAAGGGGACCAAGGATGAAAATTAAGCACTGCTCTCTGCTTACAATATCCGTATTGTTCGCGTGTAACGTAAATGCAGCCGGATTCCAGGTTGCTGAGCACTCCGCTTCTGGTTTGGGGCGCGCATTTTCTGGTGAGGCTGCAGTTGCAGACAACGCCAGCGTACTTGCACGCAACCCAGCAGCAATGACACTTTTCGACAAAGCTCAGTTTTCGGGTGCACTTTCTATCGTCGACCCAGAAGTCAACGTGAAAGACGTCACCAATAACCAATACTCCAAAGATGTCGCTCCGATGCAGTTTGTCCCGGCTTCTTATTACATTAGCCCAATTGATGATAAATGGGCTTGGGGCGTCGGTCTCTTCACGACTTATGGCGTAGGTACGGATTACCCAGACACGATTGCTGCGGGTGATATGTCGGGTAATACCTCCTTAGTTTCTGTCAATCTCAACCCGAATATTGCCTATCGTGTTAACGACAAGTTCAGCGTGGGTGCAGGGGTTAACCTTGTTTATGCCATTGCGGAATTGGATCGCCACAAAGGCGCATTGGCGTCATTTTTACTAGGCTCCCCCTCTGACAAGCTGGTCTCAATGGAGGGAACCACCTTCGGATTTGGTTGGAATATCGGTGCTCTCTATGAATTGGATGAAAATAATCGATTTGGATTGGGCTATCGCTCATCCGTCAACCTCAATTTTGATGACGGTAAATTCACCGATCACGCCGGAATTCGAGTATCAGATTTAACAAAAAACCCGGTAACGGGAAAATTGGAAATCGAGCTTCCTGATATTTTCGAACTTTCCGGTTTCCATCAGTTGAACGACCAATGGGGCGTCCACTATAGCTGGCAACGTACCATGTGGAATAAGTTTAAAGAACTTCGAGCAACAAGCCCAGACTGCGACTTGAATAGCGGCGTTTGCTTCTTGAAAGAAGAAAGCTATAAGGACAACAACCGCTATTCAATTGGCGCAACTTACGCGCTGGATTCTGAATGGACGTTAAGGGCAGGTTTGGCGCTTGATGAGCAAGCGGGTAAAACAACGTTGAGCATTCCGGATTCTGACCGCTTTTGGTATTCCGCTGGAGCGACCTATGCATACAGTGACAACCTAACCTTTGA
Organism: Vibrio sp. S9_S30; assembly: GCF_014694455.1. Taxonomy (GTDB): domain Bacteria; phylum Pseudomonadota; class Gammaproteobacteria; order Enterobacterales; family Vibrionaceae; genus Vibrio. Next base: position 13,304 of record NZ_JAAUWT010000018.1, on the reverse strand, counting down.
TGCAGGGTTTGCTCTCGTACAAAGCAAGAGTGGAACGTTTAAAGAAATAAATGGCGCCAAACAAGAACTGACTTTTGAAAGTTCAGGCTCAGCTTATATCACTGCATTTCAAGTTAACTACACATTCAACTAATTCAGACAGGTGTACACAATGACTAAGATAAAACTATTAGCGGTCATTATTTCCGCTTCAATACTGGCTGGGTGTGGTGATGACAACCAAGTTACTGGCGATCCAACCAACAACTTTGAGTCCTATCTTACAGAGTCAGTAAACCGAGCAACAACGATCAAATTTACCTTGCTAGGAAAAGATGCAAGCGTGCCAGTGCCTACCAATCTCTTTTTAAATCCAGAAGACGGCACTCTAAACATTCCGTCCGGCATCGACACATCCATTTCTAACCCACGAGTGGGAATGGGGTACGCAGACGGTTTTTCCACTTCAATGCCTATTTATATCTCACTCGAAGGTAAAGGTTTAGCTTCTCAGCTCGTCTCTTCCGGTGTTCGAATCTTTAAATTGGCGAAGAAATTAACGGACAAAACGCTCGTTCCTACTGACGTAACAGAGTTGACCTTCGGGGTGGATTTTGTCGCGCAATCCGTAGCGAAAGCCAATGATGGCAGTGATAGCACTCTAATCATCGTACCTCTCAAGCCATTTGATGAAAAATCCGAGTACATGTTCGTTCTTACCGACGACATTACCGATTCAGACGGCAATGCCATCGGCACATCTCAAAGTTACGCAAGTTTAAAAACATCAACGGTGGATTATACATCGGGTAGCCTTGCAAGTGCACAAGCTCTCATTAGAGGGCAAGAGAAAATCGCTGCATTGAAAGGCATTGATACAGACAAAATCGTTTACAGCGCTTGGTTCTCTACACAATCAGTTGGAGATGTTCTCTTTTCCACTACCGCTAAGTTAGCTGGCTATCGTGATAACTTGGCTGCACTATGGAAAGATTCCGCTAACCCAAACTCTGTCGATTTAAGCGATGCGTATAACATGACGTTCGGCACTCCATCCTTATTTTCTGACGCATTGGCTGATGATGCAGCATTCACAAAATACGTGGCGGACGGTGACACTGCAACATCAAATGCCTTACGTACAGGTATAGAAACTATTTATGCTGCTGGTGCAGTAAGCTTCGCCAATGTTAATGTTTCTAGAGGCACAGTTAAGCTCCCATACTTCTTAGAAACGTCACTCAGTACGTTTTCTACTACCCCATTTGAATCGGCAATGCCGAGCTTAGCGATCATAAGTAACGCACTTCAAAATAATGCATTGAAAGGCGTGATTGGCGCTCAATTGGTTGCAAAGGAGATCAACCCCACTCAATTGAATACCCCTGATGAGCAAAACAAATTAGTTGGTGTTGATTTGAAGAAACCCGACGGTAGCCCATTAGATTCATCGCGCATAACAAGCCAATACTCATACGTACCGAAAATCAAATCAGTTCAAGATGTTCCTTACATACTCTTTACGCCAAGCACAGTGAACGCGGATACAAAACTGGTTATTTATCAACATGGCATTACGTCTGCAAAAGAAAATTTGTATGCATTCGCGGCTAACCTAACAAGTCAGAATCTTGCGGTTATCGCTATCGATCACCCGCTACACGGTGAGAGATCGCTAAATGATGCGGTCTCAGCCAATAAAGATGCGTTGTACTATCTGAATCTTAAAGCACTCCCCGTCGCGAGAGATAATATGCGTCAAAGCAGTTTGGATGTGATTGGGCTTAGGATTGCACTGGGTAAAGCAGACTTCACGTCTACGCCACTGGATGGGATCACCATTTCTGATACCAATGTGAAATTGCTTGGTCATTCTTTAGGGGGCATCACTGGGTTTACCTCTCTTGCAACAGCACAAGCGGCTTCAAGCGTTGTACCTGATTCTGATAACTTCCTGAAATTCGGCTCTGGGGCATACCCAAATGCAGGGGGACATATTGCTGAGTTGCTCTTTGCGTCAAAAAGCTTTGGACCTCAGATCAAACACAACCTCGCGAAAGAAGCAGATGAATCCTATGCAAGCTATGCGGCAAGCTGCACGTTCGAAGACGCTGTCTGCTACAACAACTTCGCGGCCGCTAACCCAAGTGACGCGCAAGAGTTGGAGGCAAAGCTCATTCCTTTCAAAGTTGCGGCTCAAACGCTGGTTGATACTGTCGATCCCTACTCCATAGCTTCAAGCGCAGAGTATTTTGACATCGGGAATGTGTTCCCAACCATGCTTGTTCAATCCGATGGTGACGAAACTGTACCTAACAATGGATACTATGAGCAAAACCCAAATAGTACTCCTTTATCTCCTACAGCAATATTCGTAGGAACAGAAGCGTTAGCCACAAAACTGGGTTTAACATCCATAACGGGCTCCTCAAATACGACATATACAGGCACTAGACCGTTCATACAGTTTAACGGGGTGGCGACTCATTCGACTCTACTGGGCCCCAAAATAGGCAATGCTGATCTGGCTCATTTACAGGAAACAAGAAAAACTGTCGCAAGTTTCTTGGAAAACGACAGCTTGACGCCTGCCGTAACGAATACCGATACATTAGAGTAAGTGTCTAGGTAACGTTCATAAAAGGTAACGTTCATAAAAGAGCCTTCGGGCTCTTTTTTATATCGATGAAATATATAAGAAGCTTAAAGTAGGAAATAAACATATCGCACGATTAATAGCATCAATACCCTTTTCATCGTAAGGATAAAATGCATAATACACACCACTTATTCCTACAAAGGTAAGACCTTAATGTCTACTGAATCGACTCTGTTAGAGCGTTGTGGTTCACAGTGCGAATTGTGCGCATCTCAATCGCCTCTACAACCTTATATTGTTGCCCCTCACTCCATGGTCACGGTCGACCATGCCATTATGCTTTGTGGAAAATGCATGAATGAGATTGATGCCCCCCAGGACATTAACCACTGGCGATGCCTAAACGACAGCATGTGGAGCCCAGTCGCGCCAGTACAAGTCATGGCTTGGCGTCAGTTAAAGCGCTTGTCGGCAGAAAGCTGGGCACAAGATGCTCTAGATATGATTTACCTAGAAGACGACGTAGCGAAGTGGGCGGAGATTGGCATGGATGATGATGCTGAAAAACCACGTGATGTAAATGGCGTTGAACTTAAAAAAGGTGACGACGTAACTGTCATTAAAGACTTGCCAATTAAAGGTTCAAGCCAAGTGATTAAGCAAGGGACTGTCGTTCGTGGAATTGGGTTAACAGACGATCCTAAACATATTCAAGGCAAAGCAAACGGTCAGGCGATGTTTATCATTGCTGAGTATTGCCGAAAGAAATAAAGCGCATTTTGCTCGTAAAAAAATGCCAGCTAAATTTAGCTGGCATTTTTTATTGCGTAACGGTGTTAGCGATAAAGTCCGATATCACGTTGTAGATAAGAAGAAAGCTGACCAACATTGTGCTTTGGTTCCACTTTGCTTTCTACAAATAAGATATCCAACAAATGAGCAATCAATCCTTTGATATTTAACGCATAGGTCTTCGTTCCCATAGACTCTGGAGTTGCTACTGTTTCAATGTGCATTACCTGTGCCATGATTGCCTCACAAATTATTCTGTTTACTTGACAGCTCAGATAATATTCTTATTTTCAAATTTCAAAAAATGACTTTTATTAGATATTCAAATAAGATTTTCTAATGAAACAAGTTTTTAACACATCCATTTTTAGTAACCTATTTATAGCGGCTTTATATGCATTAATCCCTGCCTAATAGGCACTTATTGAGAATATGTATTCATCATTGCATTAATAATTTACAATTTAGAAACAACGTTTTTTTCCTTTCGTTTAGAAATACCATTAGTTATTCGTTTCCAAATATTATTTGACCGATTCTTTCCATCCGCCTTGCTTTCCCCCCTTTGGGAAAAGTAGACCCACCCTAAAAAATATCTATTTAGCTCAAACCATCATTCCCCTTTTGTACTCAATTTTCACATCGAGTCACATTCCAAGTGCTAAGTCGCTAAAATTTATCATCAATCATACTTCCCTATCCATTATTCATGTTGATACACCAGATGGTAAAATTCTTCAATCAGCTCAATTCTATCTCTTTGTTACATACTGTTACACGAGACACAAAAGATAAACATACGTTGTTTCAAACACTTAACATACGGAGTTAATATTACTTAACACAATAAATTAATTACGCATTTCTTTTACTTAATAACCGAATAGAATCAGCAACTATTTTCAAATGTTAATATGCAAATCTATGGAGTATGCATGCTTAACCGCCTATTAAATCGACTTAATGTATCATCGAAAATACGACTGATTATCATTGTTGCTAGCATTATAATTTTTGGAGCGAAGCTGTTTTCCGCATTGAACCTTAAAGATCAGATGATTAATGAAAGAAAGCAGGCTGCCGAGTCTTTAGTTCAAAGTGGTATTAACCAAGTTAATCAAATTGAAAAACTCGTCACCCTAGGGAAGCTTTCATTAGAAGAAGGCCAAACCAGAGCGAAAGATCTGATCAATTCAAAGCGGTATGGAAGTAGCGGTTATTTCTGGCTTAATGATATTAACGGTGTCATGGTGACACACCCTATTAAGCCCGAGCTCAATGGCAATAATATGGCGAGACACAACACCTCTTACATTTCAAATGCTTTCCGCCAGTTTATCGATACGGCTAAAACACAAGGCAGTGGTTTTGTTGCTTACGACTGGCCAAAGCCTGGTAGCAAAGAGCTAGAAAAGAAAGTTTCCTTTGTCGCGAAATCCAACCAATGGGACTGGGTATTGGGAACGGGTGTGTACTTCACTGATGTTGAAGAAGCATTCGAAGATGAAATGATGACTACCCTAGTGCATACGCTTATCTTTGTTATCACTCTTGTGATTTTCTCAAGCCTCATTGCCCAAAATATTTTAAAACCATTAGACAAACTGACTCGCACCATGTCTCTCATTGCCGATGATAAGGATTTGTCTATTATCATGAAAAGCAAAGGAAAAGATGAACTTGCGACAATGGCAACAGCGTTCAACAAAATGAACGCAAACCTTCGGGATGTCGTAGTAAGTATCCATGGAAACACGGATTCATTAGCGTCTCAGGCTGAAGAGCTATCGAGCGTGACACAGCAAATACAATCGGGTATTCGCGATCAAAAAGAACAAACCTTTGCCGTTTCTAGCCGAATCGAACAGCTTACTCACTCTGCAAACTTAGTGTCCGAAAAGGTAGAAATTGCGCTGCTTACAACGAAGGAGTCTACCGAAACAATTGCCAGTGGTACGCGAAGTGTAAACGAAAACCTCGATGTTATTCATGGCGTTGCTAAAGAGGTGCAAGCAACCGTCAAGATTGCGGAAGACTTAGAATCCTCATCTAAAGAAATTGGCGACATTCTTGATGTCATTAAGCAAATTGCTGAGCAAACAAACCTATTGGCACTTAATGCCGCGATTGAAGCCGCAAGAGCGGGTGAACAAGGGCGAGGGTTTGCTGTTGTTGCTGACGAAGTGAGAACGCTTGCACAACGTACTCAAGAATCTACAGGAAATATTCAGCGCATAATATCCGATCTGCAAACGGGTGTTCAACACACGGTAAATTCGTTAGAGCATTGTCAACAAAAAGCCGAGTTGGGCATCGAAAAGGCAACAAACTGTGGTGACGCATTAACGAGTGTTCAAGCTTCAATTAAAACGTTGGCAGAAATGTCTACCGACATAGCACATTCAGCAGAAGATCAACGTCATCAGATATTGAGCATTGGTAATAGTATATCAAACATCTCGGAAGTCGCTGAACAGACTGAAATGGGAACCAATCAGACATCTCAATCCAGCGAGCAGCTTAGCATTATGGCACAGCGTTTAAATGGGCTAGTGAACGCGTTTAAGGTGTAGATTTCTCTTACTCTATCTAATAGGGAGCGCGAGCTCCCTTTTTTATGACTCGTTATATAGAGCCTGATATTTTATCACTCAAACGTCTTGCAAGATCTTGTGGAAACTCGTTTCGCGCAATAGACGATGTAACTAACCAAGACAATTCCAACTTGTGAATGCCCTCGCCTATACTTTTTGAAGCCATTGCTCCCAACGCTAGAGCAAAAAAGCTTCATAGTGCCTCAATATCCATATCTCTTCCTATTTTGCATGACTGTGCACATATTCCTATATGAGTCATAAAAAGAAGATATTACTAATAAGGATGAAACTGGAACAAAGGTGATATGGAAATATAGGCTGAAAAATATCGTTACCGCTAATCAATAGAAATAAGGCTGGAAATCCGATTAATTGAGCGACAAAAAAAAGCAGGTCCAATGACCTGCTTTCTTCAATTTTACGCTTCTGCGCGGCGGGTTCGCGGCGCTCTTTCGCCACGATGGCTTCCACGGTGATCGCCACCACGGTTGCGATCGAAACGACGCTCTCCACCTTCACGGTTACCGCGACCTTGACCGCCTTCACGGTTACCACGATAACCACCGCCACTTCGATTACCGCCTTCACGATTGCCACCTTCACGGCGACCACGAGATTCGCGGAAATCATCAAAATCACACACTACAGCACCCACTTCTTTCTGGCGAATACGCAATTTGCGGAGTTTACCAGCAACTTCAGATGTCATTGCTTTAGGAAGTTGTACGAACGTATGACCTTGTGCAAGCTTGATGGCACCAATAGAACCTTTAGTTAGACCAAGCTCGTTCGCTAGAGCGCCAACGATGTCTTTAACTTGTACGCCCTGTTCACGACCAACCTGAAGCTGATAAGTATCCCAGTCTTGATTGGTATTGCCGTAACCACGAGCACCATCACGAGCGCCGTCACGACCACCATCACGTCGCTCTTTTCGGCGCTTCTTATCACGTTCAATTGCTTCAATCATTGGATCTTCACCAATGTAGAATAACGGGCGTTTGCCCTGCTGACGCTTAAGAAGAATTGCAGCCAATGTCGCGGCATCGATCTCTAGAGACTCTTGAAGTTTTTCAATCAAGTCACCGAACTTATCTAATGCCTTGTGTTCTTTCTCAGCAGCTAACTCACTACCAAGCTTAACCAAACGCGCATCTGCCACTTTGTCACGAATTGGAAGTTGGATTTCTTCCATAGAGGACTTAGTCACACGCTCTATAGTACGAAGCATGCGGATCTGGTTTGTGCGAACAAGAAGAATTGCTTTACCTTTACGTCCAGCACGACCAGTACGGCCGATACGGTGGATGTAAGATTCAACATCGAATGGGATGTCGTAGTTAAATACGTGCGTAATGCGAGGAACATCAAGCCCACGAGCAACAACATCTGTGGCAACGAGAATATCAATAACACCTTGTTTGATGTGATCAACAGTACGTTCACGTTGAGACTGTGGAATGTCGCCGTGAAGAGCCGCCGCTTTGAAGCCACGCGCAGATAACCAATCCGCTAAGCGCTCCGTGTCTTGACGAGTACGAACAAAGACAATAGAAGCGTCTGTTTCTTCCGTTTCAAGAAGGCGAGACATTGCTTCGTCTTTTTCAACACCTTTAACAACCCAAAATTGTTGTTCTACTTTATCAACGGTGTGGTTCTTACCCGCGACATCAATATGCTCAGGGTTACGAAGGAAACGCTCTACAATGTTTTTAAGCATTGGAGGCATCGTTGCAGAAAACAGAACGCGCTGCGCTGTTTCTGGAGCTTGCTCCATGATCCAAGTAACATCGTCAACAAAGCCCATGTTGAGCATTTCATCCGCTTCGTCAAGAACGAAAGTATGAACTTCATCTAGGTGTAGACGGTCACGGTTGATCAAGTCTTGAACTCGACCGGGCGTTCCGACAACAATGTGTGCACCTGACTTAAGTGAACGCATTTGATCGACGATGGATGCACCACCGTAAATCTCAAGAACTTTAAGCCCTTTGATGTTTTGACCCAGGTTCTTTATTTCAGCCGCTACCTGAATAGCAAGCTCACGAGTTGGGGCAAGAACAATTGCCTGTGGCTTGCGTTGACCTAGATCTAGCTTATTAAGAAGAGGGAGAGAGAAAGCAGCAGTTTTACCTGTACCTGTCTGCGCTTTACCTAGAGCATCTCTTCCTTCAAGAAGATGAGGAATAGCTGCTGCTTGAATTGGAGTTGGAGAAACAAACCCCATACCTTCAAGTGCTGAAAGAATGGCGTCATTAAGTGCTAATTCACTAAACTGAATTACAGAATCTTGCATTGGGATCCCACTATATTAAAACAAAAACAAACGGTCCCACGTGCTCTACCAATTCCAATACCAATCCAGAAGGTATACTGACTCCGTTCAGATGCGGATAAGTAATAAAACGCATCAAGCCGCTAGGGACATCATTAAGGGAGACGGATTCTGCCTGAAAAGCACAAGAAAAGCCAGAAAAAATTGAAATTCATCACATTTTTCATTGTTTTCTTGTTTTTTGGGTCATCAAATGGACATATTGCACACTTTTACATCTTCAAGCCCAAACGTTACACAGTTTTCCCCTCACTTAATAGGGGGAAAATGTCGACTTTATCTAGCAATGGAGAAATTCAGGCTATATAGTGAAGCGGTTAATTAATAGCGACCAATTAAGATGTTTCAAGATAACCCGTTACTAGCTCAATTAAAGCAGCAAATAAAAGAAAACCTTCCAACTAAGGAAGGAACAATTAAAGCGACAGACAAAGGCTTTGGATTTTTAGAAGTGGATAGCAAAACTTCTTTCTTTATCCCACCTCCTTACATGAAAAAATGCATGCATGGTGACAAAGTAGAAGCCATCATCCGAACCGAGAATGAAAAAGAAGTCGCCGAACCAGATAAACTCATCGAGCAGTCACTGACTCGCTTTATCGGTCGAGTTAAAATGTTCAAAGGTCGCTTAAATGTGACCCCAGATCATCCCCAGCTTAAAAAGTTTTCATTGAAAGCAAAAGCCAAAAAAGGTCTCAATCCTGAAACATTGAATGAAGGTGATTGGGTCGTCGCTCATCTCACACGTCATCCACTGAGTGGTGAAAATGGCTTCTTGGCAGAGATTTCAGAAAAGATCACCGACGCAAACGACAAAATTGCGCCTTGGTGGGTAACGCTAGCTGAAAACGACTTACCAAATAGTGAGCCGGCTGGCATTGAAAATTGGGTACTTAAAGACGACGCTGATCTTGAGCGAATCGATATGACTAACGTTCCTTTCGTAACGATTGATGGTGAATCGACGAAAGACATGGACGACGCGTTATACGCAAGGAAAAACGATAGTGGTGATTTTGAGCTCACTATTGCCATTGCTGACCCCACTGCCTACATCACACCTGATGATGAAATGGATAAAGTTGCCCGAGACCGCGGGTTTACAATTTACTTACCTGGCAGAAATATTCCAATGCTGCCAAGAGATTTAGCCGATCAACTTTGCTCTCTCATAGAAGGCGAAGACCGCCCCGCCCTATGCTGCTCAGTCACGGTCAGTAAAGAGGGCGTTATAGGCGACGATATTCGGTTTTTTGCAGCAAACATCAAGTCTCATGCTCGCTTGGTGTACGACCGCGTATCAGATTGGTTGGAAACGGGTGCGTCAGATGCTTGGCAACCTAACGACGTCATCGCGAGTGTTGTGAAAGATCTGCATGAATTCGCACTCGCCCGTGCAAGCTGGCGTGAAAGAAATGCGGTTGTATTCCCAGATCGCCCTGATTACAGATTTGAATTGAGTGAAGACAACGACGTAGTAGCAATACATGCGGATTTGCGCCGTACGGCTAACCGCTTAGTTGAAGAATCGATGATCACGGCAAACATCTGTGGGGGCAAAGCACTAAAAGAGCATTTTGGTACGGGTGTCTTCAATACGCACGCAGGTTTTAGAGAAGACAAGCTGGCTGAAGCTTTGGAGTTGATCAACACAGACAACGCCGATCCATTTTCTGCTGAACAAGCCAAATCGCTGGAAGGGTTCAGCAGAATTCGCCGTTGGCTAAATAGCCAAGATACGTCGTATTTAGATAATCGAATCCGTAGGTACCAAGCATACAGTGAAATTGGTAATCAACCAGAAGCCCACTACGCTATGGGGTTGGATATTTATGCCACATGGACATCCCCTATTCGCAAATACGGCGACATGATTAATCACCGTATGCTCAAAGCGCTCATATTGAATAAAGAGCCAGTCCAAAAACCGGATGATCATGTCGGAGAAGAACTCGCCCTTCACCGAAAACATCATAAAATTGCGGAACGCAATGTGAGTGACTGGTTATATGCTCGTACATTAATAGACGCACCTAAGAACAAAACCTGCTTCCAGGGCGAGATTTTCGACGTAAACAGAGCGGGTTTACGGCTCCGAATTTTGGAAAATGGCGCGTCTGCTTTTATTCCGAGCTCACAAATTTTAGATGATAAAGAACGCATCGAATGCAACAGTGAGCGAGGTCAAGTCATTATCGATAAATCTGTTGTGTGGCAGCTCGGTGATGTGGTTGAAATTATCTTGATCGATGTCAATCTTGAAAATCGTAACCTTGTCGCGAAACCAACTAAAGTTTTTGAGACAGAGTGAACAGTTCTCAAAGTTTATATAGAAAATAGTCACTTAAGAGCTCTCTAAGAAAGGAGAGCTCTTTTTATTTTTATTAAAAAAAAGCCCATTTCAGCTAAATCGACGCTTAATCAAGTACTTACGATAGCAAGCTTCTGGTTGTCTCATTAATTGGTATCAGTCATAATTCAGCTCAACTTTCCTTGATTTCAAAAACTCAATAGAAATAATTAAGTTACGGAAAAAACAAAAACAGAGAAGCGCTATGACGAATGTAACCTTACAAAAGTTCAGCAATTTCCAACAACGAGATCGTGATAGATATCACGCAGCCAATCCAGTCATTTTTATGGTGATCGAAGGCAGCGCTTCATTCAAATTTCCCGATGGCGTTATTGGAAAGTTAAGCAGTGGAGAATTTACATTATTGGATATCTCATTGCTGACTGATGTAAAAACAGATCTTGAGAATAACGCAATAAATGCGACCGCAATCCATTTGGACACGTCTATTCTTCAAAGCATCAAAGCTGGCACTGAAGACTACGTCTTTGGTAAGCAAGAAAATTCGTTTGTTAAGTTTGATGCTGATGATGTTGTCGCACAATCGATTCAAGATTTGCTGATCGGTATTCTCGAAGACGCAAAGGGACCAAACGAAACAGCAGAGTTCCTTGCTAGAGCACTCGTCAGCGAAATGCTAAAAGTGAACCCAAGCCTTAGACGATTGATCCATAATTCATTTGAGCTCAAAGTTAGCCAGCGAGTAATTCAACATATTGAGAAAAATATTCGCAATGAGATCTCCCTTGAAAGCGTTTCACGCACTTTAGGTATGTCTCCTGCGACGCTTAAGCGACGCTTGTCAGCTGAAGAGTTGTCCTTTTCGCATTTATTGAAGGAAAAGCGTATAAACTACGCAGCGAATCAGTTGCGAGCTTCTCATGAATCAATTTGCGAAATTGCTTTCCAGAGTGGCTTCAAGAGCGCTGCACACTTCAGTACTGCGTTTAAGAGCATTCAAGGGATGACACCTAAAGAATTCCGGTCTCGCATCAACTGGAACCGTGAAGAGCTAAGACACGCCACCATGTGAAAGCCATTCTCATAGTGGCGTATTGAAATGAGGTCAAATCGCCATTGGGTATTTGGATGATGATCAGTACCAAATACAATTTTCTTGATCTGATTCGATCACCGAAAATACATACGATAAATCTCGACTGCGTGGCACCACCGGATGTGGGTGCCACACTTTCGACAATGACTCCTTTTGACGTTTATTCACAAATAACTGCCAAGTGTGTTCATCTGGGTCAAATTCGACTTTTGCGACATCTTTTGAATAATCTGGGTGCCCGGAATCCAATTTAAAAAAGGATTTCGTGAAAAGAACTCCAGACTCTAATATCTCAAAATACGCTTTTCCATGCTCAATGGGCAAACCTTGGTTTCTGTGTTCACACAGTTTGCTCGCCAGCTTATCGAGGCGTTGGCGGTCTATATCACATACCAACATGGATCTATCCTCCTTCCTTTTCCCCACAATAACTATAACCTACTTCTTAGATTTATCCTTTCTTGAGCAAATATTTTCATCAATATCCCTCCAACATTCTTTCAAAGCCAGTCGCATTGAAGAGGTTCACAAAAACGTCATTGTTACGGCATATGATGGCTCAAAATATTATCTGCAATATGGAGTAATCTATGTTTCGCGTTGCGTTTGCCGCTCTGCTTTCTTTATTTGTTTCTTGTCTATACGCAAAAGAGATAAATGTTACAGGCTCTACATCAATGAGTCGTATCATGGATGTGCTCGCTGAAAAATATAATTCAGAATACCCTGATACTTTCGTCGCTATTCAAGGAATAGGTTCAACAGCCGGAATCACCATGGTTAAAAAAGGTGTGGCTGAAATTGGAATGAGCTCGCGTTACTTAACAGATGCCGAATACGACGAATCGTTAGCCGTCGACCCTATCGCATTCGACGGATTAGCCGTCGTTGTTAACCGCGCTAACACCATCCATAATTTATCGCGTAAACAACTGACTGATATTTACTTAGGGAACATAAATAATTGGAAGCAAGTCGGTGGTGAAGATCGCATCATCGCGGTGGTGACTAGAGAGTCTTCATCGGGTACTCGTTACAGTTTTGAAAGCCTACTTGGATTGACTAAAGTAGTAAACAACCGCCTGGTCTCTAATATCAATGCCGACAACTTGGTCGTTAACAGTAATAGCATGGTAAAAACCATCGTCAATCATAATCCTCAGGCGATTGGCTTTGTCTCTCTTGGCTCCGTTGATCGCTCCATTAAAGCCATTTCATTTGAGAATGTAGAACCAACAAGCCAGAATATCGCAAACAATAAATACGAACTGTCTCGACCATTTCTGTTGTTTCACCAAAAAGACGACATTACAGAACAAGGAAAGGCGTTCATAAAGTATGTTTTGTCGGAAAAAGGGCAAACATTAATTGAAGACTACGGGTATACCGGGATTCATTCTTCAAATTAGATAAGTGCCATTCCATGATGGCTGAAAATCGCATAAAGAAAAAAGGCGACCAAATGGCTAATGCCGCTCGCTTAACAGCGTGCGGCTCTTTTCTTATGTGGATACCGGGGAGCCTTATACAGAACAACCCGAGGAAAAGGCTTCCTCTTTCTTTTCTTGGGTAAAATGAGTCGCTTACCACTT
>NZ_JAAUWT010000017.1 GCF_014694455.1 Vibrio sp. S9_S30 | reverse complement strand
TGAAATTCAGCAGTAGCTTGAAGTTCTAAAGAAAATTCAGACATAAAAAATCGGTCCCAGATACATATCTGGGACCGATTATGAAGACTATTAAGGATCGTTCAAGAGTCTTAAACGATCGGCATTACTTTAGACGAGCGGCTTTTTTTCTGTTTATGTCTCGTCCTGAAACGTGTTTGCTCTGAGTTTGTTATTTCCCTTGAGTTTGTTGTTTACCCGAGCACACGTTACTTATCATTGTTTCCTGTGATAATGGCTTGCGATGCTTTTGAGTAACGGACTTTCGAGAAATCCAGTTTTGGGAATAGGTACTCGGCTTCTTCTTGGATTTGTTTTGCTTTATTGTCGTTACCCATTCCTCGATAAGCCACGATCAAGTTATTGTAAAAAGCGGGTCTCGGTTTTCGTTTTATCATGTCTTGCGACCATTGAATGTAAGGCTCTATCAAGGTCTTATCCCCTGAATATAATCCTATGGTCAGGTATGTGCTGTAAATATCCCAATCGTAACGGTCTTTCCACGCAACAGGGTTGCTGATTTTATCGAGAATTTCAGGGTTTCTTGGTTGAGATTTTTCAAACTGAGTGAGTACGTAGTTTGTGTGCAGAGTACTGAGCATATAGAACATGGTTAAAATAGGTAACACTAGGCTTAATACTCTCAGCGTAATTTTACTGATGACACTAAATTTCACCGTTTTGTATCGAGCCGTTCTTTGATCAAGCCAGTAGAGCAGAATGATGAATGTTACCCAGTGGATGGCAGAATGATAGAACGGATACTCTAATTGGCTGTGGACAGCAATGGGAACAAACAGTGCCAAGAGTGCCAGTTTGGTTCCTTTTCGGGCTGATGAAGCCTTGTAAATGGTGTATAAGCCAGCGATTAGAATGGCGACTATCGTTGCCACGCCGCCTTCTATGCCCCATAACATAAGTTCATTGTGAGGGTGATCCAACGCCGTTATGGCTGGTGGGTAATCACCATTTAATTGATGTTGCCTTGCCGTATATAAAACATAAGACGATTCAAACTGACCGTACCCATAACCCGTAAATGGTTTCTCGATGATCATATCGATAGCTTGCGGAAAAAAGACGCTTCTTGAACTCTCTAAATGCTGCTTATCTTTTATTAGTTGATTAAAATTGGAATCGGCAAATTGAGGAACTGCAAGACCAAGTAATAGGCCGGCGACTATCGATGCGAGCCAAGCACAGACTCTTTTTGGGGTGGAAAACCTTATTAAGTAAGGAATTACCAGTATGGATGCCAGCGTTGCGCCTAACCATCCCGTTCTGGAGGCTACGATAACAAGCAGCGATACGCAGAGTGCAGGTACGAAGGTAAGGAAAATCAATTGCCCCAGTTTTCGTCTGTATTTTTGAGGTTGCCTAGCAAGTAGATAGCCAGAAAGGACCAACCCTGTCGCTAAAAAACTGGCAAAAACATTTGGTTGCTGAAAAATGCCATAAGGGCGGTTGGCTATTGTGTTATAACCGAATGGATTATTTGGCTCTAGAACAAGGAACTGTACGTATCCAAAGACCCCTTGTAATACCGTTGCAATGAGAACAAACCAAAGCAAGCGCTGTTTTTGTTTGTTCGTAAATTGAAACTGCTGTAAGACAAAAAAGAATAGTAACCCCGACCATAACCCTAATATTCGACCTATGGACTCTTCTACAATGGCGTTAGGCAGAAATACAGGGATAGTGAGAACCGTTCCACACAAGAGGAGTACCACCCCAAGTTTGGAGTAACGAATTTGGTAGTGGCTGGATATCTGATAGAACCCTAATGCTAGCGCCAAAGAAAGCCCTATCCAAGTTGAAGGGTTAAAGGGGAGCGCCAGACCTGAGCCACCAGGGTTTGGCATAAATACATTCATGGCAATTAAAAACGTACACGCCATCGTAATTAAAAATTTTCGATTGAGCGGAGTTCGGGATTTATTGGACTCGAGCAGTGTTCCCCGGACGAGCAGAGTGGCCATATTTGAATGTTTCCTTAATAGATTTCAACGGTCTGAAGCCAGACCGTTGAGCGATACTATCATTTTTTGTTTTAAAGCATAGGTTTTAAGAAGCGAGCGGTATGCGAACCTTTTATTTTTGCGACTTCCTCTGGAGTTCCCTGCGCAATGATTTCACCGCCACCTTGTCCTCCTTCTGGTCCTAAATCAACGACCCAGTCTGCGGTTTTGACGACATCCAGATTGTGTTCGATCACCACAACCGTATTCCCATGATCTCTTAGACGATGTAAGACGACCAGTAATTGCTGGATATCATGGAAGTGCAGGCCCGTTGTCGGTTCATCAAGAATGTACAGCGTTTTGCCTGTATCGCGTTTAGAGAGCTCTCTGGCTAACTTGACTCGTTGCGCTTCACCACCTGAAAGCGTAGTTGCTGCTTGCCCAAGTCGAATGTAAGACAAACCAACATCCATTAACGTTTGAAGCTTTCTTGCGATAACAGGTACTGGGTCAAAGAATTCACGGGCGTCTTCGACGGTCATTTCTAGCACTTCATCAATGGTTTTTCCTTTGTATCGAACTTCTAATGTTTCTCGGTTGTAGCGTTTGCCTGCACAAACATCGCACGGTACATAGACATCGGGCAAGAAATGCATCTCAACCTTAATCACACCATCTCCCTGACAAGCTTCACAACGACCTCCGCGAACGTTAAAGCTAAAGCGACCCGGCTTATACCCTCGCGCTCGTGATTCTTGCGTGCCCGCAAAGAGTTCACGAATAGGTGTGAATATCCCTGTGTAGGTTGCAGGGTTCGAACGTGGCGTTCGACCTATTGGGCTTTGATCGATATCGATGACTTTGTCGAAATGTTCAAGACCGATGATCTTTTTATATGGAGACGGGGTGGCAATTGTGGCTCCGTTCAGCTGAGTTTGTGCAATCTTGTAAAAGGTATCATTGATTAACGTTGATTTACCTGAGCCCGATACGCCCGTAATACAAGTGAATAAACCAACAGGGATCGAGAGGTCCACATTTTTCAGATTGTTTCCAGAGGCACCGATCAATTCAACGACCTTTTTCGGGTCCATTGGTGTGCGTTCTTTGGGAACTGCGATCGATTTTACTCCACTGAGATACTGACCAGTCAGAGAGTTTGGATTGTCGAGAATCGCTTGCATATCGCCTTCTGCAACCACTTCACCGCCGTGCACGCCAGCCCCTGGACCAATATCAATGACATGGTCAGCACAGCGTATGGCATCTTCGTCGTGTTCGACAACCAAAACGGTATTCCCTAAGTCTCTTAGGTGTGTCAGCGTTTTTAGTAGCCTTTCATTGTCTCGTTGGTGAAGACCGATAGATGGCTCATCTAAAACATACATCACACCAACCAAACCCGCACCGATCTGGCTAGCCAGTCGAATTCTTTGGGCTTCACCACCCGATAACGTTTCGGCACTTCGAGAAAGGTTGAGGTAATTAAGACCAACATTGATCAGAAAATGAAGTCTATCGTTGATCTCTTTCATGATTTTTTCGGCAATTTTGGCTTTTTGCCCAGTGAGTTCGAGATTTTGAAAGAACGACATGGCATCGCTGATGCTCATCTCTGCAACTGCGGGTAGTGGCGTGTCATCAATAAACACATTACGGGCTTCCGTGCGCAGTCGAGTACCGCTACACGTACCGCAAGACTTGGTTGAAATGTACTTGGACAGCTCTTCACGAACAGAATTGGACTCTGTGTCTCTGTAGCGTCGTTCTAGTGTATTCAGAATGCCTTCAAATGGGTGTTTCTTTGTGCGACTGTCACCTCGATCATTGATGTACGTAAACTCAATTTGAGTACGACCAGAACCTCGAAGCACCACCTCTTGAAGTTTTTTGGGTAATTGATCGAAAGGCGTTTCTAAGTCAAATCCGTAATGATTCGCGACGGAACCCAGCATTTGATAGTAATAATAGTTCTTTCTGTCCCAGCCTCGAATCGCACCATCCGCCAGACTGATTGATGCATCCACAATAACTCGACTAGGGTCAAAAAACTGTTGTACGCCCAAGCCATCACAGGTATGGCATGCACCCGCAGGGTTGTTGAATGAAAACAGCCTCGGCTCAAGTTCTTGCATGCTATAGCCACAGTGTGAGCATGCGAAGTTAGCGGAAAAAATGACATCTTGCTTGGATGAATCATCCATATCACATACTGAGGCAATGCCGCCAGAAAGCTCTAATGCTGTTTCAAATGATTCGGCCAAACGCTGCTGAAGATCGCTTCGCACTTTAAATCGATCAACAACAACCTCTATCGTATGTTTCTTATGAAGTTCTAAAGTGGGAGGATCGGACAGATCGCAAATGTCGCCATCAATTCGTGCTCGAATAAAGCCTTGCGCCGCTAAATTTTCTAACGTCTTAACGTGCTCCCCTTTTCGTTCTTTCACGATAGGAGCAAGCAACATCATTTTACTGCCTTCAGGCAGCTCTAATACCTTGTCGACCATTTGGCTAATTGTTTGAGCGGCCAACGGCGTTTTGTGATCAGGACAACGAGGCTCACCTACGCGTGCGTACAACAGTCGAAGGTAGTCATATATCTCTGTAATTGTGCCCACGGTCGATCTTGGGTTGTGAGACGTTGATTTTTGCTCAATAGAGATCGCAGGGGATAAACCTTCAATGTGGTCAACATCCGGTTTTTCCATCAACGAAAGAAACTGGCGAGCATAGGCCGATAAAGACTCAACATAGCGTCGCTGCCCTTCCGCATAAAGCGTATCAAAGGCTAAAGAAGACTTTCCTGAGCCAGAAAGCCCAGTAATGACAATTAATTTGTCTCGTGGAATGGTGAGGTTTATATTTTTGAGGTTGTGGGTTCTGGCGCCACGTACATCAATGGTGTCCATCTGCTATGCTCTTGTGTAATTGATAGCCACAAGTATTGCATAGACTTATTTTTGTGCAAAGAAAAAATACTGGATAAAATAACAGTATATTAACTGTGGTACTGTTACTTCATCCAGAAAGAAGAACCTATGCTTTATGGGTCGAGTGCTTATCTAACTCTGTCTTCTTTTTGTCCTTTTGGTAAAGGTTTTCGAAGCAGTAGTTTGTCGCTTCGATGTACCCTTCGACACTACCACAGTCGAACCTTTTACCTTTAAATTTATACGCTAAAACACAGCCTGCTTTTGCTTGCTTTAGAAGGGCATCGGTAATTTGAATTTCGCCACCTTTGCCAGGCTCTGTTTGCTCGATAAGTTCGAAAATATCGGGAGTCAGAATATAGCGCCCGATGATTGCTAAGTTACTGGGTGCCGTGCCTGCCTCTGGCTTCTCAACCATGTCATCAACACGGAAGAGATCGTCTTTGATCATTTCGCCAGAGATGACGCCGTATTTATGAGTCTCATTTTCCGGCACTTCTTGTACGGCGACAATTGAGCAGCGAAATTGCTTATAAAGGGCAACCATCTGACTCAATACGCCTTGCGTTTCGTTTACACAAAGGTCATCGGCAAGTACAACAGCGAATGGGTTGTCACCAACCAATTCCTTGCCAGTCAAAATGGCGTGTCCCAAGCCTTTCATTTCACGTTGGCGGATGTACGTAAAGTTAGCGGACTCAATCACGTTTCGAATATCGACCAGCAGTTCTTCTTTATTGGTACCACTGATTTGATGTTCAAGTTCGTAGTTTTTATCGAAATGATCCATGATGGAATGCTTACCGCGGCCGGTCACAATGCACATGCCGTCCATGCCTGCTTCGATCGCTTCTTCTACGCCATATTCTATGAGGGGTTTACTCACGATTGGCATCATTTCTTTGGGCATTGATTTTGTTGCAGGTAGGAAGCGTGTACCGTAGCCAGCTGCTGGGAACAAACACTTTTTAATCATAATCTATCCTAATTGAATTGCTCTGATCCTAAAACGTGGGTCTAACTCTATCATGATGGCGTTATGAATCGAACTGCAACAAATGCACATTTTTGAGAGAGCTGATATTGTTTTTTTTTACGGTATTGCTTGAATGCGATTTTTAACATCCAGTTTTAACCTCTTGTATAGGTGTGATTTTGTCTGTTTATCTGGCAGGATCAGTGTGAAAAAATAGCG
Organism: Vibrio sp. S9_S30; assembly: GCF_014694455.1. Classification (GTDB taxonomy): domain Bacteria; phylum Pseudomonadota; class Gammaproteobacteria; order Enterobacterales; family Vibrionaceae; genus Vibrio. The sequence continues at coordinate 120,839 of NZ_JAAUWT010000017.1, read as the reverse complement.
CTGTACTTTGTCGCTTCAAAGTGATAGTGCCTATTGCAAGAGATAACTTGGAAGTAAACACAAATCACATTACTTTTACTATGTCGACCTTGATTTGAGCATTGCTGATATCATGGTATCCTTGAACGTTAAATTTTAGTCGAAGTGAATTTAGACGGAGCAAAACATGGCTAGCCGTGGAATCAATAAAGTTATTTTGGTGGGGAATTTAGGTAATGACCCAGAAATCCGCTATATGCCTAGCGGCGGTGCTGTGGCAAACATTACCATTGCGACTTCAGAATCGTGGCGTGATAAAGCGACAGGTGAGCAGCGTGAAAAAACAGAATGGCACCGTGTTGCTTTGTTTGGAAAACTGGCTGAAGTGGCAGGCGAATATTTGCGTAAAGGCTCGCAAGTATACATTGAAGGTCAATTGCAAACGCGTAAATGGCAAGACCAAAATGGGCAAGAACGCTACACGACAGAAGTGGTTGTTCAAGGCTTTAATGGTGTAATGCAAATGCTGGGTGGGCGTCAGCAAGGGCAAGGTGCTCCAGCTCAAGGTATGGGACAACAGCAAGGAGGCTGGGGGCAGCCACAGCAGCCAACACAGCAACAATCTTACCAGCAGCCAGCAGCGCAGCAGCAGCCACAGCCGCAACACCAAGCGCCACAACAGGCTCAACCTCAATATAATGAGCCACCAATGGATTTCGATGACGATATTCCGTTCTAACTGTTGTAAAACTTAACAGTGTAAAAATAAGCACCTAAATGACATGAACCCGCTAACCTAGCGGGTTTTTTTATTTTTCTTTCATTCGCATTGAGTGGTGCGGTCTTATTCACTAACACCGAGTCAGATGGCTTTCAGGTTGGCTCTGTTTCTTGGCTGATGAGATGAGCAGCAGTGCCCTTTTATATGAGCAATAAATCTATACATTGATTTGCATATTTTCGTTTAATTGTTAAATTAATGTTTCGATTTTGTATTGGGAGGGGCGTTTTTCTCGTTTTAGTGTGTTTCAGGGAGCAAGTTTGTTAACCAACAGGGAATGTTTATGGAAAGGATATTATTAGAAAGAGCCAATCTAGGTGACTCATCTTTTTACTTCTACAGTGAATCACTCATTCAAAAGAACATTAACCAATTCAAGTCAGTTCCTTATCCTCATCTCGGAATTCACTTTGCGTCAATGGCAAATGATAATCCAACCTTGTTAAAAATGTTGGAATCAAATGGCTTTGGGATTTTCGTAAATTCGCGCAAGCACATGCAGCTTGCACTGGATTGTGGGTTTAGTCCGAATCGGATTATTTTTCCTGCCTTTGCATTCAGGCATGACATAAAGCGTGTACTGTGTTTTGGTGGTGCCAATGGCGGAGTGCTCAATAGACTTAGGTTGATTCCAAGTGTAGAAGAAGTGGTTCAGGTTGATATCGACCCGCAACTATATGCCTTATCAAAGCATTACTTGCCATTTCTGCATTGGAGTGGTCCATTACCTTTTCAACACACATTGCATTTTCATTCCAATCCGTATGATTGGTTGCATGAGTTAAGCGATGAAGCCATAGGGACATATGATTTGGTGATCGCAGATTTACCAGATTCGACTGGAGACAGTTATGTACCACAACTATTTACCCACGCTTTTTATCAGAAAGTCAAATCGCTGCTCACCACAAATGGCGCTGTTGTTACCCAAGCCGGACAGATGAATCCTCTTGATTTAGGGTTTCATTTGCGGGTCAGGGATACCATTAGGCGTTGCTTTGATTTTGTTTGTAGTTACTCAAGTTTTGTCCCCTCATACGGGACGCCGTGGGGCTTTTTATACGCGAGCATGAACATTAATCCTGACAGGATATCCTCTCATACTTTGGGAAACAATCTCGGGCAGATAAAGTTAGACGCCTTAACATACTACGATCACATGAGTCACGAACATTGTTTCAATCTTCCAAAGCCGATTAGGAAGGCTATTTCTTCTAGTGAAAAAAAAGTGATAGACGATAACAATCTTGCGACTGTAGATATTGCGACACATGAGGAAGTGTTTGAATGAGTACAGGGACATTTATTGCACTGGGAATACTGGTAAATTGCATATGGGGAACGGCGTTCCTTATCCCTCATATTCTTCCAGAAGCTAACCCAATGGTTATCGCTTTTGGTCGATATTTGGTCTATGGCATCGTTTCTCTGGTATTAATCCTATTCACTCGAAAGAGCTGGGATAAATTATCAAAGGACCAGTGGATTACTGCTTTCGCTTTAGGTTTCGCAGGTAACGTAGGGTATTACTTGTTTCTGACGAGCAGCATACACTATAGCGGCATTACGATATCCGCCTTGATAATTGGTATTCTTCCAGTGTCACTCATCATTGCAGGCAATATTGTAGAGAAAGAGTATTCGTTTAAGAGCCTAGTCGTTCCTGTAGCGTTTATCTTAAGTGGAATGGTGACTTTTAGCTTAAGTGATATCGACACGGGTGAAAGCGAAAACTTTGTCGTGGGCGCATTATTGGCTTTCATATCGTTGGGTCTATGGACCTATTACGGAGTAAAAAATTCGCGTTTTTTGAAAGAAAATCCAAACGTCTCCTCTAACTCATGGTCTCTAGCGATAGGAGTATGCTGCCTAGCTCAAAGCATTATCGCTTTTCCTATATTAGGCATGTTCACCAATGCGCTGAATTTTTTAACAAGTACTGGAGATGAGCGTTTTCTTCAAATTATTGCTGCTTGCCTCTTCCTTGGGATCGTCGTTTCTTGGCTTGCCACTATATTATGGAATCAAGCCTCTCGACATTTACCGGTCGCTTTAGCGGGTCAGTTAATCGTGTTTGAAACCATTTCGAGTTTAGTTTACGGGTTTATTGCCGATGAGAGACTGCCAAATAGTGGGGAGTTTGCAGCAATCGTGCTGGTTATCATAGGTGTTGCTTGTGGGTTAAGGGTAAGTAAGCGCTCGAAAGAGAATGCAGAAGCGAACTCATACTCGATAACTCAAGAGGGAGACGTGTGACCCGTTTTCGCATTTTGCCTTATGGCGTTTTACTATCTCACGGCGGTTCAGTGAAAATACGGCATACTTTACTGCTCTAAAAAATTTTTAGAAGAATGAAACGAATCACCATCTTTAAGTGTTTCATAATAATCAACAAAGCTGCGAATGTTCGCGGCTTTTGTTTGGGTTTTTATCAAATAACTTGTGTATCATCCATTCCCTACTCACAATATACTCAAGCTACCTCATACTCAAGTTACCTCAGAGTATAAGGTCACTTGAGCACGATATCGATTGTGCGATTCATTAAAAAAGAAAACCTCGTATTACTAGAGTTTGTTGACGTTTCGGGATTGTTTTTTGCAGTCATTTTTGAGGTCTTTATACAAAGTAGCGCCTATTCAGTGCCGTCGTTCTGCCTTATGGGCGATAATGCCTAGAACTCGAACAAAATGTGATCATGAAAGGTTAACAGACTCTAGCAGTCTTACTTGAACTGGCAAGAAAAGGAATTCGCCTGACAATGCGATACACCCCTACGCTCAAATTAAGCACTCGATTGGTTGCATTTGTGACCATGATAGTCGTCAGTGCGATGTTTATCCTTTTTATTGGTGGGACGCTATCGTTTAAGCGAATAGGGCAGGAGTATGTCCACCACTATATTTCAGGCATCGTGGATGTTGTCGATTCTGAGTTGGATAATCCTGAAGCGACCGAATCTATGGCCAAATGGCTACCCAAATTGCTTCAGGCCAGTAATGTACTCGAAATGGAGGTCACCTCGCCATCGGGTTCACTGTATTACTACAAAGACACACGTTCCTTTTTGCAGGTCGAACGAGCACAGCAGCTGACTTATCCGTTGCAACACCACCCTAGCTACCAAATTCATTTTACAGTATTGCCGCCGTATGTTGGGCTTGAGTATTCCGTCGGTGCTATGTCTTCGATTACGCTAGCCGTCTTGCTGATCGTTTTTTGTTTAAGACAAGGCATAAAGTGGCTTAAGGATCAGCTTTATGGATCTGAACTGTTAGAAGAAAGAGGACGAATGATCCTTGCCGGGAAAACACAAGAGTTTGCCAAAGGTGACGAACGAGAATGGCCTTACACCGCAAGCGAGGCGTTAGATAAGTTAATCGAAGAATTAGGAGATTCACGGCAAGAGCGCAGTCGCTTTGATACCTTTATTCGCACCCATACTTTTTTAGACCAACTGACTGGGGCGGCAAATCGAGTGCTCTTTGATTCCAAGTTAGAGGCGAGTCTACAAGAAGCGGGCTCATACGGTGGGATTGTATTATTTAGGATCAAATCTTGGGATGATGTTACCTCATTCAACGATAAAGCGTCCGTTGATGAATTTACGATTGAGGTTGGACAACGTTTATCTAACATTGTTCAGCGCTTTCCGGATGTTATATTTTCTCGCTACTATGAGTCTGATTTTGCCATTTTGGTTCCTCATCAAAGCAGCAAAGAAATAGAGTCACTTTGTAGCCAAATCATCAAACAGATTTCCAAAATAGAGCCGCTCTCACCATTGTCTCATGATAACTGGTGTCATATTGGGGCAAGTTTATATTCTGAAGGGGAGCGACGTGGTTATATATTAGACGAGGCTGAAACAGCATTGAAAACGGCACAAATAGAGCTCGTGAATAATTGGTTTCGGTTTGATAAAAAGCAAAAGAAAGATATTGCCAGAGGCAATGTCCGTTGGAGGACACTGTTCGACAAAACACTTTGCTCGTCTAGTATACAGATATATTCGCAATCCTGTTTTATAAGAGAGAATCAACAAGATGAATTATTGCATCATGAATTGTTTCTAAGGCTGAAGGATGAAAGCGGAGCCATTATAAAGGCCTCTCGATTTATGGGTGCTATTGAACAAGTTGGTTATGAAACCACCATGGATCGTGTGGTTATTCAAGAAATTCTCGACTGGTTAAAGACGAAAAATGAAAGAATATGTTATTCTTTAAATATAAACGTGCTTCCATTCAAGGAAAAGATCTACACACGTTGGCTCCGAGATGAACTATTGCAACTGCCAAATGAAATGCGGAAAAGAATTAGCTTTGAGTTCTCGGAAAGTAGTTTAGTAAAAAATTTAGATTATGTACGGCCCGTTATTCGTATGATCTCTGGGTTGGGATGCAAAATTATTGTTCATCAAGCTGGTAGGACAATAGTAAGTACACATTACATAAAAGATCTGGATGTTGATTATCTTAAACTGCATCGCAGTTTGATAAAAAAAATAGATCAAAGGCAAGAAAATCAGTTGTTCATAAGAAGCTTAATTGGTGCTTGCATGGACAGTAAAACTAAAGTTATTGCTGTTGGGGTCGAAAATGCTTCTGAATGGATAGCGTTACAAAATTTGGGCATTGACGGAGGTCAAGGTCGGTTTTTCGAAAAAGAAGAATTGCTCTTTCCAAAACATCTTGCGTCAAAGGTTAAAATTGGTCGCAGAAATCGATGGCGACAGAAAATATGAGCAGTAAGTAATGAATAAAATGGTTTCTTTGCTAGAACGCTGTAAAGGAAAAAGTTCCAGTACAAAAAAGGTGAGTCTAGCTCTCCTTGAAGATGCCGTTTACTGCTTATTAGATAATAAGGTCGAATCATACTCAGTCAAAGAGACCGGCTGGGAAAAAACGCTTCTCAAGCTTTTGGCTGAAGAGCAATATGTGAATTCCAGTGTCGTGATTGTATTGGGTTCTCATCATTATCAAACGTATCAGATTGAACGACCTGAGCTACCCGCAGAAGAATGGTCGGTTGCCCTTCCTTTTTTACTCAAAGACCTGATCACAGAGCGAATATCAGACATCGTGGCTGATGGTATCGCTTTACCCAATAGTAATAAGATTCAAGCGTACGTACTGAGTAAGAGAACGTTGACGCCTTTGCTGACCATACTAGAAAAATGCCAAGTGAAGCTGGAAAGAATTCTGCCTGAAGATGAAGTTTGGGGGCAGACTCATCAGCAAGCAGAAGATTTTTTGTTACTCCATCAAAGTGCACAAAGCAACTTTAAAATCAATGCCTATGTTGGAAGAAATATATGTTTTCACCGGACCATTCGTGGCGTGTCGGCTCCTCTTACTGGGCCTCAAGCGAGCAGCCTTCAGGTTGATGGTCTTGCATTGGAAATGCAACGGTCGGTCGATTATCTCAGTTCCCAAATCAAACAGGCGCAATTCCATAAACTCTTTATTTGTTGTGATGACGAAGTCGATGAGGAGCTGACTTCGGCTTTAGAAGAAAGGCTTAGTGTTAAAGTTGAAACGCTGATGGAAGAAGATCAACGTTGTGGGGAAGTGCTTTCTCTTTATGCCCTTACACATGAATATCATGTCAATTTATACCCAGATCATCTTAAGCCGAAGAAAGAATTCTTCACTCTGCCGGTGGTTGCGTTAAGTTGGCTGATAGTTGGGGCAGTAATGCTGAGTTACTACGGTTTTAATGAGTATCAAATTCTTACCGAAAAAACGAAAATTTCACGCTTATCAGAGCAATCGAAATTGCTTAAAACTCAGTTAGTGGAACTGCAAGCAATGTTAGGTGAGCATAAGCCATCTCCAAATAAATTAGATGCTGTCGTTAGAATCGAAGAAGAAATCAAATCAAAAGAAGCCTCCCTTAATGCCGTCGGGCAATTTGATAACCAAAAACAAGCCGGCTATTCAGGCATTATGGGGGCGTTATCTCGATTAGGTAGAAATGACATATCACTCAGTAGAATAACCATTAGCCAAAACACACTTAACGTATCAGGGTTAGCCCGAACGCCAAGTGCCGTTCCGAGCTGGATAAAACAATTTAGAAACGAGTTGGATTTAGTTGGACGTAATTTTGAGCAATTTAATATCGGTAGAAATGACAGCGATATCGTGACCTTTGAACTGCAAGCGAAACGAGGGAGTGAATAACGATGGCACTTCTTCAAAGCCTCAGTGAAAAATTTTCGGCGCTTTCCAGTAGAGAGAAGTGGTTGATTACGGTTGCTGGATGGGTGGCGATATTTTTCATCACATTAACTGTTCTTTTGGAGCCATCATTTAAAGTGAAAGCTTCTCTAAGCGCTGAATATACCTCTTTAACTCAATCCATTAATACCACTAACGCCACGATGGCGATGGTCAGTAAACAGCTCAAATCTGACCCTAACAAAGACATCGATGAAAAGCTTGCCCGTTTGAAGATGCGCAGTCAGCAGTTGTCTGAACAACTGGGGCTGGTGGTTGAATCTTTGGTGACACCGAGTCAGATGGCGGAGTTGTTAGAAAATGTCCTCATCAGTAGCAAAGGATTAAAGTTAGAAAGCCTAAGCTCTTTACCAGCTGAGTCTATTATTGCTAATGGAAAATCTCAAACAGTTGGGTATTACATACATCCTGTCAAAATTGAAATTACGGGAAGCTATTTTGATATAAAAAATTATTTGATTGAACTGGAAAGCATGCCGACGACATATTTCTGGCGTAGTTACCAATATCAAGTTGAAGATTATCCGTCAGCCCGATTGGTTCTTATTGTTTATACGTTAGGCACGGGGCAGGAGTTTATCGGTGGTTAGAATGTTTTTCGCTTTAGCAATCATATTGAGCTCTTTTGGGTACGCTAACCAAGATCCTACCGCACCACTTGGCTGGCAAGCACCAAAAACAACGACACAAAACCAATCTAAGAGAAAAGCGGTCGTGCCAGTACCAAAACTGCAATCCATTATTTGTACGGAAGGTGCGTCATGCTATGCCATCATAGACGATACAGTTGTAGAGAAAGGGAAATATATGCAAGGGTATCTGGTCAACAGGATCGAACCAGAGTTTGTGGATTTGATAAAAAGCGGGAAGCGATGGCGATTAGAGTTGTTTCCTTCTGACATTAAACAGTAAGGTTTCATAGACATTATGCGTAATATTGTAGTAGCAATCATCATCGTGTCACTAACGGCTTGTTCTATGGGACATCGTGATCCTGTCGAGGTCAAAGAAGCGCTTAATGACGTGATCAATGAAGCGAGCAGTAAAAGCTTAGAAGATCTTCCCGCTTCTGTACAAGCTGATTTAATGCCAGATCTAGAGAGCGAAGAGTTTGTCGTTTCACCAACATTGAAACGTTTTCGAGTGCAAGCAAATGGTGTAGAGGCAAAAACTTTTTTTGCCGGTCTTGTCAAAGGGACAGACTACAGTACGGCCATCCACCCTGATGTCGCCGGTCGTATAACCATGAACCTGACCGATGTAACGCTAGATGAAGTGCTTAAAGTTGTACGCGATCTTTACGGTTTTGAAGTGGTTCAAAGCGGAAAACTCATTCAGATTTATCCGGCGGGGTTACGCACAGAAACCATTCCTGTTGACTATCTTCAGTTCAAAAGGCTGGGGCGTTCATTGACCTCCATTGCAACAGGAACCATTACCAGTAAAGATGACGAAAGCAGCACGAGTTCTTCTGGAACATCCAGCGGTTCCAGCTCCTCTTCAACGGGTGGGACTGAGATAGAAACCATCAGTGAAAGTGATTTTTGGGTTCAATTAGAAAAAGCAGTCCAGACACTTATAGGGAGTGGGGAGGGTCGGAATGTGGTTGTATCTCCTCAAGCCAGTGTGCTAACAATTCGAGCCTATCCTGATGAAATTCGAGAGATCAGACAATTCCTCGGTGTGTCGCAGCAGCGCATGCAGCGACAGGTCATTCTAGAAGCTAAGATCCTCGAGGTGACGTTGTCTGATGGTTATCAGCAAGGGATCAATTGGAGCGGTCTAACGTCGACATTTGGCAATGCAAATGTTTTGATCGGGCGGGGTTTAATTCCTGCCGACGGAAGTGCCCCCATTTTGCCAGGGCTAGATGCGATTGGTTCATTACTTGGTGGGCAGACCAATGTCACGATTAAGAATGGAGATTTCGCTGGCGTGCTGAGTTTTGTCGGCACCCAAGGTGATTTAAATGTTTTGTCTAGCCCACGAGTGACCGCAGCGAATAACCAGAAAGCGGTCATAAAAGTCGGTTCTGATGAGTATTTCGTCACGAACATTTCCAGTGTGGTCGGCAGCGGTGACAATGCGAATACGGCGCCAAACATTGAGCTAACGCCATTTTTCTCTGGAATTTCCTTGGATGTGACTCCACAAATTGATGATGAAGGTTTTGTCCTGCTTCATGTTCACCCAGCCGTTATTGATGTTCAAACACAGACAAAAGTCATCAACCTTGAAGGGAAAAAGTACGAAGTACCTCTGGCCAAAAGTTCAATCCGCGAATCAGATTCAGTCATCCGAGCTCGAGATGGCGATGTGGTTGTGATCGGTGGTCTGATGAAATCCAATACCATTGATCAGGTCTCCAAAATTCCATTCTTAGGTGATGTGCCTGGTTTGGGGCATTTATTCCGAAACGTAACTAAGCTGACGCAAAAAACAGAACTCGTTATTTTATTAAGACCAACAGTTGTGGGTGTTAACACATGGCAGCAAGAGCTGGAACGTTCACGAGACTTATTGCAAGAGTGGTTCCCTGAAGAATAATTATGTATCAGACATTTTTTGGATTTAAACAAGCGCCTTTTTCGTTAACTCCCAACACTGAATTGTTTCAGGGGTTAGTGCCGCATTATGAGGCGATCCAAACCGTTTTGTCTGCTATTGAAATGGGTGAGGGCGTTATCAAAGTATCCGGTGAAGTGGGCACGGGAAAAACCATGGTGTGCCGGATGCTCATTAATCAGCTAGTCGATGATGTGTCGCTGGTGTATTTGCCTAACCCCCAACTTACTGGTGAAGAGCTAAAAATTGCGATAGCAAAAGAGCTTGAAGTCGAAATTAGAAACAGCGATAGCTTGGTTGATGACATTCACGCAAAATTACTCAAATTACACTTAAACGAGAAGCGTGTTGTGGCGTTGATTGATGAAGCTCAGGGCTTGAGTGATGAAGCGCTTGAAGCGATCCGATTGTTTGGAAACCTTGAAACGGAACAGGCCAAGCTGATGCAGATCGTCTTGTTAGGTCAGCCAGAGCTGGATGCCCGTTTGGAGCAGCACCACCTTAGACAGTTACGTCAACGTATTTCTTTCAGTGCAACGTTAAGACCCCTTTCTATTGAAGAAGCTTTTGCGTATATCGATCATCGAGTACAGGTGAGTGGTGGAAATGTTAACTTGTTTGAGGCAAAAGTAAAAAAAGCGATTTGGAAAGCGTCACGAGGTATCCCTCGCTTAATTAATCAAGTTTGCCATAAAGCACTGCTACTGGCGTTTACTTCGAACGCGACTCACATTCACATGGTTCACGTCTATAACGCGATTAATGATACGCTAGATACTGTCAAACCCAGATTTAAAAAGCCATTCTTGTGGGGGTGGGGGGTATCATGAGCGTGATCAACAAAGCATTATCTGAAATGTCAGCGAATAAATCGTCATCAGGGCGTATTGAACGAGTGGAGGTTTCTCCTTTAAAAAAGCGTTCGCAAGCTATGTGGATTGTGATGCTTGTTGTTATATCGGTGGCTGGTGGGGCTTGGTTGATGTTAGGGCAACCAACCAGCGATTCTGAAAGCGTTCAAATATCCGACAGCGTGCCAGTATCCGAAAACGTTAAACCCAATCGTTCCTCAAACGCTGCGAAACCAGTGACCACTGTTGTTATGATGGAAGCGACTCCACCAACACAGCAAACGGTGTCAGAGTCAGTGACGAACATATACTCAGATCAAGTCACGAAAGATGATGAAGCATCACCAAGTTTCGTGGCATCCTCGGTATCTGATGGTGTTCACGTTACAAACGTTGAGTCAGAAAAAAGCCGCGCCGCCCCTCAATCATCCCCGACGTCGATAGAAGAGCCAGTTCAAGTAGAGAAAAGCCCAGTTATTAAAAAAACAGAAGCTCCTACATTACAAGCGGCAAAGGAAACAAAACCTAAGACACAGGCACTTGCTTCTCAGAAAGAAGGCAAGACTGAAAAGGCGAATGTTATTTCTGAAAAAGCCTCTCAGGTTCCAGTGGCAAAAACCTCTTCAGTGGCAGAAATAGATCAATATGAACTACGTCAGCAACCTATAACCAATGGCGAAATGTCGATTCAACAGGTTGAACTTACCCCAAAGCAGTTAGCGGATAAAGCGTTGTCTCGGGCAAAAAAATCGTTAGATGCCAATGATTTCGATGGTGCGATAAAAGGGTATCAAACGGCCCTTCGTTATGTTCCCAAAGATGATGTGGTCCGTAAAAAATTGGCAGCGCTTTATTATGGGCGCGGCAATGTACGCCAGTCTCTAGAGATATTGCAAAAAGGCATCGTGCTTGATCGAGATAACCAAGTGCTGAGGCTAGCCGCAATGAATATTTTAGTAAAAGAAGGGATCAATGAAGCCGCACTGGGTGTTCTTGAGCACTTACCGCCTCGCCCAGAACAAGATTACCTCGCTGCAAGGGCAGGACTAGCGCAGCAACTCAAAAACTATCCGATTGCACTTGAAAGCTATCAGATGTTAGTACAGCAAGATCAGGAAAACGGTAAGTGGTGGCTAGGATTAGGAATACAACAAGAGCGAAGCGCTCAGTATTCCCAAGCAAAAGTGTCATACCAAAAAGCACTGAATCGCGTTGGGTTGTCGGTGCAAACCAACCGCTTTATCCGTGAACGCATTGCATACATTAACGACAGAGAGGCGTCTTCAAATGCAGATTAAACTACGTAAACGTCTTGGCGATCTGTTGGTTGAAGAAGGCATCATCTCAGAACATCAAGTTGAAGAAGCGCTAAGTCACCAAAAGAGAACGGGCAGAAAGCTTGGGGATACCTTAATACAACTTGGCTTCTTAACCGAAGCGCAAATGCTCACTTTCCTGTCGCAACAACTTAATGTGCCTCTCATCGATCTTGGTCGAGCCAATGTGGACGTTGAGGCTGTCCAGATATTACCCGAGGTACATGCCCGTCGATTGAGGGCGTTAGTGGTTGGTCGGCAGGGAGACACACTGCGTGTCGCGATGAGTGATCCTGCTGACTTATTTGCTCAGGAATCTTTGTTGAGTCAACTTCAGCAATACGAGCTTGATTTTGTTATCGCCCCAGAAAAGCAGTTAGTAGAAGGTTTTGATCGCTATTATCGCCGAACGAAAGAAATCGCCTCGTTTGCCGAACAGCTTCAGGCCGAGCATCAGGTCACTAATACGTTCGATTTTTCTTTTGGTGATGATGAAGACAGCGAAGAGGTGACGGTTGTAAAGCTGGTCAACTCTCTGTTTGAAGATGCCATTCAAGTTGGCGCATCCGATATTCACATCGAACCTGACTCTAATGTATTGAGGCTTAGACAGCGTGTTGATGGCGTGCTTCATGAGACGCTGTTGAACGAAGTCAATATCGCTTCAGCATTGGTACTGAGGCTTAAATTGATGGCGAATTTGGATATTTCGGAAAAACGCTTACCTCAAGATGGTCGCTTCAATATTCGTGTGAAAGGTCAGTCTATTGATATTCGTATGTCCACGATGCCTGTCCAGCACGGTGAATCTGTGGTTATGCGACTGCTTAACCAATCTGCTGGCGTAAGAAAGCTCGATGAATCGGGGTTGCCCGAAGACTTATTGGTAAGGTTACGAAGGCAACTCAGACGGCCTCATGGCATGATCTTAGTCACGGGACCAACCGGTTCGGGGAAAACAACAACGCTTTATGGGGCACTGTCTGAATTAAATGAACCGAGCAAGAAAATCATTACAGTAGAAGATCCCGTGGAGTACCGTCTGGAGCGTGTTAACCAAGTTCAAGTCAATACGAAGATTGATCTTGGGTTCTCTACGATTTTGAGAACGTTCTTACGTCAAGACCCAGACATTATATTGGTGGGGGAGATGCGTGATCAAGAAACGGTGGAAATTGGGTTAAGAGCCGCATTAACAGGTCACCTAGTATTAAGTACTTTGCACACCAACGATGCCATCGACAGTGCACTGCGCATGATGGATATGGGGGCGCCTGGATATTTGGTAGCCAGTGCAGTAAGAGCCGTTTTGGCACAAAGACTTGTGCGAAAAATTTGCCCAGATTGCCGTACTCACGATGATGTCGATGAATCTCGAAAACAATGGCTTGGTAGCCGATTTCCTAACCAAATCGGTGCCCCCTTCTTCAAAGGGAAAGGGTGCCAAAATTGTAATTTAACAGGGTATCGAGGCCGAGTCGGAGTATTTGAATTACTAGAGCTTGAACTGAATATGATGGATGCGCTTCGTTCAGGTGATGCGGTTGAATTTGCCAAACAAGCACGCAGAGCTGAGGGATACAAACCTTTACTGGCTTCTGCTATGGAGCTGGCTTTGAAAGGTGTGGTGAGTTTGAATGAAGTCATGAACCTCGGTGAAGGTGATTCTTCGGCAACGATTGAACCGATTCTGCTCTAAGGTGATAACATGGCGACTTATCAGTACCAAGGCAGAGATATACAAGGCAGCAAGGTGGCAGGTCAAGTTGATGCCCCAACAGAGGAACTTGCCGCTGAAGCACTGATCAATAAAGGAGTAATACCAACTTCGATCAGCAAAGAGAAAAGTGCGGGAGAGGGCATCAGCTTCGATGTTGCTGCTCTGTTTACACCATCGATTCCGCTGGAAGTGTTCGTTATATTTTGTCGACAGCTGTATAGCTTAACGAAAGCAGGTGTCCCCATCCTACGAGCAATCAAAGGGTTGGTTCAAAATTGTGGGAACAAGCAACTCAAGCATGCCTTGGAAGAAGTTGGAAATGAGCTAACCAATGGTCGAAATTTGTCTTCGTCCATGCAGCAATACCCCCAAGTATTCAGCTCGCTGTTCATTTCAATGATCAATGTTGGGGAGAATACGGGGCGTTTAGACCAAGCCTTGCTTCAGCTTTCTCAATATTATGAGCAAGAATTGGAAACGCAGAAAAGAATAAAAACAGCGATGAGATACCCCATTTTCGTATTGAGCTTTATTTCAATTGCAATGATCGTGTTGAATGTTAAAGTCATTCCGCAATTTGCATCAATGTTTGCAAAGTTTGGCGTCGACTTACCTTTGCCGACAAGGATTTTAATTAGTACGTCCAACTTTTTTGTGAATTACTGGGTTTGGTTGATCATTGCCTTTTTTGCCTTTTTATTTGGTATGAAAGCTTGGATCGGAACGGCGGATGGCAGAGAGAAGTGGGATAAGTTTAGGTTAAGAATTCCGATTGTGGGAGATATTGTTAATCGAGCTCAACTGTCACGATTTTCAAGAACGTTTGCACTGATGCTGAAATCGGGGGTTCCGCTAAACCAATCTTTGGTTTTGTCGGGGGAAGCGCTTGGTAATCGATTTTTAGAGCTCAGAATTTTGGAAATGAAATCGGCAATTGAAGCGGGAAGTACCGTGTCGTCAACCGCCATTCAGAGCCAAATTTTCACCCCTTTGGTTATTCAGATGATTTCTGTCGGAGAGGAAACAGGACGAATAGACGAACTGTTGCTCGAAGTGTCAGACTTTTACGATCGCGAAGTGGATTATGATCTGAAAACGTTAACGGCGAGAATAGAACCGCTATTACTGACGATTGTGGCTGGGATGGTGTTGATTTTGGCTATGGGTATTTTCTTGCCGATGTGGGGCATGCTGGATGCGATTCAAAAATAAATGGGTGCTTTAACATGAACGGCAAAATCGTTCCTGCATTTGCCATTTGGATATTCTTAGTAGGCATTCTATTAGCGACGTTGGTTATCAATTGGCAAAAAATTGACGATGAAGCATCCGATACCACTTTTTTGATGTTAGAAAACCAGATTACAGAGCGAGCTAATGCCTTTAGGCAGCAATGGGTTATCAGTAAGAAGCCTAGTGTTATTGAGTATGAAGGTGAAAAAATTCAATTGGATGGTAACGGGTGGGTATTGCCCTTGCTTGATAATAAAGTGAACTGTAAGTGGTGGTTAGAAACCTTGTATCCTAGGTTAGGGAACACGTATCTTGCTGATCCAGAAATTACGATGATATCTGGTTATCCGACTTATCACTGCCAATATGAATTTAAGCAAAAAAAGGTATTGGACTTGGTTTTGAGTGAGAAGACGCTCTCAATAAGTACTATTAAATAGGCAGTTAAACCTCTTAAATCATAGTTTTACTTGTTGGTGTTCGATATAATTAAATTACTCAGGAATGAGAAAAAAACATAGGTGAAGAAATGAAAAAGCAGCTCGGTTTTTCATTAGTAGAACTGGTTGTGGTGATTGTTATTCTTGGTTTGCTAGCCGCCGCTGCATTGCCCAAGTTTTTAGATGTCACCGATGAAGCCAAAAAAGCCAGCATTGAGGCTGTTGCCGGGGGGTATGCCACAGGTGTCCTTTCGGCAAGAGCGCAGTGGGAGGCAAAAGGAAGACCTGGGATAGGTACTGGAAATAGCAAACAACATTACATTGAGTATGATGGTGTGGAGTTTTGGTTAACTCGCTCTTTTAGTGATGATGGGAGTGACAGTTCATTTAGAGACGGCTACCCGATTGCGTTAAGAACTACTGGGCAAACGTCTGCTCCATCAACGATATCGTCATCTGATTGTGTCAATCTGATGGAAAACTTGCTGCAAAACTCACCTAAAGTAGGCGATGCAGCAAGCAGCAACCTATCCGATTTAAAATACACAGCTGAAGCCAATAGTTCTGAGAGCACTTGTTCATATGTGCAGCAAGAAGGCAGTGATCATAAGTTTGTGTATGAAATAAAAACTGGTCGTGTGACCGTAGAATTGCAGTAACTGAGTTGGTTGCAGCGTTAATATCTAAACATAGAGAGAAGTGACTATGAAAAGACAAGGCGGTTTCACGCTAATTGAATTAGTGGTGGTAATTGTTATTTTGGGTATTCTGGCAGTAACCGCTGCACCTAAGTTTTTGAATATACAAGATGATGCTAGAAAGGCAACCTTAGAGGGGTTAGTTGGTGCCATTAAAGGGTCTGCCAGTCTGGTCTATGGGAAGGCAGCGATCGCAGGGCTTGAAGGCACATCTGGTGGAGTTTCTGTTGCTGGCACAACGGTGCAAACGACTTACGGCTACCCCAATGCTACTTCGACCGCTATAACTGCCATTGTGGATGGTATTGGTACTGACTTTAAATTTATTAAATCAGTCACTGGTAATCCTCCTGCAGTGTTTTTCGGTATCTCTGGATATACGGGTAACTGTGTTAAGTATACTCAGGCTGAAAATGCAACCACTCCAGCGAAAGCTGCAGTCGTCAGCACTAACTGCTCGTAAAGAAACGGTAGAGGGGCACCGGTTGCCCCTCATTTGGGTATTACGAGTTGAGCATGAGTAAATTTATCTATTGGGTAAAGCATGAAACTTATAATCCTATTTCCTATAAGGCGGTACGTTTTACTCGTCAATCAGGTTTTACCCTTACAGAGCTTATCGTAGTTATTCTTCTGTTAGGCATTATATCCACTTATGCTACCAGTAAATATGTGGGCGTTTCTGGTTTTTCAACTTTCGCTGCTCAAGAACAAGCCATTTCCATTATTCGACAAATTCAACTCGGTCGAATGCAATCCAATCTCCCTTCCCTCGATTACTCTGGCAATCAAAGCCAATACCGCTTAGTGGTTTCAGGCAATTGTTTAGGCTCGGGTACTGGTTGTACTGCAGACAATCGAAGCAACTATGTCTTCATTGATGACCAAACCTTCTCTTTTACACCCGCAAGCATGATCGTTGAGTTTGACCTGTTAGGTGTACCAACGTGTATTTCTGGTTGTACCACACCTAGTGCTGGGGGCAACATTACTGTTGGTATTTCTAATGGGGTAGAGTCGGCTCGCGTTTGCATTAACAGTGAAGGGTTTGTGTATGGCTGTTAAGCAACGCGGTTTTACACTGGTTGAAAGCATTGTTGCCATCATTGTTTTAGGCATTTCGATGTCGGTATTGCTCTCCATTCTCTTTCCTCGTGTTCAGAATTCTGCACAGTCACAATACGACGTTCGAGCGTCTATTTTGGCGCAAAGCATCATGACAGAAATGCTAGCAAGAGGGTTTGATCATGAAAGTGATCCAAATGGCAGTATTATCCGGTGTGATGAAACAGGCGCTCCAGCTTGTACTGTGACGTTAGGCCCGGAAGTGGGAGAAACGACAGCCACGTTTAATGATGTTGACGATTACATCGGATGTTGGCATACCAATGATAATGTGTCGGACTGTGTACTGAGTGCACGCGGTAGCCTCAACGATATTTTTGGCTCTGATATTGCTAACGACTACCCAAATTTTAGAACTGAGATTGCCGTGGTTTACATCCCGAGCAGTGACCTTGGTTTTACGGACTCTTTACAACGATATAAGCGGATTACCTTAACGGTGGTAGCTGGTCAGTATGGGGAATTCCGATTCAGTGCTTATAAGGGGAACTACTAATGAAAAAATTAGGGTTCACTTTGGTGGAAATGATTGTCACGATACTGATCGTC
Source organism: Vibrio sp. S9_S30 (assembly GCF_014694455.1). Lineage (GTDB taxonomy): Bacteria > Pseudomonadota > Gammaproteobacteria > Enterobacterales > Vibrionaceae > Vibrio. The sequence goes on along the minus strand of NZ_JAAUWT010000017.1, from coordinate 103,337 downwards.
TCCATCATGTTTATCGGCATTGCAGGGTTTGTGAAAATTGGTGCTCAGGGGTATGCCGATACGACTCGAAGGCAAGCGCTGCATAATCAAGCGCGGTTTGTGATTGAGAAAATGTCCCGTGAAATTAGGCACGCCGTACCTAATAGTTTGACGGCTTCAAACGGTGGTTCTTGTGTATCCTTCTATCCCATTCGGTATTCTGGCTTTTACAAAATGATCGATTCGATAAGCGGAGGCAGTGATACGCTGCAGTTTATTGTGGGTAACGACGGCTTTACCCAAGCTGATATGAGTGCAGCAATCAGTGCTGGAGCCCGATTGGTGATTAATCCAAGCCAAGTATCGGACTTGGTCGATCCTTCCTCCGCTTCTGTGTTATTGACTGGGGTAAGTTTAAGCGGTGCAATCTACAGCATGTCGGCTTCCTTTCCGAGCAATTCAATTGCGAATCGACATTATATTTATATTCCCTCAGAGCAAGTGGAATACTGCGTGAATGTGGGAACGGGGCAAATCACTCGAGACGAAGGGACGGTGGTCCCAGTCGGTGAAAATGCCGCCAGCGCCGCATTTACCGTCAGTGGAATGTCATTACAACGTGGTGGTTTAGTGCACATGGATATACTATTCGAAAGTGATGGTGAGCAAAGTCACTACAATCATGATGTGCAGGTGCTTAATGTCCCATAAAAAGAGCCAGACAGGCAGCGTGCTAATTATTGCCATTTTTATTATTGTCGTGATGGGCATGCTTGGGCTTACTTTGGTTCGATTAGAATGGTCGAATCAAGATATCCTGACTCGTGAAGTACTCGGTACGCAAGCGTGGTTTTTGGCGCATTCAGGCAATGAATGGGGGTTGACGTATATGTACCCATTAAATGAAAGTGCAGGGGCGCCACAATTATCGGCTCGGTGTACCAGCTTAAATGTTGCTGCTAATGCGGCTGAAGATGCGTTACGAGCCAATTCTAATGTTCCTTGCTCAACATTGAAGATCACTTGTGATGAACGTGGATCGGGTGATTTAACATTCTATAGAATCAGTTCCGTTGCGGTTTGCGGCGGAAGCAATACCTTTGAAGTTAGCCGAGAACAGGAAGTTTGGGCTAAAGCCATGGAATAAGCCAAATGAAAGTGACTCTAAATGAGTTTGTTGTATTTTTTTGTGTTTGTTTGTTTGTCTTCCCATTTTCTGTCAATGCCCATTATTTTCAAGATGCACGTTATGAATTCGGGAAGCTTGAAAAGGCAGATTGTCGAAGTTCATGCCGTATTACTTTCAGTAAAAGTTATCGAGTCACACCGCTGGTGTTCGTTACCCCTACGATTGCAACGGTGGATCCTGATGGGCAGAAACCCGCTCAATTAGTGATTACTTCCGTCAGCTCACAGGATTTTATTGTGAGACAAACGAGTGCGCCTATTAGTACTCAATATCAAGACCTGAATGAACCGATAATGACCTCTATCAGCTATTTTGTTGTGGAGCCTGGGGTTGCCGAACTTCAAGGTGGGCATTCGATAGTGGCAGGGTATGTTGATACCAATCAATACCGTGGCTTTAACATGTCACATCCTACACAAATCCCTGCTGGTTCAATCACGAGTAGTGATCCCGGTCATCAACTGGCTTTGTTCTCAGACTTTGGCTATGTACGCAATGGCTACGAAAACAGTGTGTTGATTACTCAGATACAAACAAATACGAATAACCGTTGGATGAGTGCGGGGGTGTATGAATCTGAGAATGATTACGCTCAGCTTTACCTAGAACTCAGCCGATATGATTCCGAGATACCTGTGCAGCACAAAGAGCGGATTGCCTATATCGCTTCAAGGCGTTTTGCTGGTGAGACTCAGGGAGTCCGTTACGAGTTTAATAGCGTAGAGCTCAACGGTACTATTGGAGAAAGCGCTCCTTTACGACGTCAGTGTGATCAACGGTTTCTACTTTCTCATCAATACACCAAGCAACCAGCGCTTATTGCCAGCAGGCAGTCCCGTGAAGGCCATCAAGGTGGGTGGGCTAGGCGTTGCTTTCTATCCAATCAGAGAGTGAGCTTTGTCATTGATGAAGATTTGGCCATAAATGATTCACTGCGGCATCGCAGTCACACAGAAGAAGATATCGGGTACTTTGCATTTTCAGACAAGCTAGATATCAACTTACCCAATGAATTACCTACTTGTGATACTTTCCCTTCTGCCGTTCAAGGACGGGCGAATAGCGGCAGTCAAATGGATATGTCTAATGGCTCCTCTGTTGTGAATGCCAAGCTCGCCAATGGTCTACGATATGTTGGCTTTGAGAGTGCGTACTTTGCAAACGGTAGCCATTGCGATGGAATGCCTTGCACCAATGACCCCTCTTTGCAAATTTCCAAAGACAAGCTGAACGACTTTTACATCGTCGATCAATTACCCGATATCACATCCCAGCAAGTCACCTTATCGCCATTGTCATCCAAAAGACTGTCGATCAGCGACTCAACAGTATTGCTGACGGAAGGGGATTACTATTTTGATTATTTGGATATCTCTCACCGCTCAACGATCAATATCCGTGGGGATGTCAGAATACATGTGAAACGCCTAGAACTCTCTAACGATTCTTCTTTCAACCATACTGGTGAGGCAGACAGTTTGCTGATCGTGGGTTATGATCCTAGCCTTCAGAATACGAACATGAGTGAACAAAGTTGTCCATATGGCGTATGCCAACTAAACCTTGCTAGCAATGACAAAATAAAGGCGTTGATTTACTCCGAATCAACCGTTTATCTTTCCAATTATGCGGAGATCTATGGTTCAGTAACCGCCAACAGAGTGTCGATGTCGGGGTACTCAAAAATAACGGGCGAAAGCCGATGTTTCTCTGAACCAGAGTTGGTGATGACCCCCTCCACGACAACAGGGCTTACATGTGATGGCCTAGCCGTGACGTTTAAGTTGGTCGATAAAGCAACAAGGCAGTTGCTGAATAATTATTCGGGGACACTTCGCGTCGACATTCCCAATAATTCAACAGGGCAATCTTGTTGGCTTTCCGACTCCGAACCCGCGCGTTGTACCACACCTTTCCAACACGAATTTGTCGCAGGGCAGGATGCGATAGTGACGAAAAAATTGTCCAGCACCTCTTTATTGCCCGTCCATATTCGAGGGAGTCTGCTCCAAAATACTAATGTGTCGGTGGATGCCGGTCCGTATCAATTTGTTCCGTATGGATTTAAAGTTACCGATGAACATCGTGTCGACGGGAATAAAGGGCAAGTGGCCAACCGTCCTTTTAGCATTAAAGTGTCCGCCGTTGCATCAAATGCAGCGAACCCTAGGCAATGTCAGACGATTGAAGATTATACCGGTATGCAATCGTTGGATATGGCCTATGAGCTGATGGAACCAACGCTTATCGGCAATAACAACACGCTAGTCGTACACAACACCATCCTTCCTAAAGGAACTGATCCACTGACCGGAGTAACCATACCCAATGTCCCGTTTGATAACGGTGTCGCGGTCTTAAACAGTGTTTATTCCTCGGCTGGCCAGTTTAAGCTTCGTGTGGCTGATGCGAAATGGCAACCACCACAGGCTGGCTTACCTTCGTGGTCAGGCTTAGCAGGCAATGCTACCGTAAACAGCCGTCCTTTCGCGTTGTCTATTTGTCACGAACCACAAGATGGTGCTTATCAGTTGTTCCCTTCTGGTACAGCGAGTGGGGGCAGCAAACTTGTGGGCTCAGGTAAATTTGTCGATGCTCGGCTAAGCGCTTTACGTTGGTATCCAAGCGCCGATAGCGATAATGATGGCGTGCCTGATAGTGGTTATATGAACCAGCTATTGTGCCTCGAAGAGAGTGTGACGGGTTTTGAGGTGTCCGCTGATGTGTATTTTGACCTCCATACCCCTTCTTCAGGGCATAAGGGGAAACTTGAGATGGCGAATCAAATGAGCCACTTAAGTAACGGTTATTCACCAATATCCGTGAATTTCAATGAATGGGGGGTCTCCGATCAACGCTTTAGGTGGTCTGAAGCTGGCAGCATTCAGATGTGGGTGGAAAAAAACAGCTACTTGAATGGCATGTCTGTACCGTTTATTAAGTATTCCATTGGTCGCTTTTACCCGTCTTATTTCTCATTGGAAAAAGCGGCGTTTACGTATCCCACAGGACAAAATAATTTCGTCTACATGAACCAGCCTTTCAATGAGGTGGCGTTTGAAGTGAAAGCGTTGTCTGCCATGACGGAAAGCTCTGTCATCACAGAAAAAGACGAGCCTCTCCCGACATTAAATTATGGCGAACACTACAGCCAACAGTTAAAGGCCTCCTTCTCGTTAGTGGGGGAACATGCAGACCGGCTTTCAATCAAGGATTCCGATCTTGGAAATGGATTGTGGCAAAGCGATGCAGTTTGGCGCTTCAATCCAACGGAAGAGGTGATTTGGTCTCGTTTAATGGTGAGTCGCACTCAATCTTATCCAGATAAATTGTTTAATTACTCCGGAATCTTAACGGATCTTGATTCAACAGCGACAGAGATAGATTTGAAAATCAGTGGTGTGGACCCTGTGAGCTTTTCTGTTAACACGCATGAAGAACGTATGCGTTTACCTCAACAGCCAGACGTACGATACGGACGAATGATTTTGGAAGATCTGGGCACACAATCGAATGGTCGAGTTTCTGTGCCCATGCGTACTGAATTTTGGAGTGGTGAAGAATTTGTTGTCAACCTGGATGACAACGAAAGCCACTTTCTTGGAAACCAATTCTGCCGCCAAAGCTTATGGAACAGTGCTGGTAGTGCGTCTTCAGCGGCGAGTTTCAATGGATCTGGTGGGGTGTCTAATGGTGAGACAGATGAGCTCATTGCGAAGCAAAACGCCACGATAAGAGAACAAGTGCGCTTGTGGTTAAGAATTGGTACTGGGGAGATAGGAAAAGTCAATCCAACGGATAACGATATAGAATGTTGGAGTTCCTCAGGAAACCAAGATTGGTTGAAATACAATTGGAGAGGGGTTGGGGATGAAATACCCTCGGCAGTTATCACTTTTGGAACATACCGTGGAAATGATCGGATCATTTATCGGGGAGAGCCAAGAATTACCGAACGATAAAACGGAGGTTTTCATCGTTTAACATTAAAAATGAGGGATTAAGTAAAGAATCTACAAGAAAAAGCGAGATTCAGCCCATGTTTACATGTCAATGCCTTGCTGATAACGCAAGGCATTGGTACATTTAGTGCAATTTTATGTCTTCTTAATGCTTGCAGGATGAACGAAGAATATGTTTAAAAAACTTCGTGGCATGTTTTCAAACGATCTCTCTATCGATTTAGGTACAGCCAATACTCTTATCTACGTAAAAGGTCAGGGCATTGTCCTTGACGAACCTTCCGTTGTGGCCATTCGACAAGACCGCGCTGGTAGCGCAAAAAGTGTCGCCGCTGTAGGGCACGAAGCAAAACAAATGTTGGGTCGTACTCCGGGGAATATTTCAGCAATCCGCCCAATGAAAGATGGTGTTATTGCGGACTTTTACGTGACCGAAAAAATGCTTCAGCACTTCATTAAGCAAGTGCATGACAACAGCGTGTTGAAGCCAAGCCCTCGTGTTTTGGTTTGTGTACCGTGCGGCTCTACTCAAGTTGAGCGCCGAGCCATCCGAGAATCCGCACTGGGTGCGGGTGCGCGTGAGGTCTATCTGATTGATGAGCCTATGGCGGCCGCCATTGGCGCAGGCTTACGTGTATCAGAGCCGACAGGCTCAATGGTGGTTGATATCGGCGGCGGTACAACAGAGGTTGCCGTGATTTCGCTTAATGGTGTGGTCTACTCCTCTTCGGTTCGAATCGGTGGTGACCGATTTGATGAGGCTATTATCAATTATGTTCGTCGAAACTACGGCAGCTTGATTGGTGAAGCGACCGCAGAAAAAATTAAGCACGAAATCGGTTCCGCTTACCCTGGTGATGAAGTCGAAGAAATCGAAGTGCGTGGTCGAAATTTAGCAGAAGGTGTCCCCCGCAGCTTTACACTGAATTCCAACGAAATCCTTGAAGCACTTCAAGAGCCTCTAACTGGTATCGTTTCAGCCGTCATGGTTGCACTGGAACAGTGTCCGCCAGAATTGGCCTCCGACATTTCTGAAAATGGCATGGTGCTTACTGGTGGTGGTGCACTACTGAAAGATTTGGATCGCCTTCTGACAGAAGAAACAGGTATTCCTGTTGTTGTGGCTGAAGAACCCCTGACTTGTGTTGCTCGTGGTGGCGGTAAAGCGCTAGAGATGATCGACATGCACGGCGGCGATCTGTTTAGCGAAGAGTAAGCCTTGCTGCTTTTAACTTCGGGTAAACAGCGATGAAACCGATATTTGGCAGGGGACCATCCCTGCAACTGCGTTTATTTTTTGCCGTCACACTATCAGCCAGCCTTATGCTGGCTGATAGTCGTTTAGACACATTTTCCAGCGTACGTTATTTTTTGAACAGTTCCGTTGCGCCAATCCAATATTTGGCGAATTTACCTCGTACCATGTTTGATGGCATGTACGAGAGAATGAATACGCGCGAAACCCTACTCACGTCTAATCAAGCGTTGAAGCGTGAAGTGCTCAGGCTCAAAAGTAATTTGACCCTACTGGATCAGTACCGTGAAGAAAACCAACGCTTAAGAAAGTTGTTGGGCTCTCCTTTTATTCGAGATGAAAGGAAAGTAGTCACGGAAGTGATGGCCGTGGATTCTTCTCCGTATCGTCATCAAGTGGTGATCGACAAAGGGCAAATTGATGGGGTGTATGTTGGTCAGCCTGTGATCAACGAGAAAGGGATTGTTGGTCAAGTAACGTTTGTTGCTGCTCACAATAGCCGCGTATTACTGATTACTGATGCCAACAGCTCCATTCCCGTCCAGGTAGTGCGAAATGACATTCGAGTGATAGCTTCTGGCAATGGGAGCATCAATACCATACAACTTGAATATGTCCCAAGCAGCACGGAAATTGAAGAGGGTGACTTATTGGTCACTTCTGGTCTTGGTGATCGATACCCTGAAGGCTACCCAGTGGCTTACGTCACAACCGTTGAGCGAGACAATCGACGCCCGTTTGCGTCGATCACGGCTGAGCCTGTCGTGGCATTTGACCGATTACGTTATCTATTGCTTGTTTGGCCAAGTGAAAATAGACAAGACGCTCAGCCACTAGACAATGAAAATGCCAGCGAATCTGCCAGAGAGGGAAGTGATGGCGAATAGTGTTCTAAAAGGACGAATGGTCATTTGGGCTACCTTTCTTATCGCTTTAGTTTTTCAATCCATTCCTTGGCCCGGTATGTTTGAAATATTTCGGCCTGCCTGGTTGCTGCTCATCGTATGTTATTGGGTACTGGCTTTGCCGCACCGAGTCAATGTCGGCACTGCGTTAATACTTGGGCTGATTTGGGATTTGCTATTGGGCTCCACTCTGGGTATACGTGGCATGATGATGTCGATCGTTGTCTATTTAGTGGCGATGAACTTCCTTGTTTTAAGAAACATGGCACTGTGGCAGCAAGCTATCATTATAGGTGCACTGACGATATTAGCTGGCTTGCTGGAGTTTTTTGGTGAATACCTCATTCAGGACGTAACGTTTAACCCATTGTCACTTTGGGCGGCGGTAGTGAACTGTATTTTATGGCCATGGATATTCCTATTACTGCGTCGAGTGAGACGCCATTGGCATATTCGGTAATGGATAAGGAAAAAGGTATGTCCCAGATTGAGCGCAGGTTAACCTTAGCGTCTAGCTCACCAAGACGAAAAGAGCTGCTTGGTCAGTTGGGCTACCCATTTGACACCGTTTCTCCAGATATCATAGAAGAAAAAAACGCCAGCGAATCCGTATCTCAATATGTGGTTCGGTTGGCGACAGAAAAAGCGCAAGCCGGTCTATTGATGACCGAGCAAGCCGATATTGTGATTGGCTCTGATACCATTGTTGTGGTCGATGGTGATGTGCTAGAGAAACCAGAAAATTTTGAACGCTCACGAACTATGTTGAGCCGCTTGTCAGGACGCAGTCATCAGGTGTTCACCGCTGTGACCGTATTAGACAAAACTCGCAGTGAGTCTGTACTAGTTGAAACAAACGTATGGTTTAAATCCCTGTCAGAACAAGAAATAACAAGTTACTGGGAAACAGGCGAACCGTGCGATAAAGCTGGCAGTTATGGAATTCAGGGGATTGGTGGGAAATTTATCTCTCGCATTGAAGGGAGCTACCATGCCGTTGTGGGGCTCCCATTGATGGAAACTGACCAGCTCTTGCGCAAGTTTTTCTAATTTAATTTGAGGCACACGAATGAGTGCAGAGTTGTTGATAAACGTTACACCGAGCGAAACTCGGGTGGCGATGATTGTAGGTGGCATCCTACAAGAAGTGCATATTGAACGTGAATCGAAAAGAGGCATTGTAGGCAATATTTACAAAGGGCGTGTGAGCCGTGTCTTGCCGGGAATGCAAGCGGCCTTTGTTGATATTGGTTTGGAAAAAGCCGCTTTTCTTCACGCTTCCGATATCGTTCCGCATACAGAATGTGTTGCTGAAAATGAAAAGCAGCAATTCCAAGTCAGAGACATTTCTGAGCTGGTTCGCCAAGGGCAAGATATTGTTGTGCAAGTGGTTAAAGATCCGCTTGGCACAAAAGGTGCTCGCCTAACCACTGACATCACGCTTCCTTCTCGTTACTTGGTCTTTATGCCGGGTGCGAGCCACGTGGGCGTATCTCAACGCATAGAAAGTGAAGATGAACGCGAACGATTGAAGGCAACGGTATCCAGCTATTGTGATGAGCACGGTGGGTTCATCATTCGCACTGCTGCGGAAGGTGCGGATGAACAGGAGTTGTCCCAAGACGCGGCTTTCCTGAAGCGTTTGTGGATGAAAGTCATCGAGCGCCGTAAAAAATACAAAACGCGCTCAACCTTGTACGGTGAATTAGGGTTAGCGCAAAGAATCCTCCGAGATTTTGTCGGAACCGAACTCGATAGCATTCAAGTCGACTCAAGATTGGTATACGAAAACCTTAGAGAGTTTGTATCGGAGTTTGTCCCCGAGCTACACGAAAAACTGAAGCTTTACGAAGGCGATAAACCCATTTTCGATATGTATGATACCGAGAATGAGATTCAACGTTCTTTAGACAGAAAAGTCGAGCTTAAATCCGGTGGCTACCTTATCATCGATCAGACTGAAGCGATGACCACCGTCGATATAAACACAGGCGCATTTGTCGGTCGCAGAAATCTAGAAGAAACCATATTCAATACGAATATTGAAGCGACTCAAGCGATTGCTCGTCAGCTCAGGCTACGCAATCTTGGGGGCATCATTATTATTGATTTCATCGACATGATGTCAGATGAACACCGTAAGCGAGTGATTACTTCACTGGAATTGGCGCTTGCCCATGACAGAGTGAAAACGAACATCAACGGATTTACCCAGTTGGGTTTGGTTGAAATGACGCGTAAGCGAACTCGCGAAAGTATTGAACATGTTCTGTGCTCTGAGTGTCCAACCTGTAAAGGTCGTGGTTCAGTGAAAACGGTCGAATCGGTGTGTTACGAGATCCTGCGTGAAGTGACTCGTGTCAACCGCGCTTATGATGCGGATAAGTTCGTTGTGTATGCCTCTCCTGCCGTTTCAGATACCTTGAGTGGCGAAGAGTCGCATGCACTGGCAGAGCTTGAAGTCTTTATTGGAAAAGAAGTGAAAATTCAACCTGAACCACTGTATGTCCAGGAACAATTTGATGTCGTTATGATGTAAATGGAGCAACAGTGAAGTTTCTGCCATCCCTACTTTGCCGTACGCTCATTTGGAGTTTAGTGACCATAATGGTGATCCTTGCGATCACCGTTACTGTTTTGCGTGTCTCTCTTCCTCGTTTAGAACAATATCAATCCGATATCGAAACGTGGATATCGCAATCTACGGGCATAGAATTTCAAAGTGAAAAAGTCAGTGGTTATTGGAAAAATACCCACCCTTTCATTGCATTAGAAAACCTTCAAGCCATCCTTCCTGATGAAGATAAAACCAAAATTCTCATCCGCAAAGCGGAAGTAGAATTAGACATTCTTGCCTCTCTTCGCCGCTTAACCCCTGTGGTCTCAACGCTACGTGTTGATGGGCTGAGTTTGGATATTCAGCACATAAAATGGTTGAAGGAGAACAACCAAGCCATTGGCAAACCCGAGGTATCTTCTCCATCATCCGAAAGCGTTTTGAACGACATTGAGTACCTGCTTCTTCGGCAATTGAATGATTTTTCGATTGCCAATTCCAGCGTGACCTATCAGACGTTCACGGGGGACGTCAAAACGTTGGAGATTGAGTATTTAAAGTGGCAGAACTTTGAAAACCGACATCGAGCTGATGGGGTGATTGGCATTTCGGATGACAACATCAATAGTCTAACGGTGAAAGCGGATTTCAGCGAGTCGGGAGATTTGTCTCAGATCAGCGGCGATTTCTTCGTTAGTGCTGAAAATCTTCAGGTAACGCCTTGGCTGACGAAGTACTTGAAAGATAAGGTGGGCATTGCTCAGGGGAATGTGAGCTTTAATTCTTGGATTACGTTAGCGCAAGGGCGACCTAAAAATGCGTATTTAGAAATCCTACCCAGTGACCTCCGTTGGAATAAAGAAGCGCAGCATAGCTTAACGCTTGAACGCGGAATATTAAGCATGGCTCCGTCAGATTCAGGGTGGCAAGTGAATGCTCACTCACTTAGACTCCGCACAGATGAGACACCTTGGCCGTTGTTCGATGCTGCGTTCAAATTTAACAAAGAAAAATGGCAGTTGAATGTGTCGGAAGTGGACGTGGCTGCTTTAACACCATTTGCTCATTTGATGCCTGAGTCGGATGAATTAACGAAGTGGCTGGATGAGGTTCAGCTTGGCGGTCGAGTCGAAGACATTCGCATTTCTATGGGGAAAGATCCGTCGAGCATGCGCTTTTCAGCCAATCTCGATAACGGGGCAATGAAACAGTGGGACCTGTTGCCTGAATTGCATCATCTCAGTGCGCAAGTGTCGGGGTCGCTGGATCAGATCAATGCTCGTGTCTCTCTGATTGATGATGAATTGCCATATGGTGATGTATTTCAAGCCCCGCTTAACATTCGTCAGGCACAGGTGGACATCACATGGAAAGATTATGGTGACTGGGGGTGGAGCCTATGGGCTGATAAGGTCACCGCTGCAACACCTGATCTCCAAGTCTTGGGGGCCTTTAAATTGGACTTCCCGAAAGAGAAAAGCCCATTTCTTTCTTTTTATGCCGAAACTGATGTGTTTAATGCCGGTGAAACGTGGCGTTATCTTCCAAAGCTGGCATTAGGCACGGAACTGACCGATTACCTTTCAACCGCAATCCAAGCCGGTAAAGCGACCACATCTAAGGTGCTTTGGTATGGCAGTTTGGACCAATTCCCATACTCGAATAATGATGGCATGTTCCAAGCGTTAGTGAATTTGAAGCAGTCTCAGTTCAGCTTTGACACGGCCTGGCCGCCACTGAAGAACCTTCAGCTTGATTTGCTATTCCAAAATCAATCCATGTATATGGACTCTCGAAGCGCGACACTCATGGACGTGAAGGCAAGCCGAATTACAGGAAGAATCTCTTCGTTGTCAGAAAATGGGTATATAGAAATTGAAGCGACAGCGGAAGGTGAAGGCGATGCCGTTCGAGATTATATGATGGCAACCCCTTTGGTGGATTCCGTTGGAGCCGCTCTCACTGCGGTTCGAGTTAAAGGCTTGGTCGACGCCGATTTTCAGCTAACTATCCCTTTTGATGGCAGTGATACTCGGGCTAGGGGTTGGGCAAAGCTGCCAGATAATCAAGTTAAGATTAAAACGCCCTCTATGACCTTAAGTAATGCGTCTGGTTTAATTGAATTTGATAATGATGTGGTTCGATCCGCAGGGCTATCTGCGGAATTGTTAGGGCAACCCATTTCGCTCGACTTTTTAGGACAAACGCAAAACAAGAATTACAACGTGAATATCGATGTGCTTGGGGATTGGGATGTACAACCCTTAGTGCCCTATGTAGGTGAAACGTGGTTGAAGCGTGTGCAAGGTCATGCGCCGTGGAACATGGATGTTGATTTGCAAATCAACGACGTCGGTTTTACCTATCAGGTCGACGTGAAAGCGGAAACCCAATTTATTGCCAGTCAATATCCCGAGCCTCTCGGTAAAGCATTGGGTGAGAAAGGCAGCGCAAGATTACAAGCTTCTGGTAACCAAGAAACCATTTCTGCACGTTTGCAGCTCCCAGAGTTTAAGTATCAAGCTGAAATCGATATTCGCCAAAAAAGACCGGAATTTAATGCGTCTTATCTAGTGATCGGACGCGGGGCATTCCGAGTCAGTCCCATTGCGGGTCACAGTGCCGTTGTGCGCCGCGATAACTTCGATCTCGATCAATGGTTAGATCTCTTTTTAGGACCCGTCACTGGTCCTCAGCCTTTAGTCAGTGAATTGGATGTGCCTAAAATTCCAATTCCAGAAAGCGTAAAAATGGAAAGCAAAGCGCTGACATTGGCCGGAGTGGAGTGGAATGACTTAAATTTCAGCGCTCGCAAGAAGGGGCTTGGCTGGAAAATGGACGTGGAGGGAGCGGAGATATCCGGTCAAGCGAGCTATATTGAGCCGTATGATTTAACGGTTTCACTGGATAGGCTCCAACTCTATATCCCAGGTTTTGATGAATCGACCGAACCTGAACCCCTCGCGTTAGATGATGAAAAACCGCAGCCTTTGATTCGACCTTTTGACCGAGTGTTTCATGATGCGGTCCCTAACCTCACACTGGCGATAGAGGATTTTTGGCTGCAAGGTTACAAGATTGGAAAGGTTAATGTGGATCTCTTAAGGCAAGGTGATCGTCTTGAATGGAAAGACATTTCTTTTTCAAGTGGTGACAACAAATTCAAGGCGTCGGGGTGGTGGAAGCTCCAACAAAACCAAAGCCGATCCAAATTTAAAATGGCGATGTCTGGTAAGAACAATACGGAAGTTATGGAACGTTTTGGTATTACTTCCGGTATTCAAAAGGCACCATTTGACGTGGAGACCGATCTAGAATGGGATGGGGCACCATGGTTGCCTCAAATGACCACTATGAATGGCACAATATCTTCCAAACTTGGGAGAGGCGTTATTTCCGACGTCAGTGGTGCAGCACGCCTTCTAGGGTTATTCAGTTTAGATTCCATCATTCGCAAAATGCAGCTCGACTTTAGCGATGTGTTTGATGACGGGATGGCGTTCAATAGCATTACTGGCTCTGGTGAAGTGAAAAACGGCATTTTTGTTACCAACGACATTGAGATGGATGCCGTTGCAGGGCGCATGTCGATTAAAGGGCTGGCAAACTTAGAAACACAAATCGTGGATGCCGAAGTGGAGTTTGTGCCCGATCTTACCTCGGGGATCCCTGTGATCACCGCGTTTGCCGTCGCCCCACAAACCGCGATTGTGGTGTTTGCGATAACAACGGCGTTGTCGCCAGTCGTTGAGGTCTTTACCAAAGTAAACTATGCCGTTCAAGGGGCGTTGGATAACCCAAGCGTAACCGAGATTTCGAGAAGTAAGGGCGAGTATGCTGTGCCCGACAACGCCACTCAAAACTAAATTTGGAGTTTGAGGTTGGAGATTTAAGGAGAAGGACATGCGAGTAGGACTGATTCAAATGACTTCAAACGCTTTGCCTCAACATAACTTAGACGTTATTGAGCAAGGTATTGAATCCTTGGTTAAGCAAGGGGCAGAGCTTATTTCTACCCCTGAAAATGCACTGGTATTTGGTTGTCGTGAAGAGTACCACTCCGTTGCGGAGCAGCTCGGTGAAGGTAGATTTCAACAGGCTTTTCAACACATGGCACAAAGGTATGGTGTTTGGTTGCATATTGGCAGTTTTCCTATCCAACAAGCCAAAGGGGTAACAACAACGTCATTACTTTATAGCCCAAAAGGCGAGTGCGTTGCCCATTACGACAAACTTCATTTGTTTGATGTAGACGTTGCCGATAAACAGGGGAGTTATCGCGAATCCGATACCTTTGCTTACGGTAACAAGATTTCGCTAGTTGATACGCCCTCTGCTACACTTGGTCTAACAATTTGTTATGACTTAAGATTCCCCTCCCTATTTAGCGAACTTAGAAGCCAAGGTGCTGATATTATCTTTGTGCCCGCCGCATTCACAGCCGTTACTGGTCAGGCGCACTGGGAAATTCTGTTAAGAGCGAGAGCCATAGAAACTCAGTGTTTTATCATTGCTGTCAACCAAGGCGGAGCACATGCGTGTGGTCGTGAAACTTGGGGGCATTCTATGGTGGTTAATCCTTGGGGCGAAGTCATCGCTTCATTGGAACAAGAATCAGGAACATTATTGGTCGAGTTGGATTTAAACCAGCTTACCTCCATCAGAAAGAATATGCCGTTGATAGAGCACAATCGCTTTAGCAACGTAATGAAGAAAGAGCCGATCAAATGACAATAAATCAAATTGAACAAGAACTACTGGCACCTACCGGTCTGACAGAAAAAGATCTTGCAGAGACATTAAGTCTTATTGCTAGCCGAGATGTAGATTATGCCGATCTGTACTTTCAATCGAGCTGGCATGAATCTTTGGTTTTGGAAGACAGTATTATAAAAGATGGCTCTTTTAATATTGATCGCGGTGTGGGCGTTCGTGCCATCACCGGAGAGAAAACAGGATTTGCCTATTCTGATCAAATCGATCTAACGGGCTTAAAGCAAAGTGCAATTGCTGCTCGAGGTATTGCTTCCCAAGGGAAAACGGGATCGGTGAAAGCGTTCTCTCGCAGTCAGGCTCCGGAATACTATCGTTCAGTCAACCCGTTGGAAAGTTTGCAAAAACAGCAAAAAATAGAGCTGCTGAAGCAACTTGATGCGTACATTCGTACCAAAGAGCCCTTGATACAAGAAGTTTCGGTTAGCCTGAGCGGCGTATACGAGCAGATGCTGGTTGCCGCGACAGACGGCACGTATGCTGGCGACATTCGACCGCTTGTTCGATTGTCGATCAGTGTATTGGCGAAGAAAGGCGATCGTCGAGAACGTGGCAGTTCTGGTGGTGGTGGTCGATACGGCTATGAGTTTTTCCTGCAAGAAGAAGGCGGACGAAAGCGCGCTTTTGATTTTGCCGATGAAGCCATTCGTCAAGCGATGGTTAACCTAGAAGCGGATGCGGCTCCTGCTGGCACCATGCCTGTGGTTTTAGGGGCTGGTTGGCCTGGGGTGCTTCTGCATGAAGCGGTTGGTCATGGATTGGAAGGCGATTTTAATCGGAAAGCGTCCTCGGTATTTTCGGGGAAAGTGGGTGAACAAGTGACCTCTAAGCACTGCACTATTGTGGATGATGGCACCTTACCCGATCTGCGTGGTTCTTTGAATGTTGATGACGAGGGCGTTGCCGGAAAATACAACACTCTGATTGAAAATGGGGTATTGAAAGGCTACATGCAAGACAAACACAATGCCAAATTAATGGGAGTCGCTCCGACAGGTAATGGCCGTCGTGAATCATATGCGCATCTTCCTATGCCTCGTATGACCAACACCTACATGCTGGCGGGCGAGCACTCTCCTGAAGAAATCATCTCAACCGTGAAAAATGGTCTTTATGCGCCTAATTTTGGTGGCGGACAAGTGGATATTACGTCGGGTAAATTTGTGTTTTCCACTTCGGAAGCCTATTTAATTGAAGACGGCAAAGTGACTCGACCAGTTAAAGGGGCCACGCTGATTGGTTCAGGCATCGAAGCAATGCAGCAGGTTTCGATGGTGGGGAATGATCTTGCGCTAGATCGAGGGGTCGGTGTGTGTGGTAAAGCTGGTCAAAGTGTGCCTGTGGGTGTTGGTCAACCGACACTCAAACTGGACTCTATTACGGTGGGCGGCACGGAATAAGCTTCTCACGACATGAAAAAAGCTGCCGAGGCAGCTTTTTTTTGTATTTTTACTCTGCGTCTTCGTAAAGCGCTTTCAGCGTTTGGAAGATTTCTCTCGAGGATTTTGGCGGTTTGTTGTTCTGCTTTTCCCTTTTCGCTTGGCGAGAAAGCTGACGTAAGCGTTGCCTGTCTGCTGATGGGAAACGCTCCAAAACTTCCGCAATGGCGGCATCGCCTTCTTCAATTACGCGATCTCTCAGCTTCTCCAACTTATGCAATTCCGCTGTGGCTTGGGAGTGTTTGTTCCGAACTTTATCCAGTGCCACTTGAATCGGCTCAGGATCCTCTGCGCGCATCAACTTTCCAATGTACTGGAGCTGACGTCGTTTGGCTTCGTTTTTGAACCGTTGCGCGTCGGCAATGGCGTCTCTCAGGTCCTCACTGAGTGGAAACTTTTCCAAGACAGCCGGTTTTAGTTCCACCAGCTCTTCCCCCAGTTTTTGCAGTGCTTCCATATCCTGCTTCATCTCGGTTTTGCTTACCCAGATGATTTCTTCTTCCTCTTCCCACGGCGCTTTTTGGTTTTTACGTGCCATTTTGTCTGCCTACTTCGATATCAGTGTTCAATTATCGCTTATTTTAACAAGAATTATGGGGTGAAAGCGAAAACCTTGTTATCCTTAATCAATAATCCCTTTAACAACAGTTATTTCGGTATGGACGTAAAAGCGCAAATCGCACAACAAAAGTTGGAATTAGAGAAAGCTGTCGCCAAAGCATTGGATATTGCGACAGGAACAGCAGACGCTGCTGAAGTCGCTATCAGCAAAAGTACAGGCATCAGTGTATCAACCCGCATGTGTGAAGTTGAAAATGTCGAATTTAACAGTGACGGTGCGTTGGGTATCACCGTGTATCGTGGTCAGCGTAAAGGCAGTGCATCAACGTCTGATCTGAGTGAAAAAGCGATTCAGCAGACCGTTATGGCAGCGCTCGATATTGCAAACTACACGTCTGAAGACCCATGTGCTGGACCAGCGCCGAAAGAATTAATGGTGAAGACTATCCCTGACTTGGATCTTTTTCATCCAGATGAGCCAGAGCCCGACCAAGCCGCTAAGCTTGCCATAGCAGCCGAAGAAGTGGCACTCAGCTACAGCGACAAAATCAAACAGAGTGATGGTGCAAGCTACGATAGCCATTATGGGCTAAAAGTGTATGGCAACAGCCATGGTCTGCTGGCAAGTTATGCGTCGAGCCGACACAGCATGAGTTGCTGTGTGATTGGTTCGGGTGCAAATGGCGATATGGAGCGGGACTACAGCTACACCGTTTCGCGTCGCAAAGAAGATTTATGGTCACCTGAAACGGTGGGATTAAAAGCCGCTGAAAAAACCGTAAGCCGTTTAGATGCGCAACGCCTGCCTACGGGGAAAATGCCAGTGATGTTTGCTGCGGATGTCGCGACAGGCTTGATAGGTCACCTTGTTATGGCCATCAGTGGCGGGAATCTTTACAGAAAATCGTCGTTCTTATTGGACAAATTAGGCGATCAGATTCTGCCATCTTGGTTTAATATTCACGAAAAGCCGCATGTGCTTCGTGGTTTGGCTTCCAGCCCATTTGATAACGAAGGTGTCTTCACTCAAGACAAGCAAATTATTACAGATGGTGTCCTATCGACCTACCTATTGACAAGCTATGCCGCCCGTAAGATGAATATGACACCCACAGGGCACGCAGGTGGTATTCATAACTGGTTTGTAGAATCCACGGGTCAAAGCTTTGAAGCCATGCTTAAAGAGTTAGGTACAGGCTTTTTAGTGACAGAGCTTATGGGGCAGGGGGTGAACTCGGTAACGGGCGATTACTCTCGTGGTGCAGCGGGTTTCTACGTCGAGAACGGAGAAGTGAAATACCCAGTATCAGAAGTCACGATTGCTGGAAATCTCATTGACATGTACCAGCAAATCGTTGCGGTGGGTAACGATGTAGAAACGCGCTCTCAAATTCAGACGGGTTCTATATTAATTGAGTCCATGAAGATTGCTGGCGAGTAAAAATACACCTCCAATTGAGCTTGAGTGCTGATGAGAAAACGCCGATGGATCGATTGGCGTTTTTTTGTTTTTACCTTTGTCTATGTTTCCATTGTTCCTCACAAAAATGAATGTATATGGTATAATCCTCGCCCTTTTTACTGACGTTTTGTACAGTGAAATGCTTTAATCTTGTCATAACCGATAGCAAACGAGTGCATCAATGAAATTAACGGTCGCTTCTTTTTTCAGTGGAGCTGGTGGCTTAGATCTTGGCTTTGAAAAAGCGGGGTTCCATATCCCTTTTGCCAATGAGTACGATAAGCAGATCTGGGATACGTACGAGCACAATCACCCATCAACTGAGTTGGATCGCCGAAGTATCGTTCATATTGCGAGTGAAGACGTGCCAGATTGCGATGGCATCATAGGTGGTCCACCATGCCAGAGCTGGAGTGAAGCGGGCAGCAAACGTGGGATCGACGATCATCGAGGGCAGTTATTTTACGAGTTTATCCGCATTCTTACAGACAAGAGACCGAAGTTCTTTCTAGCCGAAAACGTCAGTGGTATGTTGGCGCCTAGGCATAAACAGGCGCTCGAAAACATTAAAGACACTTTTCGTGAAGCAGGGTATGACCTTCACTTTAAGTTGATGAATGCCGCCGACTACGGTGTTCCCCAAGATAGAAAGCGGGTGATATTCATCGGCTTTCGCTCTGATCTCAATATCGAGTATCACTTTCCCGAGCCTCAAGAATATAAACCTAGTTTGAGAGACTGCCTTAAAGACTTAGATGGATTAGCCGTCCCTGCGTTAGCAAAGTCTAAGCCTAACCCTGAAGCTTCGATTCCCAATCATGAATACATGACGGGAGGCTTTTCAAGCATGTACATGAGCCGGAATCGAGTTCGAACTTGGGATGAGCCCTCGTTTACGATTCAAGCGGGTGGGCGCCATGCACCGTTACACCCGAGCGCCCCGAAAATGCAGAAAGTCGAAACCGACAAATTTGTCTTTGTGGAAGGGCATGAGTATCGCCGATTAAGTGTTCGAGAGTGTGCTCGAATCCAAGGTTTCCCTGATAGCTTTGAGTTTATTTATCAGGATCTTGGGGCGGGTTACAAAATGATTGGCAATGCGGTTGCAGTGAATTTTGCCGCTGCAATTGCGGAAAGTATTAAAGAGGCACTGGCTCATTCTGGCGCGATTGATAAATCGCAAGCTGCGTAATAAAAGAGAGTTGTTTACTGTCCTGCTGTTTAAAGGCTTTTGTTCGATTCTTCGCCTGCATTTTCGTCTCAACCCAAAAAACCTCAGTGATCTCGTCGGGAAACTGAGGTTTTTTGTATCAAGTACTCACCTTTTGGTGGGAATATCGATATTAAAGGCTTTCAAGCTTTGGATCAGGCGGTTATGGTTTAAGCCATTAGGAGAAACGATCTCGAATGTGCCAAGTTTGATCAGGTCTTGCAGGGTTTCGACTTTTGTCATCTTGCTCAAGCGTTTTGTCGGTCGAAATTGAGTGTAGGTGCACTTCCCACGGTTGCTGCCTTCCGTCTTTGGATTAATCGGACGGTAAACGACTTTAAAATTGCGACTTAATGTTTGTATTACTTCATTGTTTATTGGTTGAAGCGTTTGTATGAGTTCGAGTAAGTTGTTGGGGACTTTATTGCTTACTAACAGACAATTCGCAACCGAATGTCCTTTACCTACTCCTGCTACGATCTTCACGATATCTTGATAGTCAAACACTTGGGTAAACTCTCGAGCGGTTTCCCCCGAGCGTTTGCCAAAGCAGATACTGACACCGACGAAGAACGATGCGGACGGGCTTTTTGCCCATTGCTTTGCCCATTGAGTGCAATCTTTTGTCAGGTTATTAAAGGCCCTGACTCCAAAATCTCGAAGAATTCGATCGTGAGAATACCAGTTACCAAAGTAATGGGCGCTGCTCATTTTTGCTGAAATTTTAATAGGGGAGCCGTTCGACAGTTTTATAAGGATATCTGTTTTGCCGCCGGTCGCCCCTTGCGCTTGAACGCTAGTGACTTTTGCTCCGGCTTGTACACCGATATCTTTCATCCAAGACGGTAAGTCGTTTGGTAGCGAGTCACCGATATTCACACTGGCAGCAACGTCTTTTTCAAATAGATCGGTTTTCTTGGACATGTTTCCCTCTAAATATCATCAGCAAGTGTTGAGATAAGGGTATTATGCATGCATGCGGTTAGTGCATGTATTGAGTTATGCCGTTATTACCGTAATTGCGAGCAGCCAAGATAATTCAGGCAATTGATAACAAGCTAATTTTCTTTATTAGAAATAAGTGGGGGGGTTTTATTGGTTAACAATATAGATTTTAAGGGATGAACTATTCAAGAGTTGATAGATATCCTGCGTGCAGGTACCACCTACCATCGATCTTTTTAAACTCCAAATCCCCTATACTTGCATATTCACCTTGGCATACAGAATGCTGTCCTTTTGTTGGGGTGGCTTTTAGAAGTATTTGATACGTGGTTGTTACTTTAGAGTCAAAAGCATCAGAGCCCGCTGAATGAGCGGGCTTTTTGTTGCGATTAATGTATCTCTATTTTCCGAAATTTAAATTAAAAAAATAACTGAGTAAACTTTGATATTGGCGACTTTGATATAAGAACACACAAGACGCTGCTATAAATGTTCCACAAGAAGCGAGCAGCACCCCTTGTTCTGAAATAAAGAAGTGGATTGAGCTGGTTAGCAGTATTACCGAAATAGTTACAATATTGACTTTTGATAGAATGCTCAAACCTTTACGTATTGTTAAGATATTCGGTACGCAGACAACCATAGAACCTACAATTCCGCTGATTAATAGGTACGTATCAAGACCAACTGATTCTGAAAAGCCAAACCAATCATCAAGGATTGTTACTGTCACCCCAACCCCAATAGTGAGTAAAAGAAAGAGTGCAATAGTTACTATTACCGCTGTCAATGATAGGCTTTTATTAATATTCAACGCTTAACTCCTCATAGATGCCTACCGCTAAAGATTTTACTTCGCCAGAATAAGCACTTCCTGTAATTGCTATAGCTGCGCCAACAGCATCCGTAATCTGTATTGCAACCGAACTAGAAATTACTTTTGAGCTGTATCTTTTCGTGGTTAATCCGGCTCGAACTAGCTGCTTATATGCTTTATTTGAAATATTCGGAAGATTTTTTCTAGCGATTTCTCTAGTGAGCATGGCTCTTTCTTGCCTACTTAGTCCTTTTAAAACTTCTCGAATACTCTTTCCAGTAGTTGCGTTAAGTGACTTAATCATTTTCATTGTCTGATAGCCTGAAGTCGCGGCACCAGCGAGTGATATATAATCAAGGGCAGTCATCGTGTTTTGATACCACTCATTGTCATTTAAGGCATCGAGCTTTTTAGGGTTTTCTTTAGCTAAAGCGACGCGAGTAACACCTGTTAAACATTGGGCTGTCGACGCTAGGGTCGCTGCATGAGTAACATATGTCATTGTAACTCCAACCGGCCCCGTTAAAGGTACCGTTGCTCCAGAAGCGATAACACCGAACCAGCCTATAGCTGCTCCAGCGCAGCTCAATGACATCGAAAGTAGTTCGCGATGAAATACTGATGAGGTTGTTTCATTCCGGATTTTTTCAGTAAAAGAGTTCGTGCTTTGACTTTTTAAAGGCTCTCGAAGGAAAATGTTAATAGGGTTAATTCGGCAGGTAGCTTTAAACTTTCTCAATACTACTATGGTTAAATTACTGTCGATGTAAATAACACCAGCGCCAGAAGTTTCAGGGTGACGATCTATAGCGTTGAAAAGTTTCTTTTTATCAAGGGTGTAGTCTAATTTGGCAATTAATGATTTTTTCTTAATATCTAAAAGAGGATCTTTAATGAGTGATTGCACAATGTTTTCCTTGTTGCATATTGCCAATTACACCGCAAAATTCCGTCTAAATTAAATGGGATAGAGATTCTTTAGAAGCAGCTCAAGGTTTGAGTATTAGAAGTAGATAAAGGTGCTCCCAAAGTACAGAGCACCTTCTAGGGTTTATAAATTCACAGCCACCTCTGCCGCCAATTTCGCGTTGTTAAACACCAGCTGAATATTGGAAGCGAGGCTGTTTCCTGCGGTTTTTTCAGCCACTTTGGCGAGCAAGAATGGTGTGGAATCTTTTCCTTTAATGCCTTTGGCATCCATTTCTTCGATGGCGCTTGCTATGACCTGATCGATCTCCGCTTTATTCATTGCGTATTGCTCTGGAATGGGGTTGGCGATCACAGCGCCACCGTTTAATCCCAAGTCCCATTTTGCTTTTAAGGCGGTCGCGATTTGTGCGGGGGAATCTAGGCGATAGTCGACTTTGAACTCGCTGTCTCGGGTATAAAATGCAGGGAGGGTTTCTGTTTGGTATCCAATGACGGGCACGCCATGTGTTTCTAAGTATTCCAGTGTTAAACCGATATCCAAAATGGATTTTGCCCCCGCGCACACCACAGCGACGTTGGTATTGGCAAGCTCTTGAAGATCGGCAGAGACATCAAAAGTGGTTTCGGCACCACGGTGCACGCCGCCAATGCCGCCTGTTGCGAACACTTTGATGCCGGCCATTGCTGCTAGGATCATGGTGGAGGCGACGGTGGTTGCCCCATCTTCTCCTTTGGCAACAATAAACGGAATATCTCGGCGGCTGGTTTTGATCACGTTTTGCCCTGCTTTGCCTAAATACTCGATTTCTTCTTGGGACATCCCAACTTTCAGTCGCCCTTTTAGAATGGCAATGGTGGCAGGAATGGCGCCATTGTCGCGAACCGTTTGTTCCACTTTAAGCGCGGTTTCGACGTTTTGAGGATAGGGCATACCATGAGAAATGATGGTCGATTCCAACGCAACAACAGGCTGACCTGATTTAAGCGCTTGGGCGACTTCTGGCGTGACATCCAAATACTGAGCTAACATACTGTGTCCTTTAACATTCGGTTTCATTCAATACGCGCTGAATGGCGCTGTCTGAAAAATTGGGATTGATGGTGGCGACATCAGAAAGCGCAACACTGGCGGCGGCCATAGCGTACTCGCCACTTTTTTCGACCGACCATTTATGGATGAAGCTGTGGGCTAACCCAGCCAAGAAGGCATCCCCTGCGCCATTGGCATTTTCAATATGAGTGCTTACGGTTGGGAAAAGTTGGGCACGTTGATGATCTTTATAGAACACCCCATCCGCCCCAAGGCTTAAAAAGATTCGCTGTGTCCCTTGATGGAGGAACCAGTCGGCGATCGCACTGAGATCGTCTTGATTGTGATAAGGCAGATCAGACAAAGACTGCGCTTCTTTGATGTTGGGTTTGAGTGTGTGGATTTGGTTTAAATAGGGTTTGATTTTGACCGCTTTGGTGCTCGATACCGTATCGACAAAAATGGGCTTATTGGAAAACTGACTGAAGATATATTCGAGCAATGATTCACTCAAGTTAGTATCAATCACAATCACTTCTGCACGCTTAATGGTTTCTAGGTGAGGTTCGAGTGATTCAATGGTCAACCGTTCTAGAATAGACATGTCTGAAACCGCAACCTGCATGTCGCCGTCTTCATTGAGCAAAGAAAGGTACGTGGAAGTGGCGCCATCCGAAAGCTTTAGCACAGACGAGACATCAACACCCGCTTGGCGTGTTTTATCTAATATTAATTGCCCATAGGTGTCGTTGCCGACGACCGATATCAAACGCACTTCGGTACCAAGCCTTGCGATGTTTTCGGCTATGTTTCTGCCCACACCACCTGGCGAACAAGAAACCACTCCGGGGTTGGAATCCCCTTGGTGCATGGCTTGCTGAGGTTGACCTAAAATATCCATATTCGCGCCGCCGATCACCACGACGTATTGAGATTCCGACAAAATGTACCCCTTCCCTAGGATGATGCCTTTGTTTGTCATATTCATGATATGCCCAGCTACGGCACTTCGGCTGATCCCAAGTTTTTCAGCGATGTCTTGCTGGGGGAGCATGGGATCTTGTTTAATCAATTGAAAGATTTGCTGCTCACGTTCCGTCATAAGAAACCCTAACAAAAGTTTGATTAACTAACTTTTGTTAGGTTGCTGTGTGGTTAAAAAAACGTCAACACCTTTGTTTGGTGAGTTGTGCATTATGTGAGCAATGACACCTATTGAGTGATTTCGACAACATAACCCTCACCGTCTTCGCAGGGCACAAAATCCACGAAATGATGAATGCTTTCAATGGCATCTTCTTCATAATGAGAGACAAAAAGCAGTTGGCTAAGTTGATGTTTCGCAATCAATTCAAGCGAATTGACAACGAGTCTTCTCCCCAAAAAATCCAGTCCTTGATAGGGTTCGTCTAATATGAGAAGTGCAGGGCGTTTGATTAAGGCGCGGGCAATCAGCAACAACCGCTGCTGCCCGTATTCCAGCGTTTTGAAAGGCTGGTTAGCCATATCGCTCATTTGGAAAATGGCGAGCCACTCTTTTGCGGTTTCAATTTGCTGTTTGCTTGGGGATTCATACAGGCCGATAGAGTCGTAAAACCCCGATAAAACGACTTCAATCGCTTTGCAGCTAACACGGTATTGTAAGTGCAGCGCTGACGACACCATCCCGATGTGTTTCTTGATGTCCCAAACCGTTTCACCGTTGCCACGCTTCATGTCAAATAAGCGAATATCGTTGCTATAACATTGTGGATGATCACCAAATATCAGCCCCAGCAGCGTACTTTTTCCGCAACCGTTGGGCCCTCGAACTTGCCAATGCTGGTGGTGTCTTATCTGCCAATTGACGCCACTGAATATCTTTTGATCGGTGTATTCCACTTTGCCATTCACCAGTTCCACCAGCGGGTCAGAGAAGGTGACTTGATGCTGATACTTACTGTACAAGTCCAGAACTTTTGTACTTTGGGCTTCGGTTTGCGCATTGATCTGAGCGATGATGGGGTGAGTTAGCCATTCCTCTCTGGAGAGCGTTTGGGTCAGTTTTCCATTTTCGAACAAAGCGATGTGTTCTATCCACTCGGGCAGTTCGTTTTCCCGCGACACCAAAATGACGAGTTGTACCTTTTGGCTGAGGCGGTTAAGAAAGTGAGCCAACGCTTCACGGTGCGCTTTATCTAATCCGGTATAGGGCTCATCTAAGATAAGAAGGTCGGGTTGTTCAAGCAGTGCTCTCGCCAGCATTAACCGCCGTGTTTCTCCGGTCGACAGCAAACGAAAGCCGCGATCAAGCAAATGGTCTAAATCCAATTGTTCGACAAGAAGAGCTATGTCTTTTTCAGGTTGACCGGATACCGACAACAATTCGTGCACGGTTGACCCGTTATCGAACTTATCCATAAAGTCGGTATCGTCATCGGCGAGCTCTTGCTCCAGTAGCGCTTGCTGTTGGCTTAATGATACGTACGCGATCTTCAACAATGGTGCATCACAATGGCCACTTTTCAGTTCAATGGATCGAGTGAGCACTTGATGAAGTTGTTCGCCAATATCCCCTTTTGCACAGAAAATCCCCCAGTTTTGATTTTCCTGAATGGTCCAGTTAGGGATAGAAAGTGGGTGAGAATGGGGTTGAGTAACGACGTCTGTGAATATTATGGGCATATGGCTTCCTTGCCTAGTGAACGGCTTTTTTACAGAGTAAAAAAGCCGCGGAGAAAAGTAAATAAGACTTGGGTCGTGGGTAGGGTAGTGTTCGCTTTAGTATCAACCAAGGGATTCGAGTGCTATCTGGTAGCGTATGGTAAGGGGAGCGTCTGGCGTGAATGAAACCACTGTAGGAACGCCAGATGCGGCGATAGGGTTATTCTGACGTGCGGTATTTGGAGATAGCCCAAAGGGTGAGCAAATGGGTTCTATGCCAATGCATAAGTTTCTTCCTCTCCAAGGAGGCGCTAAGCGACCGTAATTGGAGTACCACAGCAGCACGCTAGGAAGCGTGTCGGCATCCCACGTTAGTGTGGCTTTGTATTGCTCGGCGACGTTGCTGATTGATACCGTCCCTTCTGTGCCTTCGAGCTGGAGCAATTCTTCTGCTGGAAAGGGGAAAGGTACGCGCGCGGCATTGAGTGTTCTTCCGTCGAGTGCAGGGACCGCAGTTAAATCGTGGAAAACCTGATGGGGTGAAAACACGTGTGCTTCTGGTGCGACAACGGCAGGGTGAGTGCGTCCTAGCGTCATTTTTTGGGTGTGAATCTCAGCCATCTTTTCCGTATTGGGCAATTTGAAACAGGTGTGCAATGCAATGGGTTGTCTCGTTGCTCTTCTCACTTCCACCGTTAATTGAATGTTCAAGGTTGGGCTGTTGGGATCGGGTTGGATGATACGGGTCAATCGTTTCACAGGGTGTGCTGTGGGGTAGTCGATATACAGTGAGATGTGGTCACCAGAAGGAGGATGAAAGTGCCATGGGTGATTCGAGCTGTATCCATGGACATGCTCTATCTTTTCGTCTTCGTTCATGACTTGTTGCCACTCGTCTGGGAAGCCTTGAGGCGACATAGGGTACCCAAACGGTACGCAGGGCCATTCTCCCCTTAACGATGCCGTCAGCGCATCCATGTTTGGCGTTTTAGGTTCGCTGTGCCATGGTGCCAAATAAAAGGGGGAAACCTGCTGACCATTCGGTAAGGCAAACACCGTCGGCCCTATCATTCCGCCCATCGCATCCACTCGCACCGTACCGTACTTCCAGCTCAGTGATTGGGACTGTGTCATCCTTCACTCTCCTTCTGGTTATTGCTTTTCGAATGATTACTTTTCGCCTGCATGATTGCTTTTCGCATGATTACTTTTCGCCTGATTGCTTTCCGAATGATGGCCTTCCGTGCTACCGAATGAGACCCCGCTCGTTAACTGTTGGGAATTTCGATGATGGCAACGGGCGTTCCAATATCGACTTTCCCCGATGGGGGGCTCGGTTTGCCCGTTTCTTGGTTCAACCGCATGCTGACGACTTGGTTACTGTATTGATTGCCTATCAATAGCCACTGCCCATCGTGGGTAAGAATAAAATCTCGTGGGCATTCTCCGCCGGTTTCAAAGGTGCCGTCTCGGGTTGGGAGTTGTGTGTGAGCGTCTATCGTGAAGTGAGCAATGCGCGATTGTCGTCTTCCCGATACATACAAATGCCGCCCGTTTGGCGAAAGACGAATGGCGGAAACCGATCCTTCTGTCTCTTTATCGCAGTCAAAAGCGTGCAATTGAGAGTGAAAATGCCACCCAAGACCTGATCGGGTAAGCACCAGTAAGGTTTCATCCAGTTCGCAGCAGACATAGGCGAAACGTTCATCTGGGCTGACGACCATGTGCCTTGGTCCACAACCAGAAGGCACGTCGCAAGATGCACTGTTAAGAATTTGTCCTGAATCGTCCAGCTCATAACTCCAGATCGTATCGGCTCCTAAGTCGGTAGAATGCAGATGATAACCGCCATTTGTGAAGGTAGAATAATGGGCGTGAGGCCCTTCCTGACGGTTGGTATTTGGCCCTGTACCATGATGCTCTAGATGACGAATGAGCTGAGCATTTCCCTGTTCGCTGTACTGAAACAGAGAGATTTCTCCCGTCCAGTACTGAGCGGTGGTGATCCAATTGGGATTGTCGTGCAAGGCGATATGGCAAGGCAGTTCACCTTGAACGTTCCACTCTCTGTGGGGGGCATCGGAATGCAGGTGGATCATTGCGGGGTGCTTTTGCTGAAACACTTCACGCACTGTGTACAGGTTTTGCCCGTCGGATGAGACAGCAAGTGCTGTGGGGTTATCGCATTTCAAATGCAAATGTGCCTGCCCAAATTGCCCTGTTTTGGGGTCAAAGCTGACTTTGTAGAGGCCTTTTCCATTTGCTTCGACCCCTTCAAGAGGGCTCGAATAGCTGCCAATATAGAGTTCCATTTCTCACCTCACATGATCCCAAATCGTTCGAATGCGTCTACGGTGCTCATTCCATTTTCAAGCGCCTTTCGGACTTCACTTTCGCCGCGTACTTTCTCTAGTGCTTTGGAAATGACGTCCTCTTCGATTTCTTTAGGAATGCACAGCACGCCATCACAGTCACCAAAAATGATATCGCCGGGTTGGATTTTGACTGCCCCCACCCTCAAAGGAACGTTGTAGTTGATGACTTTCCCTCTAGGTCCTTGATCTTGGGCGTAGCATCCGCGACTGGCGACAGGAAAACCGAGTGAGAGAATTTCATTGCTGTCACGGAGATAACCATCCAACACGGCCCCCGCCGCACCAAGCTTGAGGGCTCGGGTCGACATGAGCCCGCCCCATAGTGCGTAATCCGGTGATGATCCTGTACAGATGTAGACGTCGTTGGGTTTTAAGCTATCTAACGCTTCAAACATTAACCCGAACGGTTGAGCCATGGCTGGGTTGGGGCTTTCGGAGGAGGCTTCTTCAAATACGTCGGCTTCCAGTACCGTCATTGCTCTGCCCGCAATCACCATGTCTCGTTGTAATGTGTTGAGATAAGGAGGTAAAAATTGTTGCGTGTACCCCATTTTATCCATGACATCGCCAAGGACCGCGGTGAATAACTCTTCCCTGATTTTGGTAAACAAGATGTTGTCTGATGACATGATTACCTCCTATTATCGTCCGTTGATAGAGCTCGGGTATCCCCGAGTGTGAGTATGGTGCCTTATGTGCCTTATGTGCTTTATGTGCTTTATGTGTTTTATGTGCCTAAGGGTTCGGGTAACCTAAGTTACGGGAAATCGTCTTGCAGGCCTCTTTCAGCATGCTGAGTGCTTCTTCTGGATTGGTTTCCTGAGCGTATTTTTGTGATAAGAAAGGCACCGTTGCCACGCCAACCACTCTGTTGCGGTAGTCAAACAGAGGAACCGATAAATTAAGAATGCCGGCCACCACTTCCGACTCCATCCTCTCGTGTCCTAAGCGAATGATGTTATCCAGCCTTTTCTTGAGCGCGTGCTTTTCGGTGTCTGAAGGTAAAGCGTCGTAAAACGGTTGCTGAACTTCTTGCTCAGAGTAAGCAATTATCACCGCACCAGAACTGGTTTCAAGGGCAGGGTAGCGGCTGCCCGTTGCGACGGAGTAATGGGTTCCCAGAGGGGGATCTTGCTGGTGGATGATGATGATCTCCTGACCGTTGAGCAGGGCGATGTGGCAGCTTTGAAGTGTGGCTTTGCATACCGATTTGATTTCCACGTGGGCGGCTTCCACCAGAGTTTGCACTGGGTAGTGGCGATTGGCCACCTCAAACATTTTCAAAGACAGATGATAGGTGGATTTCGGTCCTGTGGAATAGATGTACCCTTTCTCCTCAAGGACCTGAATCACCCGATACAAACTGGTGATGGAGCGGTCAAGCCGACGCGCAATTTCGGTTTGGGTTGCGCCGTCTGGGGATTCAGATAGCAGCTCTAATACACTGAGCGCTTTATCGACTGCCGGAACGGAATATTTACTTTCACTATTTGCCATTGTGTACCTGTGCGAAATGTCTTTTATGCCTAAGCCAGTCGTCTAAGCAGTGCCGTGACTAATTGACGATCTTGGCGAATGATGCGGCTGAGTAACGTTTGTCGTTCCTTAGCACTCACAAACTCTAACCTTCTTATGCCCAGCGGATCCACTTCACGTCTTAATCGTGTTAACTCCTCGTCTCGTACCGGATCCATTTCGTGACACTGCTCAGAGAAAATGACACGAAAACCCGTTTGCGCCTCAATGGTTTGCCTGCTCACATTTGGCATGGTTTCGACAACAACCAGTTGACCTGCGTTTTCGTCGAATTCAAACAAACACAGATTCGTGATTAGGACGATTTTGCCAGAGCGATAGCCATACTTTTTACGATCCTCTTCCGATACGAGCAAACGCCCCGCACTGCATAGTTCAACGTGTTCAACCAGCGCCTGAGGGCTGTGACGCGGCACATAAACCATAAAATGTTGGTGCATGTTTGCGACATCCGCCATGCCGCCTTGCCCAGGTAAACGAACGATGCCGCCGCTGGGTTTAGAAATAGACAAGGTGTTTGTCATGCCCTTGGCGTCAATTTGTGCGGTGCCCACAATTTCGTGAGTGACCAAGCTCCCTTGGTACGCTGTCCAGTAGGTGTCTTCCCCTCCGGTATGCCCAGCGGCGCTTTGTGTGTCCATGGATTCCAATAGCGTTAGGCTCATGGTGCCCGCTTGGATATCAACCGTGCCGCCACTCAAGGTGGTGAACATCATGTCGGGGGCATGGCTGGCTTTGGCCAAACGGGAAGCCACATTAGCCAAGGGGGAGACTGCCCCTGCGCTGGCGTAGCTGTTGTTGTCCAGCATTCGTGCTACCCGAATGGTCATGATATCGGCGGCGGTTGCCGGTAACTCGTTGTCGACAATGGGTAAAACTGTGTACGAAGACAAAAGATCATTCAAAGGGAGTGTTGCCGCTTGCCGGATGAGTGTTGGCACGTCGCGCAGTGGCAATAGGGATGCCAGAGGTTGTGTGCTTTGGGTTATCTCCATCAATCGCTGGTAGTCTGTGGTGTAATAAGGGAGGCAAGAACAAGGGTACGCCCCGCCTTTGACTTCCGCGATTGCGCTGATCTTATTGCGAGGAAGAATGGTGTTCCTCAATCCGTTTTGTAAGGTGCCGTTCGGCACGATTTCTTCCACGGTCACCAGCACCTGCTTGGCCGCACCTGCCACCAGTTTGTCCAGTGAATGAGCGCCATAAAGCTCGACATTGCCGGATTCGTCAGCCCGAGGGGCATGCAGCAACAATACGTCGGTCGTTTGGGCTTGGACAAGTGACAGCGTTTGTTGGCTTGCTTCATCGAAATAAGGGGTGAGGGCAGGGCAGGTTTTGTTGAGATCGGAACCGACAGGGCTTTGCATCGGGAGAAAGGGCAGATTCTGCTCGGCGGCTCTCAGGCCTTGAATCAAGGCCAACGCCGGCCAGTCCGTCATGGGAATGCCCTGTTTTTCGACGGCATGGCGAAATTTAGGCGCCAGCCCAAAGACATCGAGGCTAGAAAAACAGATATCGATACGCTCGACAGCATTCGCTTCCAGCAACATTTCCAGCGGCAAGCCTCCAGCCCAATTGAAATAGCGCAAGCCAGTGACGCGTTGCTGACAGACTTCTCTTATTAAGGCGATGGGCAACCGCGCAAAATGGTGCCCCCCTACAGAGAGTCGGCTTCCACTTTCTACCCGTTTGGCAAGCGCTTTCAATGACGTTATTTCAGGTCGGTTGGCTTTCACTAAACTCATGGTGGCTTTTCCCCTGCTTAACACACTCTAGTACCAGTTGTCTGGCTTGTAGCGAGCCGTAATGCACAGCCCGCCATCAACCCGAATGTCTGTCCCCGTAGTAAAGCCAGAGGCATCGGAGGCTAGGTAGACCGCCGTTTCCGCCACTTCTTCTGGTTTACCAATGCGCCCAATGGGGTGCATGTCCACAAACGATTGCATAATGGCTTCACCGTCTTCACTTTCTCGGATCACCTGTTCCACCATAGGAGTGCTGATGGTGCCCGGTGAAATGGTGTTGACGCGAATATTGTTTGGACCAAATTCCACGGCGAGCTGTTTGCTCAACGCAATGATCCCCCCTTTAATGCCAGCGTATGCGCTCCAGCCTTGTAATCCATTGTGCGCCTGAGCCGACGCCATATTGATGATGGAGCCAGAGCCGTTCTTGATCATGTGCGGAATCGCGAACTTGCAGCCTCGAAACACACTGCTGAAATTGATGGCTACGATGTCTTGCCATTGTTGCTCAGTCATGTCGTATATCGGCATGCCACCAATGGCGACGGCGGCATTGTTCACTAAAATATCGAGTTTTCCGTAGTGCTGAACGGCTTTATCCAACAACGACTGCATGTCCTTTTCTTGGCTGACATCGGTTTGAACGAATAGGGCTGAACCGCCAGACGCCACCATATCTTGGGTAGCCTTTTGCCCTTTCTCTTCCTGAATATCGGCAAGGATGACAGAGGCGCCTTCCTTTGCCATTGTCGAGGCAATCACTCGACCAATACCGTCGGCAGCGCCCGTGACTACCGCGACTTTTCCTTTGAGTCTACTCATTGTGTCACCTATTGTTTTTTCATTGAATCGAGTGTAACCGCAATGATGATCACAATACCGGTTACCACCAATTGCCATTCTGTTGGCGCGCCGAGCATACCTAAGCCGTTAGAGACAAACGCCAGAATCAATACCCCAAGTAGCACACCAACCAAGCTGCCAATGCCTCCGGCCAAGCTGATCCCGCCCAGTACGGCGGCCGCGACAGCTTGAAATTCGTACCCCAGCCCAGCTAAGTGCACGGCGGACCCTAGCCGTGATGCCAAGAGTATTCCTCCCACCGTGGACACTAACGCACAGAGCACAAAGCAGGTGAATTTCACTCGTTGTACGTTATACCCAGCAAGCCGAGCGACTTTAGCGTCGCCTCCAATGGCGTAAACTTTGCGCCCAAAGCGGGTATGCCTTAAGACAAAAGCGAGCAACGCCACCATGATCCCAGCAATCAGGGCAGGATACGGGAGCACATCCATGAAGCGCCCATTGCCAAGTTGGAAGAAGGGTTCTAAATAGACTTCATCGGCAATGGCTTTTTTCCCAGTGTAGAGGTAAACCCCACCCCGAATAATGAACAAGGTGCCAAGCGTGACAATAAGGGAATTGATCCTGAGGTAGACGACCAAGTACCCATTGATTACGCCGATAATCAACCCACAGACGAGTGCGCCGACAATGCCCAACATCATCGATTCGGTGTAGTTCATTATTTCAATCAGTGGAATGGCGACGGCAGCGACCAGCGATCCGACGGAAATGTCGACCTCCCCCGAGATAAAGACCAGACTGACACCAAGAGATAGAGTGAGAATAATGGCGGCTTGCCCCAATACGTTAGTGAGGTTTCTCACACTGAAGAAATGTTCCGAAAGTAGTGAGAACATCAGAATGATCACCAAAAGCGATAACGCCAGCGCAAACTCGTTGTGTTTGATGAGCCACCCCCAAGCCGAAGTGGATGAATTGGAACTATTGGATTGCTGCATCAAGTACCTTCTCCTGTGTTGCTTCACAGCGAGGATATTCTGCCGTGATCCTTCCCTGAGACATGACGTAGATGCGATCGCACAACCCTAATAATTCGGGCATCTCCGAGGTCATGACGATGACGCACATGCCCTGTTGAGCCAGTGAATCGATCAACGCGTATATCTCGGACTTTGCACCTACATCAATGCCCCGCGTAGGCTCGTCAACCACCAGCACCGATAACCCGTACATTAGCCAGCGAGACAACATCACTTTTTGCTGATTTCCACCGGATAAGGTGCCGGAAAGCTGCGACAACGAGGTGATTTTGATTTTGAATCGGTCGACGTATTCATCACAGGACTGCACCTCTTGCTTATCATTGATGAAGCCGACTTGAGTGAATTTTTCGAGCGAGGCAAGGCTCATATTATTTTGCACATCGGCTTCCAGCATCAACCCTTCCTCTTTACGATCTTCACTCATCAGCCCAATCCCCAGCGATTTCGCCTTGGAGGTATCGTGGGGGGTGAGCGGTTCACCATTGATGCGGATTTCGCCTTCGCTGATGGGGTCGTACCCTACCAGTACCTTGGCCAGCTCTGTTCGCCCCGCTCCGACTAAGCCAAAAAAGCCGACCACTTCGCCGGATCGTGCATGGAAATCGATGTGCTTCAGTTTTTGCCCAGCGTTCACCCCTTTCACTTCCAATCGCGTTTCTTTGGTTTCGTGTACGGTTTTCGGGAAGAGATCGCTGATCTCTCTGCCCACCATGTCTTTTATCAAGGTGTCATGCGTATGATCGGACATGGCTTTGGTGGAGACATGACAGCCATCTCGCAAGACCACACAGCGCTGCGCGATTTCAAATAACTCATCGAGTTTATGGCTCACATAGATCACCGCAATGCCCATGGCTTTAAGCTTGTTGATGACCACAAAGAGGTTTTTGATTTCGGCTGGGCTGAGTGACGACGTGGGTTCATCCATGACCACCACTTTCGCTTCTGAGCTGATGGCTCTGGAAATTTCCACAAGTTGCTGCTGGCTGATGGGCAAGTCCGCGACTTTGGCATCCGGATCTAAATCAAACCCCAGTTGTTCAAATAACTCAGCGGCGTGTTGTCGAATGCTTTTCCAGCCAATGGTTCCGAACGACGTGAGCGGATGATGCTCCATAAAGATATTTTCCGCCACGGTGAATTCAGGGATAAGTGCAATCTCCTGAAAAACGGGTTTGATCCCAGCGTTGAGCGCATCGGAAGGGGATTGAAAATGCATCACCTTTCCATCTAACGTAATGCTGCCTTCATCGGCGGGAAATACCCCGCACAGGATCTTTATCAGCGTGGATTTTCCTGCGCCGTTTTCGCCAATCAGCGCTAAGACTTCACCGGAGAAGAGCTCCAGAGACACACTATCCAATGCTTTTACGCCAGGAAAAGATTTAGAGAGAGTATCGATTTTAATGATGGGATTCTGCTCATTCATAAGAAGGCTTCCTCCTCACGATGTCGAGGTAGACGGCGAGAATCAGAAACACGCCCGGAATGATGATTTGCCAGTCTTGATTCCAACCAAGAATGATGATGCCGTTATCGATGATTTTTAAGATCATCACCGCCAATACCGTCCCGATGATGGAACCACTGCCACCAAACAGACTGGTGCCACCCAACAACACCGCCGCAATCACAATCAGCTCAAAGCCCTTTCCGGCAGTTGGCTGACCGGCATTCAGAAGGGATGCCAGAATGACAGCCGCAATCCCTGTTAATGCTCCTAAGAGAACAAATGCGGTTATTTTGACTTTACTGGGGGAGATGCCCGAGAGTTTCGCCGCATTGGGGTTGGCCCCCACGGCACTGATCAGGCGACCTTGACGGGTTCGAGATAGGAGCACTCCGCCAATAACGACCACAAAAGCGGCGATGATGACTGGGACGGGGATCCCCAACCAGTAGCCCGTCGCAATACTTGAAAATGCAGGCAGTTGATGGTGGTTTTGGATAGCCTCACGGGTATACAAAAAAACGCCCCCCTGCAAAATCATCATGGTTGCGATGGTGCCAATCAGTGAGTTCACCTTTAAACGAGTGGTGATCAATCCATTGAAGATGCCTACCACGACGCCAAATAGAATCCCAGCCAGAATGCCAGCCAGCAAGCTACGGGTGGTATTGAGGACATCCATGACGACGCAAGAAGCAAAGCCCATTGTGGCGCCCACCGAGATATCGACTTCGCCACTGATCAATAGCAATGTCATGCCTACGGCAACGATGAGCACCAGTGACGATTGGTGCAATACGGCGACGGCATTTGCTGGGGTCAGAAATCGATCGGACGCAATGCTCAATCCAATGATTAACGCCGCCAACAAAATCACCAGAAAGAGCGATTTTGAGTGAATAATCTTCCGCCAGAACGGAGGCGAAGACGGCTTATCCATAGCCTTACTCCTACTAATTTATGCGAGTAGGCGACAACGAACGCCGTTGCCGCCAAATATGACGAGAGCGCTCCCTATAGATCAGACGCGTACTTCATGCATTTTTTCGCAGGGGTCAAGCTGTTGACGGTGTCCCACTGGATCTGACGAGACTTGCCGTCGTAAGAGTAGTATTGGCTGTAGTTGGCTAAGGTGAGCGTTGTGGTTGGGCTTACAACATGCTCCGGCAAGCTTTCCTCTTTAAAGAGCGCCACCGCCGTATCCATGGTAGTAAAGCCGACTTTTTCTGGGAACATCGCCGCTTCCAGTTTCAGCGGGCTGTTTTCTTTCGACATTTCGTTTAAGAACGCCAAACCTTCACCGCCCGTACCAACAACGATCAGCTGATCTTCCGATAGCCCCGCCGCTCGCCAAGCTTGCAACCCTCCTAACGCTGATGAATCGTTGATGCCGTAAATCACGTTGATTTTGGCGTCGGCCGCCAGTGCCGCAGAAGAGACTTCTTGCGAACGATCTGGGTTACCGCCTCCGTCTAGGTCATGCACCATCGTGGCGTCTGGAAGAATGGTTTGTAGACCGTCCATAAACCCTTGGCTACGTAGCACGGTTGCGGAAAGCAAAGGCAAGCCCACGTTCATGACTCGAACTTGTCCTTCGATGGTGTCTTTCGCGAGCTTGCCTGTTTCGACCCCCGCGTTGTAGCCCGTGTCGTAATCACAGATCGCGACTAAGGTTTGCATGCCTTTGGCTGGGCTGCCTTCCAGTACGACGGGAATGCCATTCGCTTTGGCGCGACGAAGAATGGGGACCACACCTTGTTCGTTTACGGGGGTGATGATCAGTACGTCTATGTTTCTGGCCATAAAATCTTCGGCCGCCGACACCTGCTTGGCGATGTCGAGGTTGGCATCGATCACTTCCAGTTTTACGCCCAGTTCTTTACCGCGCTGTTCCATCCCTTTGATCACGTTCTGATACCATTCATGGGTGGCGTAGTTCACGATATATCCGGCCGTTTTCGGCCCTTCCGACGCGACAGCAACGCCTGCCGTCATTATGGAGACAGAGAGTAAGACCAGATGGCTTGTTTTAGTGATGAATCCTTTCATTAGTTGTTTCTCCTAGATGGTGTTTACCTCATGGTGAGGAATGCATCCGACAGCAATATGGCATGGCAATTAAGATCACCGGATCTTAGTGCTCATGTCGTATGGTGCTCATTGGGTATGGTGCTCATTGGGTATGGTTCTCATGTCGTATTTGCACCGTTATATCTTCTGATTGCGTCAATTTTTCAATCCATTCTTCGTCGATTCCATGCTCGCGAAGGATCTCGATACTGTGTTGCCCCACTAAAGGCGCGGGACGGTCAATCGTAGGGGGCGTTTCACTCATTTTTACTGCGGGCGCGACCACTTTTACCTTACCCGCGGTCGGGTGCTGATATTCCGTGATCATGCCAAGGTGGGTGACTTGTGGATCCTTGCTTGCCTGACGAAAATCTTTGATTTCGCCGCACCATACGTCGGCTTCCAGCAGACGTTGCATCAGTTCGGATTGAGTGAATGTTTGTGTCTCTTTATTGATGGCTGCCCAAATTTCGTCCCGCTTATCAAAGAGAGTCTGGGGATCGTCGTAAACGGAAAGGTGGTGGGCACCAAGCACATCAATGAGGGTTGAAAATGGGCTCATAGCGATACTGACAAAACCATCGCTGCATTGATACACCCCAAAAGGTGCGTCCATTCCCGGGTGGCCAATCCCTGAATCTGGGCGTTCGAAGTCCTGATCTAAATTGAGTACGGTGAGGTATTCTTGCCCTAGGTGCGCCATCATTCCCGCCAGCAAGTTGATTTCTAATTTTTGTCCTTTCCCTGTTTTTTCGCGGTAATACAATGCCGACAAAATGGCATAGACCATGTTCATTGCACCAATTTGGTCGGCAATCCCTGCGCCCGTTGGCACGGGAGGTTGACTGGCACGCCCTGTGTTGGACGCCAGCCCCGTCAAGCCCTGCACCAACATGTCTTGTCCCGGCCGGTTCAGATAAGGACCACTCTCTCCGTAACCGGAACCCGAACAGTAGATAATGCGGTCATTCACTGCTTTGAAATCGTCATAGCCGTAGCCCAATTTGTCCAACACACCGGGGCGAAAATTTTGAACCACCACATCAGCCGTTTTGGCGATTTCCATAATGCATTGGTGTACGTCTGGGCTCTTTAGGTTGACCGCCAAAGAACGTTTATTGCGGTTCCAAGCCAAAAAGCTCGGGCTTTCACTTCCGCCCACCCATTGATTGAAAAAGGTGATGCTGCGAAATAAATCCCCCTTTCCATGGCGTTCTATTTTAATAATGTCTGCGCCCATATCGCCTAGCATTTGGGTGGCAAAAGGACCTTGAAGGAGGTGACTGAAATCCAATACTTTGACGCCGTTGAGTGCTTTGTTCATGCTAGAGATCCTTCATGGTCTTGGTTTGGAGATGGCTGGCATGTTGCGAATCGTTCAGATAACTCTTTCCAAACTTGGGAGGTGTTGCTGGTGTCGCTGGTCACAAGGCTGGCAATCACAGGCATGGCGCTGCGAAAGAACGTCATGAACCCTGAAAATCTTGGGCGCAGGTAAGCGTGTTCCGTTGCTTCGAGGGTTTGAGAAAAGAAATGCCCGAATTGCTCATCGGCCTTTTGGTTACGCCAAGCCGCCCCGAAAGCCGGTTGCCCCCCCGCAAAGATATAGCCTGAACTTTGATAGTCAGGAGAGCAAAGAAAGGCGAGGTATTTCGCGGCTTCTTCTGGGTTGTCGCTGTGTTTGCTGATGGCGATGCCCGCCCCACCCAATAAGCCACAACGAGCTGGCAATGTATTGTTGAAAGCCACAATGTTGTGAAAACTGAGTGGCGTCGAACAGGCTGTGGAGGAGTAATTCAAATAGCCGAACCCTAAGGGGCTGTAGGGGACATCATCATGTTCAATCATGTAGTCGTAGCACTGAATGGGGTTCCACGACAGAGCGTTTGGGTGAGCATAGGAAAGCATTGCTTTGAGCATGCTTATGGTTTTAGAGAATGTCGTGAAATCGGTAAATGCCCCTTCCTCTTTCAATGGGGAACCCAGCGCCGCACTGATGGTGAGGTAACTGCACATGATGTCTATTTCGGCGGCAGGGTAGCCAATGTAAAGCCCTTTTTTCTGTACTTTTTTACTCAGTGCTATGAGTTCTTGATAGGTCTTTGGGCTTTGCCAGCCGTGCGATGCCATCACATCAGGACGGCTGACCGCGACTTGAGAGGCCGCATCAATAGGCAAAGCCAGCAATTGATCATGGTGGCAATAAGATTGGAAAGAGGGACCAACGGCGTCACGGCGATGGGCGTCGATCAATTCATGAGGCAGTAAGCGCTTCAAATCGTGAAAGTAGCGGCCTTCTTTGGCTTCACCAATAAAAGGGTGATCGATGATAAGCAAATCGTATTGCTGCAACATTTGGTTCAGATCGCCTTCACCGAAGGCGCTGAGTGGTTGCTTATCCCACTGAATGTCAATATGTGGGTTGTCCTTTTTAAACAAAGGGATGCTGGCATCAAGTGGACCGCAGCAGCGCTCATGATCCCAAGCGAGCCCTTTTATCGTTGTCGATTGTTCGTATGACATGTCGGTTGCTACCATCCAATGGTTGATGACAATTTACTTTCCTATATAAATATTGTTTTTATATATGAATAAAGTAAAGTTTCATTACTGAGAATGGGTGGTTGTTTTTTGAACAGTGCGGTTTGGGTTTTTAAGCGAGGGAACCTGAATGTGAGTGTGAAGATGAACTGAATATCAACATAATCAAAGTGATAAAAAGTTGGGGGGCTTATGTGTAGCCCCCCAATGTTCAGATTGTCAGCATGCAATAAGCGTTTAAGTTAGCGTTTTTTCCAAATGCTCATTTCTGATAACGTATGCTGAAACTTGCGCTGGGTTTCGCGAATCACAAAAGGCACGTCTTTCACTGCGATGAGTTCGAATTCACCCATCAGTGCTTCGGTTAGCCCATCCAGCGTGGTGTGGTTTTCACCGTTCACTTTGATTCCCCCCAACCAATTTTCCTTATCTGTGTAGTCCTCTAACCAAGTATAGGGTGACGCGATCACTAGGTAACCGCCTTGGTTTAGGCGCTGGCTTATGCTGCTAAGAAAGGACTGAGGATCCGACAATCTGTCGATCAGGTTTGATGCGTAAACCAAGTCATAATGGGTGTATTGAGGTTTGAGGTTACACGCATCGCCTTGCATGAAGCTCACTTTATCTTTGAGGTGGGTATACCCTAGGCTTTCGAGCGTCACGCTCTTGAATTCAACCAGATCCCCTTCGGTGCGTATGGTGTAGCGTTTTTCTCCTTGCTCGGTCAATGCGTAGGCTTGCTGGATAAATCGTGCCGAGAAATCGATGCCATCCACATGATCGAAATGCTTCGCGAGTTCAAACGTCGCCCGCCCAACGGAGCAACCAATGTCTAACGCACGGGTATGATGTGTAACCTGAATGGTTTTCATCACCTGCTCGATACCGTTCACACAGAAATTGGGTACATTGAAGTATTCGCTCCCGTAATGGAATTCAAGGTATTGAGAGATCAGTTCATCGGTTTCATAAATGTTCATGGAGACCATATCTTGAGGATTTTGATCCGATTCGACATAACGAAACCCTGCGTGCTGATAGAAATGGCGACGAAACGCATAGCGAGATGAACGAATGGCTTCATTGCCGGTTGATATCCAAGATCCTCCTTTAATTAGGTTGTGTTTGCCATCAAAGGTAGGGGTGGAGAAGTCGTCATAAAGTGGATGAACTTCAAAGCCACTGAACCCGTCGATTGGGGTTTCGGTGTGCTGCCAAACATTGCCTACCACGTCAAATAATCCGTTATGTCCAAAGCGATTGACTGGGCAAGATGACGCATAAAATGAAAGCAGCAAGTTGCCGGGAATTTCGTGCCAAATCGGGGAATCTTGATCAATATTATCGCGTAATAATTGCCATTCAGGCTCTGTTAACAGCCGAATGTTTGACTGAGTTTGTTCGGCTTTCCAGTTACAGAAGGCCTTTGCTTCCAGCTGGTTCACTTCGACTGGCCAATCCAAAGGCAGAGGAATGTTTTCGGTCAGGTTGCGTTGCCAATACGTGCCTTCTTTGAGTCGCCAAAATCGCGGCATGGTGGCTTGGGTGTACTTAAGCCAGCGTTGCCCTTCTTCATTCCAAAAACGCAGCTGCTGATAGCCTTCATCTTTGACAAACGCCATGTATTCTTGGTTCGAAACCAAAAATTTCGACGCCTTAAAATCCGCCACCTGACAGTGTTGAGTGCCAAATTCATTATCCCAACCGTATGTGGCATCTTCAGGTGGTTTCCCCAGTGTCACACTGTTCCCGGCGATGCTTACTAGGCTATTTGTTGGTGCCTTTCCCGTATCTGTGCAGCTTGCCCAAAATGGGTGGGGGGTGACGTCATCGATGGGCAGTTGACGGATGATCACGGATGAGGTTTCTAGGTGGATACGTTCGTGTTCAATCCCCATCAAAATGGCCCAGGCAGGTTGATCTTGAGTGATTGGCAGGCTTAAG
Organism: Vibrio sp. S9_S30; assembly: GCF_014694455.1. Classification (GTDB taxonomy): domain Bacteria; phylum Pseudomonadota; class Gammaproteobacteria; order Enterobacterales; family Vibrionaceae; genus Vibrio. Next base: position 62,169 of record NZ_JAAUWT010000017.1, on the reverse strand, counting down.
GGCATAGAATGAATGGTGCTTTCGATGATCGACTTTACTTGATCACGATAGCGGCGTACTTCTTCAATCGAGGGCCAATCATAATGCGTGTCATCCAGATCATCCCAAGACATTTCGTCCACACCAATGGCAAACATGGATTCGTAATGCGTGTTGATACGTTGATCGATGATCTTACCCAGTTTCAGTTTGTTAATAAAAAACGTAGCGGTGTGACCAAAGTAAAAAATCAGTGGATGGCGTAAGGGCTCGGCTTTTTTGTAGTAAGCCTGATCGTTATTGATCACATCAAATAAAGACTCATACAAGCGCCAAGTTTGATCGAAATAGCGGAGGAGTTCTTCTCGTTTTTCCTGTGTGCTTTTTCCTGTAAGAAGAATGGTTTGATGATCCCTGATCAGGTCGTTTTCCATAATGACATCTCCAAAGTTCAGCGTATCTCGTACCGTTTTATTAAAACTAGTTCATAAAGAGAAAGCTGCAGTGTAAAAACATTACAGACCGAGGAAAGGGCAAAAAGGACACAGGTTCCATGGTAATAGTGTGACTCGTGTCACTTTTTGTTTTGTAATAAAAGCCGCTATTTCAGCGGCTTAGATCGATGATGGGTGAAAGATCGAGTGCGAGTAGGCAGGCGCTAGCGTTGGATAGCGAGCACTTCAATGTCCACCTTGGCGTCTAGCTCTGCCGTTTTGCGTCTCACAAGGGCGTTATGTAAACCTTGTTGGGTTTGCTCAGCGGCGGTGTTGGGGTCGATTTTGTTCATGTGAATTCCTTCATTATCCCGCGAATGTGGGCAGCAAATTAAACATGGAGAGAAAGTGGAAAACAGCGGTTATGACACCAAAGAAGATAACAAGTACCACCATGAATAATCCACCAGGGGCTTGAAAGCCTTCTTGCCCTTCTTTTCGGCGGCGAGACTTCATTACTAATAAACCAGGAATAATGCACGCCCATAGCGTTGCCGCCGCCCCAGCATAGCCAATGGCCACTAGGAAACCGAACGGGAAAAGCAGTGATAGAATGAGGGGAGGGATAAAGGTGACTGCCCACGTTTTTGTGCGACCCTGCTTGCTATCTTCGAATTTGAAAAGGTCGGCGAGGTAGTCGAACACCCCAAGTCCCACGCCAATAAATGAGGACAGGATAGCCGCCATAGAAAATGAGTTAATCGCATTGGACACGCGTTCAGACTCGACAACCGAGCCAAGGGCACTCAAGAGCGAATCGACGTTTCCCCCTTGCTCTAAAATGGGACCGAATTCGCTTCGTGGTAGATTGCCATAGATGCTCATTATCCAAAGGAAGTAGAGAGACATGGCAATGATGGTCCCCCCTAAAATGGCGTATTTTGCGCGTCGCTCGTCACCGTAATAGCTTCTCATACTGGAAACAGAATGATGGTACCCAAAGGAAGTCAGCGCCACGGGTAACATTGCCATGGCATAAGGTGCGTAACGGGTTTCATTACTTGCTTTGTCAAAGAGAATGGACATGTCGATTTTGGCGACCAAACCGGAGACGCCAAACACAAAGCTCAACAGCATGAACGCAATGAGAATCACAGAGATTCGATCGACGGCCTTAGTGGAGTGCCAAACAAAGCCAGAAAAGATAAGCACAAAGAGTATAGAAGCCCATTGGCTACTGATTTTGAGGCTCTCTTGTAAAATAAGCCCAGAGGAAGTGATGTACGCGTAAAGTAATATGCCACCGACAAAATAGACCGCTAAATTGTTTAGCCTATTGATATGGTTGCCTAACATATCTTTCGTCACCGTATTGAAAGAAACTTTGAGATCGTAATGCTTAAATGCCTCAAGTAGCATCCATCCAGACAGTGTCATGATGATCATGGTAAAGGTGATGGCAATGAGCGACCAAGACGTCCAGCCCCCAGCGCCTGCACTGGGAAGTCCAAGCATTCCAGCCCCGACACAGACGCTAGCGATGATGCATGCGCCACCCAAAATAGATGGAGATTTTTTCATAATCGTATCCCTGATTATCGTTTTTTAGGCACAGCAAGACGCCCCCGATACCGAGATATCAGGTGTATGCTGCAAAATTAAGGGCGCTTAAAAAGCGCCCGAATAAGTTAAACTTCGGCCATTGGCACTTCCTGTGCGACCTTCCTTGTTTCTTCTACCTCTTTTAGCTTTGCTGTAAAGTGCCTGAGTACTTCAGGCTCATAGGTGAACTCCAAACCTTTGATGTTTTGAGCATTTTGTTGAACTTTTTCAAATGCCTCAATGATGAAATCCATGTGGGTTTGCGTGTACGTTGCACGAGGTATGGTGAGCCTGAGTAGCTCCGCAGGTGATGGAATTTGTTCGCCTGTAGCCGGATTGCGTCCCAGTAACAGTGAGCCAATTTCTACAGCACGAATGCCAGCGACTTTGTAGAGCTCACATGCCAGAGCGTGTGCGGGGAATTGGTGTGAAGGGATATGAGGGAGCAGCTTTCCGGCGTCAACAAACGCGGCGTGTCCCCCCGCTTGCTGGCACACGATGCCCATTTTTTCTAGCCCGTCAACGAGGTAGTGAATTTGCCCAATGCGATATTCTAGCCATTCCTGACGCATCGCTTCGTAGAGTCCAACCGCTAAGCGCTCCATTGCTCCGCCTTCCAATCCGCCATACGTTGGGAACCCCTCTTGAACGACGCATAATGTTCGGCATTGGTTGTACACGTCTTCAAAGCGATGATCCTTGAAGCACAATAACCCGCCCATTTGAACCATGGCGTCCTTTTTGGCAGACATGGCAAGACCATCGGCGTATTTATAGGATTCACGTGTAATGTCCTCAATACTCCAATCTTTATATCCTGGTTCACGCTGCTGAATAAAATAGGCGTTTTCAGCAAATCGAGCAGAGTCCATGATGACTGGGATGTCGTATTTCTGGGCAATGTCGTACACGGCTTTTAAGTTGGCGATAGAGACTGGTTGTCCGCCAGAGGAATTGCACGTGATGGTGCTGACTATGTACGGGACATTCTGAGCGCCAACTTCTAGTATGGCACTTTCCAATTTTTCTAAATCAAAATTGCCTTTGAAATCAGCGTTGACAGAGGTATCGAAGGCCTCTTCTGTGTACACGTTTCTTGCCACGCAGCAGTTTATTTGGGTGTGCCCTTGTGTGGTATCAAAGAAGTAATTGGACAGGGCAACCATTTTGCTGCGGTCGAGCCCCTTTTCCTTTTCTCTTTTCTTTATCAATACAGGGATGTAAATCTGTTCTGCACCGCGCCCTTGGTGAGTGGGAATGGTGTATTCATAGCCAAAAATATCGTTGACGGCTTTCGATAATGCATAGTAGCTGCGGCTTCCGCTATAAGCTTCATCTCCCATGAGCATCGCGGCTTGCATACTTTGGGTGATGGAGCCCGTTCCACTGTCTGTGAGTAAGTCGATAAATACGTCTTCACTGTCCAGTAAAAATGGGTTCATGCCCGCTTTCAGGATGGCCATTTCGCGGTATTCGCGTGTGGTGCGTTTGACGGGTTCGACGACTCGAATACGAAATGGTTCTGGTAAATGCTTAAAGTTTTCCATAGTAAGACCTTTCTATTTATTTATGATGGAATAAACCCCATCAGATTAATCGTGGATTCAATGTTGAAACGTTAAATTGAAGACATTGAGCAGTGCGAAAATCGTCATAAAACAGGCGTGCATAAACAGAAGGAAAGGAGAGTCCAAAGAACGTAATCACTCTTTAGAAAAACATCCAATAACGTTTATCGCATGGTTTAGATGTGCACTGATTGCTGAGTAGAAAGGTCTTTATTCAGAAGAAAGGTGAAATGAAATCTGATGATCAATAGTGTACCAGTCTAACAGGGTTAGCTGGAATTTAGATTGCCAATAAAGGTACATGTTCATGATATGTTCCTCTGCCAAAAGCAAGAATTACACTTAGATTTAACAGCCCAAACTGTATATTAATCCGATGAAACTTGGTATTCACAAAAAAAGCAAATGTGATTCGTGTATGAGAGTTTTATCGTCATAATTATAAATTAGCAGAAAGCATCACATATTTCACATGTGTGATATGAATCAACTCTCTATTGGGAAAGAGAAGCCTGAGTTTTTTCGAGTAAATGATTTTTATTTCAATACTTTATCGATGATTGCTGCTTTTCCGATCATTACTGTTTTATTGCTAATCACTGTTTTATCAATAATTACTGTGTGATACCCAAGTTACCTATAAGTGGGGGAACTTGGGTATTGATGAGCGTCTAGTTTGTCAGTTTTGCGATGCGTTCACCGAAATAAATGGCGGTTTCGGCGTCATTTGGGTGCACCCGTTCTTCGATATCTTTGTTACAGGCGGTGAGCCCGATATTGGAGCCCAATCGGTTTAACCCTCTGTTGCTGACGTGTTCAGATTCATCCAAGCCCGCCCAAATCATGCCGTGCTGGCAAGCCAATACGAAGAAGGAAAACAGCGTTTGTTCTTGTTCGCCATTCAGGCTTCCTCCGCAGGTGAAACCCGCCGCCATTGTATTCTGCCATTCTCGTTCAACGTAGGCATCGCTGCTTGTATCCATGAAAGCTTTGAATTGCGCCGCGGGACCGCCCATGTAGGTGGGGGATCCGAATACAATGGCATCGCTGTTTTTTAATTCCTCAAAGAGTGCAGGATTTTGATAGCGCCCTTCGTGAATGTCTCTAGGCTCAATTTCTAACAATGTCGGGGTTGCGTTGGGCACAGAACGAACGCCACTGGCGATGTATTCAGCCAAGGCTTTTGTCGCGCCACACTTTGAAAAATAGACAATGGATATTTTAGTCACTGACGTCATTCTCTCTATATTGGTAAAGTTATTTGTTTACTAATATAGGGTGTGAGCTGACTAAGTAAACAAAATACTTTATTTAATGATTTTTTAACCAGCTAAATGAGAGGTCGTTCTAAGAATCACGCAACAAAAAGCCCACATCAAACGATATGGGCTTTCGAAAAGGGAGATGCTCTTTCTTAAAACGGTTATTCAGTATGTACTGATAGGGTTGTGTTATTTATTAAGGGCAAATACTGGCAGAGAAAGGTGCCACTTGATGGCGGCTAGCCTAATGAGCAATGTGGTGAAAATACCAATGAATAAGGCAGATGAGTGCTCCATGCCTAATGTGATAGCCCCTGTATGAACAATACCGCCAGCTAAACAAGCGGTGGCGTACACTTCGCTTCTTAGCACCATGGGGATTTCTCTGGCAAGAACATCTCGGATAATACCGCCGCCACACCCTGTGAGTACGCCCATAATAACCGCCACTATTGCGCTATCTTGATAGATCAGTGCTTTTTCTACGCCGATGCCGACAAATACAGCCAGCCCGATGGCATCACAAACGGGCAATACGAACCACGGCAGGCGTTTAGGACGTCGAACAATCAACATGGTGAGGACGCAGGTAATAAAGATAACCCAAAGATAAGCCGTATCCGAGATCCAGAATACAGGGGTTGCACCCAACAGCATATCGCGTATCGATCCGCCCCCAATCGCCGTGACACTCCCCAGTACCACAACACCGAATGGGTCCATCTTTAAGCGGCCTGCAAGCAGCACCCCAGAGATCGCAAACACGGCGATTCCAAACAGATCAATAATATAAAGAAGTAATGCGTCCATGTTTCTCGTATTCTCAGTTATCTTTTACGTATTCTCAGTTAGCTTCTGAGTGTTGTCTTGCTTGTTCAAAAAAATCGCATACCTGCTCTATGGCGTTAACGGTACGCGGAGTCGGGCGGTTAATCCAATCGGAATTCAGCGACCAAATCTGTTTGTGTTGCACTGCGGGGACTTGAGATGCCCACCCTTGCCATAACGACTCATCCTGCACGGCGTGACGAGAGGTAAAGATGACATCCGGTTGTCGAATAATGACTTGCTCTTCCCCCACTTGAGGGTAAGGGGAAGCGCTGTCGACAAAGATGTTCGTGCCACCACAGAAACGAAATACCGCACTTGGCCAGCTGTCTTGGGCGACGGTGATAATGGGTTTCGTGCTTAACTGATAAAAGTACTTTATAGGCTTATCGGTCGCATAACGCTGTTTCAGCTGAGCTAGGTTTTTTCGAAAATCGGCGGCGGCTTTCATACCAATGCTGGGGTCTTCCGCGTATTGGCTTAGCTGCTCTAAATTATTAACGATGTCATCGAATGTGCCTGTTTTGGAATCGTAAATGTTAAACCCAAGCTTCCTTAATTTGTCTAGCTCTTTAGCGGGGTTACCACTTGGCCAGGCGATGATTAAGTCTGGTTGAAGTGCGACGATGCGCTCCAGTTTGATGCCTTGGTAACTGGCGATTCGTTCGAGTGCTTTTGCTTCTTCTGGGTAATCGCTGTGGTCGGTTGCGGCTATCAGTTTGTCGCCTAGCCCTGCCGCAAAGGCGATTTCTGTGGCATGAGGAGCAAGAGAAATAATACGTTGAGGTTTGGTATTAGCCCAAATCGATGAATGGACAAGGAGACCGGCTAACAAAGCAAAGAGCGTTTTCAATTTATAGACCTTGATAGATGAATGCCATGACGGCGCTTTGCAGTAACACCCAACCACAGATGCGCCATGCCAGAAGGTGTTGAATTTGAGATAAGTGATACGCAGCAGGCGCGACTCGCCCGCCAAGTTTAGGGCGCATGGTTTTTTTATCACCGTAAATGGCGGGGCCACCAAGCGATAACTCAAGTTTGTTGCCCACGGCGGCCATCAGCCAACCGGGACCCGGTGTCGGCCAGGTTTTGCCTTGTGAAAGCATGCCCGATAACACCGTAGGCATATTGTTGCCAACGGCGATAAGCAGGCTGAGTAGCCTAAGTGGAACCAATTCTAACAGCGCAAGCATTCGAATGGCGGGTAAACCAAATGGTAAGAACTCATTTCGACTCGGTGACCACGCCCGCGCAAGCTCCATGATGAAGCGATACATTAAGGCACCAATGCCCCCACCGATGGCATACCAAAACATCACGCATACTACATTGCGACCGTACCCTAAAATCAACGTCTCTGCGCCAGCTTTTCCAAGCCCTAACGGTGAAAGCGTGTCCGTTGCTCGATTCACATGAGGTGCCAATTCACGGCGAGCGCGTTTTTTGTCCTCTTTACCTAAAGCTTGAATAAGGTGCTTTGCCAGAGATTCATTGCTGCGCCAGTCGATGGCTAAAAGTAGCAATGCCAAATCAAACAATTGTGGTTGCCAAACCAGAGGCTTTAATGCGATGAAGAAGATGAGAGCAGGTATGCACATGACTCCCCAAGCCAAACTGCCTGAAAGGATGCTTTGCCCATGGCTTTGATTGTGGTTCACTTTGGCGGCGAGGATTTCAGCAAACTTATGCCAAAGCGTTGCTGGGTGCACCGATTTGGGGATAGGCAAGATAAAATGAAACAGCAAAGCGCCCCATAAAACCAATAGGGCGCCGTTAGAATACAGCTTACTAAACAGCTCTTCCATTGATAACGGTTACTTCAGTAGGTCAGCCATATTGAGTACCATTTCCGAGGAGCTTTGTGCTGCCAACGGAAGGAATTCATCAAAGCTCATTGGGGATTCTTTATCAGCAACGTCGGAAATGGCTCGAACCACCACAAACGGAACATTGAATTGATGACAGGTCTGAGCGATAGCTGCGGCTTCCATTTCTACCGCAATAACAGATGGAAAATGGGTGCGAATAAAGGCTTGACGATCTGCGCTGCATACAAAGGCATCGCCTGTACAAATCAAACCGCGAACAGCGTGTTTGCCGTCCATTTTTTCTAAGGCTTGCTCGGCCACTGCCATCAGTTTTTCATCAGCGGCAAATCCCGCAGGTTGACCAGCCATTTGACCCATTTCATAACCAAAAGCGGTGACATCTGCATCGTGATGACGAACTTCCGTTGAAATAACCACGTCACCTAAATTCAAAGAAGCGTCAAACCCTCCTGCGGAACCGGTATTGATGACAACGTGGGGTTGGTAGATTTCGAGTAACAAGGTGGTTCCAATCGAAGCAGCCACTTTACCAATGCCTGATTGCAGTAAAACAGCATCCACACCGTTTATTTTACCTGTATAGAAAACGCAACCCGCGCGCGTTTCTTCTTTACAGTGAGTCATGGCTTCTTTCAGGATAGCCACTTCCTGCTGCATAGCACCGATAATACCGATTTTCATTGGACGTCTCTAAGTTAGTATTCAATTACAGCGGATTGTATACCCAAACCACCTTAAGATGCTAGGTTCCGCAAACTCACTCTAGGAAGCTGAGGCTCTGCACTATTTCGTTATCAAAGAGCTATCTCGGTATCAAAGAACTATTTTTTTATCAAAGAGCTATCTCAGTATCAAAGAACGATCTCAGCATCAAAGAACCATTTTGTTGCCAAAGAATTATTTCGGAGCCAAAGAAATTGGAAAGGAAAGAAAAAAAACAACGCGCCATGTGGCGCGTTGATCTTTATATGTTGATTTCTAACTAGGATTGGTTGACAGGGTTTGAGGGGGCTCACTTGTTTCTGAGTTCATAATATCAGCGACGAATTGCGCTCTTGAACCTAATATGATTTGCAAGCCTTTAGAGCCAACTTTTATTACTCCCATGGCACCCAGCGCCTTAATTTCATCTTCTTTGACGATAGATTGGTCATTCACTTGCAGTCGTAGGCGTGTAATACATGCACCGATGGTCGTGATGTTACCTCTGCCGCCAATTAGGGTTGTAATCTCACGTGCCAATTCTTCGTTGCTTAATGTAATTGCGGCACTTTCGGTATCTTCGCGTCCAACGGTTTTAAAGCCAAATTTGCGAATCGCCAATCGGAATACAGAGTAATAAATGACGGCCATTACTGAGCCCCAAAGAATGACATTGATCCAGTTGGTCTTGAATCCATCCATGGATGGCAGAATACCGAATGAAATGAAATCAATAATACCTGCGGAGAAGGTTTTACCAATGTGCACATCGAGGGCATACGTTACTGCGTAAGAAACCCCTGCCATGATTGCAGAGAATACGTAAAGTAGAGGAGCAACAAAGATGAAGGCAAACTCGACGGGCTCCGTGATGCCCGTAACGAAAGACGTCAGCGCGGCAGACCCTAGGATACCTGCGGCAATTTTTTTATTCTTATCTTTGGCTTCATGGTACATCGCCAAGCACGCTGCTGGGAATGCAAACATATAGATAGCAAAGTTACCTGATAAGAACTTACCCGCTTCTTGGTATTCGGCGGTTGAGAAAGAGGTGACGCCGTCTTCTAGCATTTTAAACCAAATGGTATGGTCGCCATTAACCACTGTGCCCGCCGCTGTTGTGTACTCACCAAAAGAGAACCAGTAAGGGCTATAGAAAATGTGATGTAAACCCAGTGGTATCAGTGCGCGCTCCATGAATCCGTAGATGAACGTCGAAATATACATATTGCCGCTGTTGGCCATATGAGAGAGCGCATCAATGCCTGACTGAATGTAAGACCACACATAAGGAAGCACAAGACCAATTAAGAATGCAGTGAACGCCGTGACGATAGGAACAAAACGCTTGCCAGCAAAGAAGCCCAGAAAGTCAGGCAGTTTGGTTTGATAGAATCGTTGATACATAACCGCGGCTAGAATACCCGCGAGCAAGCCGCCAAATACACCCGTTTGCAGTGATGGTATCCCCATGACCATAGCGTAGCGTCCGCCGCTCATTGCCATTTCAGGTGTAATGTTAAGTGCGACGCCCATCGTTGCATTCATGACCACTAACGCGACAATGGCAGCCAAAGCCGCAATACCGGATTCTTTCGTTAAACCAACAGCTGCACCAACAGCAAATAGGAGAGGGAGGTTATCGAAGATGACGCCACCTGCACGCATCATTAGCGGAATGTCCAACTTCGCACCAAATGCCAGCAAAAGACCTGCTGCTGGTAAAATGGATATAGGTAACATTAACGCTTTGCCAACTAAAGAAAGCCGGGACAGGCTGCTTCTTAAACTATCTATCATGTTTAAATCCTTCTATGTTCACATTAGTTTTTATTTCTGTTTTCTTTATACATATAAAGAATATCAACCTTACTGACCCCTAAGGTTACAAATGCTTTCACTATGTAAAAATGAGCTTACAAAACGGCGGTTGTGGGTTGCAGTGATTGCAATAAAGAAAAAGGCACCGAAAGGTGCCTTGGAAGGAACAGGGAAACGTTCAAGGTGACTAGGGGAAAAGCTTCTCTGCTGCCCGTTTTTTAAAGGGGATTATGGCGCGAGAGTACAATAACTTGAGCCGTCACAATGTCTGTGGGATTTAACCTGGCCATAGGTCTCAGGGTTCCAAACGTAGACGACTTCTTGTAAGTTTGATGTCAGTGGACCAATGTATCCAGTGTCATATTGAGTCACGTAGTGCTTCTTAAACTTATTCAGTTTAATGGTTTCATTGGTGCCTGGCTCAAGCGGAATATCATACACTTCTTCAGTAATAGCCCCATTTGGTAATCGTGCTTTTAGCGCTTCAATTTCTATATTCACGTTTTGAGGGTTCGCATCCGTGTAAGGTTGATCCTGACCAAACTTAATTTTACATTTTGCTTGATTACCGAGTCGATAAGCCGCTGTAATCACCGCTTCTTTTGTCATAAAGTGATCGATGTGGGTACCGTTTGCGATTGGAACCAATAATGTACAGTTGTCGCGTTTTAAGATGGAAGTGAAGTTATGTACCATCATGTTAAATGTATCGATTTCAATTTGACGGAAGTTCTTAAAGGTACCCGCTGGACCGCCCCCTGCAGTGACATCGCCTTTGTATTTTCTTAGCGGAGCATCGTAGTAGCCGTAACTTCTAAATTTGAATTTGTCCCAACCCGTGAACAGCTCGGTTAACGCATCATAGTCTTCAGCGTAACGAGCTTTTGTGATAGTCAGTACTCTTTTATCGGTTAACACATCAAGATGATTGGTTGAGTAGTTAGATGCTCCAAACATGACATCGACTATCCGCTCATCATTTTCATTGGATAAGTTTAAGCTGGATATGTATCCGGAAAAAACCAATAAAGCATCATCATGATGAGGGCTTACAATTCGATATTCTTCTGCACTGATATTGGCAGCAAGAAGTAATGTAGAAAAACCTATTAGCTTGGACGAGAACTTCATTATCGCTTCTCCATTATTTAATAACTGTGGCGCTATTCGTTTATTGCTATCCCCAAGTGACCTGAAGTTGAGGTTTTGGAGCTAGCGTCTTGAGGTTACTTGGGTACAGAGATTCTAGAGGACGCAGTATTTCTATAGGTGATAATTTGTAACTGTTTTGTAAGTGATTTTTTAGAAATGGATAGAGTGAGGCGATGGTCAGTCGCACGATGTTATGGCTGACTTGTCAATGGGGGGCGGATAACTTTCATGAATATTGGGCTGGCAGACATGAATATTGTGCTGGCGGATATGGATATTGTGCATCCTGAAAGTTTGGTAAGAAAGCTGCGCTGCATCAGCCTCAAGATGAAAGGCGCAGTTAAAAAATCGTTGGGTGAAGGCTCTCTAAGGTCTGTTCGGTATGTTGGAACTGAATACGCTTAAATGGCTAATTAATGCGTCATCGGTGATGGTTGAGTCATTGAAATACTGAAACAGCTCGTTGGATACGGCATTTTGTATCGTTGGGTTGACGGCCATAGAATCGATGAAACTGGGCATGGCTGTACCAAGTTTTCGGGCGGCATTGAAATCATGGTAAGACTTCTGTTGGCAGTGGGACAAGCTATGAACCGGGATGTTTTTTTGTGCAGGGATAGATCCCTTTTTTTTATTAAATTCAAGCAGAAAGTCAGGGTTTGATATTGAACTTATTATGTATTCGAGTTCTTCGCTATGTGCTTGCTGTGTTTTAAAGAACGCCAAGCTATCAATATTGTAAATAAACCCATTCTCAGTGGATGGGAAGGTGATGCACTCAATATGTGATGGCATGGTGCGTTGGGTGCTGAGGATTTCTGCCAAAGCCCAATCACCAGTTAGCTGGAATGCAACCTCACCATTTAGCAAAGATTGGGTGCCTTGATCCCATTTCATCGTCATAAGTTCCGAACCCACTAGATTAGAAATGGTTCGGAATCGTTTTAATGCTTTTTCTGTGTGCTTGCTTTTGAGAGCATCGGGTTCTAAGTTCACAAAGGCTCGTCGATAGTAATCTGCACCACCCACTCCGTAAGCAATGTTTTCAAAAAGCTGGACGACTTGCCACTGTTCATTCCCGAGGGCGATTGGGGGGATTCCTCTTTTTTTCAGCTCTCTAAACGCCATGATCAGCGAATCCCAATCTTTTGGTATATCAACATGGTGTTGCTTTAATATGGACGTGTTTACCCACATCCAGTTGAGGCGATGAATATTAATGGGGACAGCCACATAGTTCTCAGCAAACTGATGGATGCTTTGAACCTCTGGATATAACACATTATCCCAATCTTGGGACCGCGCTATGGTATTCACATTATGCAAAAAGCCAAGTGCAGCCCATGACTGAATAGCGGGTCCTTCCATTTGGGCAATGTTGGGAAGGTTGCCCGCAATCGCCCTTGCTTGAAGGATCGTCTTAGCTGGCGAGCCTCCACCGCCCGCAATGGAGTCATTAATGAGCCGGATGGGGGAATTGATGAATTGATCTTCGATGACGGAAAGAGCCGCTTGTTCACCTTTTGCTGTCCACCAATGCAGTAATTCAAATGAAGGCTTGGCAAAAACAGGTGTAGCCAGCGTCAGCAGTGATAAGTAATATCCAATTTTCATAAAATTCTCGCCAAAACGATATCAATTTCTAAACCACCATTAGGGGAATTGGAGAGGGTGACATCGCCGCCATGGCTTCGAGCAATGCTCCTTGCTATGTATAGTCCTAGACCGGAGCCATCGACTCCATTTTTGTCGATTCGGACATACGGTTTAAAGACCTCTTCCAGCATGTCGTTGGCGATTCCTGGCCCCGCATCTTGGAGAGTAATATGCAGAGTGTCTTCGTTGACATACATACTAATGTCGACGGAATGACCATATTTTACTGAGTTATCAACGAGATTAAACAGGCATCGTTTGATGGCCAAAGGTTTTCCATAATGGCGAATTGAGGGCATGCGGTTGAGCCGAACCACTTGCTGAGACTTGTTATGAATAGCGGCACATTGTTCAATAAAATCATTGATTTCAAACCATTCTAATTCTTCATGAATATCGTTGTCTCGCATGCACTGAAGCGCCCCGTTAAGCATGAGCTCAACCTCATTTAATAGCTTCTCAAACCGCTCTTTTGTGGGTTGGTCATCCAACATTTCGGTGCGGAGTTTCAGGCAGGCTAAAGGGGTTTTGATGTCATGAGAAATGGCATTAAAGAAAGTATCTCTGTCTCTCAAGTAGGCTTTTATACGACGGTTCATTTTGTTGAATGCGTGGATAGCCGCGCGCGTTTCGCTGGAACCTTCTTCTTTTATTTCCTCTATTTGCATATTTGCTCCCATTAATGTGGCTGAGCGGGCCAGCGAGCGAAATGGGCGCGTCTCTCTTCTTAGTACGACGTAAGAAACGCCAACGAGTAGCACGGTAACAATGAAAAGGAAGATAATCTGCCGACCATCAATGAAGTTGTTTTTGAGATCATTGAAAGATAAAGGTAAAACGGTAGCCAGGTAGAGCCATTCATCCTTAGTAATGTGTACCTGTATGACCATAATGGGTAGGCTCAATTCTCCTAAAACCAAGCTGTAATTTTTCCATAATGCAGGCAGTTCGTTGATTTTTAGGGCGGTGTTAAATAACAAAATTTCGTCGCGGCTAGTGAACGTCACTTTAATGGCATGGGACTGTTTTATTTGTTTATCCAACTGCTTGATTGCCTGAGCTTCAATGTCGGGCACCAGAGCGTAATGTTGAAGCGCCGGCATAGTGAGAGAACGATTGTTCATTGAAACAAAGAAGCGTGTCCCACCAATATTCCGTAATTGCTCCAGAACCAAATGACGATAATTGACGGGTAACTCTGAAAAATAATTAATGGTTTCGGCGGCGGCGGAGGTAATGGTGGATACCGCGATACTTGCCGATTCTTTTTTGGATGCCGCCGTTGCTTTAAACCAAACGAACCCTGCAAAAATCTCTGCCAAGATGATAACAGTGAACATAGAGATCGTGATGCGGGTGACCATGGAATGTAAAACCATTTTGTTTTTCATTTTGATTCAATGGCCAACATGTACCCACGATTTCGGACGGTTAGGATAACGTTGCGATGGTCATCTCTGAGCTGTTTTCTCAGTCGGCTAACTTGGACATCAATGCCCCTTTCCATGGGCTCGGCATCTCTTCCCCAGAGCGCTTGTGCGATTTGATCGCGGCTCAATAGGCTGTTGGGCTGATCGAGCATCAGAGAGAGCAAACAGTAGTCGGCTCCTGAAAGGGACACAGTCTGACCGTCGTCATGCGTTAATTGACGCTTTAATGTGTCAAATGTCCAACTCAGAAAACGGATTTTCCTTTCCGTTATACCTGTATTGAATGTCGCACGACGCAGCAACGCTTTGATTCTGGCTAACAGCTCTCTTGGGTTAAATGACTTGGTAATATAGTCATCTGCTCCTATTTCTAATCCAGCAATACGATCCGCATCGTCGGTGACAGCGGTGAGGATAATGATAGGAACGTGGGAATCTTGTCGTATCTTCTGGCAAAGTGTTAGGCCGTCATCCCCAGGTAGCATGATATCTAATATGATGAGATCAGGTGTGTTGGATTGAAGCAGGGTCCACATCTGATCTCCATTCATAGCGGTCAGCACAGAAAAGTTTGAACGTTTTAGATATTCGCTAAGCGCGTCAAGGATTTCCTGGTTGTCATCTACGATTAAGATAACCTTATTTTCCACTCGAACTACCTATGAGATTGATTGAACTGACACTTTGTTCAATTTTGCTCTAATTTGCAAGAAGGAGAAAGTGAACTGTGTTTGAATTCCGTTATTTAAGTCACCCGAACTCGGGGTAACAGATTGCTTTCTAATGGTTCTTTTTACAGACCACTGCGTTGTACTCTCTCAATAACCCGTTATTGATTCGTGGGGGCGATTAACCTCTTATCCCGAGTTCAGGTTAAGTTGGGTGGTCGATTTTTCGAGGGTGAGTTTTCTTCCGATGTTATGCGATTTAATCACAGTGCGAGGTGTGTCGTTATGTTGTAAATCAATGGATACTCAGGTCGATACCTTGCAACAAAGCGTAACAGTGCTGAACGGATCATCTCGATGGATCCAAAGCGCTTGAATAAGAAGGGGAGACTGAATTCTCTCATTCATTTTGCTTAATGAGTTTGTGATTCAGTAAAAGCTGACGTAATTCATCTGTACGTTCCCGATTGATGCCAAAGTCAGAATGACCAGTGCGAGACTCCGAACGTACGACCAATGTGTCGCCTTCAATTTTGATTTCTAAATCGTCGACAAATCCAAAGAAATCGCTCGTGTATTCTATTCGAATGTAGGCGCCCTGTTTGACCGCTGTTAGCGAGCCCGGCATAGATAGCGCCACACTTTCAATTTGATCAATGGTGATATCCCCTGATGCCAAAGTGAATGGTTGTATCAGAAAGTCTTCACGATGCTCAAGAGTGGAGACACAGTTTGGGCTGTCTCCACAAGGATGGGAAGTTCTGTCTGGAATCGACACGGGTTCTTGGCTGCAAGCCGAAAGGAAAACGAAAGAGCCTAAAACGACACTGAGGTTTTTCATTGGTGAACTCTCCTTAGATGAAAAAGCAAAGAACAGCTTGTCACTGTGCTTTGCTTTAGAGTATGCGTTATGCGTCCTGTTAGCGAGTTAAACCTCTAAGAAATCGAGGATGCCTTCCGCAGCTTTTCTGCCTTCATCAATCGCCGTCACGACTAAATCCGATCCTCTTACGGCGTCACCACCCGCGAAGATTTTCTTATTGGATGTTTGGTATTGAAACTCTTGATCCGAAGGGGCTTTGATGCGACCCCACTGATCCAACTCCACCCCGAATGGTTCTAACCAGCTCATTGTGTGTGGCTGGAATCCAAACGCCATAATAACCGCATCGGCATCCAGAATGTGTTCGCTTCCCGCAACAGGCTCTGGTCGGCGGCGACCTGCACTATCGGGCTCTCCTAGGGCGGTTTTCACCACTTTCACGCCCACGACTTTGCCGTCTTTGTTCACTTCAATGCCCAGAGGCTGAAGGTTGAACAGGAAGTTAACGCCTTCTTCTTTGGCATTTTTTACTTCACGCCGAGAGCCGGGCATGTTGGCTTCGTCACGGCGATACGCACATATCACGTTGCTTGCACCTTGACGAATGGATGTGCGAACGCAGTCCATCGCGGTGTCTCCCCCCCCGAGAACCACGACGCGCTTGCCTGCCATGTCGATGTACGGATCCGTTGTGTCCAGTTCCATCACTTTATAGGTGTTAGAAATAAGGAAGGGCAGTGCATCATATACGCCTGGCGCCTCTTCATTTTCTAAGCCCGCCCGCATGTTTTTATAGGTGCCCACGCCTAAGAAGACAGCGTCGTAGTCATCAATAAGCGCTTGGAGTTGGATATCTTTCCCCACTTCAACATTCATTCTGAATTCGACACCCATCTCACTGAAAATATGACGGCGGTTTTCCATGACCCCTTTTTCCAACTTGAAAGAAGGAATACCAAAGGTCAGTAAGCCACCGATTTCTGGGTAGCGATCAAACACGACGGGCTTTACACCGTTTCGTACCAAAATGTCGGCGGCAGCCAGACCTGCCGGACCCGCACCAATAATGGCCACTTTTTTGTCCGTCCATTCCACAGAGGACATATCGGGTTTCCAGCCCATCTCGAACGCTTTGTCCGTAATGTACTTTTCGATATTGCCGATGGTGACCGCGCCGAAATCGTCATTGAGCGTACAAGACCCTTCACACAGGCGATCTTGAGGACACACTCGCCCACACACTTCAGGCAGGCTGTTGGTTTGGTGAGACAGTTCCGCTGCTTCTATGATTCTTCCTTCGTTGGCCAGTTTTAGCCATTGAGGAATGTAGTTGTGAACAGGGCATTTCCATTCACAATAAGGGTTTCCACAGTCAAGGCAGCGATCCGCCTGCGCGGTGGCTTGTTGGTGGGTAAAAGGTTCGTAGATTTCGACAAACTCAATCTTCCGTATCTTAAGCGGCTTCTTAGCGGGATCGACACGTTGAACATCGATAAATTGGTATACGTTCTGGCTCATGAATCTCTCCTACTTACTGTGCCTGAACACGCAACTCAGCTGCGCTACGACTTTGGTGACCGAGCAATGTTCTCAGGTCAGAAGCTTGTGGTTTCACAAGGTAGAACTTGGGAATCCATTCATCGAAATTCGCCAGAATCTCCTCAGCATGCACCGAGTGGGTTTCGTCCAAATGTTCAGATATCAATCCTCTCAAGTGCTCTTGATGGATGTAGAGATCCGAGAGTGATAAGGCTTCAACCGATTCTGTGTTCACTCGTCCTTTAAAGTCGTTATTGGCATCCAGTACATAGGCAAATCCGCCAGTCATACCCGCCCCAAAGTTCACGCCCGTAGCGCCAAGGATGGCAACCACGCCTCCTGTCATGTATTCGCACGCGTTGTCGCCCGCGCCTTCAATCACGGTAATGGTGCCTGAATTGCGCACCCCAAACCGTTCACCTGCTTTGCCTGCTGCAAACAATTTGCCACCTGTCGCACCGTACAAACAGGTATTGCCTATAATCGTTGCTTCGTTGCAACGAAATGCCGTACCTAAGTGTGGTTTGATGGTGATTTTTCCGCCTGCCATGCCCTTACCGACATAGTCGTTGGCATCGCCAGTTAGGTAAAGCTCCACACCGCCAGCATTCCACACACCGAAAGATTGCCCAGCGGTACCATTTAAGTACAACTTAATGGGCTGCGCCGCCATTCCTTGATTGCCATAACGTTTGGCGATTTCTCCTGACAAACGGGCGCCTACCGAGCGATCGGTATTGATCACATCGTAGTAAAAGTTTGCACTTTGCTTGGCTTCGACCGCCGCCATGGCATCGGAGATGATTTTTTGGTTTAGCGCAGCGTTATCAAACGGTGCATTGGGCTCCGTCCAACTGACGGGGTGCCCTTGTGGCGAGATTGGCTTTTCCAATATTCCCGAAAGGTCGAGCTTACTTTGTTTCGCCGTCATACCCTGCACGGCTTCAAGCAAGTCTGTTCGTCCAATCAAGTCTGTGAGTTTTTCAACACCGAGCTCAGACATGATTTCTCGCACTTCTTCAGCAAGCCCTGTGAAGTAGTTGACGACCATATCAGGCAAGCCTTTGAAGTATTGTTTACGCAGCGTTTCATCTTGAGTAGCAACGCCAGTCGCACAGTTATTCAGGTGGCAGATCCTGAGGAATTTACAGCCCATGGCGACCATAGGGGCGGTACCAAAACCGAAGCTTTCTGCGCCCAAAATTGCCGCTTTTACGACGTCTAAGCCTGTTTTGAGCCCGCCATCCACTTGTAAGCGAATTTTATGGCGCAAGCTGTTGGCTACTAACGCTTGCTGAGTCTCTGCCAAACCTAATTCCCAAGGGCTGCCTGCGTATTTTACCGACGTTAACGGGCTGGCCGCGGTACCACCGTCGTAGCCGGATATGGTGATGAGATCCGCATACGCTTTGGCGACACCCGTCGCAATGGTGCCGACACCTGGCTCGGAAACCAGTTTGACCGAGATTAACGCATTCGGGTTGACTTGTTTAAGGTCGAAAATCAGCTGTGCCAAATCCTCAATAGAGTAAATATCGTGATGAGGTGGTGGGGATATCAGGGTAACCCCTTGTACCGAGTAACGCAGTTTGGCGATTTCAGCGGTGACTTTGTGACCTGGAAGTTGACCACCTTCTCCAGGTTTTGCTCCTTGAGCCACTTTGATTTGCAGAACATCCGCGTTGGTTAAGTAATGCGGCGTCACGCCAAATCGCCCCGAAGCGACTTGCTTGATGCGGGAGTTGCGTTCTGTGCCAAAGCGGCGTGGATCCTCGCCGCCTTCGCCTGAGTTTGAGTAGCCGCCTAGGCGGTTCATCGCCATCGCTAATGCTTCGTGCGCTTCAGGGCTGAGTGCGCCAATCGACATGGCGGCAGAATCGAATCGTTTAAAGAGTTCGGTGTTCGGCTCGATTTTTTCCAGTGGCAATGGTTTGTCGGCTTTCTTCAGTTTCAATAAGTCACGCAACATGGCGACAGGGCGATCATTTACCTGTTTAGCAAACGATTTGTAGTCACTGGCTTCACCTGAATTAACAGCCGTTTGCAGTGTGCTTACGACATCTGGGTTGTAGGCGTGAAATTCACCGCCGTGGACAAATTTTAACAACCCGCCGTGGTCGATGGGTTTGCGTTTCGCCCATGCCTTACGAGACAGGTTGAAAATATCTTGTTGGAAATCGCTGAAAGAGGCGCCTTGGATTCGGCTTGTTACGCCTTTGAAGCACAGATCGACCACATCTTGATGTAATCCAACGGCTTCAAACAATTGAGAACAGCGATAAGAGGCGACGGTCGAAATGCCCATTTTGGACATGATCTTGTACAAGCCTTTATTGATGCCGTTGCGATAGTTCTGCATCGCCTCCCCATAGGTGCGATCCAGCGCGCCATCATCAATGATTTTGCCTAATGCCTCGTAAGCCAAGTAGGGGTAAATCGCAGTCGCCCCAAAGCCAAGCAATACAGCAAACTGATGTGGGTCGCGTGCCGTAGCCGTTTCCACAATGATATTGGCATCACAACGCAAATTGGCGTTGATCAGGTGGGTTTGTACGGCACCTACAGCCATCGCTGCAGGGATAGGCAGTTTCCCTTTCTGAATATCGCGATCGGATAACACAACAAGCACGGTGCCTTGTCGGACAACCGTTTCGGCTTGTTCACACAAGTCACGAATGGCTTGTTCGAGCGACTTTTCTTCAGGGTCGAAGTTAATGTCTAAAAGGGTATTTCGGTAATGCTCGTCGCTCAGTTCGAGCAACTGCAGCATATCCGAATACAGCAAAACAGGTGAGTCGAAGGCGACTCGGTGCGCGTGACCATCGGTTTCACAAAACACGTTCATTTCCTGACCTACGCTGGTGGCCAGCGACATGACGTGTTTTTCACGAAGTGGATCAATCGGCGGGTTAGTGACCTGTGCAAACTTTTGGCGGAAGTAATCCGTAACCAAGCGCTCTTTGGAAGATAAGACTGCCATTGGGGTATCGTCACCCATAGAGCCGACCGCTTCTTGCCCCATATCACCCAGCACTCGGAGGACTTGATCGACTTCTTCGTTGCTCATCGCAAACTGCTTTTGATAGGTTTTGAGTTCATCGCTATCAAAATTGCGCTGACCCACTTCCTCATCTTTTAGATCGGCAAAAGGGGTTAAGCGGTGAACGTTGTTTTCCATCCATTCACGATAAGGGTGACGGCTTTTCAGGTCGTTGTCGATCTCGGATGACTGCCAAAGTTTCCCTTTTCGAGTGTCGATAACCAGAAGTTCGCCAGGACCAACACGTCCTTTCTCGGAGACTTCGTCTGGCGTGTAGTCCCAGATCCCCACTTCAGAGGCAAGCGTAATCAAGTTGTCTTTGGTAATGACGTACCGAGCAGGGCGTAGCCCATTTCGGTCTAAGTTACAGGCGGCGTATCGACCATCCGATAAAACGATCCCCGCAGGGCCATCCCAAGGTTCCATGTGTTTGGAGTTGAAGTCATAAAATGCCCGCAGATCGGGATCCATGTCGGGGTGATTTTGCCACGCTGGCGGCACCAGCATGCGCATGGCTCGGAACACATCCATGCCGCCCGCTAAGAATAAGTCCAGCATGTTATCGAGGCTGGATGAATCGGATCCGGTTTCATTAACGAATGGCGCAGCGCTTTGCAAATCGGGTAGCAATGGCGACGAGAATTTGTACGCTCGCGCTCTTGCCCATTGCCGGTTGCCTTCAATGGTGTTGATTTCGCCGTTGTGCGCCAAATAGCGGAATGGCTGAGCCAGTGGCCAACGTGGCTGTGTGTTGGTGGAGAAACGTTGATGGAATAAGCAAATCGCCGATTCCATACGCAGATCCGCCAAGTCTAAATAGAATCTTGGGAGATCCGCAGGCATGCATAAACCTTTGTATACGATGACCTGAGTTGACAGACTGCAAATATAAAAATCGTCATCGTCTTGAATTTGTTTTTCTATGCGGCGACGAGCAATGTATAAGCGCCGTTCGATATCACGTTCGCGCCAGCCAGCGGGAGCTGAAATGAATACTTGCTCGATGTTCGGCACAGATTCATTGGCGATAGGACCTAATACATCGGTATTGATGGGGACGTCGCGCCACCCAATGATGGTGAGGGTTTCTCTCGCTAATTCTTCATTAATCACGCGTTTGGCTTCATTTGCTTTTTCAGGCTCTTGACCAAAAAAGACCATGCCAACCGCGTATTGTTTGCCTAGGTTCCAACCTTGTTCTTGGGCGATAATGCGCAGATAGGTATCTGGCTTTTGAAGTAATAATCCGCAGCCGTCACCCGTTTTACCATCGGCGGCAATACCACCACGGTGAGTCATTCTATCGAGTGCTGAAATAGCAGTGCGGACAAGTTTGTGACTCGGTTGACCTTCCATATGGGCGATCAAACCGAATCCACAGTTGTCTTTTTCAAGACGTGGATCGTAAAGAGCCATTGCAATTCTCCCTTTGCTTCCTACCTTCCTGGTAAGGGGATCGTGTAACTTATATTTTTTATAGTTATGTGGAGTGGCTTACGTAATTATAGTTGCCAAACTCTCTACTTTCTTAACATTGTGGTGTCAATTTGTTATCACCAGCTTCACAACCTATAGATAATGATGGAAAACGTCAAGTTATTGAGTATTTGTTGATCTAACTAGGGAGATTGGGTGGTTTCCCTCGTTTATCTATTATGTAAACAATGAGTTAGTTTGTCGTTGTTGGCAGTTTTATTGACAACAAAGAGAAAAAATGCCAGCAACAAGTGTTGCTGGCAAAGTTCAGGAAGGAGTTTGGGAAAATTTTTAGGCGTTTTCCCTATTTTTATCTCGAAAGCATCAAAGAATCGGCTTTTGCTTCTAAATGGGTGTTGCCCATTAAATGTTTATCAATCGCGCGAGCAGATTCCCGCCCTTCGTTGATACAACGAACCACGAGTGATTGACCTGTGCGCATATCACCTGCCGCAAACACACCTTTTTGGTTGGTTTGGAAATCTTGTGTGGCAACGTTTCCGCGTTCATCAAGCTTGATATCCAACTGAGCAAGCACACCGGTTGGCTCTGGATGTAGGAAACCCATTGCTAGGAACGCTTGGTCACAAGGGATCACACGCTCACTGCCAGCGATTTCTTCAAATGTTGGGCGTTCTCCTGCTTTAGCGTCTTTCCAGACGATGTCCGCTATGCGAAGCCCTGTGACCTGACCATCATCATTACCGATGAACTCTTTGGTCAGGATATTCCAGTGACGCTCACAGCCTTCTTCATGAGAAGTCGACGTGCGCATGATCATTGGGTATTGAGGCCAAGGCATATTGACAGGACGTTTCTCTGGCGGAATGGGCATGATTTCGACCTGAGTAATGCTCGCCGCTTTATGGCGGTTAGACGTTCCTACACAGTCTGAACCTGTGTCACCACCACCGATCACCACAACGTGTTTGTCTTTGGCGTGGATTTCTTCGGTTTTCAAATCCATGTCGTTTGCACGGCGGTTGTTCTGGCCTAAGAATTCCATCGCAAAATGGACGCCTTTGAGATCGCGTCCCGGAATTGGTAGATCGCGTGGTACTGTGGAGCCGCCTGTCAGCAGAACCACATCGAAATCTTCCCGTAGCTGAACGGCATTGATGTCCACGCCAATGTGCGCATTGACCACAAATTTGACGCCGGCTTTTTCCATCAAATTGATTTTCCGATCAATGACAGACATGCTCAGTTTGAAGTCTGGAATCCCAAAACGGAGTAGACCGCCTACCTTTTCATCACGTTCAAATACGGTCACCAAATGTCCGGCGCTATTAAGCTGCTCGGCCGCAGAAAGACCCGCAGGACCACTGCCGATGATCGCGACGGTTTTACCTGTGCGCGAACGCGGCGTTTTGGGCTTGGCATAACCTTCGCGATAGGCGGTTTCAACGATGGTTTTCTCAATGTTACAGATGGTGATTGGATCTTGGTTAATGCCTAATACACACGCAGTTTCACAGGGCGCTGGACAGACACGACCAGTAAACTCCGGAAAGTTGTTGGTGGAACTTAAAATGTTCCATGCTTCTTCCCAACTATCGCGGTAGACCGCATCGTTAAATTCAGGAATGATGTTGCCAATTGGGCAACCGCTATGACAAAACGGCACACCACAATCCATGCAACGAGAAGCCTGAGTATTGATTTTGGTGCCGAACTCTTCGTTCAGCACAAATTCTTTGTTGTTTTCAATACGAACGCTAGGGTCGAGCTTTCTTGGCAACTCTCGACCGTGCTCTAAAAATCCAGTAGGCTTACCCATTATACTGCCTCCACTTCTTCTTTTTGTTCTGCTTCCGCTTTACGCTTTTGAAGTACCGCTTTGTAATCGCGCGGCATGACTTTCACCATGGTGGTTAAGCTTGCTTCAAAGTTATCAAGGAAAGACTGAGCAACTTCACTTCCTGTGAATTCAACGTGCTTAGTCAGCATGTCGAGTAGCAGGTCTTTGTCTTCTTGTTCAATAGGGTCTAAATCGACCAGTTCAGCATTCAGCTTGGTTTCGAAATCACCCGCTGTATCCCAAACGTAAGCGACACCGCCACTCATGCCTGCCGCAAAGTTGCGACCTGTCGCACCAAGGATAACGGCGGTACCACCAGTCATGTATTCACAACCGTGATCACCTACACCTTCAACGACTACCTTAGCGCCTGAGTTACGAACACAGAAACGCTCGCCTGCTAAGCCACGAATGTAGGATTCGCCGGAGGTTGCACCATAGAAACAGACGTTACCGACAACAATGTTGTCTTCTGCCACAATGCTGGATCTTGAATCTGGGTAAAGTACTAAGGTACCGCCAGATAAGCCTTTACCCCAGTAATCGTTCGCATCCCCTTCAACTTCGAATTTCACACCTTTCGCAAGGAATGCGCCAAACGACTGGCCAGCACTACCGTTGAACTTAACGTTCATTGGTTGAGGCAACCCTTGGTCTTTGTAGATTTTTGATATCTCGTTAGACAACATGGTGCCAACGCTTCGATCGGTATTGATGATAGGCAGTGTCGCATTCACTGGTTCACCAAATTCAAGCGCCGGTTGCGCCAGTTTAATCAGCTGACGATCCAGTACGTCTTCCAAGTTGTGGTTTTGCTCTTTTTGGTTGTATACGCCGTCTTCTTTGCGAGCCTGCTCAATGTGCAAAACAGGAGAAAGATCCAAGTTTTTGTATTTCCAGTGGGCGATGTTTTCACGCACTTTCAACTTGTGAGATTGCCCCACCATTTCATCAATAGAGCGGAAACCCAGTTCTGCCATGATTTCGCGCAAGCCTTCTGCCATGTATTGGAAGAACGTCACGACGTCTTCTACGCGACCATCAAAGCGCTCACGCAGGGTTTTGTTTTGTGTTGCGATACCCACTGGGCAAGTGTTTTTGTGACACTTACGCATCATGATACAGCCTTCGACAACGAGAGCGGCTGTCGCCACGCCCCATTCTTCGGCGCCGAGAAGAGTGGCAATGGCTAAATCACGCGGGGTTTTCATCTGACCATCAGACTGCACAACGATTCGGTTACGCAAACCATTCTTAAGAAGTGTTTGGTGTGTTTCTGCTAAGCCTAGCTCCCACGGTAGACCCGTGTGACGGATAGAAGACATTGGAGAAGCACCCGTACCGCCATCGAAGCCAGCAATAAGCACAACGTCTGCCTTGGCTTTTGCAACACCAGAGGCAATCGTACCCACACCGGCTTCAGAAACCAGTTTCACGTTAACACGACCTTTACGGTTGGCATTTTTCAGATCATAAATGAGCTGTGCCAGATCCTCGATCGAGTAGATATCGTGGTGTGGTGGTGGTGAAATGAGACCAACGCCCGGAGTGGAGTGACGGGTTGCGCCGATCCAATCATCGACTTTGTCACCTGGTAGCTGTCCGCCTTCGCCCGGTTTCGCACCCTGAGCCATCTTGATTTGGAGTTCGTCTGCGTTGGTTAGGTAGTATGACGTCACACCGAAACGACCTGATGCTACCTGCTTGATCGCCGAACGTTCCCAGTCGCCATTTTCCTTGCGCTCAAAACGTGCTGGGTCTTCACCGCCTTCACCGGAGTTTGATTTTGCACCGATGCGGTTCATCGCGACAGCCAGAGTGGAGTGCGCTTCGTAAGAGATGGAACCGAAAGACATTGCCCCTGTCGCAAAGCGCTTTAGGATACTTTCAATGGGTTCAACTTCATCTAGAGGAATTGATCCTGCTGGGTTTTTAATGAAATCTAACTGGCTACGCAGTGTGGCTGCGTTATCACCTTGATCATCAACGGCTTTCGCGTATTGCTTGAACTGATCAAAATCTTTGTTTCGAGTTGATTGTTGTAGCAAAGAGATGGTTTCTGGGTTGAACAGGTGCTTTTCACCACGCTGTTTCCACTGATAAACCCCACCGACATCCAGTACTTGAACTGGGATTTCACGTGTTGGGTAACCCACACGGTGACGAACCAATACTTCCTTGGCAATGTCATCGATGGTTAAACCTTCGATACGAGTGACGGTCCCTGTGAAGTATTTCTCAACGACCGACTTACTGATTCCCAATGCTTCAAAGATTTGAGCACCGTGGTAAGACTGAAGTGTCGAGATCCCCATCTTTGAGAAGATCTTAAGCAGACCGCCATTGATGGCTTTACGGTAATTTTCGAACAGATCGCTGATGCTGGTTTCTGGATCCAGTTTTTTGGTACGTTGTAGCTCTACCATTGTCTCGACGACGAGGTATGGGTTCACCGCGTTGGCACCATAACCCACAAGCGTGGCGAAGTGGTGAGTTTCACGCGCATCACCTGTTTCGACCACGATATCACACTTGGCACGCAAGCCTTTACGGATTAGGTGGTGATGAACGGCACCGACAGCCAACATGGCAGGGATCGCCGCGTGGTTGGAATTTACCGCTCGGTCAGTCAGTAGGATGATGGAGTAGCCATCAACAACAGCATCTTCTGCGTATTGGCAAATGCGTTTTAATGCACGCTCAAGCTTGCCTGCATCTTCATTCGCTTGAAAGACGATGTCCAGTGTTTTTGCTTGAAGGTGTTCGTTATCGATAGCACGCAGTTTTTCAAGCTCAGAGTTAGACAAAACGGGAGATTCCAACTCCACCTTCTGGCAGTGAAGCGGTGTTTCTGTTAGCAGGTTTTGGTCTTTACCTAAGTAGGTATTTAAAGACATGACCATACGCTCACGAATCGGATCGATTGGTGGGTTCGTCACCTGAGCAAAAAGCTGCTTAAAGTAGTTAGACAGGTGCTGAGATTGGTGCGAAAGCACCGCCAGCGGCCAGTCTGCTCCCATGGCGCTGAGTGGTTCTTTGCCCTCTTTTGCCATTGGAACAATGATGTCGTTCACTTCTTCAGAGCTCACACCAAACGCTTGCTGCTTGTGCAGCAATTTCTCTGGAGAAGGTTGGTTAAATTCGTTGCTCGCGTCTGGCAGTTTCTTAAGGCTAAGCAGATTCTCTTTAACCCACTTTTCATAAGGTTGCGCGTTGGCAATGCCGTCTTTCACTTCTTCATCAGAAATGATGCGACCCTGTTCTAGATCGGCAACAAAGATACGACCAGGTTGCAAGCGACCGCGGAATTCAACGTTTTCTGGTTCAATATCAACCACGCCAGACTCAGAGGCCATCACGAGGAAGTCGTCTTTCGTTACTGTGTAGCGTGATGGGCGTAAGCCGTTACGATCAAGTGTGGCACCGACTTGGACACCATCGGTGAAACAAATGGAAGCCGGACCATCCCAAGGTTCCATAACATTGGCATGGTACTGGTAAAATGCACGGCGCGTCGGATCCATATTTTTGTTTTCTTGCCAAGCTTCAGGGATCATCATCATGAGAGCATGAGGCAAGCTACGGCCAGAGAGTACGAGGAGCTCAAGTGCCATGTCAAAGTTGGCTGAATCTGAGCTGCCTTCCTGACATATCGGCAGCAGCATGTCGATTTCTGCCTGAGTAAACAGGTCAGATTCTAAAATGGCTTCACGTGCTTTTATCCAGTTAAGGTTGCCACGAACGGTGTTGATTTCACCATTGTGTGCAATGTAACGGAATGGTTGCGCTAAGCGCCATCTAGGGAACGTGTTGGTAGAGAAACGAGAGTGAACCAACGCCAGTGCGGTGACCATGGCTGGGTTCTGCAGATCTAAGAAGTACTGAGGTACTTGCTCTGTGGTCAGTTGCCCTTTATAGACAATGGTTTTGTATGACATCGAGTTGATGTAGAAATCATCACCAATGTTAGAAATACTTTCTAGGCATACGCGCACAGTGTAGTTTCGTAGAACATAAAGCTTACGTTCTAATTCTTCTGGCGTCGTGCCCGGACCACCAGTAATAAAGACATGTTCAAACTGAGGTTCTGTGCTGAGAGGATCGGCACCGATCATGGAGTTATCAATAGGAAGAACGCGGTAGCCTAGAACTTCAAGATCTAAGCGCTTTGCATTACGCTCAAGAATATCTCGGCATTGTGCACGTTTGTGCTCATCTTTAGGGAAGAGAACAACACCCGCACCGTATTTTTCAAAAGAAGGCAGTTTAATACCAAGCTTAACCGTTTCTTCCAACAGGAATTCGTGTGGCTTCTGCAGTAAAATACCAGCACCGTCACCCGAGCATGGGTCACAACCCTGACCGCCGCGGTGTTCCATGCGAGCAAGCATATCAAGTGCTTGCGTCACTACATCATGAGATTTACGGTTTTTTAGGTGAGCAACAAAACCGATACCACAAGCGTCATGCTCCAATTCAGGAGTGTACAGACCTTGTGTCTTCTGCTCTCTATCTACCATAGATACTTCCTTCCAGTTTATTACGGGCACGGGTTACTCGCGTAAACGCACCAGTTCCTTTTAATTATGAAATCGAAACCATCTGTGTTGATGGTCTGAATCCTTTCTGTTCTTCGCGGAAATTTAATTAGCGAAGATAACTAATCCTTGGTGATATCCATTGCAGTTTGCCTAGTTTGCAGACGTTTATGTTGGTAGGTGTGGATATCTTCCGATTTATTCGCGTTCTTTAATTGACCGACATTGCTCAAAAAAACGCAATTTGTGTAACTATCCTACATTTTTGTAATAGTAAATTCCATCCAAACTTAACGCGGAATGTGTGTTTTTTCGGCTGATTTATGCAATTTTAGGTTAACAAAACAGTAACATCTGCAAAATATCCTGTATTTTCTGCATCTTTATTGATTTTTGTCCGTAATTCAGATTTTTCGTGCTTCTACAATTTGGTGATAATTTTCGCTGTTATGTAATTAAATTACATAAATGAGAATGATTCTCGTTTGATGTTCTTTTGTTCATATGACACACGTTTTTCGATCTTAAAGAAGATTCTTTTGTAGAGGTGTTAACTCATAACCATGAAACAATTGCACGAGTCGGTGAATACGTTGGGGCAAGATTTACAGCGAAGATACGGAGAGAAAGTCCATAAGCTGACGCTGCATGGTGGCTTTAATTGCCCCAACCGAGACGGAACGATTGGTCGAGGAGGTTGCACTTTTTGCAATGTTGCTTCGTTTGCCGATGAACAAGCTCAAGTAAAAAGCATCAAAGATCAACTTGTTGATAGAGCGGATGAAGTAAGCCGTGCAAAAAAGTACTTGGCCTATTTCCAAGCGTACACCAGTACGTATGCGGAAGTTCAAGTATTACGAAGCATGTATGAAGAGGCACTGGAGCAAGCGGATATTGTGGGATTATGTGTGGGGACGCGCCCCGATTGTGTGCCAGAGGCTGTGCTGGAATTATTGACCGAGTACTTGAGAGAAGGGTACGAAATTTGGTTGGAGCTGGGGTTGCAGACGGCAAACAATAACACGCTAAAACGGATAAACCGAGGACATGACTTCGAGTGTTACTCACGTATTACTCAAAAAGCACGAGAGCTAGGCATAAAAGTGTGCACTCATCTTATCGTCGGACTCCCAGGAGAAAATAAAGCGGACTGCATTGAGACACTTGATAAAGTCATCGATGTTGGTACGGATGGCATTAAGCTCCATCCTTTGCATATTGTAGAAGGAAGCATCATGGCAAAAAGCTGGCTGGCTGGACGGCTCACTGCCCCAGCGCTCGATATGTACGTTGATGTTGCGTCTGAAATGATCCGCCGGACACCACCGGATGTGGTCTATCATAGAGTGTCTGCAACCGCGAGAAGGCCCACGTTACTGGCGCCAATGTGGTGTGAACAGCGGTGGTTGGCCATGACGGAAATCGGTCGTCGTCTTGATACCTCAGGGGCGCAAGGAAGCGGGCTTAATCAGCCTTATGAATTTGTTGCGCCCAATCGATAAACAATTCAGTTAAGCGCTCATGCCCCTATTTGTGTACAATTTCGGCGGGCAATCAAGAGCGGCATTACGATGGAAGAATTGGTTCACTGGCTTTGGAATAATACTCACGGATTTGGCATCGATATGCTCGCGATATTGGTGGGAATCAGTCTGGCAATGGGAGTGAAATGGTACTACCAAAGGCAGCTTCATGAGTTGCTCCAAAGTACGCCAACGGCGATGATCGCCATTGATGCCTGTAGTGGTCGATTGCTTGATGCGAATACCGAAGCTCTTCAACTGTTGGGCATTAGACGCATTGGGGAGCAATACCTCTTTCCGAATTCGGTTTCTTCAACGGATCTCTTGTACTTATTAAATGAAGCGTTTGATGACCAGCGCAAAAATCTTTCTTATCGATTTTCCGTTTCCCAACACCATGAAGTGAAAACCACCTTATCGGGGCGAAAAACACACTACCTAAGGAAAAAAGCTTGGATTTTGTACTTAACTCCGTATCAATCCTCCGAGAGTGAACTGGATGAGAAGCAGCAAAAACTGCTGGTTTCAAAGCGAGTACTGGACTCCATCTCTCAGCCTGTTTTTTACACCGATAAAAACGGGGAGTTGATGGGCAGTAATAGAGCATTCGATCTTTTTTGGAAAGGAAGGGAAAGTGAAGGCACCCAGAGTGCGAAACAGCTTAGCCAGCACAAACACAGCCAGCAGCGCTGGACCACGTCTTCTGATGGGCATGCCTGCCTGCTAGAAACGCACATTAAAATGCTCACAGACGAAAGTGGTGATGTGATTGGCAGCATCGGCATTAGCCTTGATGTGACCGACTGGCATAATAGCCAGCAAATATTGCGTGATGAAATGGAGCGCAGTAAAGACACTGAAATTGCCCTTGCTCAGCGTGACACCATATTGCAGTCGATTTTAGAAGCCAGCCCCGATCCCATTGGTTTGTTCAACCAGAATAGAATTTATGAAGCTTGCAATCAGCCTTATGTTGAAGCCCTTGGAGTAGCGACACCCAATGATTTGATTGGTAGGCGAGTGGAAGACGTGGTTTCTCACAAGGTTTATTTGCGTTACAAAGACAGCGACGATAGGGTGATGCAAGAAGGTACATCATTACGCTATATCGATCGTATTGAACACAGCAATGGCGATATTACATGGTACGACGTAGTAAAAGCCCCTTATCGTAACCCCGCATCAGGCACTAATGGGGTGTTGGTGATGGCTCGTGATGTATCAGAACGCTTTCGAGTAGAAGAGCAGTTGGAAAAGGCGAATCGCGAACTGGAAAAACTGAGCTTCATTGATGGGTTAACCAAAGTAGCGAACCGAAGGCGTTTCGATGAGCAGCTCGATCTGTTATGGCGCTTGCATGTCCGTCAACAAAAGCCGCTTACGGTTATGCTGTGCGACGTAGACCATTTTAAAGACTATAACGACAACTATGGTCACCAAAAGGGCGACTCCGCTCTTATCGCTCTGGGCTCAACTTTTGAGAAGGTGCTTTCTCGTTCCTCTGATTGTGTTGCTCGATATGGCGGAGAAGAGTTTGCGTTTATTCTACCCGATACGACATCGGAAGGCGCGAAGCGAGTTGCCGAAAGTATTCACCAACACGTTCATGAATTGAATATTGTCCACGAACACTCCGGTGTTGCCGATCGCATTACTTTAAGTATTGGCATCGTGTCATGCATTCCTGCGATGACTGAAGTGCCTAGCCAACTGGTCGCTATGGCGGATCAAGCGTTGTACAAAGCCAAACAGAAGGGGCGGAATCAGTCTCAATTTGTTTGAATTCAACTTAGTTAATGGATGTGATGCATCCATAAGACTTTGTTGGGGATGTTGTCATACCCAAGCCACCTTGCTCTTGGGAGTCTATCTTCGACGCCATTTCATCGATAAAGAACTCGGAAAGGGTTCATCATGAGACTGTGTTTTTTCTTGAACTGACGCAGAAGATATAGTTCTGAATCCTCCATACAGAGGTCACTTGGGTATACAATGCGGGTTTCTGTCATGTTGCCAATCTCATTTTAAACGGAATTTTCATGAAGCCGATGAAAAACTTGGCGCAATACTATGTTGACTTACTGGTCAAATTAGGGATTGTGCGTTTCTCCATTCTTTTGGCGCTCGCCCTAGTTGCTCTCGCTGTCTTTGTTCAGGTCGGGATTACGCTGGCTCTCCAAGGTACCGTCGACAATATCGATATTGTTCGTTCTGTTTTCTTTGGGTTGGTGATCACGCCATGGGCGGTCTATTTTCTTTCCGTCGTGGTGGATCAACTGGAAGAGTCTCGCCAGCGTCTTTCTAAACTGGTCTCCAAGCTCAAAGACATGCGATCGCGAGACCAGGAGTTGAATCAACAACTCCAAGAAAATATCTTGCAACTCAACCTAGAAATCGAAGAAAGACAAAAAGTCGAAGTCGCACGTGAGCAACTGCTCACTGATATGGAAAATGAAGTATTCCAAAGAGAAAAAGCGCAAGTGGAATTGGCTGAAAGAACGGCGTTGCTTCGTTCTTTTATTGATGCGTCCCCCGACTTGATTTACTACCGCAATGCCAAAGGAGAATTTTCTGGTTGTAACCGAGCGATGGAAGATTTAACGGGAAAACGAGAACATGATCTGGTCGGGCTGACACCTTGGGATGTGTACAGTAAGGAAGTGGCGCAGCAAATTGTGGAAACCGACGAGCAAGTTTTTTCACACAATAATTCGCTCACTTATGAGCAATGGTTGGAATACCCTGACGGCAAAAAAGCGTATTTCGAATTACGAAAAGTGCCGTTTTACAGCAAAGAAGGCAAACACCTCGGTTTGGTTGGATTTGGTCGCGACATCACTGAGCGTAAAAAATACCAAGATGCTTTGGAAAAAGCGAGTCAGGACAAAACGACTTTTATTTCCACAATTAGCCACGAACTGCGTACACCACTCAACGGTATTGTTGGTTTAAGCCGAATGCTGCTAGAAACTAAGCTGTCACAAGAGCAGCGGCAATATATGCAAACCATCAATGTGTCTGCGATCAGTCTCGGTAATATATTCAACGACATCATTGATATGGATAAGTTTGATCGCCGTAAGTTGGAGTTGTTCCCTAAACCTTTAGATTTTACCGAGTTCGTTTTGGAAATTGAAAGCCTGTCGAGCTTGATGGCCGAGCAAAAAGGGCTTCGTTTCGATTTAGAAAGGCTAACGGACTTACCATCGGGTATTGAAGTAGACGCGACTCGTCTTCGCCAAGTACTGTGGAACTTAATCAGCAACGCCATGAAATTCACCAAAGAAGGTGGGGTAGTGATGAGTGTACGTTCGGAAACATTCGATAACCACGCTGAAATAGTGATTGAAATTGAAGACACAGGTATAGGCATTCCTGAAGCCGAGCTAGAGAAAATCTTTGCGATGTATTACCAAGTGAAGTCGGGTAAAGACAACTTACATGCTGTCGGAACAGGCATTGGGTTAGCGGTTTCCCATCAATTAATCACTATGATGGGAGGCGATATCGTGGCGTCAAGTGAAGAAGGGTTTGGAAGCACCTTTACCGTCACCTTAAACGCACCGCTCGTTGAAATAGATCCGCAAGAGTCGGCGATAGAGCCAAACTCAGAACGGAATCTACGTATCTTCATGGTCGAAGATATCGAGCTGAATGTAACCGTTGCTCGTTCATTACTTGAAAGCCTTGGACACAGTGTCGAAGTGGCAATGACGGGGGAAGAAGCCATTGCTTCGTTTAAGCCGAATAACTTCGATCTGGTATTACTGGATATTCAATTACCTGATATGACGGGGTTCGATGTTGCTGCGTATTTTAGAGACCATTACGAGCAGCTCCCTCCGCTTGTCGCTCTGACCGCCAATGTCCTGAAGGATAAAGATGAGTATTTCCAAAACGGAATGGATGACGTCATCAGCAAACCATTATCCGTGAGAGGCATCAAAAAAGCCCTCTCACTTTCGGATTTTTATTCCAGTAATATTGAAAATGAATGCAAGGAAGAACAAGAAGTTAGTGCACCTGCTGATACACAGTTAACGAGTCAAATCTTAGATCTAGACATGCTAGAATCTTACGTGGGCATCGTGGGTACAGCTCCCGTATTTGACAGCATTAAATTGTTTGAAGATATGATGCCTAGTTACATGGACGTGCTGGATTCCAACATGACAGCAAAGGATCAAGCAGGTATTGTTTCTGAAGCGCATAAGATTAAAGGAGCGTCGGGTTCGATTGGCTTAAAGCGAATCCAAAGTGTGGCACAAAAAGCGCAATCACCAGAGATGGCGGCTTGGTGGGAAAACATACACGATTGGGTAGAAGAAATTCGTAATGGCTATCAATCTGATATCGACATTCTTAAAGCGTGGTTAGACAACGAAAAAGGAAAATAAAATGAAAAAGCTTGTCTTAATGGTGGTATTGGCTGTGTCGGGTTGCGCGCAGCAAGATAGAGATACTGACCAAGTGCCTTGGGATAAAAGTACAGCACAAGAGACGATAGCTGGCGCCACTGTGCGAATGACGGCGAACCTTTGGTTAAACAAAATGCCTAGTATTAATGGTGAGCAAAGGCGATTGCTTCGCGGTGCTCTTTATTTAGAGGGGCGTGAGGATTTGCCAGCCGATTTGGATGCGAGTGCCTTAATCATAAAGCAGGGCGACTTGGTGCAGTGGGTCGCTTTGGAGAATATTGATGTACGTAACCACAGTGGCAACCGTTGGGAAGTGGCTTTTTATACGGATATGTCAGTAAATGGCACTGACAATGTAGACGTTGGCTTGCAACTGACTGATACTGAAAATACGTACTGGTTAATACAAGAACAAGTAAAAGTGGGCAGTGTTTACTAAATCTTCTTGAACGGAAGTGCTGAGCGGATACAAAAAAGCCGATGGAGTCATCGGCTTTTTACTAGAAGAATTTTGGCTTACTCGTCTAAATCACCACAAAAGCGGTAACCTTCACCATGAATCGTAGCGATGATTTCAGGCGTGTCTGCAACCGATTCAAAATGCTTACGAATGCGGCGAATGGTGACATCCACTGTGCGATCATGAGGCTTAAGCTCACGCCCAGTCATCTTCTTCAGAAGATCAGCACGTGTTTGAATCTTGCCTGGGTTTTCACAGAAGTGAAGCAAAGCACGGAATTCAGAGCGAGGCAGCTTATAGCTGTCACCAGAAGGGCTAACAAGAGATCGGCTGTTGATGTCTAATTCCCAACCATTAAATTCATACTTTTCAACACTGCGTTTCTCTTCTTGCATAACCCCATTACTCATAGAGCGGTTAAGAAGATTACGAGCACGAATCGTTAATTCTCTAGGGTTAAATGGCTTGGTGATGTAATCATCAGCACCTATCTCCAGACCTAGGATCTTGTCCACTTCGTTATCACGACCAGTCAGGAACATGAGTGCTACATTTGCTTGCTCGCGGAGTTCGCGTGCCAGCAACAGACCATTTTTACCCGGTAGGTTGATATCCATAATAACCAAATTAACTTGGTTATCAGCAAGTACACGATGCATCTCTTCACCATCACTTGCTTCGTAGACAGCATATCCCTCTGCTTCGAAAATGCTTTTCAGCGTATTGCGGGTTACTTGCTCATCTTCAACGATGAGAATCTGCGGGGTTTGCATTGGCGGTACCTAAATTGTAACTAAAACTGTGCTAATAGAATAAATTCTAGGCAGAAAATAACATGCGGGTAAAGTGTTCTTGATAATAAACGATACTACGCAAAAAAACACCACCTTCACACGGTACGCCGTCCTTGGAAGCCTGATTTTGTAAGACTAAATCCTATGTCATGCTTGCTTTCTGCCATTTGCTGAACTGGATTTTATATTGTTAACAGCTTGCTAACAACGCCCAAATTCCAATTCCATTCACTTTGTTGATTTATATCAATAGAAGAAAACTAACAAGAATAGATAGTAAATGTATATAAAAAGTTGAAATTTTTATGCAGATTGATAACACTCGAAAACAAGCCTGTTTGGAAACATTTTGTTACACGGGGTAAAGCATCGGATTTTCCAATTCTTGCGTAATAACTGATTGTAATACAATAAATATCATGCTGAAGCATAAAAGGAATCTGCGAAGAAATTCACAGTTAGAGTGGCGATTACAACCCAACAATACGTGAATTTGTTAGTTGATGATACCCATTATGGAGGGGCGTTAAGCCAGCCATGCTGTAGAAATATCACTACAAAGTGGCTTGGATTTAGAGACCACGCTTGATCAAAATGCCATGTATTTGGGAGTTCGGTGAGTGGTCTTTAGCATGTGTTACGAGAGATAGAAAATAAAGGTCAAGTTTGCAGGAAAGGCAAAAGCCCATGCCTTCGCGCCTGAGTTTCTAAAGAAAACGGACAGGTAACTTGTGGCGAGCTTTACTTGCTTATGAAATTTAATGCTTCAGGTGGCATAAGAAAAATCACAGTTTATAGTTAAATAAGCAGGAATATTTCAAGGAGGAACCATGAAAGACTTACTGCCTGATCTCTGTGATCAGTATGAAGACCAATTAACCTTACTCGACTTACCCTTACTCAATTTTGGACAAAGATCGGCATTTTGGGGAGAAATTGTTACAGTGCGCTGTTTTCATGACAATTCCAAAGTGAAAGAAATACTGAAAGAAAACGGAAAAGGAAAAGTACTGGTTGTTGATGGCAATGGATCAAGTGAGCGAGCTTTATTGGGAGACCAAGTTGCACTGACCGCTTTAAAAAACCGATGGGAAGGAGTGGTGATTTGGGGAGCGGTTCGAGATGTTGGTGCGTTATCCCAAATAGACTTAGGCGTTAAAGCGTTAACTTCCTGTCCTTTTAGAACCGAGAAAAGAGACATAGGGGAAACTCAAGTCGGTCTTACCATTCAAGGGCAAATGATTCAACCAGGGGATTATCTATATTCCGATGGGAATGGGATTGTCATTTCTAAAGAAGCATTGAAAGTGAACTAACCGCGAACAAACCTAGAATGGTTGGAGTTGGATTTAGAAGCGAAAGCCTAAACCAACTTCAATGCCACCTTTCTGAAGCTCTTCATAATCTAAGGTCGCGTGGATATCCAAGTTTTCAGATAACTTTAATCGGCTAGACAGCTCGGCTGAGATGAGTTTTTCTTGTGGGTTAGTGCTGTTCTCTTCGTGCGATTTTGATGCTCTAAGACTACTGTTAACTGAAAAAGATTCATTAAATGTGTAATTTACGCCACTTAAGAAACCATTATACTGCGGCGATTCTGAGCTAGTGATGCTCGCCCCTACATATAAGTCAATAGAATCAAACAGGTTGTAGGAATAACCACTGTCTATTTGCCAACTATCAAACTGTGTGTTGGATTGGGATTGACTTGATATAAACCAACTGTGTGAAGAAGGTTTTTCAGGATTTAATAGCGGGAGATTTTCAGCGAAAGAGCATGCAGGAATCGCGAGCAGACTCATTACGAGAAATGCTTTCTTCATATCGTGCCTCCTTGCTGAATAGTCTACTTAGTGAATATAGCGTATCTGTAAAGCGATAACGATCTTTTTTCAGGATCGATCATACAATGAGATCATACTCACCTAAACACTGTATTTTGTCAAAGAATGATAATTTGCTCACATATACGTCATTTCTATTAGTAAAGAGAGAAGATTCCGGATTCTGTCCAACAATAAATTGATTATCAACGTTTTTATTGTGGAATATTCTAAGTTTCAGTTTTCATTGGGTCGAGTAAAAAGCAAAAAAAACAATCTTTTCATTGACTCTGATACAGAAAATCGGTAAACGTAAACCTAAGCAAACACACGTTCACAGTAAGATAAAAATATATTCATGCTTAATCATCGCTTAACAATGACCACCACCATTATTATTACCGACATTCGAATTGTTGGGGTAGGCTGGTAAGCGAAAGAAATTTCAAAAAAAGGCCTGTATCCCACGAGATACAGGCCTTTTTTTATGCAGGTTTAAAATATACCGGAGGAAGGGATGCGAGTTTTAAAATTTGGTGGATCGTCGTTAGCGGACGCAGATCGCTTTTTAAGGGCGGCGGACATCATTGCAAATAATGCAAAGCAAGAGCAAGTTGCTGTCGTGCTTTCAGCGCCAGGGAAGACCACCAACAAGTTAGTGTCTGTTATTGAGGGAGCGTTGCGTAACGGTGAGGCAAATTTGCAAATAGCAGAATTGGAATCTTCTTTGCAAGCTTTGTTCGATGACGTTAAAAAACATTTGCCCGATCTTGCGAGTGCAGATTTTTCTAATCAGCTAAACACTTCATTAAGTCAATTGAAGCAATATGTTCACGGCATCAACCTGTTGGGTATGTGTCCGAATAACGTGAACGCTCGCATCATCAGTAAAGGTGAGCGAATTTCAATTCAGTTAATGAAAGCAGTATTGGAAGCAAAAGGTCACCCATCTTTTCTCATCGATCCTGTTGAATACCTCGTCGCCAAAGGAGATCACCTTGAAGCGATGGTCGATGTGGAAGTGTCTACGCAGAATTTCCGAACCAATCCCCTTCCCAAGGATCATGTCTACATCATGCCTGGCTTTACTGCGGGTAACGCTAAAGGTGAATTGGTCACTCTTGGGCGTAATGGTTCTGATTACTCGGCGGCTGTTTTGGCCGCATGTTTACGGGCTGAGTGTTGCGAAATTTGGACTGACGTTGATGGCGTATACAACTGCGACCCTCGTTTGGTTGATGATGCTCGCCTACTCAAGTCTCTGAGCTATCAAGAAGCGATGGAGCTTTCCTACTTTGGTGCATCGGTTCTGCATCCCAAGACGATTGCACCTATCGCGCAATTTCACATTCCTTGTTTGATCAAAAACAGCTTTAATCCCCAAGGCGCGGGTACGCTCATTGGGCAAGATACGGGTGAAGATAATCTTGCCATCAAAGGCATCACGACCTTGAATAAGCTAACCATGGTGAATGTATCGGGTCCTGGCATGAAAGGCATGGTTGGTATGGCTAGCCGCGTTTTCAGTGCGATGTCATCAGCAGGCATTTCCATTGTTTTGATCACGCAATCCTCATCGGAATACAGCATCAGCTTCTGTATAGAGCAAGCCGATAAAGCCAACGCAGAGCAAGTACTGAGTGACGAGTTTGAACTGGAATTGAAAGACGGTTTACTTGAGCCAGTTGAGTTCATGAACGATGTAGCCATTGTTACGCTTGTAGGTGATGGTATGCGCACATCCCGCGGCGTAGCATCACGTTTCTTTGCCTCTTTAACGGAAGTGAATGTGAACGTTGTTGCGATTGCTCAGGGGTCTTCTGAGCGTGCGATTTCCGCTGTGATTCCTGAAGATAAAGTTTCGGAAGCCATCAAAGCGTGTCATGAAAACCTGTTCAACTCGAAGCACTTCTTAGATGTATTTGTAGTTGGTGTCGGTGGCGTAGGTGGTGAGTTACTCGATCAGATAGAGCGTCAACAAGCCAAATTGGCAGACAAAGGCATCGTGATTCGTGTTTGCGGATTAGCAAACAGCAAAGGCTTACTTCTAGACAGCAAGGGCTTACCTCTGGATCATTGGCGTGATCGTATGACACACGCGACAGAAGAGTTGAGTCTTGCTCGCCTCATTGCGTTGGTTCAGCGTAACCACATCATCAACCCAGTACTGGTTGATTGCACATCGAGTGAAGATATTGCGAACCAATACGCGGATTTCCTCGCCGCAGGTTTCCACGTGGTGACGCCCAATAAAAAAGCGAATACCGCAAGCATGGCTTACTACCATCAACTGCGTGATGTGGCTCGTTCTTCTCGCCGTAAGCTTATGTACGAGACGACGGTAGGGGCAGGGCTCCCGGTTATTGAAAACCTACAAAACCTGATCGCTGCTGGTGATGAATTGGAGAAATTTAACGGCATACTTTCCGGTTCGCTGTCTTACATTTTTGGTAAGCTGGATGAAGGTATGACATTAAGTCAAGCAACGAATATTGCAAAAGACAATGGGTTCACCGAGCCGGATCCTCGCGACGACCTGTCTGGTATGGATGTGGCTCGTAAGCTTCTTATTTTGGCGCGTGAAGCTGGCTTTGGGCTGGAGTTGGATGATGTCGTGGTTGAGGCTGCGTTACCTCCAGGTTTTGATGACAGCGGCAGTGTGGAAGAGTTTATGGCCAGGCTGCCAGAAGCGGATGCATACTTCAGTGAACTCTCGAAGAAAGCGGCGGATGAAGGGAAAGTACTGCGTTACGTAGGCGAAATCTTGAATGGAAGTTGCAAGGTGAGTATTGCCGCAGTGGATGAAAACGATCCGATGTTCAAGATTAAAGACGGTGAAAATGCCTTGGCATTCTACAGCCGCTATTATCAGCCGATTCCGTTGGTGCTTCGTGGGTATGGTGCGGGTACAGAAGTAACCGCAGCCGGTGTGTTTGCGGATGTCATGCGTACGCTAGGCTGGAAATTAGGAGTATAAAAATGAGTGTAGTGGTTTATGCTCCTGCCTCTATAGGTAATGTGAGCGTTGGCTTTGATGTGCTTGGCGCGGCGGTTTCCCCAGTCGATGGCACACTTTTAGGTGACCGTGTATTGGTGAAAGAAGGCGCTGAGGCGTTTACTCTTGATACGGCGGGGGATTTTGTTAGCAAGCTGCCGACCAACCCAAAAGACAACATTGTTTATGACTGCTGGCGTGTGTTTGCGCGCGAGCTTGATAAAAAAAACGTACCGCTAAAACCGATCCATATGGTGCTCGAAAAGAACATGCCAATCGGATCGGGGCTGGGCTCAAGCGCATGCTCTATCGTTGCTGCGTTGGATGCGCTAAATCAGTTTCATGAAAATCCTCTCAACGAAATGGAGCTATTGGCGTTGATGGGGGAAATGGAAGGACAAATTTCCGGTGGCATTCATTACGACAACGTTGCACCGTGTTACCTTGGTGGGTTGCAATTGATGCTGGAAGAGCTGGGTATTATTTCACAAGAAGTGCCGTGTTTCGATGAATGGTATTGGGTGATGGCGTATCCGGGAATTAAGGTATCCACTGCGGAAGCACGTGAGATTTTGCCTTCTCAATATCGACGTCAGGACATCATTGCACATGGTCGTCACCTTGGGGGCTTTATCCATGCATGCCACTCAGGGCAGCCCGAGCTGGCGGCGAAGATGATCAAAGACGTGATCGCAGAACCATATCGTGAGAGACTGCTACCAGGCTTTGCCAATGCTCGCAAATACGCGGCAACCGCTGGTGCCCTAGCTACCGGAATTTCTGGCAGCGGTCCAACGTTGTTCAGTATCTGCAAAGAAAAAGAGGTCGCCGAGCGCGTTGCGCGTTGGTTAGAACAGAATTACGTACAAAATGAGGAAGGGTTTGTTCATGTTTGCCGTTTAGACAAGCAGGGATCAACCGTAACAGGAAGTGAGCTATGAAGCTTTACAACATCAAAGAAAATGACGAACAAGTATCCTTTGGCCAAGCCGTACGCCAAGGATTGGGCCGTAATCAAGGCTTATTTTTTCCTTCAGAACTGCCCAAGTTTGAAGATATCGATGCGCTATTAGACGAAGACTTCGTCACTCGCAGTAGTAAAATCCTATCTGCTTTTATTGGCGAAGAATTGTCCGCGGAGCAAGTCAACCAGTTGGTTGACGCTGCATTCCAATTCCCTGCGCCAATTAAGCAAGTAAAAGATGGTGTGTATGCTCTGGAGCTTTTTCACGGGCCAACACTGGCATTTAAAGATTTCGGTGGTCGCTTTATGGCGCAATCACTGGCTGCAGTGTCTGATGGCGGCAAGATTACCATTCTTACTGCGACGTCAGGCGACACGGGTGCTGCGGTGGCTCATGCTTTCTATGGGATGGAAAACATCAATGTTGTGATTCTTTACCCGAAAGGCAAGATCAGCCCGATGCAAGAAAAGCTGTTCTGTACGTTGGGTAAAAATATCCATACAGTGGCAATCAACGCCGATTTTGATGCGTGTCAGTCGCTGGTGAAAAACGCGTTTGATGACGCTGCGTTACGTGAAGAAATTGGTCTGAACTCGGCTAACTCCATTAACATCAGCCGCTTGATGGCTCAGATCTGTTATTACTTTGAAGCCGCAGCTCAAATGAGCAAAGCGGAGCGTGAAAACCTTGTTATCTCAGTACCAAGCGGTAACTTTGGTAACTTAACGGCGGGTCTATTGGCGAAAGCAATTGGTTTGCCTATCAAGCGTTTCATAGCGGCAACGAATGCGAACGATACGGTGCCTCGTTACCTAGAAACAGGAAAATGGGATCCAAAACCAACGGTCGCAACCACTTCAAATGCGATGGACGTAAGCCAGCCAAACAACTGGCCACGTATTGAGGAGCTTTGCCAGTTACAAGGTTGGGGCTTGGATACGTTAGGCAAAGGCGCGGTAACCGACGAGCAAAGTGCGGATTCAGTTCGAGATCTGAATGACAAAGGTTATTTATGCGAGCCACACGGTGCGATTGCGTATCGAGTGCTGGACGAACAACTTCAAGAAGGCGAAACGGGGCTATTCTTGTGTACTGCCCACCCAGCAAAATTCAAAGAAGTGGTCGATGACGTTCTAGGTGCGGATATCGATGTTCCTGCGCCACTTGCGAAGCACGCTGCGATGGAGTTGTTGTCGGAAGAGTTGGATAACGACTTTGACGCGTTAAAAGCGGTCCTTCGTCGAGTTCAAAAGTAAGCAAGCAGCTAAATGTCTTCTTAGTTTGCAGTCATAAAAACAGCGCTCATTGAGCGCTGTTTTTGTATTTATTCAACCTAACATGGTTCTTGGCTTAAATAGCCTTTGAATCAGATAGTTTTTGAATAGATAGTCTTATAGGGACTCTGTAAACGTACGAGCAATCACGTCGCGCTGTTGCTCTTGAGTTAATGAGTTAAAACGTACTGCGTAGCCAGAAACACGAATGGTTAGCTGAGGGTAGTTTTCAGGATTGTTTACTGCATCCTCTAGCGTTTCACGCTTAAGAACGTTCACGTTTAGGTGCTGACCACCTTCGATACGTGGCGCTGCTTCAATAGGCACTTCACGGCTTTCGAATTCACCTAGATCAGATGTAGGAATAACTTGATCGGCTTCGTAGCCTGCATTTGCTGCCACACAACGCGCTTCCTTTTTATCGTTATCCAATAGCCAAATCGAGTTAAGTAGATCGTCGTTTGCTGCTTTAGTAATTTGAATACCTTGGATCATGCCTGTCTCCTAGTCCACGTACGTGGTGATGAATTTTGATGTAAATTTCGATTTTTTGTCGAGCCAGCTATTATATAGCCAATAACCTTAAATATAATATTGATTTACGTCAAATAACAACATAATTTGTTGGAAATTGACCAGTAATTATCTTGAGTTAAATCAATTAATCTTTATAAAACATAGTTTTTACAATTTATTTTAATCATTCAAAAATATTTTATATCTATTTTCGTGGTAAATTTACTACAAATATAAGTGTCATTGTTGACGGTTAATGACTCTGATCCAATGGTTGGGTAGCATAAGTGAAAGACTTTCAGCCACAATTACAAGAGAGCCTATGAAATACATTGGTGCACATGTTTCTGCTGCTGGTGGTGTAGATAAAGCCCCACAGCGAGCGCGAGAGATCGGAGCAAATGCTTTTGCTCTTTTTACAAAAAACCAAAGGCAATGGGCAGCGAAGCCTTTAGAGGAAGAAACCATTACCGCTTTCAAAACGCAGTGTGAGATTCACGGGTTTCGTGCGGATAGCATTCTTCCTCATGATTCGTATCTGATTAATCTTGGGGCGCCAGAGCAAGAGAAGTTAGAAAAATCTCGATCTGCCTTTATTGATGAAATGCGACGTTGTGAGCAACTTGGGTTGACATTGCTGAATTTTCACCCTGGTAGCCACTTAAAGAAGATATCGGAGCAAGCGTGTTTGTCTCTCATCGCAGAGTCGATCAACATTGCTCATCAGGCGGTTCCCAATGTC
The DNA here is from genome assembly GCF_014694455.1 of Vibrio sp. S9_S30. Taxonomy (GTDB): domain Bacteria; phylum Pseudomonadota; class Gammaproteobacteria; order Enterobacterales; family Vibrionaceae; genus Vibrio. The sequence goes on along the minus strand of NZ_JAAUWT010000017.1, from coordinate 18,508 downwards.
ATTGCTGTAATAGAAAACACAGCCGGACAAGGAACGAATTTAGGGTGGCGATTTGAACAGCTTGCCGAGATCATTAGTCAAGTAGAAGATAAATCTCGTGTTGGCGTTTGCATCGATACTTGCCATGCTTTTGCCGCAGGCTATGACCTCAGAACGTTTGAAACTTGCGAACAGACCTTTAAAGCATTTGAAAACACCGTCGGCATGCATTATTTGCGTGCGATGCATCTTAATGATTCCAAGGTAGAATTTGCTAGCCGTGTCGATAGGCATCATTCGCTGGGCAAAGGCGAAATTGGTTGGGATTGTTTTCAATACATAGCGCAAGATGTACGATTTGACGGTATCCCATTGATTCTAGAGACCATCGAACCAGAAATATGGAAAGATGAAATACAAACACTCCGAATGCACCATCAAAATTCGTTGCGAAAGGATCGCTGAACCAAACAAGTTGGCACTGATCTTTCATAAGAATGATGGAGATGAGAAAACAGAATCCATAACTCTTGTGTGAGGAGTGACTTATGAACAGTCAAGCCAGTGTAGGGACAACGACGAATAGCTCTACGCCAAATAGCGCTACGCGAAATAGTTCTCTGTCAGATAGCTCTATTTCAGATAGTCCTATACCAAATAGTTCTACGCCAAAACCGTTGCCTCAGCCTAACCGATACCATCGTGGTACTGGGCATTGGAGAACACCACAGCAAAGCAGATCGGCTAAGCGATAAGGGAATGCCAATCCGAACGTCTCTTTGCTCGGGTTGGCATCAAAGATCCCAAGTTAAACTTAGGTTTGAGGGCTTTTATGCTTTTGCTTCACAAATCTTTCTATTCCGACAAATTCTCTTATCCGACAAATTTCGCAAAAATCACGTTGAACGCACTTGGGGCTCTAGCTACCTGAAAACGAACTCGGTATCCTTTTGCGAGATATTAAAGTCACAACCCCCTTAGTCAGGGAATCTCTACTGGAATGAATGCGAGGGTACTATGAGCGAGTCACTGACTTGGCACGACGTTATTGGTGAAGAGAAGAAAAGCGCTTATTTTTCAGAGACAATGAAATTTGTCCGGCAAGAGCGTGCCAGCGGGAAAATCATTTACCCAGCTGAAAGCGACGTTTTTAATGCGTTTAGGTTCACTGAGTTTCACGATGTGAGAGTGGTATTGCTTGGTCAGGATCCTTATCACGGTCCAAATCAAGCACATGGTTTGTGTTTCTCGGTTTTACCTGGCATTAAATCGCCGCCTTCACTCGTTAACATGTATAAAGAATTGGCACAAGACATCCCCAATTTCATTATTCCTGAACACGGGTACTTAAAAAGCTGGGCGCAGCAAGGTGTTCTGATGCTGAATACCGTGTTAACGGTGGAACAAGGGCAAGCCCATTCCCACGCCAATACAGGGTGGGAAACGTTTACCGACAAGGTCATTGAAGCGGTTAACCAACATAAAGAAGGGGTGATCTTTCTGCTTTGGGGGGCTCATGCTCAGAAAAAGGGACGCATGATTGATAGAAATAAACATCATGTTCTTGCGGCGCCTCATCCGTCTCCGCTTTCTGCTCACCGAGGCTTTTTTGGGTGCGGTCACTTTTCACAAACCAATCAAATTCTGCAGAAGCAAGGTCACATTCCTATAAATTGGCAACCTGTAATTGACTAATTTTTAATCAATATCAAAAAAGGCTTCTTCTCATATTCCTACACTCAAACTGAGGATAATAAAGAGGAATGAAGCCATGATTATAGAAAGAATAAGACGAGAACATGGTTATATGGTGCGTTTGTTGGCGATTTTGAGTGCTAAGCTCGATCAGCTAAAAAATGAAAAAACCATAAACTATAGCTTAGTTAAAGAGATCATTGATTATTTAGCGATTCACTCTCAGAAAACGCATCATCCAAAGGAAGATATTCTTTACCTTCATTTTGCTCGCCACTATGGACATCATCAAGAAATCGATGATCTTGAGAAGGAGCATGTCGCTTTATCTAAAGTGACAGAAGCGTTTCAAAATACGGTAGACATGATACTGCATGACGCAGTGATCCCATCGAACATGTTTGCATCACAGCTAGAAGAATTCATTTCGCGTCAGAGAGGGCATTTGGAAATGGAAGAGCGAGATGTTCTTCCTAAAATAGCGAAAGCTTTTACTGTGGCAGATTGGCAGACGGTTGAAAACCAATGGCTTCATGATGATGAAGACCCCGTCTTTGGTAATACAATCGCCGACCAATATCGTCAGTTGGCGGCAAGAGTCAGGCAAACCGAGTTCGAAAGCACTTAACCTCAGTTCACAAGCTTGAAGAACAACCAATAGCATGCTCGAAAATTCGAGCTTCTGATGTTCCCTTTCACGACGAAAAGAGGCACCGTTAGGTGCCTCTTTAGTTATAAGTCTATGTCGTCTAGGTAGTAGTCGTTACAAACATCCATTTCCATTAGTTCGCGTTGCAAGCGCTGCTTATCTTTAATCGCTTCTATCTCACGCCATTTCCGTTTGGCTGGTTTCGAACGTGTCGAGCGAGTCTGCTGGTCATTCATAGCCATAATATCTTCGAGTTGAAAGCCATCCATATGCGACCTCTCTTTTTTGTTATAAAGACTCCGATTGGAGCCTCTTAAGTAACATAATTGCTTGCAGAATAACCTTGATGTGTTTCTCATTTGTTTCTCTTTTATGAAGGTTTTATGAGAAATCCTGCGGAATTTCACAATTTGCCTCGAAAATATTTGAATGAAAAATGAGCAAACAGTGTTAGGTAAAGAAAAATTCTGACATTTAATTATGTTAAAGAAGCCAACCTAAAAAGGGTTGAGATGAATGTCAAAGAGGCATTTTCTTCAAAGTTGCAAATGAATGCTAAGGGTTGGATGAGCATTCACTCATAAAAATTCGGTAAAGCTCGCTACGCAAAGGGCTATGCTGTATTTGTAGCACACAAAAAATGATCAAAGGTAGAGACACTTTTCTGTAAAGAAACTTTAAGTTATTTGTTTGGTGTTTGTGCGCTTGGTGTTGTTTGTTGTGTTAATGATTCGTGCAAAAATAGTGAAATATAACAAATCAGTACACATCAATGCATATTGATTTTTGCCGTTTAGGTCTGCATTATCCCCGCGGTCGAAATAATCACTCTGACATTTCTCTGACCGGATACGGTGAGATAACGGAGGGTCAGTGCAATGCAAAAACGACAACGAAGAGGGCAAGCTCCTCTAATCCTGTAGTGAACATGGGATCACAGCGTGAAGCTGTGGGGTTGTCATAACTCGATGCGAGGCTATCGTGGCAGATTTAATTCATTTAATGAACGACCTTCTTTGGGGATCGATTCTAGTTTACTTACTTGTTGGCGTGGGGATGTACTTTACCTTGCGTCTTGGGTTCATTCAGATCAGACATTTTGGTCACATGTTTTCTGTTCTTCGGAACAGCCGTAAATCAGACGCAGCGGGTATTTCCTCTTTCCAAGCTCTTTGTACTTCGCTAGCGGCACGTGTAGGCACAGGTAACATGGCAGGGGTTGCGGTTGCGCTTACCGCTGGTGGACCTGGTGCCATCTTTTGGATGTGGGTGATTGCTATGCTCGGTATGGCAACGTCATTTGCAGAAAGCACACTGGCGCAGTTGTACAAAACGCGTGACGCCGATGGTAACTACCGAGGGGGACCTGCATACTACATGGAGAAAGGGTTAGGGATGCGCTGGATGGGCGTCTTGTTCTCCATTTTTCTGATCATTGCGTTTGGTTTGGTGTTCAACGCTGTGCAAGCGAACTCTATTGCGGGGGCAATGCAAACGGCTTTCGGTACAGAACCTAAATTTGTGGGTATCGCTCTCGTTCTTATCTCGGCGTTCATTATTTTTGGTGGCATGAGAAAGATAGCGCGCACCGCGGAATTGATCGTACCCGTGATGGCGCTTGCATACCTTTTGCTTGCCATGTTTGTGATGTTAACCAATTTAGAAAAAGTGCCAGCGGTATTCAGCATTATTTTCAAAAGCGCGTTTGGTTTGCAAGAAGCCGCAGCCGGTGGGTTAGGTTATGCGATTGCACAGGCTATGATTCAAGGCATTAAGCGTGGTTTGTTCTCGAATGAAGCCGGTATGGGCTCGGCGCCGAATGCCGCTGCCTCGGCAACACCATACCCACCGCACCCCGCTTCCCAAGGTTATGTACAAATGCTTGGGGTATTTATGGACACCATGGTGATCTGCTCGGCGACGGTGGCGATTATCTTAATGTCTGGTGAATACGTTCCGCACGGGGAAATTACGGGTATTGAACTGACTCAACGTGCATTAAGTGCACAAGTGGGTGAGTGGGGTGGGGTCTTTGTCGCGGTGGCGATCTTCTTCTTCGCTTTTACATCGATCATCGCAAACTACTCGTACGCAGAAACGAACCTGATTTTCTTAGAGCACAACCGCAAGAAGGGGTTGATTTTTTTCCGCCTCATTGTGCTTGGTATGGTGATGTTTGGTTCTCTGGCGACATTGCCGACCGTTTGGGGCTTAGCGGATGTTTCAATGGGCTTAATGGCCATTGTCAACCTTGTCGCCATTCTGCTTCTTTCCGGTATCGTGGTGAAGCTGGCAAAGGATTACAATCAGCAGCTTAAAGAGGGCAAGGTGCCGACATTTGATGTGAAAGATTACCCAGAATTGCAATCTCAACTAGAAGAAGGTATTTGGGATAAGACTCAATCTGAGCAGAACATTCAGTCAGAGCAAAGCCAAAAGTCTGAACAGAGTCTTAAGTTCTAATCGACATCACGAATCAATACGATTGAAAAAGCCATGCTGACTTAGCGTGGCTTTTTTTATATGCTTACCACATAAAACAGCCTAACAGAGTAAAAGCCATGCTTATCGTTGTATCACCTGCAAAAACACTGGACTATGAATCTCCATTAGCGACAGAGCGCTTTACCCAGCCCACAATGGTCGAGCACAGTGCTGAGTTGATTAAGGAATGCCGTAAACTTACTCCTGCTGATATTTCTGGCTTGATGAAGGTGAGCGATAAAATTGCTGGGCTTAACGCTGCACGTTTTGAGCAATGGAGCGAAACGTTTACTGTCGAGAATGCACGGCAAGCTATCTTGGCATTTAAAGGGGACGTGTACACTGGGCTGGAAGCGGAAACGTTTTCTGATGACGAATTCGATTATGCGCAATCGCATTTGAGAATGCTGTCAGGCTTGTATGGTTTGCTAAAGCCATTGGATCTGATGCAGCCATACCGATTAGAAATGGGCACAAAGCTTGCCAATGAGCGTGGCAGTAATCTTTACCAATTTTGGGGCAATATCATCACAGATGAAGTGAACCAAGCGCTCAAAGAACAAGGTGACAATGTATTGATCAACCTTGCATCCAATGAATACTTTAAAGCGGTAAAGCTCAACAATGTGGATGGCACGGTCATTACGCCTATTTTTAAAGATTGTAAAAATGGCAATTACAAAGTGATCAGCTTCTTCGCTAAAAAAGCGCGAGGAATGATGGCTCGTTATATTATTCAAAATAAAGTCGACTCAATTGAGGCGTTAACCCAGTTTGATACAGCGGGTTACTCTTTTGATGAGGCAGAATCCACAGCAACAGAGCTTGTGTTCAAACGCGAAGAGCAACACTAATCCGACTTAATTTGAATGTGACAACGTAAAGCGCCGGCACATTTTAGTGCTGGCGTTTTTGGGTTATGATGGCTTTGGGTGGCGTTAGCGTGAGAGCAATTGCCTCAGGTATTGCAGGCGTGACATGCTTTGTTTGCAACCGCCAAGGCGATATTTCTCTTGCCATAAGATGGCATACTCACTTTCAATTTCAGCAACTTGAAGAACCAACTGCCTTTTCAGTGCCGTAGGAAAGTCTTCCACTTCTCTGCATTGATTTTGGCAGTAACCAATGGCGATCTGGCTCGCCAGCTTCATCGTTTTGATTGTCCAGAGAAGCTCGCGTTTCAGCAGCGACTCACTGGATGATTTCACTCGCTTCTCTGTGGTGTCTAATTGGCTGATGCTTTGCCTTATACGTTGTTCATCTTTCAGTTCTGCTCTGCGTATATGTCGGCGAGATTTCTGGTCAAACACAAAAGGACCATAAAACGCACAGTTTGGGGTGGATACACCAGATTCTAAGTACGCGTCTTGCAGTTGCAATAATGTATCGGTTAGGTCGTCATACTCTTTCCCCAAAAAAGTAGTGAGCGCATATCGAATATCCACATCGGTGTTTTGTGCTTCGCCCCATGCGACGGCAGCGCCAAATACGTAGGCTGGCAAAGATGTGGAAAACTGCTGAGCATGCCCCATGTCCCCCCATTCCGATATCTGATAACCGTGTCCCCCATATTTTTTGGCGGATATGGCGGCGCGGCGCATGTGGATTTTCGCGGCTTGCCAGCGACCCACGACCGATGCAAAGGTATTGGTAGAAACAACCACCTGAAACGGATAACCAAACTCCGCCAATTTGGCGTGCTCTTCATCGTAAGGATGATCCTCTTCATAGCCCCAGTTGAGCAGCTCTAATTCCTTAGGAAGATGGGGGAGGATTTCTGGGTATCGAAACAGCATGTCACTGAATATTTGGCAGTACATCCCGTGTTTACGGGCAATGGTTAGGATCTTCGTTAGGTAGTTCAAATACACTTGACCTTTTCCTAACGTTTCGCATGCTTGCTTGCTGCCATCAACCCCTAAATCCATGGTCTCATCAAAGTTGATGTTCAGTGTTTTGCTGGTAAAGTTTGGCAGCAACTCGTCAAATAATTCCGCAATGAATTTCGGAACATCTGGGTTTTCGGGGTTTAATCCAAAGGATTCTGGGCGAAAATCGCCACGTTGATCGTAAAAGCCTGAAGTTTGTTCTGCCAAATGTGTGTATTCAGGGTGACAGAGCCACTTTTCCATGTGCCCAAATGTCGCTTGATTAGGGATCAGCTCAATGCCTTTGGTTTTGCAATAGTAATCCAGCGCTCGAATTTGGTTGGGGGTGAGTGGATCGTAATCTTGCCAAACTTTGTGGTGATGTTGGTAAGAAAAAGCGTGCTCGATATAAAACTGTAGCTGGTTGATTCGAAGTGAAGACCAGAAATCGATGAGCTCGAATAAGGTGTCCATTGTCGGGATCTTGTCTCGACTCACATCCAGAATCACACCTCGCTGCAAGAAATCGGGTTCATCGAAAAGCATCAGTTGTGGCAATGACGAAGCACATTGATGAACCAACTGACTTATAATGTGATGAGCGTACAGAATACCCTGTTCGTCGCAATGTTTGATTAATACACCACCTTTGCTGATCTCGATACTGAAAGATTGTTCGGTGAAATCGCTTTGGTATTGATATTCAATTTGTGGCGACAAGATCCGCTCGCCTTGAATGCGAGGGATCATGCCTTGCGTTAAACCGGGAATAAACAGTGGTTCGCCGTTAGGGAATTGAATCGACTTTGGTTCCGGAAATAATGTTGGGCAGCGTTTTGCCATAGAGACCTCAATTAAATACAACCATCAGAGGGCAGCACGCTAAACAGCGCGATATCGTGAGTGATAAGTTTCTGCCATGCCATGGCAGCCGCTCCAGCCGAGACAGCTTGAGTACCCAGTGTGGAAAAGCTAATGCAGGGATCCCACGTTTTAGGGCCGTCGGTCTTGGCGAGTTTCTGATCAATATTGGCCACAAGATTGGCTCCATAGCGTTGGGCTTCGCCGCCGATAATGACATTATGGATATTCATCAAGCGGCCTATGACGACAAGAGAAGAGGCAAACTCATGGAGGATCAAAGACAAATCGGCAGACTCTGTGCCATGCACAAGCTCACTTTTATACTGACCTGCTGAAAAATCATCACCATAGAAGAGCTTATCGTTGAGCACGAAACCCAAACCAATCCCCAAATGTTCAGAGTCCGTATTTCGATGGTGAGACGTAAACAGGACATAGATAAAATTCGTGGTGGGCTCTCGGCGAGTTTGCATCATTTCTCCCCACGCAGCGCAATTGGCATCGTTATCGATGAAGATCGGATAGGCGAATATCTGATTCAGTTGAGCCGCCAATGCCAGTGGTTGATAGATTTCCAGAGCATTAGATAACGATACCCGCCCATTTTCCGGATCCACTAAGCCAGGTAGCCCGATGCCAATCGCAAGGATCTTATGGAACTTAAGTTCAATTTCCCGAAGTATTGGCGTTAACACATGGGCTAACTCGGAAATGACTCCCCGTTTAGGCTGAAATGGAATGATGGTGCGATAGACAATAAAGCAATCCACATTTACTACCGATACGTTGATGGCATTATCGGTCAGTTCAATGCCAACCAAAATACCGATATCCGCATTGAGGGAAAGTGACACTTTTGGTCGTCCACCTTTGCTATTGGAATGTTTCGCGGTGACTTCCGAAATCAGGTTCTTTTCCATCAGCAGCCCAACAATCTTCGTAATGGTGGATTTATCCAGCCCGAGTTGCTCAGCGACTTCTACCCGTGAAATTCGGTTATGACGCCAGATGCTTTTGATGACCCTGGATAAGTTAATAATCTTACTGTTCTGGCTTGGCTTTATCATTAAGTTGATTTTGGAAACTAATTAATACTGTCTTTATAGCGATTTCGATATGACTATTCAAGAACAAAACCTAAGTATGCATATTTATTCAAATAAAGTATGATCCATGTATCTTTTCTTATTTTTTATCGATAATTTTGTTACTTATTTGTGATCATGATCGTTGTGTGGTGTAAAAAATAGCCTAGATTATACGGTTAGTTTCCAGTGTAAACTAACTGAAGGATAAAACAATGAAGTTGAAGAAAGGTGTTAAGGCACTGGTGGCATTAATGGCATTTACGGTCGCTTTACCTATTACTGCAATTGCAGAAGAAACCTTAACCATATGGACATGGCGCAAACAGGAACGTCCTCTATGGGAAGCGGTCTCTAAGAACATGAAAGATGTCGACATCAAAGTCGAAGTCTTTAAAGGTGTGGACTACAACTCTCGCCTTCGTCTTGGTTTGCAAAGCGATGGTGGACCCGATTTATTCCAAGGTCGCCCTGGTGCTTCCTTTATCGATCAATACGCGAAGGCAAATGTGATCAAGCCAGTTGGGGAGGATGTGGATCTGTCTGGTATTTCTCCGGCCACATTGGGCGCGGCGATGGGATCCGATGGCAAGGTTTACGGTGTTCCGTTTGCTGTTCAGACTGTGCAAATCATCTATAACAAAGATATTTTTGATAAATACAACATCAAAGAGCCTCAATCACTTGAAGAGCTAGAGCAAGTGATGAAAACCCTGAAGGAGGCTGGCGTTACACCGCTTGAAGTGCCAGGGCGTGCTGGTTGGGCATTAGCCATGATGAGTGCCGGTCTTGAAGCTGGGTTGTCTGGGGATGACATGGGCAAGATTGCGACGCGTGATGAGCCGTTTACGGCTAGTGGCTATCAAAAAGTTGTGGACACGTTTGCAACATGGAAACCTTACATTAACCCATCTGCGGCAGCGCAAGATTACAATGGTATGCGTGCGAATGTGGCGTTAGGGGATTCCGCCATGATTATTGATGGCTTATGGTCAACGTCTCCGTTATCCACCATTGCTCAAACCAATCCAGATGCGAATTTGGGTCTTATGCCAGTCCCAGGAGCCGGTGGTAAAGTTTATGCTTTTGCGGATGGTGCATATTTAGTGAATGCCAATAGCGAGAAGAAAGCAGCGGCGGATAAGTTGTTAGCGTATACCGCAACCAAAGAGTTTGCGCAGTTGTTTGCAGACCATGTTGGTGAGCTTTCTACTTATGCATCAGGCATCAAGTATAAAGGTGCACACCAGGCTGAAGCGGCGACCTTTGTGTTAAACCAAGCACAGGCGCACTTGACTTGGAAAGGACCATTCAACGTTCAGTATGAAGAAGTGGTTGGTCCAGCGTTCCAGAAATTCCTTGCTGGTAAAGTCGACAGTAAAGGGTTGTCTGAAGACATTGAAAAAGGCTTTAAAGCCAAAAATCTGTAATTACTGCTCTGTGATGATAAACAGTCTGTGGTGATAGGCAGTCTGTGGCGATAAACAGAAGACGTAATAGCAGTAAAACGTAATAGCAATAAGAAAGACGGCGACCTGAATCTGCGGGTCGCCTATATACCGCTGGAGTCAGTATGACCGAGTTTTCCCGCCCTAAAGGATTGAGCTTCAAGCAGAAAGAAAAGATTCAGTACATGTTGTTGTTGATTCCAGGTTGCTTGCTGTATGGGGTATTTAACCTTTTCCCCCTATTCGGCACGTTAGTGTTGTCCTTTTTTGATTGGCCTGGCATAGGTCCTGCCACGTTTGTTGGATTGGATAACTTTACCAAGCTTTTAACTGATGACTACATGAGTGCTCAGCTTTGGAATGCGTTTTACCAAACCGTGTTGTTTTTCGCTATCTGCATTTCTGTTTTTCTGTTGTTGGGAACGGTATTTGCGTTGCTACTAAGTTGGAACACGGCAGGGAAATCGGGCTACAAACTTCTGTTCTTCATGCCATACCCATTGGCTGCGGTTGCTGTCGCGTTCTTAGGTCAGCTTGTAGTCGACGTGCGTGGACCACTGAATCAGCTTTTAATGAATTGGGATGTGATTTCGACCCCCTTGATGTTTTTGGGAGATGAAAGTGCGGCACTGCCAACCATCGCGTTGTTCCAATCTTGGCAGAAGTTGGGCTTCTCGATCATGTTGATTCTCTCGGCGATCCTTGGTGTTCGATCCGATTTGTTGGAAGCGGCAGTCTTGGATGGTGCAAGCCGCTGGCAGTGTATTCGACACGTTGTGTTTCCCGTTCTGACGCCTGCGTTTGTCCTGATTACTATTTTGACCATGGTCGATGTGTTTAATAACGCCGAGTATGTCTTGATTCTTATGGGACCGGATGCAGGTCCGTACTATTCAACCGACATCATGGGTACATTCCAGTATCGTACTGCGTTTGGAACCAGTGGTGGGTCCGGGGCGGCCGATCTGGGTATGGCTGCGGCCATCGGTATGGTGATCTCCGTTTTGATTTTGCCTGCCACGATCTATCTGGCCCTCAGAAACATGCGTAACCGATAGGGAAAGCCATGGAACGTATATTCAAACTTAAGCCTTTAGAGCAGGTGGTGGTTCAGTTCTTATTGCTGACATGGGCTCTGATTGTGGCACTTCCTTTTGGCTTGGCGTTTATCAATTCGGTGAAAGGGAATCTGGGGCAGGTGATTCGATCACCGTTTGGTTTGCCACAAGAATGGCATTTTGAGAATTACCTTAGCGCTTGGGATCAAGCGAATTTCAGCAGCTACTTTTTTAATTCATTGATCATCAGCCTAGGGACGGTCGTACTTGCCGTTGCATTCAGTACCATGGTGGCGTTTGTGTTGGCGCGAGTTCAATTCAAAGGCAATAAGCTGATTTTTATTTTGTTTATGTTGGGCGTTATCATCCCTTTGCGTTTGGCGATGGCACCCTTATTTGTGGTGGTGCAGAGCTTGGATCTTTTAAACTCTTTGCTTGGTCTTATTTTGGTTCAGGCCGCCAGTATGATGCCCGTCGCGGTCTTCATACTCAGTACGTTCTTCAAAAATTTGTCGCCTGAAATAGAACAAGCTGCGCGAGTGGATGGGGCGTTACCTTTCCAAATCTACTGGCGCATTGTGCTGCCATTGGTTAAGCCTGCGATCGCCACTGTTGCGTTGCTGTCGTTTGTGAGTGCATGGAATGAGTACATCTTCCCTCTCTTATTCTTACAAGACAGAGGGTTGTATCCGTTAACGCTTGGATTACAAGAGTTTCAAAATGAATTTGCCATTCAGTGGCACATGATGTTCGCAGGGTTGATCATCATGATGGCACCAACACTTATCGCATTTTTGCTGGCATCCAAAGCCTTTATCCAAGGTTTGACTCAAGGTGGAATTAAGGAATAACCATGGCTCATGTAGTACTCAAAAACATCAAGAAATCGTATGGCAAAGTGGATGTTCTTAAAGGCATTGACCTTGAAATTAATGACAAAGAATTTGTGACTTTTGTTGGTCCGTCTGGCTGTGGAAAATCGACCCTACTTCGCATGATTTCAGGGTTGGAAGAGCCGACATCTGGCGAGATATTCATTGATGACAGGGATGTTACCAATGAAGCACCAGCGGATCGCGAAATTGCCATGGTGTTCCAATCCTATGCGCTCTATCCGCAAATGACGGTGCGGGAGAATATGTCATTTGCTCTTTCTATCGATAAGCGCCCCAAGGAGGAGATCACTCAAAAAGTGAATCACGCAGGGAAAATGCTCAAGCTCGACCAACTGTTTGATCGCCTACCTAAAGAGTTATCCGGTGGGCAGCGTCAAAGGGTAGCGATCGGGCGTGCGATTGTGCGCAATCCTAAGCTATTTTTGTTTGATGAGCCGCTGTCGAACTTAGACGCTGAGCTAAGGGTTGATATGCGGATTCAAATTGCCGAACTGCACCGCACGCTGGCGACCAGCATGGTGTATGTAACGCACGATCAGGTTGAAGCGATGACATTGGCCGACAAAATTGTGGTACTTCGCGATGGCAGCGTAGAGCAAGTGGGGCCGCCACTGGAGCTGTACTATCATCCGCAAAACCAGTTTGTTGCGGGGTTCATTGGTTCACCCAAGATGAACTTTATTCCGGTTACTGTTTTGGACGCAAGCGACACGCAAACGACGGTCAGTATCGCGGATAAGTACCGTTTGACCTTGCCTAGAAATGGGGCGCATTTGACGTCGGGTGATCAGATTACGTTGGGTATTCGTCCTGAGCACTTAGTGGTTAAAGAGGTTATCGAAGAAGGGCGTTGCGTTGTGCCGATGACGATTAATGTGGCGGAATATTTGGGCGCGGTGTCTTACGTGCACTGCTATTCAGGCGACATTGAAAAACTCAGTTTGATGCTGGATGGCGAAGAAGCGGTATCGTATAAATTGGATAACGGGCAGATTCTGAATATCGAGTTGAGGGAGCAATATTGCCATCTTTTCGATATCGACCAGCAAGCACTGCCACTGGCTAAATAACCAGAACAGAGATCACTTGGGTTGATTTGAGTGACGAAAAAACAAAGCCGCTTTTTTGCAGCGGCTTTGATTTTACAGTGCCTTTGATTTTACAGTACCTATGACGCTTCCCATTTCCTAAGAAGGATTTTTACGCCATAACGCAATCACTACTGGCTTAAAATCGCCTTCATGCGTTCAATCACTTCCGGTGAGTTCACTACCGGCGAGCGCAGCATCAGTAGTGCAAAGTTATCCGCTAAGATTTCTTCAGGGTGGATAATGTAGTTGGTATTGGTGCCGACTTGTTCAAAAAAGCCAGTTAAATTGGTGTGATCAACAATCACGGGCTCATCATCGTCATAGGTCCATTCGCCGTTCTGATCGGCCACTACCAAAAACTTAAACTGCAGGTAATTGAAGAACTCGCCGCCTTTTTCTAAATCGTATTTGTCAGAAACAGAATACAAGATTGGCATTGCCCACACTTGCTCGTTGTTCAACCCAACTTTAATGGCGTAATCGTTCACAGGAGCATCGGGATTGGTGATTTTTCTGTCTTCTAGTTCGTCTGGAAATTCAATTTCGCCAACATGCTTAAATCCGATGCTTTGGTATAGTTCGTCTTTTTTCGTGGCATTAAGGCGAGAGTAAATATGGAAAATCTCATGAGCCATGATGCGCTTTAATTCGATACCCAGTTCTAACTTGTTGCGCTGCAACATGATGGTTTTACCACGAGTATAAGCGGCTGTGCCTTCTTCTTTTCCCGTCGTCAAAATCATTTTGATTTCTTTTGGTAAATCCAATGGGTAGGTCGATAATTCCTTTTGCAGATTGGCATAGACGTCTTTCACCTTGGCTTTCTCTTCCGCAGTCCAATCGAGGGTATTCTCTCGCACAAAACGACGAAACTCGGGCTTGATGATGTGATCTTCGGTTTTCATGCGCGCTTCCATATCAAACTGGCTCAGACGGCGCATAAAGGCATCATTTTTTCCGAGTTCTTTTGCCGCTTGCTTGGCGCTTAGAAACGTCAGTTCTGGTGTGGCTAGGCTGGAAAAGCTAATGCTGACCAGTGCGGTGATAAGTAGAGCTTTAAATGTGTTCAAAATGATCTCCAACGGCGTTGAATTAAATGAAATGGTTTATGTACGACCATTGTGAGGACATGAGGAGGACTTCACAGCAATTTATTGGTAGTAGTAAAAAGAAATGCGATCAATATTAGGTTGAGTACATATTAGGCTTTGGAGGAAACGGAATATGCGCAGGCGTTAGATTACTGTAGATAAGCAGATTGATGGTCGACGCCACTCCCTTCCACGATCCTGTATCACTCATTTTAGGCGCATTCGTGCGTTTCTCCATGACAGCAATGATGCTCATGCAAATCATGCATATGAATCATCCCAGCAATATACCTATGGTAAACCGTCCACCAATGGATACGCCCATGAGTGAACCATACATTACCATTAAATCGGAAGAGGGATCATTGGTCCAATGATAGTTTATAACGGATAAAAACATTGCACTTATGATAGTTTCTAACGTTTTCGATGGTTGTTGTTTAACTGTTTGAAGTTATGAAGTTAGCAAGTTGAGCATCATTAGTATGACCAAGCTTGTATTTCAGATGTGATGTTGACTTTTTGATCGTAATTATTCCAATAGCGCAAGTCAGCCATTTAGTGATTTAGCGCTCATTGAGTGCTGAAGGAGTATGGCAGGATATCTAATTCTGTTAGAAAATATCTAACTAATAACATTTATAGGGTCAATCGATCCTGAATAATCAATCAAAGTGAGAGCGCTACGTGTCTGTGGATATCGATATTCTTTCTAAAATCAGCGAACGTTATTCAAGCCTTCGAGACGCTGAAAAGAAAGTCGCCAATTACATTGCTGATGACCTATCGTCGGCGGTGAACGCCAGTATTACCGAGATGGCGCAGCAGGCAAAAGTCAGTGAAGCGACCATTACACGGTTTGCTAAGGCGGTAGAGTGTCGTAATGTGCGAGATTTAAAAATGAAGCTGGCACAGTCCTTGGCCGTTGGGCAGCGTTTTATTGATGAACCCATTGATCAGACGGGCATGCAAGGGATTTATGAATCCATTAAGCACACCATGGACATGAATCGGAAAGTGCTCAATGAAGAGGATATTCGCCAGTGTGTTGAGTGGATACACGGAGCTCGCCAGACACTAGCAATAGGTATGGGAGGCGGTTCCACCATGGCCGCTCAAGAGTTTCAACATCGGTTATTTCGTCTCGGTTACCCCGTGACAGCATACAATGATGGGCTGTTAGCTCGAATGGTTGCCGCGACCGCTGATCGCCATGATGTTTTGGTTGTGATGTCGGTAACAGGGTACACGCCAGCCATTGTTGAGGTGGCAGAGATTGCCAAACAATATGGGGTGAAAGTAATAGCCATCACGAGCAGCGGGAGCCCACTCGCGCGTGTTTGCGATATTGTTCTGCCGATTGTGACCCAAGAAACGGATTTTATCTATAAGCCGTCGGCTTCTCGTTATGCCATGTTAGCGCTGGTGGATGTGCTTTCTATGGAGCTAGCCGTCAGCCATAAACGCCGTTCTCGCGATCGTCTTCGCCGATTGAAAGTTGCGTTGGATGCGCATCGCGGTGGGGGAGACAGGCAGCCTTTGGGCGATTAAGCATGATTCGACCTATTTGAATGTGAAAAGAGGTCGCTCATCGCGACCTCTTTTAAGAACAACATGACATTTACTTTTTCTTTTTAACGCCGGACTTTTTCTTTTCTGCTTTTTTTGCCGCTTTCTTTTTGTTTTTCTTCTTAAACGTTGGCTTTTTATGCTGAGGTCTCAAACCGTCGATAAAGCGTTCTTTGATGTCTTCTTTTGTGTAGCGAGCAACGCGATCTAACATAGGCTGATCGTGTGCTTCCACAATGGAAAGTGCGTTCCCTTTTTTACCAGCACGCGCTGTACGACCAATACGGTGAAGGTAGACATCCGCCGTTCGCGGCATATCGAAGTTAATCACGTGAGAGACATCGGGTAAATCGATACCACGAGCCGCAACGTCGGTAGCGAGAAGGACATTCACTTCACCGTCACGGAAGCGGCGAATGGCATTATTGCGGCGATCTTGCGGCATTTCACCTTGGATCCAAGCGCAGTTGATTTGCGCGCTTTCTAATTGTGCTCTTAACTCTGCAAGGCGATCGCGCGTTTTTAGGAAGACAATGGAACGCTCGGCTTGCTCCGTTATGATGTGCTTCAGCAGCGCCAATTTGTGTTCCATGGTATCGGCACGGTGATACCACTGAGTGATTTTTTTGCGTTCTCGGCGTGAAGGTTCAGCATCCAGTTCCGCAGGCTCTTTGAGTAGATCGGCAGTGAAGCCTTCGACACCACGACCTTCAAGGGTAGCGGAAAACAGCATGGATTGTTTACGCCAGCGGCATTCTGCAGACAAGCGATCAACCGTTGGACCAAACCCCATGTCGAGCATACGATCGGCTTCATCCAATACCAACCATTCGATCGCGCGGCAGTCAAAACGTTCGGCTTCAATGTACTCCATCAAACGACCCGGTGTCGCAACCACAATATCTTGTGTGGTGGAAAGGATGTCGGCATGTTCTTGGTACTGAACGCCACCTGTAATGGTGAAGATCTTCAAATTGGTGTTCTTCGCCAGTGCTCTTGCGTGATCGGCCACCTGCATCGCCAGTTCGCGAGTGGGGGTTAAAATCAAAATGCGTGCAGGACCGGCTTTACGACGTGGAAAATCTTGCAGGTATTGCAACGCAGGAATCACAAATGCCGCTGTTTTACCTGTACCAGTAGGGGCAGAAGCGAGAATATCACGGCCGTTTAATGCTTGTGGAATGGCTTCAGCCTGAATCTGAGTTGGGCGTTCATATCCCATCTCTTCAATGGCCTCCAGCAAATTTTGATCTAAATCGAGTTCAGCAAAAGTTCTGATCACAGTGGGTCTCCACAAGCGTGCGAATAAATAATTGGGCGCGAATTATATACCTATCGCCGTACAGATAACATGAATTTTCTGATGAGTTTTTTACATCTTTAAGTAAAAGTCTTGAGTTAGCGTGACAAAATCAGAGCTGTATTGACCATTTTGATGGATTACCAAAGAGGAGATACCTGTCTCACAAGGTTGTTTAACCAAACTGAACATCACTCTGCTGGGGGCTTTGCGTTCAGTGGTTTGTATATCGCAGCGAGAATGCAAATACCAGCCGGATTTCAGAGCAAGATCGATGCATTTCTGACCCTCAACCGATGGCAAGATAAAACTCGCGTTACCCTGATCAGTAAGCAAGGCATGGCACACGTTCAGTAAACTTTCGTGAGTAAGGGTGTTGGTATGACGAGCATCTGCCCTAGAGCGATTGCCTGCTTGTTGCCCACTATTGAAATAAGGTGGGTTACAGATGATGGCATCAAACGGATGCGAAAAAGCGTGATTGAGTACGTCGCCGTGGATGAACGTTAATCGGTGGTGCCAAGGGCTTTGGTTGAAGTTGCCCAACGCGGTGTGGGATGCGTTGGCTTCTAGTTCGATAGCTGTGATGTTTAGGCTTATTGCAGAACGTTGTGCACACATTAATGAGAGCAAACCCGTACCCGTGCCAATATCCAATAAATGTCCACTTTCCGGAAGGGTTGCCCAAGCTCCTAGCATGACACCGTCAGTACTCACTGGCATGCCGCCGTGACCACCGGAAATAGAGAATTGTTTAAATTGGAAATCTTTGGTTTTGATGTGCATACAGTATCTTGATATTCCTAGGGTTGAAGCATGGATGGCGGTGTTTAGTGCAGATAAATAATCATTTCTTTTGATAGATATCACACTATATTAAGAATAATATTGGTGAGGGACTTTAGACGATGATGGCACGTCTAAAAGCTAAACGGTGAGTCATCATCCTTTACCACTTAAACATAAACATCAGTGTTTTTTTAATCAGAAGGGATAGCGGAGCCTGATGGATCTAATGCACTGATATCTCATATTTTATACTGTTTCCCTATGATCGTTTATCTCGTCTAATCTTAATAAGTTGTTACTCACTTTCTTTAACTAAAAATTTTTGTAGGCATGAATATGAAATCTCTTTTTTTACGCATGAGAGCAGTACATTGGTTGGCTGTTCTCATATTGTTGATCAATATCTTTGTATTTACGGAGTCTTTTATTTCTCAACTTGTCCAGGGTGTATTGATTTTAGCAGTGATTATCCATGATTTGGATGAAAAGCGTTGGGGAGTGGATACGCTAAATCAACCTCAGATCTGGTTAAGCCGTCGTGATGCCATTACTTTCTAACAGCTCAAGCTCTTGAGCTGTTAGATCTAAGTGGGGCTTCTCATCTTTCAGGCAATAGGCTATCAATCCTCCCAATAGATTCAA
>NZ_JAAUWT010000016.1 GCF_014694455.1 Vibrio sp. S9_S30 | reverse complement strand
CGTAAGCCTTACCATTGATGGTCAGGGTCACTTTATCGCCTTCTGCGATATCGCCACCTGTCGCCGTACCGCTCACCGCGATGGTCTCGCCGCTTTCGGCTTGGTTGATCACGTCATCGGCGGTGATGTTCGCCACCGTGACGGTGCCTGCCGTCGCGACGGTATCCAGTGTTACACTGTCTGTACCTTTCGCTGAGGTGTTGCCCGCCGCATCAGTGATGGTCGCTTCGACTGTCAACGTTGCACCTTCTGCTGGTACTTCGACACTCGTCAAGACTTCGCCTGCATTGATATGAGCTTGTGTCAGGACGATAACCGTGCCGTTCACCGCTAAGGTATCGCCTTCAACCGCATTCGTACCGGTGAGAGTTATGGTCACGTTCACTTGACCATCCAGCTCTGCCGCACTGAGCAGACCGTCGTCGTTCACATCTTCTGTGATGGTCACGCCTGGTGCTTCAGGGGCAGTATCATCGATGTCGCTGACATTGATAGTGAAAGTTTGGCTGGTTTGACTGCCATCTTCAGAGGTGGCCGTAATTTCTATGGTATGTGAATCAGAAGTTTCATAATCTAATGCACCGTTAACGGTGACTACACCTGTTTCAGGATTAATAGTAAACAGGCCATCTGAATCATTGCTGAGTGAATAGGTAACATTTTGACCATCAGGGTCTACTGCGTGTCCAGTGATGTTGACTTCAGTACCAATGCTTGCATTTTCTGCAACGGTATTATCGCTGTTATCTGAATCTGTTACGGCACCCACATCATCATTCACCGCATTTACGCCTACATTAACGGTAATTGAATCTGTTCCTCCATTACCGTCACTCACTATTACGGTAAAGCTGTCCGTGCCATTGAAATTTTCATTAGGTGTGTAAGACCAATTACCGTCGACGTCAACGGTTAATGTACCATTAGAGGGCTCCGTGCCTTTTGCAAAAGTTAGTGTGTCTCCATCTGCATCTGAAGCCGTGAGTTTTCCACCAACTTGTGTATCTTCATTTGTTGACACACTCAAAGTATCGCCAAGAGGATTCCCATTTTCGTCAGCAACGACTGGGTTATCATTGATATTCTCGCCAGTGACGGAGTCCACTCCTTGCGCTGAAACATTACCTGATGCATCCGTCACAGTGGCATTGACAGTAAGTGTTTCATTTTCTCCAGGAACTGGGTATGAGACGGTAATGAACCCAACATCGATTTGTTCTTGGTTGATGATAAAATCGGGTTGCCCAGTGATTTTTAGTGTATCGCCAACTTTGACGCCTTCCGGAAGCGTAATTCTGACGTCTATTGTTCCATCGTTTTCATCAGAGGTTAGGATTCCATCATTATTCGCATCGTCCAATATTTGGACAACGGGCGCACCTGTTGGTGTGTTGTCTTCGGTAACAATGCTGTCACGGCCTTCTACTGAGGTGTTGCCCGCTTGATCGATCACCGTCGCCGTAATATTTAGTGAGTCACCGTCTTCTGGACGATCGTACTCAAAAGAAATTGAGCCGTTATCGATCATCTCTTGCGTAATGATGATGTCAGGTTGCCCTGTCACTGAAAGCACATCACCAGCTTCCGCATCTGATGGGATACTAACCGTAACAGTGACTTTTCCTTCAAGCTCAGCATCCGTTAACAAACCGTCGTCGTTGAGATCATCTTCAATGGTGACAATAGGAGTAGAAGGTGGCGTCGTGTCCAGCTCAAAAGTTACTGGAGAACTGGTTGACGTTGAATCACCATTT
This sequence comes from Vibrio sp. S9_S30, assembly GCF_014694455.1. Lineage (GTDB taxonomy): Bacteria > Pseudomonadota > Gammaproteobacteria > Enterobacterales > Vibrionaceae > Vibrio. The sequence continues at coordinate 143,374 of NZ_JAAUWT010000016.1, read as the reverse complement.
GGCTTAACAACTTCAGAGGTCACTGTGTAATCACCGTCTGTAGTCATATCCGTTGCTGGGATGGTCACAACGATTGGAGAGAAGCCATCCCAATCATCGGGCACAGAAACTTCTATAAAGACTGAGTCACCCGTAGGTTTTGATACTTCGAGGAAAATAGTATCTTCCGTTGTTGTGCCAGAAGGAACAGTGACCAGAACATCGACACCATCTTGCGCCTCTTCGGCATTAACTGAGTTAACCGCTTCTGGGATAGATAAAATAGGGGCGACTTCTAGGCTCGGCTCTGTAGTCAGTAAAATTCGGTAGGATTCTAATAAAGTTAGGCTTTGAGTTCGAGACAACCCTTGGCTCTCTAGGCTGCCTGTATTAAAGGAAGTTTCAGCAATGGATTGAGCACCAACACGCTCAATTTCACCTGAAGTGGTTAAGCTCGATCCTAATGCTGCGTTACCTGCGGCTGGCGCAAATTCATCCCCAAACTGGGTAGGGTCATCGCCCCCTTCTAATGCAGCAAAAATATCTTGGATATCTTCATCAAGCTCCAACTCATTCAAGTTCTGATCGTTATCAACAATATTGATCTTTGGAGAAGCTTGTTCTTGAACATCGTCTGATGCAAAAACCACTTCGCCTGGAAGTAAAGGCGTTCCTTTTGGAACAACTCGAATGTTGCCTTCTTGATCGATAACAATTAATTGACTGATACCCGCGATCGCTGATGACAAAAGAGATTGAATAGAATCCATGCTAACCCCAAAATTATTCGTTGCGTCATTACGAGCCAGAGTGAACGACGCATTAGATTTTCATTAGTTAATCTAAGAATTTATCATCTATATGGAACTAACTCCACAAAACCCATTGCCTGAATCAATATCTCTTTACAATCCCTGCGTACTTTATGAGCTAGCTCTCAAAGTTGATAACCTTTATATTACAATTCCAACCGCTTTTAGAAAGTTGGAACTAAATTAATGATAAAACAACCAAATTCACGAAGAAAAGTTTATTTTCATTAAAAATTAATCCTTAAAGTAAAAACTCGAAAAGAGCTTTATGGGCAAGTTTATCTTTAATAAGCCATTTCTCACTCGATTTTCACACGACTGAATAAGTAATTATTTATCAACTTTTCTTATTTTTAATACAAAAATCTTATATGTGATTCAATTTCTTCATTGTTACTTAAGATCTAATTGTAATTGGGTATCACAACTTCATATCATCCTATTTCTTATAACTGGGCTCCCCTTCTTGCCACGAATCAAAAAGATGACTCATCACTAAGCCAATTGGTATCTTCCGATCAGCCCTATGCTGGTTACGCGTTCACTTTAATCACCGAGCATTCTTTTTGGGGAAACGAAATACCACCAAATTTTATTAATGCGCATCAGTAAAAGTACTAGTAATCGTTAAAAATAGTCGACATAGAATAGCCTTATACAAACTAGTGAATTAAATTGTTGAATTAGCAGAAATAAAAAAGGGCTGGAAAATTCCAGCCCTTTGAAAATAGGGAAGTTTACATTAATCCCATCTAAAAGCATTTTGGTTCATAAGTTCATTCACTATTTCACTTGAGGTCGAAGTGAGTGATAAACCATAGTCACTAGCATTGCCGATGACAACATCTATCGCCTGCGTCATACCGACTTCAGGCGTTACAACAAGCTCTAGAGTTGAGCTATCACTAGAGACAGATGCAGAGATATGACCCAGCAGTTCAGAAAGATCACTGCCATCTACCGAATCAGGCAAGATGTCCCTTAAGTCCATCTTATCGCCGATGCTGACGTCGGTGGATAACGTAAAATCAGTGATTTGGTCATGACTTGAATTACTGTCTGTTTCTCCTTTGTACCAGACAAACAAGTCGCTCCCGCTGCCACCAGTTAAAATATCGTTCCCGCTGCCGCCCGCAAGAATATCCGAACCGCCATCACCGTCGAGAATATCATTTCCAGCAAGGCCAAATAGGCTATCAGACAATATCATCCCACCATCGATGGTATTCGCTGCACTGTCACCGATATTGTCACTTACGACCAAACTACCGTTGTCTAGCAAACGCTCTATTTTCTCTTCAGGGGATAAGCTGTTTGGAGATGCGTGATTCAGGAATTCACTCAATCCTACATCTTCGATTTCAATAGTTTGAATCACACCACTCGCGTCGCTTATAGTAAGTATGCTACTGCCTGAATCCTCTGAGAGAGCAATGTCGGATGCTAACGCGGAAATACCTAGCAAGTTATCTGCTTGAACAATTGCGCTGATATCCAGCTGATCATTGTTTGCGTCAAACTCTCTAACTATGTCATGCCCCGCTGGCGAACCCAATGAACCAGGTTGCCATATAAAAGCGTCTTGAGAAACTGCACCGCTCCCTTTTGGATCACCAAAAATCACTTCATCGTCGTCCGTTGCGATGAGGATATCATTGCCTGACGTAACCAAGCCATTGAACAATGCACCATTAACCGTCACGGTGACGGTTTCAGTCGAAATGCCTCCGTGTGAATCTTCAACTTCTATGGTGAACGTTTCTGTTTTAGTCGCACCACTTATTAGGTCAGATGCATTGGGTTTGGTTTCGTCAATAACGTAAGACCACATCCCAGATTGATTGATACTGAGGTTCCCATACGTTCCGTTAGGATCTGAAACAGACCAAAGCAGTGAATCGTTGTTTAAATCAGGATCTGATGCCGTAAGGCTTCCGGCTGCTGATGCTGCAAACCCAAGTGTTGTGGTCCCCGCAACATTTACAGCTGTAATTATTGGTGCATCGTTTCTACCAGATACGGTAATACTGACGTTTTGGTTCCTTGAGCCACCATTTCCGTCAGAGACTTGCACAGTAAAGAGTTCTGTCTCCGTCTCACCTTCTCCTAATGCATCACTGCCCAGCAATGCATTATTAACGGTGTATTCCCACTCACCTGACGATGCATTAAGTGTTATCTCACCGTATTGACCAACCGAGCTGCCTACTATCAACCAAGAGTGCGTATCCGATAAATCTTTGTCCGATACGTTCAAATCCCCTGTAATACTTGAGGCTGAACCTTGGGAAATCCCACCTGATACATCACCAGTAATCGATGGTGCATCATTACTTCCTTCAACATCTATTGTGACTGTCTTCGTTACCGTTTCGGTACCGTCAAATACACTGATCTGGAAGGTATCTTGTTCTGTCTGTCCAGCCGCTAAATTTTGCACTGCATCCGAATCGTTCGCTAACGTGTACGTCCATACACCATTAGCATCAACGGCAATGGAACCATACGTACCCGTATCACTGCCATTCACACTCCAAGTGTGTGTGTCGTTCACATCGACATCGCTTACATTCAGGTCACCTGTCGTGCTTGAATTTCCGTCTTCGGATATGCTGCCTGTCAATGGTCCACTCACGATGGGTGTATCGTTGGTTCCCTTAACGGTAATAGAAACCGTCTGTGTGTCGCTCTCGTTGTGTTGATCGGACACTTTAATTTGATAAGCAATGACGATTTCTTCGCCTGTACCTAACTCTTGAATATCAGAATGGCTGTTATCTAAATTAAATGTCCATTCCCCACTCTGATCGACAGACATACTCCCATATGGCGAATTGTCATTCAGCACTTCCCAGAGATGGGAATCTGGAGTATCCAAAACATCTGGATCACCGGAATTGAGTTGACCAGTAATGGTAGTCGCAGATTCTTCCTGTGCTATTGCGTCCGTATCTGATGAGAGATTACCCACAATAACCGGGGCATCATTTTCACCATTGATGGTGATATTAATGGTGATGGTGTCTGTACCGCTGAATTTGTCGGTAACCGTCACAATCGCAGTATCAACAATGGATGATCCTTTGCTCAAGCTGTTTACCGTTGTGTTGCTACTGTCGACAACATACTCCCATGCTCCTGTCGTAGGGTTAACCGTCATTGTTCCATATGATGCCGCAGTGGTGACACTGTAACTCGCAGTATCTGCTTCATCAACATCTGCTGTGACCAAACTTCCAGACGCTGTCGTAACGGCGGTTTCTGCAACAACACCTGTTGCGTCTCCAGAAATAACAGGGCCATCATTCGTCCCCGTAATGGTCACAGTCACGGTTTCTCGAGTGGTAACGCCAAAGCTGTCTACTGCAATAACCACAAAGACTTCCGATACCGAAGAATCCGGTGACAGTTTCTCGACATGAGGCTGACCGTTGTATAGGTTGTAAGTCCAATTGCCATTAGCATCAATTTCGAACGTTCCGTACGTCCCTTTAAGAGCACTACTTCCTTCCTTAGCGATAAAGGAAGCAGAATCATCGGAATTGGCTTCATTCGCATCCAATTTTCCTGAAGCGGGTGTACTGCTGTTTTCTACCGCAGTACCCGATACATCACCAGAAATCACAGGCGCATCATTGGAGCCTGTAATGGTAATTGTGATGGTTTCTGATGACTCAAGCCCAAGCGCATCTCGAACAACGACATCAAAAGTTTCTGAGAGCGTGTCTGTTTGACCTAAGTTTTGAACCGTAGTGTTACTTTGATCTAACTGATACTCGTAACTCCCAGTAACGGAGTTAAGAACCAGTTTTCCGTAAGTGCCCTGCTCTTCGTTCGTTGCCGTTTCATTAGGCAATCGCCACTCATGTACATCATCCACGTCAGGGTCGCCAGAATTGAGCGTTCCAGCCACTTTGCCGTCATTATCCGTGTTCGCAATATTACTGGTGAGTTCACCAGTAATACTTGGTGAATCATTAGTGCCCGTGATATCAATTTCAATTTGGAGTTTGATTGGGTTACCACTGGCATCAACGGTGGTTTTTCCGTATTCATCAACGACAACCACGTTAAAGCTCTCAGTGATCGTTGCCCCTGCCTTTAACTGATTAACAGCGGAATGAGCACTGTTGAGGTTGTAGCTCCAGTTTCCTGATGAATCGAGTGTTAATGTGCCGTATTCGCCTTCACCTGTTGGCAAGTGCCATGTGCTTGCACCGAGCCCTTCCGGTATGGTGAGTGTTCCAGAATCGGTTTCTGTTGTATCTTCAACCAGTTGCGCGGTATCAATAATGGGGCTTGTCACCTCAACGTGATCAGCACTGCCCACGACATTAATCGTTATCGTTTGAGTATCTGAGTCGTTGGTTTCTCCGGAGGAATCCGTCACTTTTACAGTAAATGTTTCTTGCTCAACTTGCCCAGGCTCCAAAGCCTGAACCAGTGGATCACTGTTGTTTAAAATATAGTGCCACTTCCCAGTTACTGGATTGAGTTCCAACGTACCATAGGTACCTTCAAGCTTATTATCCGGTGCGACAGTGCCCTCACTATTGATTAAGCTCCAAGTATGTAAGTCCCCGACATCAGGATCGTTCGCTATTAACTGACCAGATTCTGAGGTGAGAGAGTCTTCGGTCACAGAACCAGAAATATCACCAGCAATATCCGGCTGATCATTGTTTGGCGAGCCACCATCTCCAACAGAAGGGAAATTAGAGCCTTGCACTTTAATAACAATTGGGAAAGCTGCTGATACACCACCGTCTAGATCTTTCGCTTGAACATGGAATACGTCATTTACGGTACTGCTTGGCGCAGGCATCGTTTTTTCTGCATCGATGGTATACAGCCATTTACCTGTCGCGGAATCGATAGTTAGAGTCCCATAACTTCCATCGCTGTCTACCACCGTCCATTCCTTGACATCATCAAGAGAATCAGCATCTGTCGCAACGACCATGCCTTGGGTAGATTCGGATTTCGTTACCGTCACAGTGCCATCATCGTCTCCTGTCACAACGGGTAAATCATTGGTTCCTTTAACGGTTATTGTAAGATCTTTACTCACAATCGCACCAAATTCATCTTCCGCAAGAATCGTGAATGTTTCTGTATAAGTGTCGCCTTGACGCAAACCTTGAATTTGATGGGAATCATTATTGATCAAGTATTCCCAATTGCCGCTTTCATCTACAGTAAGCTTACCTAAATTTCCTGCAAACGTAGAGGCGACAAACTTTGCGGTATCTACAGAATCCGTGTCTGTACCATCAGAAACATCAATATCGATTTCCTGAATATCAAGCTTTCCGCTCAATGAGACACTTGTACCTGTTCCACTATCTTCGGTATACGTCGCAGAAATATCTCCAACAATGTCTGGCTCATCATTGGTTCCAGCAATTGTAATGGTCAGGGTTTTCTCTACTTTTTCTCCCGCATCATCTTCGACAAAAACCGTAAACGTCTCCGTCAAACTTGTGGTCGGTGAGAGCTGTTGAATGGCTGTCGAATTCGCATCGTTTAGGGTATAGCTCCACTGACCCGTTGCAGAGTTGACCACGAGATTTCCGTATGTGCCTTCCCCAGCTGTCGGTGGACCAGATATGCCAAACTCAGCACCGTCGTCTTTATCGGGATCTCCCGATTTAAGCTGACCGGATACAGCCGTTGCGACATCTTCGGTTAACGTTTTAGACAGCTGGCTTCCTGACAATGTCGGTGCATCATTGGTTCCCGTAATGGTTATCTCTACTTGAGATTCACTTTGCTGTCCAAAGCTGTCGGTTACTCGCACTGTGAACGTGTCGGTAGCGGTGTCGCCTTCATCCAATTGGTTAACGTCCTTGGATGAATCATTAAGAGTAAACGTCCATTTACCGTTACTGTCGATAGAAAGCGAGCCATAGTGACCAGACGGATCGACAACCATCCAAGTATGCGTATCACTTCTATCTGGATCGCCAGAATCCAAAGTGCCAGTTGTGGTATTCGGCGTAGACGGCGTACCAGTGCCTGCCAGTTCTTTTATACTGCCAGTATCATCGCCAACGATGCTTGGATCGGTATTGGTCCCTACGACATTGATGGTGATTTCTTGTGTGGTTTTTCCTAAGTTACCGTCATCCACTTCTACAATAAACGTATCTTGCGCAACTTCCCCTGCGTCTAGCTGAATCGTTGCCTCTTTCGTTGAATCCAGTTGATACGTCCACTTCCCAGTATTTTCATCAATCTCGAACGTTCCGAATGTACCCGCTGAAGCCACTACTTTCCAAGAATGTGTATCTGTCGTGTCGGTATCAAGCGCGGTAAGCTGTCCCTCAGTTTCTTGCTGACTGGCAACCGCTTCGATCACCGTACCCGAGATTTTACCTGTTATCGTAGGATCATCATTGCTGCCTTGAACCGTAATCACCAGATTCTTTTCTGTTTTCGCTCCGTGACTGTCGGTGACCGTCACCCGATAGGTATCCGTCAACGTCTCACCTACCGCGAGCGCTTGAACTTGACTATTCGAATTTGTAAGTGCATAACTCCAATTGCCATCAGAACTCATGGTTAATTCACCGAATCGCCCTTTGGGATTCAAGACGGCAAAGGTGTGAGTATCATCCGCGTCTGGGTCGCCATCGAGTAATGTACCCGATGTCAGGCTCTGAATGTCTTCTGTAACGGTGCCAGTTAGGTCACCATCGAGAGTCGGAGCATCATTGCTGCCTTTAATCGTAACCACTACTTTTTTAGTGGTTGACGCCCCTTCGCTATCGGTCACTTTAACCCAATATTCCTCACGAACGACGTCTCCGATATCGAGATAATCGGCTTTGTCATTGTCGAGTGTAAACCTCCACCATCCAAAGGCATTAATACTGAATGTGCCTAAACTGTTTGGGTGGGACCGAGTGACTTCCCAGGTATGTGTCTCGTTTTGATCGACATCACCTGGTTTTAATCTCCTGGATACGGACAATGTTCCGTCTTCAGTCACCGTGCCGATTCTGCTGCCCGTCATGCGTGGAATATCGTTTGTACCCGTGACTTCAATGGTGATTTCTTTGGTATCGATACCGCCTTTTCCATCGCTCACCGTGACCGTAAAGGTTTCCTGTTCTTTTTGCCCTTCAGGTAGGCGCTGGACTGTATTACTTTGGTTGTTCAGGACGTAGGTCCAATCTCCGTTTGCGTCGATAGAGATGGAACCGTATTTACCAACGCCATCATTGCTCACCGTCCATCCATGAGTATCATCCACATCGGCGTCTGCCACGTCCATGGAACCATTTACGGTTAACGTGTTGTCTTCTTTTACTTGTCCAGACTGTGTACCCGAGATAAACGGTTGATCGTTATCTCCCGTTATCGTAATGACAATATCTTGAGTAATCACTCCGTTATAGTCATCGGTGATTTCAACAGTGAACGTATGCGTGACTTCCTGACCTTCTGCCAAAGCTTGCGCCGCCGCATTATTTATATCGAATTCCCATTCGCCTGTCGCTTCATTAAGGCTAAATGTACCGTAGGTTTGAGTACCGCTACCCTGTAGCTTGAATTCCGTACTATCAGGCACATCTGGATCTTGGATCGCGATTGTACCTGTCGCCTTCTGAAGTGACGTATTGTCTTCTTCAACGTCGCCAGATGTTCCACCGGTGACAACCGGTAAGTCGTTGCTGCCTATAACGAAGATCTCAATGTCTTTTTCAACCTTGCCACCGTTACCGTCACTTAGGGTTACGGTAAACGTTTCCGTCTCTCGCTGGTTTTCATATAGGCTATTGGATTTTGCCGCATCCAATACATACCGCCAATTCCCGTCGTTGTCGATGGTGAGGTTGCCATAGGTCCCTGCTCCACCGCCGTTGATTGTCCAAGTATGTTCGTCATTGACATCAACATCGGTAAAACTGATGGCACCAGAAGCCGTCGTTTTGGTGCTGTCTTCGGTGACGGTGTCGGAAAACTGACCTCCCGTGACAATAGGCACATCATTTGTCCCTGTTATCGTAACAGTCACCTCTTGAGTATCGGTTGCATTGCCATCACTCACTTGAACAGTAAAGGTTTCAGTAACGGTTTGGTCTTTTGCTAACGCTTGAACCGCAGTAAGCGAGTTATTGATTTGGTACGTCCATTTTCCCGTACCTGAATCCACCGTAAAACTACCGTATTGAGAAGGATTCGTGCTGATGTCCGACCACGTTAAATCTGTATTAGGTGACGTATCGTTATCGGGGTCTATCACAACCAATTGCCCTGTCGCAAGGTCATTACCAGCCGTATCTTCTATGACTGAACCCGTTACATTTATCGTCGAATCGATCACTGGTGCATCGTTGGTACCGACAATGCCAATTAAGACTTCTACCGTCGTTTCGCCGCCATCTTCGTCCGTGACTTTGACTAGGTAGGTTTCAAACAGCTTCTGACCTTCTTTCAGGTAATCCGCTTTGCCTGGGATCAGTTCAAACGTCCACACCCCTTCTGCATTGATTTTGAACGTACCAACGCTGTCTTCGGGAGCGGTTCCGCCAACGACGGTAAACGTGTGATTGTCGTTGTCTAAATCTTGCACCACAAGATTTTTAACGATACGCGTTGTATTATCTTCACGAGTCCACCCCCCTAAACGTTCTTCCACAACGGGTAAGTCGTTCGTACCTTGGATGGTGATTTCAACCGAACTGGTTGTGCCATCGGCGGTGGTGACTGGGTAGGTAAAGCTTTCGCTTTCACCCACTCTTAAATGGTCAAATGTGCTGCTGGCAGTAAAGTTCCAATTACCATTGACATCGATAACAAAAGTACCCAACGCGTTGGTAATGGTATTGGCAACAAAACTGTTATCCGGACCATCTACATCCGTACTGGTTAGAGTACCTGAAGTGTTGAGGATGCTGTCGTTTTCAACCAGCGTAACCGAGTCTGACGACACAACCGAAGCATCGTTGGTGCCGACAATGCCAATTAAGACTTCTACCGTCGTTTCGCCGCCGTCTTCGTCCGTGACTTTGACTAGGTAGGTTTCAAACAGCTTCTGACCTTCTTTCAGGTAATCCGCTTTGCCTGGGATCAGTTCAAACGTCCACACCCCTTCTGCATTGATTTTGAACGTACCAACGCTGTCTTCGGGAGCGGTTCCGCCAACGACGGTAAACGTGTGATTGTCGTTGTCTAAATCTTGCACCACAAGATTTTTAACGATACGCGTTGTATTATCTTCACGAGTCCACCCCCCTAAGCGTTCTTCCACAACGGGTAAGTCGTTCGTGCCTTGGATGGTGATTTCAACCGAACTGGTTGTGCCATCGGCGGTGGTGACTGGGTAAGTGAAACTGGCTTCTTCCCCTACTCGGAGATGATCAAATGCGCCATTAGATGAGAAGGTCCAGTTTCCATCCGCATCGATCTCAAATGTACCAAAATCGTTAGTAATGGTATTGGCAGAAAAACGATTATCTGGACCATCAATATCCGTACTGGTTAGAGTACCTGAAGCGTTGAGGACGCTGTCGTTTTCAGTAAGCGTTCGGGTATCAGCGGAGACAATGGAAGCATCATTAGTCCCCACCACGGTAATGGTGAGAACTGTAGTGTCTGTCCCTCCCGCTTCATCAGTAACGGTCACTGTCACCGGAATTTCGAGAGATTGCCCCTCTTGAAGATAATCATAGCTACTGGCATCGAATGTGTAGCTGCCATCATCGTTAAAGGTAAGCCCTTCCACCACATCTGTAGTACTAAATGTCAGAACACTACCTGATGGCAAATCGATGTCTGTCGCATCCATTTGTCCTGAAAAAGTTTCATTGTCATTCACGGAAAAAGAGTCTGCCTGAGCGACAGGTGCATCATTAGTGCCCGTTATCGTTATTGTTAGTACACCAGACCCTGAACCACCTAGGTTATCTGTCGCGGTGTAAGGTATAGTGATAACCTGTTCTTCACCTTCAGACAATGAATCATAACTCGACGCATCAAACGTATAACTGCCATCGGAGTTGAACGTTAAACCAACAGCCGTTGATGTTGTTGAATAAGTCAGACTCGCGCCAACAGGAAGGTCGGCATCCGTCGCTAACACCTGCCCCGTAATGGAAGTATCCTCATCCAATGCGGCATCAAAGTTTTGAGCAGAAGGCAGCAGATTAATTGCGGCGATTTGTAAAAGGTTCAGCAGTGAAAGGCTTTGTGTTTCAGACACACCTTGGCTCTGTAGCCCAGACGTATCGAAAGATGTAGATGCTAAAACCTGCACGCCCGTTCGTTGAACTTCAGCAGATAAGCCAATGGACGATCCAGCAGCAGCAGTACCGGCAGCAGGAGCCAGTTCTTCAATGAGGGTGGGGTCATTCCCTTCCTCTAAAGCAGCAAAGATTTGACCAATTTCAGGGTCGGTATCAAGAGCAATTAACTCCCCATTATCACCGACAATAGAAGTGGTTGGGAGATCACTTTCAGAAAATAATAACAAGCCACTTTCATCTTGCAGAACAATTTCCCCTGCAAGTAATACTGTACCGACGGGAACAATTTTGATGTTACCCGCAATATCGATGATTAACATTTTTTCTTGTGAAGGTGTTTCTACCCCAGCAGCCGTAGCAAAATCCACAAGTAGAGTAGGATCCTGACCTGTCTCAATTGTCGCCAATATTTGGTCGATATCCGTTAGAAGCTCCGGCTCACCTTCTTTCGCAGGGAGCTCAGCAAGAACGACCTCGTCGTCTATAGCGACAAACACTTCTCCAGGTAAGAGGGCATAATCTTCAAGGACAATTTTCAAATCACCTTGTGCGTCTATTACTATAGCTTTACCCAATGCGGACAAGCCCGCAGAAAATAAAGGAGAAAAAGCGGCCATATTTTTCGACTCCCAGGTAAGCAAACCTTCACGTATTTAGTCTAAATCACGTGATTTCAAATGAACTGATAAGCGTTGAGATAAATAAGCGACTATAATTTATTAGAAAGCTTATAGAATCGATATTTATTATTGGACTCTGTCTATCTCAACCGATATTATTTAACCCTTAATAAGTATATGTATTTATTAATACTTATCAGTTCCAAAAGTGAGAATCACACTATTTAGCCTATTGTCTTCGAAAACATTCAATAGCTTATGAACGAAAAATGTCGCAGTATATAGCTCAAGAGTTTATTTGTATTTTGCAATGTATTTTGCATGCATCTCATAAATGAGATTATAATTGCGATAAAATACATACGGATAAAGAAATAACTTAACTGGAGAGGTAAAGTGAAAGGACGTTATATAGGTGCCATAGGCTGCTTACTTGCTGGCTCGCTCGCCACAAGCGTTTTTGCTCAAACTTTAGAGCAAGCCGTGGCCATTACGCTCGCCACCAACCCAGAAATTAAGAGTGCATTTAGTGACTACATGAGTTATCGCAAAGATAACGAAGCCGCTTCTGGTGCGTACCTTCCCAAATTGGATTTGGACGCGGGTATCGGATTCGAGCATGTAAACCCCGCTCCTGAAAACAGTGAAACAACAGATTTAACTAGAAAGGAAGCGACACTAACATTCACTCAACTTATTTGGGACGGTTCATCCACACTAAACAACATTGATAGAACAGCCGCTGAAGCTGAATCAATGAGGCTACAACTTCTTGCTAACGCACAGGATAAAGCGCTTGAGGTCGCTCAGATTTACCTCGAAGCGGTCAAGTCTGAAGAAATATTGGCGTTATCAGAAAGCAATTTAGCAGTTCATAAGAAAATATACCGGGATATAAAACGCAGAGCAGAGTCTGGAATTGGTTCCGTTGCGGATGTATCTCAAGTAGAGGCTCGTCTTGCAAAAGCCCACGGCAATTTGCTTGCAGCACAAAATAATATCTTTGATGCTCACACTCAATTCACACGCTTAGTTGGTCAAACACCACAAGGTTTGATTTTCCCTCGTGCTGACGAAACATCGATACCTCTTACATTTGAAGATGCTTTAAATACCGCTTATCAGAGTCATCCTGTAGTAAACATTGCCATTGCGGATGTCGATGCTGCACGCTTTCAATACGATCAATCTAAGGGTGTAAACTACCCAACGTTTTCATTTGAAGCTTCAGGTATTTGGCGTGAGGATGCTGGCGGTGTACGTGGTCAAGCAGATGAAGCTAATGCAATGCTTCGCATGCGATACAACTTATACAATGGTGGTTCCGATGCGGCAAATTCGGAACGTGCTGCTTACCAGTTGAATAAAGCGAAAGATCTTAGAGACAGAGCCTACCGTACTGTCAAAGAAAGCTTGCAACTTTCTTGGAGTGCACTGGATCTGACGTTACAGCAAAAAGAATTTTTAGCTGATCACGTAGATTCCGCTGCTGAAACCGTTATTGCTTATGAAAAACAATATCGAATCGGCAAGCGCACTCTTCTTGATTTATTGAATACCGAAAATGAATTATTTGAAGCCCGTAAAGCATACGTTGATGCTCATTATGCCGAGCAGCTAGCGAAATATCGTGTAATGAATGCTTCTGGCGTATTGCTTGACTCTCTTTTGGTTGACATTCCAGATGAGTGGAAAGAATCTGTAGAATATTAAGGTTGAAGTTAATGAAGTTTCTAGCAATAGCGTATTCCGCTCTGCTTGTGTTGCCTTGGCAAGCCCATGCTGATCAGAACGAAGAATACGACTACATCGAGATGCCTAAATCCGAACAAATCGCCGATCTCAGTGACGACGATTATGATGGCGTGGTTAATGCTCGTGACTTATGTACAGGCACTCCTCGTGGCTCCCAAGTCGATAACGATGGATGTGAGACATACATAGAGGCAAAAGAAAAAAAGCAGCTTAAGGTGTTATTTGCAAATGATTCTGATGTCATTACACCTGCATTCATAACGCAAATTAGAACCATGGCTGAATTCCTAGATGCGTACCCAGAAACCTCAATAGAGCTTCAAGGTTTTGCGAGTAAAACGGGTAACGCCGAACATAACTTGGACTTGTCGAAAAGACGTGCCAGTGCGGTCAGAGAGTCCTTAATAAGTTACGGTGTAAGCCATACTCGGATTAAAACGGTTGGGTTTGGTGACTCGGTTTTGGCTGATTTAGGTGAAGGTCAAGTAAGCCATGCGTTAAATCGTCGTGTCATCGCCACGGTAGTGGGTTATAAAGGTTCCGTCATCAACGAATGGAACATCTTTACGACTAAGAAGAAATAACGCCCCCTATACGAATAGAAGCCAGATTCTCAAGAGTCTGGCTTTTTTATTTTTCCATCTTTATCGTGTCAAAATACATGGAAAGTGCTACCCTTTCGGCGAATTTATTAACCTTATTGGATACCCCGATGACAAAACTAACTTCAGACATCGAATCTAACTTAAACTTATTCGTTGAAGAAACAAAGCAGACCAAGCTGGTTTGGGGCTTACGAAATGAAGAGGGTTGGCTAGCTTGCGATTCAACAGAGTTTGAAAACAGCGAAGTCATGCCATTCTGGTCTTCTCGTGGAGATGCAGAACAACACAATGTTGAAGAGTGGGCCGATTTTGAAGTATTAGAGATCCCATTAGATATTTTTGTTGAAGACTGGCTGATCACGCTAGCCGAAGATGGCGTGCTAATTGGAACCAATTGGAATGCTGCGTTGGAAGGGAAAGAAATGGAGCCTTCCGATCTCGCTAAACTGTATCTCTAAAGTTATTCCCTACGCAAAACTGAGACCTAGGAATAAACGGTTTATTCCTAGGCTTTTTTATATAACAAACTCATAACCCCCATGATTGAAATAGTATTTTCTAAAGTAAGTTCCTATTATTTCGGCTCACTTCACTAATTCAGTTTTTCTTTTGCACGAATCTCATTTTCTGTTTCAAAAGGTGACATTTGTACTATTTTCATATGTTCGCACACGTACAATAGCCTCCCTATTTAATATTCTCTCGGGAGCATAAGTGAGAAAGAGTTATCTACTCGCTAGTTTTATCGCCGCATTTATTGCGTTTACTGCTTCTGCGTTTGAGCGCGAGAGCTGGAACGAGCTGTACGCAAATCAATTAAAGACGAATGAACATGCGGCATTAATGATGCTTCAAGAGCGTCATATCATCCTCCCTGACAACGCTGAAAAACTCTATATCTCTACTCAGATTTTCCGATTCTATTCTATTCGTAAACAGCCTTATTACAGCCAATTACCTGATGTTCCAACCAGTTTTGATAAGTTTCAACATACGTTAATCGAAGCCTTAAACGATGAAGCGGTTGGTAACAATCAAGCTGCCTACGCAAAGCTTAAGAATTTAATCAATCAAACAAAAGTCACTCACGATTACCAAAGTCGTACATTGATTGAATATCAACTGTGCTTGCTCCTTAGTCGAATGGGTGAACACCACAGCGCGAAGTTTTATTGCGCATCCGTTGTCAGCCACTTAGAACAAATGGCCGATCCATTCATCCCGCTAAGGGACGCTTATCGCTTACTCGCGAATAACTACTCATACCTTGGAGACTACAAAACCGCTTTAGATATGTACTTCGAAATCATTTCAAGTTCCAAGTCTTATCACGATAATTCAGGGAATTACAACGACATAGGTAATCTTCTTGTTGATATCGGAAGATACGACGAAGCGGAAACTTACCTTCTAAAGTCTCTTGAATTGAGAAGCGAACCAAACACTTTACCGCTAGCGAAAGCTCAAATACTGCATAACCTCGGTAATTTTTATCTCACAACAGGTAAGCTTGATAAGTCACAGCTGTTTTTTCAAAAATCGTTGGACATATTGAAGGCGCTCGATCACCAATACGGTATCGCTCTTTCCTATATAAGCTTAGGAAAACTCAATACAAAATTAGCTCACCACGATTTGAGCAATGCTTACCTTCATAAAGCCATGGATATGGCCGCAGAACAAAACAACCGCGAGATGAAGATAAAAGTTGCATTGAGCCTCAGTGAGGAGTACCTCGCTAGGCAGGTCTATAACGTCGCGATTGAATACGCAAAAACCGCCGTAGAGATTGCCCAAAACGATGAGCTGCCACTGTTTGAAGCCTCGGCAAATTCTTTGCTGTCGCAACTATATGAACAGACAGGCGATTACGAAAAAGCGTTAGAACATTATAAACAATATCATTCACTCGAAATAAATAAGCGCGATATCGAGAATCAGAATGCGTTTGAAGCCTTAGATTTGAGTAAAAGCAAATTAGAAGAAGAGCTTCAAAATTCGAAGTTGATTTTAAAAAATACCGAACAAAAGCACCAACTCGATAACCTAACCCAACGCGATATGATGAATAGGATGTTTATGGTTGTCCTATTTTTCATCATTGGCGGTATTTTATATGCAAATAAAAGAACAAGACAAACTGCTGAAAAAGACTCTCTTACACAAACGTTTAATCGCTTAACGATTCTGGATAAAATCCGCAAGCATCCCCAATCCTCGTCAAATAGTCACAAGCACGTTCTGGTTCTTTTTGATTTAGATAACTTTAAAAACATCAACGATAGCTATGGTCACCCAACAGGAGATATCGCACTAAAGCACGTTGCTCATACGATTACGGAACAGCTTGGAGAAAGAGACTGCATGGGAAGAATTGGGGGGGAAGAGTTTTTAGTATTACTTAACAACGTGTCGGAAGAACAAATCTGGCACCGCGTAGAAAAAATGCGAGAAACAATAGAAATGAGTCATTTTATATCAGAAGACCATCAATCACTGAATTTAACCGCAAGCTTTTCTTATCTTGCAACAGCAGAAAAACTCAGTGACTTTGATGTTTTGTATTCGATACTTGATCAAGCGTTATATCAAGCCAAATCAAATGGCAGAAACTGTATTGTCGACGCGTATACAGACCCTATTGACAACGTTCCTCGCCCTGCTTCGAAACCAATGATTGCATGACGGACTCTCGATTGGCTAAATATTCATTGAGCCCCGTAGATCGCAGATCGCAGGAAGGGCAATCTCCACAACCATCGCCAACCACTCCGTTGTAGCAAGTCAGTGTGTTCTGGCGCACCAAATCGAGCGCTTTGTACTGATCGGCCATTGCCCATGTCTCCGCCTTATTTAGCCACATCAATGGTGTTTTGATGTTCAGCGCTTTATCCATGCCTGAAACCAGTGCTTGGTTCATCGCTTTCACAAACTCATCACGGCAATCAGGATAACCAGAAAAGTCCGTTTCACACACGCCTGTAATAATGGTGTCGGCACCAATTTGATAGGCGTAAATACCAGCCAAGGTAAGAAAGAGGATATTTCTGCCAGGCACAAACGAATTAGGTAACCCATTATCTTGCAGTTCGTGCGAAACGGGAATGTCATCGCGAGTTAACGAACTGATGGCTAGCTCGTTAAGCAAACTCACGTCCATCACCTTATGCGCCGCAATATTTAAGTCACTTGCTAGTTTTTCCGCTACTTCAATTTCAAGCTTATGGCGCTGACCATAATCAAAAGTAATGGCGTGTACTTCATCAAATTCTTCTATCGCTTGAACAAGACAAGTCGTGGAGTCTTGACCACCACTAAAAACGACAACGGCTTTTTTCATATTACGTCCTCAAGCAATGTTTAAATATTTATGGGTTTGAACGGAGAGGCGCCAATTTCGCTCGATACAAGTATCAATACACAGTTTTGTTGCTCTTGGCTTCTGGCTGATAGGTTGAAGCGCTATCGTCGTGTTTTCCGACACGTTGGCGCTAGCGATCAGTTCATCTAGCTGGTCGATGTCTTTTTGAGTGCCTACTGGGTGCTTTATCTCGTTGGCTCGTTCCAAAGCAGATTTAAGAACAGGCAGCTTCCCTTTCATCGCTATTTTAGGTGAAACCGTCACCCAAGTGGATTCTGTCGCTTTCACTTCAAACGTACCACTGGTTTCAATTTGGCATTGGCAACCCATACTCTCGAAAGCTTCCGTTAAGTTCACCAAATCGTACACGCATGGTTCCCCGCCAGTAATCACGATGTGCTTTGCATTAAAGCCATGCAACTTGTATTGCTCAACAATTTGCTGCGCAGACACAAAACACCATGTAGGGGAATCTTCCGTTTTCACCATGATGTCGCCAATAGGGGCTTGATCTTTTTCTTCGGCTTCCCACGTCTGCTTTGTATCGCACCAAGCGCAGCCAACGGGGCATTCTTGCAAACGAACAAACACCGAAGGCACACCTGTGAACGTACCCTCACCTTGGATGGTTTCAAACATTTCGTTGATTTTGTACTGGCTACTCAAAACGTCAACACTTCTTAATCTGGAATCTTAATCGGGTTTACTGCCTAGTAAATACGGTCTAGCGAACAGCAAACTGCCGGATTATACGCACTTCTGTAGAACATACCAGTCTTTGTAAAGTGAGCAAGAAATAGGACCTAGATAGATCCTATCTTAATGCAATGAATACCTTACATTGTTTGATTCTTGCTGGCTCGAAGTTGAGTGATTGCAAATATCAATACAAGAATGGGATACCTAAGCGCTTCTAAAGCTAACGCTAGGGTGGAACTGTAATTTAAAATCCCTTGAACGACTCCAAAAAGTAAATTGGTTACCACTAGCAAAGCAACCACGCCCACTATGTGTTTGGCGCTACGATGATGAGATTCCACCTTCGGTTTTAAGAAAGTAAAGACAGCTGCGATCGCAATGGAAGTGGCGAACCAGTTAGCAAAGTCGGGTCTTGGCCACAAGGTCGCTAACCCCGCAATAATCACCACCGCTACCCACCACACAGATGCGCTGCTTAGTATTTTCCCAGTATGGACATCCTTTTTTTTATCCAACCGATTAAAGTGCCAAACAACCATGGCACCCAATGCTATACCAACCACAACATCCGAGAAGTATTGGGCACCAAGGTAAACACTAGATAAGCCATGGAACAGCACAATAGTGGCAATGGAAGGCAAGTATTGTCGTACTTTTTCGATTGGGTATTCACGAGTGGCGTGTAAGTAAAATAGACCTAATACCGTCACCATAAGTGCGCTCGTCATGCTCGGCATTCCAAACCCAAACGTATCACCAAGCATCAGTTCGGGCATAAAGGCGTGAGGGCGCACAAAACCAACGCCTACTTGCGCAACCAAAGCCAAAATGGCCACACTGACCACAGCGAAGAGCAACTCCGCCCCAAAGTAACGTCCGAACACCATAAATGCTGTTGGAATGAATACAATCAGCATCCAAGGGCTTGCAAGCAGATCACCGACAGATAAAAAGGCGTGAATATACGGAACTAACGCTGGCGGTGCACTTTGTACGCCATCTTGGAGCGCTTTGATGTATTTAATTTCAGCTTGATGCATTGGAGGTGCCGCTTCGACGATATCCTCGATATACGACACTTTTTGTCTGGTTGATTTTTCAGAATAGTATTGCAGAGCCTCGATTTGAGAAGGGTATCGATACGTCGCCTTATTCACTTCATCGATGTTCGCAAGCACCACCTGTTTGGTTTCAATGCCGTAATGAGGGGCAAACCATGCAGGGACGATGTGGTGACCCGCTTCGTCAGTCTGGTTAAAGGCAATAATGGGAGAATCGGAAACGCAATCGTATAAAGCTGCATTACCTAATACGCCTAACTTTCCAAGGGCAGTCACCACTAAACCCGATTCTTCCCAAGCTTCTCTTTCTGCTGCTTTCGCTGGCTCCTCCCCTTCTTCGATAGACCCACCAGGGATGGAAAGTTGCCCTGTGATGGCTTCGCGTACCATAACAATGCGCCCGTCATGGGTGGCAATTAAACATAGCGCACCGTTGTATTGTTGAGGAGGCTCCGTGCTAGCAGACACATTCGCAAATGCGGATAAGTGGGTAAAAGAAGTCAGTACTAGAAAAATAAAACATGAAAACAGACGACGAAATGTCACGATGTATAATCCCTAAAATTAAGAATCGATTAGATCAGACCCTAGTTGAGTGGTTTTCGCATCCAATGGATATGATGCTCTAATCCTAAGTTGTGATAAAAGTTTAAGGCCGCTTCATTGAACTGCCACACTTCTACAAACATTTGTTTCACCCCACAGTCTTGAAAAGAACGCTCCAGACGCAAGAACAATAACGTAGCAATGCCGTGTTGACGAAATTCCGGCTGAACGTATATTTCGTCGATGCTGCCCATTTGTACAGGTTTCATGATGGAGGATTGTAATTCACAGAAATGACCCGAAATAAACCCAACCGCCCCTCGTTCTGGATGCACTGCGACATAAACAAAACATTCAGGATTATCGAGATAGCGAGCAATGCTTTTTTCTTGCTCGACGTCTTCGGCCGTTTTAAACAACTCTGGGGTGACGTTATGATGAAAGTCGTGAAGTTCATACATAAAATCATTGAGTACTTCCAAGTCGGTGGCTTGGGCAGCACGAATCTTAATGAGGCTCATAAGTCTATGGGAATAAAAGCTTATGCGCTAAGTATATACCTAAGTCACTTTCAGTTACTAGGCTCTACAAAATTCATCATTCTCCAGCAGCCTATCGAACAGTCACCAAAAGTAAGCTGTATTCATTACGATCAAAAAGCGCACCCGTTGGATGCGCTCAAATAGTAGCCAGCATGAGATGGCACAATTGCGTTGATAAACTATTTACCTTGATAAACTATTACCTTGATAAACGATCACCTTAATAAACGAATCGACGATATAAGCGGATCACCTATTATAAGCAAATCACCTACTATAAGAAAATCACCTATTTTTCTGATTAAGCACATCTTCCAGTTCATTCAAACTGTTGGGGTCGTCTATTGTGGATGGCACGGTGTATTGTTCGCCATCGGCAATTTGGCGAATCACTCTTCTAAGAATTTTTCCAGATCTCGTTTTCGGTAAACGATCCACGACCAAAGCGTGCTTGAAGCAAGCAACGGCGCCTATCTCTTCCCTTACCTTACCAACCAATTCCTCTTCAAGGTTACCATCGGTTATCGACACACCGTCCTTAAGCACCACAAAACCCAGCGGGGTTTGGCCTTTAATATCGTCGTGTATTCCAACGACTGCGCATTCCGCCACGGCGGGATGCCCACCGACTATCTCTTCCATTTCTCCTGTGGATAGACGATGCCCCGCCACGTTAATCACGTCATCCACTCGCCCCATAATGAACAAGTAACCGTCTTCATCCAAATAGCCCCCATCCCCTGAAACGTAATACTCAGGAAACTGAGACAAATAACCCGATTCAAATCGGTCGTGATTCCGCCATATCGTTGGCAAACAACTTGGCGGGAGTGGACGTTTTATGGCGACATAGCCTTGTTGCCCATAGGCCTTAGGATGACCGCGTTCATCAAGAATCGCGACCTGAAAGCCCGGCATGGGTTTTGTGGCGCTGCCATGTTTAACAGGCAACCTTTCCAGCCCTAGAGGGTTCCCCGCAATCGCCCACCCAGTTTCGGTTTGCCACCAATGATCGATAACAGGTTTGCCAGTGCATGTTTCTACCCATTCTTGAGTGGGCGGATCCAACCTTTCGCCGGCCATAAATAGGCTGTTTAAACTTGATAAGTCGTATTTTTTTATGTGCGTTCCCTCGGGGTCTTCCTTCTTAATGGCTCGGAAAGCCGTTGGCGCCGAAAAGAGCACATTCACACTGTACTCTTCGCAGACTCGCCAAAACGCGCCTGGGTCAGGTGTTTTGATCGGTTTACCTTCAAAAAGAAGGGTTGTGCAACCATGGATAAGTGGAGCATACACAATGTAAGAATGCCCCACGACCCACCCCACATCTGACGCCGCCCAAAACACACCATTTTGTGGAAGGTTGTACAAACAGGACATGGAGTACTTCATCGCAACAGCGTGACCACCATTATCACGCACAACGCCTTTGGGTTTTCCTGTTGTTCCAGAGGTATAAAGAATATAAAGAGGATCGGTCGAATTTACGGGGACACAGTCAGCGATAGGTGCCAAGCTCTGCGCCGCTTGCCAATCAATATCTCGCGATGGGTTCAACGAAGCCACACACTCTGAACGCTGAAAAACGATAACCGAAGAGGGTTTCCAACGGCTGTCCATAATGGCTTGGTCAACAATGGGTTTATACGGCAGTATTGTGGCGACTTCGATACCACAAGATGCCGTCATAACCACTTTCGGTTCCGCATCTTCTATCCGGACAGCAAGCTCATTGGGCGCAAAACCACCAAATACCACAGAATGAATCGCCCCTATTCTGGCGCACGCTAACATGGCCATGGCAGCCTGAGGGATCATTGGCATGTAGATAACGACTCGGTCACCTTTTTCAACGCCTAGCTTCACCAGCATACCTGCCGTTTTAGCCACTTCTTTTTGAAGCTGCGTGTAAGAGTAACTGCGCTTTGCCCCCGTAACCGGTGAATCGTAAATCAATGCCGTTTTGTTTCCGTTACCTTGTTCGATATGGTAGTCAAGAGCAAGCCAACAGGTATTTAAGACGCCATCAGCGAACCATCGGTCTATGCCATTTTCATCTTTACTTAACACCGTTTCGGGAAACTGAAACCAATCCAAGTTTTGGGCTTGTTTGTTCCAAAACACTTCCGATTCATTACAGGAAAGCCGATATTCTTTTTCGTAGGTAGACATCCGTTCTTCCTCCGATATAAAAAGGGAGCCGATAACGACTCCCTTTTCCGTTAATTAATGGTAAACAAGCTCATGAACTCGTGAACAGGCGTGCTTTCAAGAGCTTGTTGATCTGCACACAAATCAAAGAGTTGCTGAGAACGCATTGCAGTGAAGCGAGTTTGCAGGTTTCGAAGGAATTTTTGCTCCAGCACCGGAATGCCTTCTTCACGGCGACGACGATGACCAATCGGGTATTCAATTTCAATCTTATTCGTGGATGTGCCATCCTCAAAAAAGACTTGTATCGCATTGGCTATCGAACGCTTGTCGGATTCCAAATACTCCCGGCTGTAGCGTGAATCCTCTATGATCACCATTTTCTCTCGCAGCGCATCAATCCGAGGATCACCATTATGGAAGCTATCTTCATAATGTTCTGCAATCAAATCCCCGTAAATCAAAGGCACAGCAATCATGTATTGTAAGCAGTGATCTCTGTCTGCAGGGTTCGCTAACTTGCCGGATTTAGAGATAATGCGAATGGCAGACTCATGAGTCGTTACTTCAATTTTGCTGACCTGATCGATTCTGTCTTTCACCTCAGAGTGCAAAGCCACCGCACATTCCACTGCGGTTTGAGAGTGAAACTCTGCGGGGAAAGAAATTTTGAATAAGACATTTTCCATCACGTAGCTTTCAAATGGCTGATTCACCTTAAAGTGTTCACTATTGAAAAGCACATCGTAGTACCCCCACTTCGGCGCCGTTAACACGGATGGCAACCCCATTTCCCCTTTCATGGTGATCATCGCAAGACGTACCGCACGTGACGTCGCGTCCCCTGCCGCCCATGACTTTCGTGAACCGGCATTCGGCGCATGTCGGTACGTTCTTAATGCACAACCATCGACCCAAGCCTGTGAGACCGCATCAATGATTTGCGCTTTGCTGCCTCCGAGCATTTTGGTGACCACAGCAGTCGAGGCCACTCGCACCAACAAGACGTGATCCAGCCCAACTCGGTTATAGGAGTTCTCGAGTGCCAACACCCCTTGAATCTCATGCGCTTTGATCATTGCTGTTAGAACGTCTTTCATAGTGAGAGGCGCTTTCCCTTCAGCAACGGCCACTCGGCTTAAGTAATCGGCGGTGGCTAAAATGCCCCCCAAATTATCTGACGGATGCCCCCACTCCGCAGCCAACCACGTGTCATTAAAGTCCAACCAGCGGATCATACAACCAATATTAAACGCGGCGGTGATTGGGTCGAGCTCATGGCTCGTGCCTGGCACCCTTGCGCCATGTCTAACCGTTGTGCCCGGCACTATGGGACCAAGATGCTTGGTGCACTCTGGGAAACGGAGCGCGAGCAAGCCACCCCCCAATGTATCCATCAGGCAATTTCTAGCTGTGTTGTATGCTTCTTCCGATTGAATAACGGTGTTGCTGACGTACTCGGCGATTTGGACAAGTAATTCATCAGGCGCTGGACGTTCATTGATTTCTACATTTTGTGACATTCGTTATTCCTTAACTGTTCTGATTACCATTCGTTAATTGCATTTAGCGTTGCTCTAATGGCAACCACTCTTGATGTTCTGGTCCGGTGTAATCCGCACTGGGTCGAATGATTCGATTATTCTCTCGTTGCTCGAACACATGGGCGCACCAGCCAGTCAAACGGCTCATTACAAAAATGGGGGTAAACAACTTGGTGGGGATACCCATAAAATGATACGCAGAGGCATGGAAGAAATCGGCGTTGCAGAACAAGCCTTTCTCGCGTTTCATGACGGACTCGACTCGCTCGCTCACGGCATAAAGCTGGGTGTCACCCACGGATTCCGACAACGTTTTCGACCACGCTTTAATCAGCGCATTGCGTGGGTCGCTTTCACGATAGATCGCATGCCCAAACCCCATGATCTTCTCTTTACGCGCCAACATGCCAAGAATTTCTTGCTCGGCTTGTTCTGGTGTATGCCAATTTTCTATCATCGCCATGGCGGCTTCATTGGCACCACCGTGTAAAGGACCCCGTAATGTCCCGATTGCGCCAGTCACGCATGAATGGATATCCGAGAGCGTGGAGGCACATACCCGAGCGGTAAAGGTGGACGCATTAAATTCATGTTCCGCATACAAAATCAAGGAACAGTGCATAACCTTTTTATGCAGTTCTGAAGCTGGTGCGTCCGACAGCATTTTCAGGAAATAGCCCCCAATGCTGTCTTCACTCTGATCTTCTGTATCAATCCGCACCCCATCATGCGAGAAGCGATACCAATAACAAATGACCGCAGGAAACAACGCTAGCATTCGCTCTGTGGCCATGAGTTGGTCATCAAAGGATACTTCTGTTTCCAAATTGCCTAAAACGGAACAACCGGTTCGCATAACATCCATTGGGTGAGCAGTTGCAGGCAATAATTCAAGAGCGTTTTTTAGTGGTTCAGGTAAGCCTCTTAAGCGCTTCAAATTCAACTTGTATTCATCGAGTGCTTGTTGGTTTGGCAACCTGCCTCGTAGTAACAAATAAGCAACCTCTTCAAACTCAGCGTGATTAGCCAAATCCGTAATGTCGTATCCTCGATAGGTCAGCCCTGTTCCGCTCTTTCCTACGGTACACAGTGCTGTTGAACCAGCGCTTTGCCCACGCAGTCCCGCCCCACCCAGTGGTTTATCTGTCATGACAGACTCCTTGTCATTTTGCCTTTGCCTGTTCGTTATTTTTATAGGTGAACAGTACGCCAGCACTTCACGTTATTGGATAAAGTACGTCTATGTTTTGTCTGCGAACAACTCGTCGAGCTTGTCCTCATAGTCGTGGTAATTTAAGTGTTGATATAACTCTTTTCGGGTTTGCATTTGGTCAGTCAAAGCTTCTTGACTGCCCTCATTCAATAAATGGGAATACACCATTTCGGCCGCTTTATTCATGGCTCGGAAGGCGCTGAGTGGGTAAAGCACCATATCCACAGAATGCGCAGCCAGCACTTCGCTTTTATAAAGTGGCGTTTGTCCAAATTCGGTAATATTGGCCAGTATGGGCACCTTGTAACCAAAATGCTGCGCTAACGAATCCGACAACCTTTGGTATTGATTTAATTCCACAAAGGCTTCGGGGAACAACATGTCCGCGCCCGATTCAACGTACGCAATACAACGTTCAATGGCACTGTCCATACCTTCTACCGCGAGGGCATCCGTTCTTGCCATTAATACGAAATCGGCATCGTTTTTTGCATCCACAGCCGCTTTGATGCGATCGGTCATTTCTTGCGTGGATACAATGGCTTTATTGGGCCTGTGACCACATCGCTTTTGCGCGACTTGATCTTCCATGTGCACCGCGGCGGCTCCTGCTTTTTCTATCGACTTTACGGTGCGCGCGATATTGAACGCGCCACCAAATCCAGTATCGATGTCGACAAGCAAAGGCAGGTCACAGGCGTTGGTTACGCGCTCCACATCCACCAGCACATCATTCAACGTCGTTATTCCTAAATCGGGTAACCCGTATGACGCATTGGCTATCCCCCCTCCAGACAAATAAATCGCCTGATGCCCCGTATTTTTGGCCATCATGGCGCAATAGGCATTGATGGTGCCGACAATTTGCAGCGGGTGATGGTTCTCCACCGCTAAGCGAAACTTTTTCCCTTGTGAGACTCTGGGGCTTGTCATGCTTCACTCTCCTGTTGAATTTGCTCTTCGATAAGTTGGCGGCTGCATGCAATGTGTCTTCTCATCAGCATTTCCGCTAATTCTTCATCCCGAGATCGAATGGCTCTTAAGATGAACTTGTGTTCTTCCAGCGCTTGCTCTGGTCGTGAGTGAGACCGAGGAGATTGGTAACGGTACATTCTGAGTAAGTGATACAACTCGCCGCACAACAGAGTGATGAGCTTCGTATTTCGGCTGGCTTTAATAATGCGATAGTGAAAGTCAAAATCACCGTGCTGATGAAAGTAAGATGAACCTTCTACTTGAAGGATATGCTCGGAATGGGTCGACAATAACGATTCAAGCGCTTCTAATTCATCATCTGTAATGTGCCTCGCCGCAAGCCTCGCCGCCATTCCCTCAAGCGCTTCTCGCACGGCATACAATTCCGATAGATGAGTCAACGAAATCTCGATAACGCGCGCACCCACGTGTGGAATTCGCTCAACCAGCCCTAGCCCTTCAAGCCGCATTATCGCTTCTCTTAGTGGACCTCGGCTGACATTAAATCGCTTTGCAAGCTCAGGCTCCGAGATTTTGCTGCCGGGCAGAATGCGCCCTTCTACAATCGCTTCGACTAAGCTACTGGTTAGGTTTTCCGATTTTGTCGCTTCTTTCTCAGGTACGGAAACAGACATTACCTCGCTCCACATTGTCTACAATTGGCAATATTTGATCACAAATTAGTCTCTAAAATCTAATTTTTCAATTAAATTGTCGACAATTTAGACCAATGTCGTATAAGTACTCATCAAAAGTGATTATGGATAAGCCAGTAAACTGTCTATGCGAATAAATGAAAAAGCCGTATTCGTTCCATTGAATACGGCTTAAGAGATTGCTAATGATTCAAACGTTTACTTTTTGCTTGGGATTTCCATAACACCACTATGCCCGATGGATAAAACCCCATTAATTTGCAAAGATGCAAAACACAACCCAATGATCGCTATCGCGCATAAAACAATAAGTAGCCATTTATGTCCATATCCTGTTAGGAACGACATAATCACGAAAACTAGTACAAATGGCGCAACTTGTAATATGTATGGTTGAGCGTTTAACTTGATTAACCACGCTCCTACAAACACGGTCAGCCAAGAAAATACATATAGTGATATAAACATTCCAATCCTCTATTTCGAATCTACACGACAAAGCGATTTAGGTGCAATGCGCCCGCCGCCCCACATCTTTCCTTTTATTTGTGATACGTGATAGGCACTTCCATCCCAAGGATCACAAACTACTGCTTCATCGCCCCAGCTTTTTGGGTCGTCACTTTTACCTGTACTTATACAACCAATGACCACAAATGCATGATCAGCGTTTACACGAATCATGTAATCCGTGGGCTTAAACCCATTATCAATCAACAAAAAAATCCTTATTTAACAGAAAGTTACCAAATATAACTTGTCTAATGCCTCATATGCAATAGGGTTAATTTAATGATCGTGAACAATATGAACTTAATTCACTTTTTGTTTTTTATTCTTTTTAAGTCCTCTATCTGGGCTTTCACACTTCAGCACACTAACTTAACAACCAGCTCAATATGGCAACATAAACATAACAAAACGAGTTTATCTATGACGTAAGCTCAACGACATAAGGAACGTGACATGATAAAGGTACTGAAACCCTCTTTGGCGGCAGCCGTTATTGCTGCTAGCTTTTCTTTCAGCGCATTTGCCGCTGACATGGAAAAAATTCACTTTTTGATCCCTGGCGGTGCTGGCGGTGGTTGGGATATGACGGCTCGTGGTACGGGTGATGCGTTGGTTAAATCCAATATTGTCGACAAAGTTTCATTCCAAAATCTGTCTGGGGGTGGGGGTGGTAAAGCGATTGCATACCTTATCGAAACCGCGGAGCGTCAAGAAAACACACTCATGGTGAATTCAACGCCAATCGTTGTCCGTTCCCTGACGGGGATTTTCCCACAATCTTTCCGTGACTTAACACCGGTTGCTGCCACCATTGCCGATTACGGTGCGATCGTTACATCAGCGGATTCCAAGTACAACACGTGGCAAGAAGTGGTTGCGGATTTTAAAGATGACCCACGCAAAGTAAAAATCGCCGGTGGTTCAGCGCGAGGCAGTATGGATCACTTAGTCGTCGCGGCGGCCTTTAAAGGTGAAGGCTTTGATGCTAAATCCGTACGCTACATTGCATACGATGCAGGGGGTAAAGCTATGGCTGCGCTGCTCTCTGGTGAAACTCAGCTTCTTTCTACAGGGCTTGGAGAGGTGCTCGAAATGTCGAAAAGCGGTCAAGTGAAAATACTGGCAGTGACCGCGCCTAAACGCCTCCCTGCGGCACCAGACATTCCAACACTCGTTGAAAAGGGTAACAACACCGTTTTTGCGAACTGGCGTGGTTTCTTCGCCGCACCGGGGACGCCTCAAGCAAAAATCGACGAATACAATAATGCGCTCTCTAAGATGTACACCACTAAAGAATGGGCGACGGTTCGAGACCGTAATGGATGGATTGATAACTACAAGCCCGATCAAGCTTTCTACAAGTTCCTAGAAGAGCAGGAAGAAACAATGGGCTCGCTGATGCGTGAACTTGGTTTCCTGAAGTAAGAGATTGATCGCTCTCGTGCTGTTAAGCAGCCGAACCTAGCAGGCTGTTTTGTTTGAGCTGCTTAACTCACAGAGCTGGTTGTTCCGCCCCTTTTGCCGTGTGCGCTGTAAAGCGACAAACTCCTTTGTTTATTTAGTTATCCTTCAGTGAGGTTGCCATACCCGCGCCATCACAACTAAATTGATTAACTGAGCGTACGCGGCTCTTTTCCTTCCAAGTTGAACAAAGGAATGAAGATATGTCTGTTAAGCCCACCAACCTATTTTGCCGCGACCGTGTGGGTGCGATGATATTTCTCGTCGTCTGCTTATGTTACGGCTATCAAACCACGCAAATCCCTCTATTTCCCGGGGATGAATACGAACCCTTTACAGCGCGCACACTTCCGACACTGCTCACTTTTGTTGGCGTTGTCCTCTCTTTGATGCTGCTTGTCACTGGTCGCCCTGATGACGAAAACAGTTCACTCACGGGGTTTGATTGGAAACTGCTTAGTGGTTTCCTCGTGTTAATGGCGATGTATGGCGTCGGTCTTACCTACGTTGGATTTGTACTAGCCACTGGTTTATTTCTAATGATCGGGTTCTACATGCTTGGAGAACGCAAGAAATCCATCTTGCTTGGCGCGTCTTTCCCGTTTGTTATCGCTTTCTATTTACTACTGACACAAGGTTTGGATATCTATCTGGAACCGGGTGTTTTGTTCTCTATCTGGTAGGAGATTGACATGTTAGATGGAATATTAGCGGGTCTCTCTACCGCAGTGATGCCAATGAACATCATGATGGTGATCGTGGGCTGTTTCGTCGGAACGTTTATTGGCATGTTGCCGGGGCTTGGTCCGATTTCGGCTATCGCATTGATGATCCCGATCAGTTATGGCCTTGATCCCGCATCGGGGTTGATTCTCATGGCTGGGGTGTATTATGGGGCCGTTTTCGGAGGTTCTACCTCTTCAATCTTGATTAACGCTCCGGGGTGTTCGTCGACAGTGGTGACCGCGTTTGATGGCTACCCAATGGCACAAAAAGGCATGGCCGGTAAGGCGCTGGCACTGGCGGCTTACTCCTCTTTTACTGGAGG
Organism: Vibrio sp. S9_S30; assembly: GCF_014694455.1. Classification (GTDB taxonomy): domain Bacteria; phylum Pseudomonadota; class Gammaproteobacteria; order Enterobacterales; family Vibrionaceae; genus Vibrio. The sequence continues at coordinate 113,580 of NZ_JAAUWT010000016.1, read as the reverse complement.
CACGCTTTCAGCCATCATGTTATTGGTTGCTGCCCCTGCCCTTGCCAGCGTTTCGTTAAGCTTCCAATCTTCCGATTATTTCGCACTCATGTTGCTCGGTTTGTCTGCCGTCGCCGCGTTCGCTGGTAAAGGTCAGGTATTGAAAGCGTGGATGATGACCATTTTAGGCTTAATGCTTTCAACGGTAGGTATCGACAAAGGTGTTGGTGTGGAACGCTTCACCTTTGGTTTGACTGATTTGATGGATGGTTTTAGCTTCCTATTACTTGCCATGGCTACATTTGCCCTTGGCGAAACCTTAATGGGCATTCTAAAGCCACAACAAGACACCCGAGGTGATGAAAGCAACAAGATCAAAAACTTAGGCAGCATGAAAGTCACCAAAGAAGAAATCAAAGAGGTAGCTCCTGTTTCTCTGCGCTCTTCCGTACTGGGTTTTTTTACGGGTGTGCTTCCTGGTGCAGGCGCAACCATTGCAGCGTTTTTAAGTTACGGAATGGAACGTAACCTTGCGCCCAAAGACAAGCGTGAAGAGTTCGGTAAGGGCAGCATCCGAGGCTTGGTTGCCCCAGAGTCTGCCAACAATGCCGCGTCTAGTGGTTCCTTTGTTCCTTTGCTTACGTTAGGCATTCCGGGATCAGGCACCACGGCCATCATGCTAGGTGCCCTGATTGCGTATGGCATTCAGCCAGGTCCGCGCCTGTTTGTGGATCACCCGGATGTATTCTGGTCGGTTATCATCTCCATGTACTTTGGTAACATTGTGTTGATTATCTTAAACCTACCGCTGATCCCATACATCTCGAAGCTACTGATGGTGCCTCGTACCGTACTTCTGCCCATGATTCTGTTCTTCTCCATCACTGGTGTGTACTTGGTGTCATTTAACACGATGGATGTGTTCATCATGCTATTGATTGCCATGGCAGCCATCGCATTAAGGTTGGCAAACTTCCCGCTTGCCCCATTACTACTCGGATTTATTCTGGGCGGATTGATGGAAGAAAACCTACGCCGTGCGCTTATGATCAGTGACGGTGAACTGAGTTTCCTTTGGGAGCGCCCTATAACGGGGGTCTTCGCGACATTAGCGCTAGCTGTTCTGCTAAGCCCTCTTATCGCTCAGCTTGTTGGATTTTTAAAACAACGCCATGCCTCAGCCCCGAACCACCAAGATTAGTTCGAGAACACGCACTTAGGTACTAATGACAAGATCTCAAAAGGCTTCTGAAAAACCGGAAGCCTTTTGGTTTTCTAAAAGCTTATTGGTTTACAAAGTTTTTAAAGATTTTAATTGATAAAACGTTTCACGCCGTCGATGGACTGGTTGTTCACAACGCCATGTTAATCCAGCATTTCCGCTTTCGTTGCAATGTCGCTAGGCATACTTAACTGCCAACGCTTTAACTCTTTCTTACTGAATATGAACACCCCTTTCTTGGGTGTGATAATGGTTGGCATGTCACCCGTTTCATTATACTCATTAATTAATTTGGCCACTTCAATCCCTTGCTCAAGCGCACTGATACTCAACCCACCAATGGCTCTCCCTTTGCCAACGGAATACGACCAAAACGCAAAAACAGGTAAGGGGGAGTTTTCACTTGTCCAAGTGCTCACTTCATCCAATGAATAGTGCCTGCCAGATTCGTCTTTTAATGCAGCATAGTTGGCGATGATAATGGCATCATAGCCCTGTTGTTTGGCCTTCAAGACATTACTTTCCCAGAGTTCGTACTTCGAAATCAGGCTGGTATCCACCGTTATTCCATTAATATCTTGAGTTAACTTATTACTAAAAGAGGTATTGAGAATGGCATGCGATGTCACCGTCCCGTCCATCAGTACTCGAACCTTCGCTACGTCGGGTAACACTTTGCTGATCATATAAACGGATCGCTTCATCAGTGGTCGCTCTAACACGCCTGATATATTGGGGGTGATTGGCACATAGTTTCGAGGATTAGCATTAATTCCTAAGAAGAAAGTAGGAATGTTGCTTTCGATTAAGCGGGGACCTAAATATTTCAGCGCATTATCGTCAGACACCACCACAATATCGGGATTGTGCTGCTGAATAAACGCCCACGCTTTATCCGCTATGGCAGGAAACTGACTCACTGGCTTACGCTTAGTATCCATTTGGAAGTCATGGATATTCATATTCTCGATTTCGCTATGGAAGCCTTCTCGATACTCTTCTACCCATGGGTATTCAAAATGATAGCTATGAATAAAAACAAGTTCTTTAGCAAAACTCGTGTTTGCAGATAGCGTCACCGTCAGCAGCAAAAACAATTTTCTCATAAGAAAGCCCTAACACATTGCCTTATCCAAGTTTAGACAATTTGTTAGGATCTGTTCATTTTAACCACAAGCTCGCTCCAGAACAGAGTTAGCGAAAGATTCTGCGATAAGTGCGCTCAGGTCGACCAACTGAACCATAATGGACGTCGGCTTCAATCTCACCCGTGCTAATGAGGTATTCAAGGTATCGTCTTGCTGTTGTTCGGCTAGCACCAATTTTGATCCCTGCTTCGTCGGCGGTGAATTGTGCGTTGCCGCTAAAGAGCTGACGAATTTTGTCCAGTGTTACGCCGTCAATGCCTTTCGGTAGTCGATTCGTCAAAGGCTCTTGTGTCGTCGATGATTGCAACATTTTATCGACCAGTTTCTGATCCAAATCGGATACCGTTTCCAGCTCTTGTTTTTGTGCTTGATACTTTTTCAACGCGGCTTCAAGGCGTGAAAAAATCACCGGTTTCAACAAGTAATCGACCACCCCACCTCGCATGGCTTCTTGCAGCGTATCCACGTCCCGCGCCGCTGTAACCAAAATCACATCGCAATGCTGTTTTTGCTGCCTGACTTGGCTAAGAATTTCGAGCCCATTCCCGTCGGGCAGATACACATCCAGTATCACAAGATCCGGTTGAAGAAGATCCAACTGCATCTCGGCTTCGGATTGCGAGGTGGCGATGGCGACCACATCAAACCCACCAATCTGATTCAGATATCGGTGATGTACCTCAGCGATACCTTCGTCGTCCTCGATGATCATCACCTTTGTCCTTGCCGCCATTATTGCTTTTCCTTTGGTATATACACCGTTGCTCTTACTCCTTGAGTCGGTCCGTTTCCAATATCGAGCTGACCACCATAGTGCCTCACCAAATTATCGACCAGGTAAAGCCCGACCCCTCGATTATTTTTCGCTTTGCTCGATACCCCTTTGTTAACCAGTTTGGCGACATCAATGTCACTTGGCAAACCGCAACCGCTGTCTTCTACTTCTAAAATAACCTCGGTACCGTAATCGCTGATAGAAACAAAAATGTGGTTACTGGGCATGTTTCCACGCTCAACCATCATTGCGTCAAACGCATTGTCAATTAGGTTACCTAAAATCGTCACCAGATCTTCCGCATTCATGTGATATGGCAACGGTTCTAAGCGCGTACCCGTATCGATCTCCAGCACCAAGCCAAGCTCGCGGGCACGTTCGGTTTTACCAAGTAACAAACCTGCAACTAACGGGTCTTTCACCGTCTCCCTTATAAAACCAATCAACGCTTGGTAGTGTGCCGTTTCTTGCCCTATCAGCTTTTGTACTTCTTCAGATTCCCCAAGTTGAACCAAACCACTGATGGTATTGAGCTTGTTTCTGTGCTCGTGGGTTTGAGAACGCAGCATGTCGGCGTATTCACGGGTCTGGGAGAGCTGTTTGGTCAACTCGGTTATTTCGTCGCGACGACGGAAACTCGACACCGCTCCAACCACTTCTCCCTTAACAATAATAGGATTACGGTTGGCGACAATTCGCTGATCATTCAAATAGAGATCGATGTCGTGCTGCGGTTCTTTTGTAGACAGAATATCAATCAAATCACTGTCTGGCAGCACGTCTTTCATTGGCCTGTTCATCACGCTATCGCGCTTAATTTTAAGAATGTTACACGCACTGCGATTAATTGATCGAATCAATCCTTTATTGTCGATGCTGATCACGCCTTCTTTTATTGTGCTCATCGTCACATCGAGCTCAACATACAATCGGCCGATTTCTTCTGGCTCAAACCCTAATATCGCTTTCTGAAATCGTCGTGATGCGTAATTAGATAAAATGGCATTGGCTATCACCACCAACAACGCCATCGCGATAAGAAACGCGAGATAAGGTTCAATTCTGTCTTGTAGGCTATCCAATAAATACCCCACAGAAACCACCCCAATAATATTGCCATCGCGATCAAATACAGGGCTTTTACCACGAACCGATTTACCCAATGAACCTTCCGCATAGGATACGTAAGACTGCCCAAATTCAAGCGCCTTAATATTATCGCCCCCTTTCATGGGCTTACCCACCCGTTCACTTACTGGGTGGATCAAACGGATACCCTCTTTATTACCAATCACGATAAAGGTCGCCCCAATGAAGTCCGTCAGATCTTTAAATTCTTGTGGGAGCAGCCCCACCTCTTCGGTTGTCACCATGTCGACAACCGATTGAGACTGAGCCAAAAATTGCGCAATTCCGAGTGCTTTGTAGCCCATCTCTTCTTGCTGGGAGTGCTTTATGTAGGCAAATCCGGCTGCGGTTAAAATCAGCAGCTCGAACAGACCAGATAATGTCATAATTATCAAAAGCCTACGGCGGAAACTCAGATTCTTCCAACTTAACACGGTGATTCCCCTTGATTCTGAGCTCGGAACATAACAAAAAAGAAACCTGGCTTCCGTTAGGCGTCGCAAAAAAATTGACTCCGTTATCAAAAAGACTCGGTTGCACCGTTATTTTTTAGAGTATAAACTCTATTTTTATTTTTAGGGCATTAACTCTAATTTTAACGTTTAGCGGTATATTAATGATGATGAAAAGACCTTGCGCCGTTCTTTTAGGGGGGCTGATTGCCCTGCCTTTCTCGACACAATCTCAGCCAGTTAGCTTCGACCAAGCGTGGCAAATTGTGCAACAACAAAGCGATGCCTTGTCTGCTTCTCGAGCGAATCTACAGCGCTACCAACACCTTCAAGCATCTAAAGACCGTTTAAACTTACCCAGCATCACCCTTTCTGCTCACTACACGCGCTTAAGTGACGATGTCACATTGTCGGCTAAGCAAGTCGCAGAAAGTTCCAGTATCGACTTGTCGGGCTTAGGCCATATGTTGCCTCCCAGTGTGATTCAAAGCCTAGCGGGGGCGAGCTCCACTATTACCGAGAAAGACATTTTTTCATCGTCTATCCGAGCCATATGGCCGATATTCACTGGCGGCAGAATCACAGCAGCTCAAGAGATCGCAAAAGGTCAAACCGAAGAAGCGCGTAGCCAACTTGAAATGGAAAGGCAGGCAAAATTTGACGATCTGACCCAGTTTTACTTCAGCGTCGTCCTTGCTCAACAAGTCGTGGAAACAAGGCATGCCGTAGAAGATGGGTTAAGAAAACATCGCGATTTTGCGTTGAAAATGGAAAAACAGGGGCAAATCGCCAAAGTGGAGCGCTTGCAAGCCGAAGCCTCTTTAGATAAAGCCAAGGTTGATCGAAAAAAAGCGGAGCGCGATTTAGACATCGCCAAAACGGCGTTGGCGAGTATGTTGAACGTAGAAGATATCCAGCTGCAAAGCCACCTGTTTATCAACGATAGCCTACCGCCCATGTCGGCTTTTGTTGATCAAACCTTAAAGACTTACCCTGGCTTACACTTGCTCGACGCTAAGGAACAACAAGCCAATCACTTAGTGAAAGCGGAAGACGGCAAATACTTCCCGAACGTTTACCTCTATGGTGATTACACCGTCTATGAACACGATAGCTTGGCCAGCCAAATGAAGCCCGATTGGCTTGTTGGTATCGGCGTCAGCATCCCGCTTATCGATTCTTCAGGCCGTTCTGAACGCTCTCAAGCCGCTCATAGCGCCGTTCAGCAGGTACAACATTTAAAGGCACAAGCACGAAAAGATTTACAAGTGTTTGTGGAAAAAACCTATTTAGAAGCCGAACAAGCCAAAGAAGAAGTCAATGGACTCATTTCTAGCGTCAATTTGGCAGAAGAAAACCTGAAGCTTCGCCAACGTGCGTTTTCACAGGGTTTATCGAACTCATTAGAAGTGGTTGATGCGCAGCTTTATCTCGCCAGCATTAAAACGCAGCAACATGCCGCACGTTTCCACTACCTTATCGCACTGAATAAGCTGCTCGCACTGAGCAACGAAATGACCACCTTCCACCAATACGAACATCGAGCCAATCTGGAGACTTCATCATGAAATCAACCCCATTCAAACCTGTTTTCGCTGGCCTTGTCGCCTTTGGTTTAGGTGGATGGCTGATCTACAGTTTCAATGCCGCCTATGAAGAACAACCTGTACGCCTTCAAGGGCAAATTGAAGCGCAGCAATACCACATTTCATCCAAAGTGGCTGGGCGTATCGATAAGGTCTTAGTTCGAAAAGGCGATGTGATTCAAAATGGGGATCTCGTCTTCACAATCTATAGCCCTGAACTCGACGCAAAATTAGAGCAAGCCATCGCCAGCAAAGAAGCCGCTGGCGCGTTAGCTCAAGAAGCTGAGAAAGGGGCACGTGCGCAACAAATTCAAGCGTCTAAAGATCAGTGGAAAAAAGCCAAAGCGGCATCGGACTTGATGGAGAAAACCTACAGCCGCATTAATAACCTCTACAACGACGGTGTGGTGGCAGAACAAAAACGCGACGAAGCGTTAACCCAATGGCAGGCGGCCAAATACACAGAAAGCGCCGCGTACCAAATGTACCAAATGGCAAGCGAAGGTGTTCGGGATGAAACCAAACGCGCCGCCGCAGAAAAAGCCAGAATGGCCGCGGGCGCCGTGGCGGAAGTCGAGGCTTTTACTGCGGATACCAAAATCCGAAGCTGGTTTAACGGCGAAGTATCACAAGTGCTGTTAAGCCCAGGTGAATTAGCGCCTCAAGGGTTTCCTGTCGTGACCGTTCTGGATATGGAAGACGCGTGGGCGGTCTTTAACGTGCGGGAAGATTTACTCAATCGATTTGCCAAAGGCAGTGAGTTTTCAGCATGGATCCCAGCGATGGACCAGCACGTTACCTTCAAAGTCACTCATGTTGCAGTGATGGGTGATTTCGCCACATGGCGATCCACTGACTCGTCACAAGGTTTCGACATGAGAACCTTTGAAGTCGAAGCCCGTCCTACTGAGCCTGTAGAAGGGTTGAGGATGGGCATGAGTGTTGTTATAGAGAGTTTATAATTCATGATTCAAACGTCATCGGATTCTGACCAACGCTCGATCATTAACGCAGACAAATGGCTTTTGTCCACACTAACGTGGATCCCGATTTTGGTTGCATTGATCATTTGGGGAGTGTTCAACCAAGGGCTCGCCAGAGACATGGCCATTGGCATTGTCGACAACGACCACACTCCATTTTCACGTGAACTGGTGCGCCATTACGACGCCTCTCCAAGCCTTAAAGTGCAACGCCACTTCACCGCCCCCCTTTCCGCCAAAGAGGCGCTTCAGTCTGGCGAGATCTATGCCTACGTTGTAATACCGCCAAACAGCTTTAAACAGGCGGTACAAAGCAAGCCCCCGCAAATTTCGGCGTTTACCAATACGCAATACATACTGATTGGTCGCTTAATAAATTCTGCGCTGGTGCAAGCCCAAGGGACATTTAATGCAAAACTTGACGCTGGAAAAGTACTGTTAGGCGGTGACACCACGATGGTGCAAGCATTAGGGCAAACTGTGCCAATACGTAACCAAATCACACCTCTGTTTAACAGCAACACCCACTACTCCCCGTTTCTTCTTGGTGCTGTGGTGCCTGCCATTTGGCAAATTGCGGTGGTGGTGGGCACTGTGATGGCATTATCCGCCAACTTGCGTTTACGAGGTGCAGACCAATGGTTCAAAAGCACACCGATTTTCAATGTATTTCGAACGCTGGCGCCCTACTCTTTGGTGTTCGTTGCTCAAGGTTGGTTAATGCTTTACTGGTTTTACATCGGAATGGATTGGCCGTTTCATGGAAACATCGGCATATTAATGCTGGCTCAAGCGTTCATGGTGATGGCTTGTATGATCATGGGCAGTGTGTTTTTCTTCTTGAGTATGGATGCGACACGCGCCATGAGTTTTGCAGGTGCCTTCACCGCCCCCAGCTTTGCCTTTATGGGGATCACCTTCCCTGTTACTGAAATGAATGGTATCGCACAAGCTTGGCGATCTATGCTGCCTGTGAGCCACTATATTGAGGCGCAAGTGTATCAATCCAACTACGGGGCGACTTGGGCGGACACATTGCACGTTCTTATGCCAATGGCAGGTTACTTGTTGCCATTCATAGTGTTGTTGCTACTGATTCGCAAAAAGAGCCCGTCTCTGGGAGCGGTTATCTCATGAGCACCCAATGGTCATTCCCTCGGTTTATTTGGCAAGAGTTACGCGCTATTGCTGCGCACCCTGCGATTGTTCTCACCGTATTTGGTGGCACCCTGTTTTACTCTTTTCTGTATCCCCTGCCGTACATCAACCAAGTGGCGCAGGAACAAACCATCGCAGTCGTTAACTTGGACAAAAGCCAAACCAGTTATCAGTTTGAACGTATGGTCGATGCCACACCTCACGTTGCTATTGCCTCGCGAGCGCATTCAATAGAAGACGCAACGTCGTTGTTTTTGTCCCATCAGGTCAGCGGTATTTTGGTGATCCCAGAACATTTTTATCGGGATCTCCTGCAAGGGAAAAGCCCCGTTTTGTCTTACGCTGGCGACGCGTCATACTTTTTGGTGTATGGAACGGTAGTCGAAGGGCTGGCACAGGCATCGGGCACGTTGGCAGCGAAATTGAAAGTGGTCAAAATGCTGACCGATGGCATGCCAATAGCGAAAGCAGGTGACCAGTATTCGCCCGTTCATTTAAACATAAAACCCACGTTTAACCCCGAGATGGGCTACGTCGACTATGTCGTTCCTGCGGTTTTTGTGTTGATACTTCATCAAACACTGATCATGGGGACTGGTCTCCTTACCGCACACCAAAAGAACACGAATAACCCAGCGGCTTACTGGCGCAAAATGTCCCCATTGAGCGTCGTAAGCCATCGTTTGTTTGTGTTCGGATGTTTATACTTCGCTCTCAGTTTGTACTATTTCGGATTCAGTTTTGAGTTCTACGAAGTCAACCGATTGGCGAGCATATCCAATCTATTCGTTTTGCTCGTTCCTTTCTTAATCAGCACGGGGGCCGTTGGCATGGTATTGGGCAGCCTGTTACCAAGAACGGAGCTGGTAACGTTAATCGTCCTTGTAAGCTCCATGCCACTGATTTTCACCGCTGGGTTTATATGGCCAATTGAAAGCTTGCCTCAACCTCTGATTGGGCTGGCGAATGCACTGCCAAGTACTCCTGCCATTCAAGGCTTCTTAAAGCTGAATCAAATGGGGGCGCAACTATCGCAAATCAAAGATGTGGTCACACAGCTTTGGGTACTCGCGTTTGTCTGGGTTGGCATGGCTTGGTGGCGAATGCATAAGCTGAATTCGTAATAAAAAATGACCCCACCAACAACGTTGCCGGGGTCATTTTCAACATCACATTTGCTTTGTCTACAAAATCAGTTGCCTAACCCTAACCCTTCAGACAACGCTTTGATTTGCTCAAGATCCAATTTATTAACCTCGATCATTTGTGCAATTTGACTCAGCTTAGAATTCACATCATCGCTCTTATCACACGCGTCTGAAGACGCATCCCAAGAGGTGCCAGCCAAAAACTCATCGCATTCTTTACTGAGTTTCTCCTTCTGAGGAAGCAGCGCTTCCTGTTCTTTGAGCAAACGCTCCAACTCTTGTCGGATAGCCATTTCACGTTGAAAGACTTCTCTTGAACGTTCAAATACAGACGCTTGTAGATCAGCTTGTCTATTAAGCTTTTTATTGGAGATACCTAAATCTTCAAGTTGTGCACCTTGTTGGGCAATCAACGCTTCTTGTTCTAGATTGACTTTTTCAAGCTCTGTCACCGTCATTTGTAACTCTTGAAGCTGCGCCTGGAAGTTCGCATTCAGTTTTTCGGCTTGTTGAGCCAGTGCCAACTCCATGGCTTTTACCGAATCTTCCTCATACGCTCTTAACGTTTGTTGAAGCTGCACATTTTCGCCAGCCAACGTTTGGGCCTTTTTATCCTGAGATAGGTAAGCATCCTGCCAACTGCTTTGAGTCACCACCGCGCCAACCAATCCACCAATTGCCAGCCCTAAGATGGCAGCAATAGAAATATAGATGTAAGAGGACTTGTTACGCTCTTCAATGATGACGACCTCTTCCTGATCGTCATTGCGTTCGTCTTGGATAGTATTGTCTACCATTCTTCAGCTCCAACGTCAGTGCATCAATTCCATGGTTACAACCGACACAACGTAGATTACAAACCCCAATATCGATGCAAGAATGACGCCTTTTTGTAGTTTTTCGTTGGTTCGGTACCGAAAAAGTAACACGGCGATGATGATAAGTACCGCAATGGCGATTAGTCTGGTCATAACTTTCTCCTGTTCAGTTAGTTATACCATTTTTTTAAGCATAGAGCGTAAACACAATGCCCAAAATATCGCAGTCACGATGGGCAAAAAGAAAGGCAAGTTTGAAATGTAACCAATATGGTTAAAAAAAGAGGTGGTCGTATAAACTGCCACCTCATAGATACATTCATGGGAGTGTTAAATCACTAACCCTCCATCAATTTTTAATACCTGACCAGTAATAAAGCTGGCTTTATCGCTGGCAAGAAATTCTACACCGTTCGTAATGTCTTCTGGTTTACCCATTCGACCCAGTGGTGTTTTCGCTTTCATCATATCCAGTACTTTTTCGGGCAAATCTGCCGTCATGGGCGTTTCAATAAAACCGGGAGCCACACAGTTTGCCCTAACCTGAGCGCCTTTACGTGCAAACTCTTTCGCCCACCCTTTCGTCATGGCGATCACTCCCCCTTTGGTCGCCGCGTAGTTAGTTTGACCAATGTTACCGTCGGTGCCAACAACCGATGACATCGTCACAATGGACCCATAGTTGTTTTCAATCATGATCGGAGCAATCGCTTGGGTGAGATTGAACACCCCTTTTAAATTGACATCAATAACCTGATCCCAATCTTGCTCCGTCATTCTGTCGATTAAACCATCTCGCGTGATACCAGCATTATTCACCAGTACATCGATGCGACCAAACTCCGATTGAATCTCGTTCACTAATGCTGCTATTGCATTTCGGTCACAAATATTCACCGTGACGGCTTGCACATTTTCATGATTTGAAAAGGCTTCTTTCAGCACTTGTTCATTCATATCAAGGGCATAAACTTTTGTTGCACCTTGCTCAGAAAACCGTTCGACAATCGCTTTGCCGATACCTTGGGCGGCACCGGTGACCACACATATTTTATTGTTAAACATTGAGTGTCCTCTAGTGGGCTATTTAATACGCATTTCAGCGTCTGGCAATGGTTTGGGCTTAAAGTCCGACGTGAAAACAACGCGTTCCATGTTTTTACTGCTGAATTAATAATAGGTTCAATCCGCGTGAGTGCTAGTCGCCTTAATCAAGATCTCACGACAACTTGATCTCCATCATTTCTTATCCATTAATCGTTTGCATTGATTGCTATTTGACCAAACAAATTTTCTGCTACTGACATCATCTTGTTCTTTTTGTACGATGCGCAACTTAAAGTCGAAAGGCTTTTGTTCCAGTGAAGACTGCAGGAGAGAGGTTTTACTCTATCTTTTCATATGAAGTGAGTATAACCCGCCGAAGAAGTAAATCTTTCAGGTGCTAAATTCCAGATTTTAAATCTTGAATTGGCGAGGACTGTTGTTGGAGGAACCTCTGGAGAGAACCGTTAAATCGGTCGCCGAAGGAGCAAGCTTCTATACCCAAGTGACCTCAAGGTCTAGGGCGAGAAGTGAAACTCTCAGGCAAAAGGACAGAGGAGTGAAAGGCAACCATGAAAACCGATCCTTTTGGTGTATAACCCGTTTTGGGAGCTGCTCTTGTGAGTAGACGCCCCCTTTCTCTCTTCTCCTTATGCATTCATTATTAAGGGGAAACCATGCAAGAACTGCATTCCATTTTACTTACCATCGACAACTTGGTCTGGGGACCGCCACTGCTGATCCTGCTTGTGGGCACGGGCGTGTATTTCACCGTCAAACTGAACATTCTTCAATTTCGCTCTTTGCCTATGGCATTAAAAATGGTGTTTAGAAAAGACTCCGCTTCTGGATCAGGCGACGATTCTCGCTTTGGTGACGTGTCCAGCTTTGCTGCATTATGTACCGCGTTATCCGCCACGATTGGTACAGGCAACATCGTTGGCGTCGCAACAGCCATAAAATTAGGCGGACCGGGTGCGTTGTTTTGGATGTGGCTGGCTGCTGTGTTTGGTATGGCGACAAAATACGCTGAATGTTTACTCGCCGTAAAATATCGCCAAAAAGACAGCAACGGACGCATGATCGGCGGTCCTATGTATTACCTGCAAGATGGGGTAGGGTCTAAATGGCTGGCCAGGTTGTTCGCCATTTTTGCACTGGGTGTTGCCTGTTTTGGTATCGGCACGTTTCCACAGGTGAATGCGATTTTAGATGCTTCTCTGCTTTCATTTGGATTACCACGAGAAATCGCTGCCATTGTGCTCACCCTGCTCGTTGCATTTGTTACGTTGGGTGGCATTCAATCCATTGCTCGCGTGGCAGGGAAAGTCGTTCCATCTATGGCACTGCTTTATATCGGTGCGTGTGTCAGCGTTTTACTGATGAATGCAAGCCAAGTGATACCCGCTATTCAGCTTGTTCTTGAGTCCGCGTTCACCCATACGGCGGCAACTGGCGGTTTCTTGGGCGCAAGTATCATGCTGGCGATTCAATCGGGTATCGCTCGTGGCGTCTTTTCGAATGAATCCGGGCTGGGAAGTGCCCCAATAGCCGCCGCTGCCGCAAAAACAGATTCTTGCGTTAAACAAGGATTGATCTCAATGACGGGGACATTCTTCGACACCATTATCATCTGCACTATGACGGGATTGACACTCATTTTAACTGGCGCATGGCAAGGTGATTTCGCAGGAGCAGAGATGACAGCATCTGCGTTCGCCATGGGGCTAAGATCCGACACGATTGGTCCTATATTGGTATCGGTGGGGCTCATCTTTTTTGCTTTCACCACCATTTTAGGGTGGAACTACTACGGAGAGCGTTGTGTGGTATATCTGATGGGTACCAAAGCCGTGTTGCCCTACAAAATCGTGTTCATCGTATTGATAACTTCTGGTGCCTTCTTAAAACTGGATATGATTTGGCTGATTGCCGATATTGTGAACGGTCTAATGGCAATACCCAATTTAATTGGGATCATTGCCTTAAGGCACGTCGTAGTGGAAGAAACCAAAATCTTTTTCGAGATACGATCTAACGCACCCAGTTTAACTGACTCACCAAATTTAATGTCAAAACATCAAAACTGATTTCAAGCCCAGGTTGTGCTTGGGCTGATTCATTCAAGTCGGAGGCAACGACTCTATCCCCTCCTTTCACGGACACACCGTATTGGCTGATATTGTCGATGTATACATGTTGTCGATATGCACACATTACCGACATGTACACTCAGCCCATCCGATACGCTTAAAACGAGCTAAATAATAAAATTATCGTTGCCTTTCTATCTGAATAGAAAAACGGTTATTCAAGGATAGAGGAAAGAGAGAGATACGCTCAAAATGAAGCAACGCCTATATAAATGCAGTTAAAATATTCATCTATTGGTAATTTTATTCAAAGGGAAACGATTGCTTTTTTGTTTCTTCAATAAAAATGCATTAGAAAAATATAAATTATACTCAAATGAAATATTAAAATCAGGCATCTTCTTTTGAAAAATTATTCAAAACCCCATTATTCCTTTTTTAAAGATTAGCTTTTAAAAAAATAATTCGCGGTTCTAATTTAATAAAAAGCTCAAAAATCACAACAAAAAACATTAGAAATTATTTGTAACAATTATCAAATATTATTAATTTCATACATTTATGGTTGCGTATTCCATAAAAATAATCTTGACATAAAATTAACATTTACAATTATTTTATAACCGACCCCATAATACGCCTCGTTTTTAGGCCTAACGCTTAAAACATACTATTCAGTCACTAATGACAGTGTTATCAAATTACTTAAATGACAATATTCTTATATTGTTTTCACTATATATGAGGTTAAATTTTGAAACTGAGTAAATCTAGTGCTTTTAATACAGCAAAACTTGCTATTGCTATTTCCTCTTTGGCTTACACTTATTCAGCATCTGCAATTATTAATGGTACAGTGGCAACACAAGAAGAGAGCAGCCACCACTTAATGGTTCTTGTAAAAGATAAGGTGCAGTGTGGTGCTTCTATTCTTAATGATTACTGGGCGGTAACAGCAGCACATTGCGTTAATTCATTTGATGGTCAGGTGAATCGTCCGGATAGCATGAAACTCGTGACGGGGACAAGCCTTAATATCACACCTAATAGAGATTTCGGAACAAGTGGCTCGACAACTCACCAAGTTATACGCTACAAAAGCTACACGACCTTCCCTTTTAATGAAGGTCTGGAACCATTTGGTCTTGGTCAGGATGTGGCATTACTACAAGTTTCAACTCCTTTCCCTCAAGCATTGAAGCGAGTACGTTTGCTTACTAACGCGGTAATAAACGACGCGCTCAAAGGACAACGTTTAGATGATCTCACTGTCTATGGTATGGGACTCGGTACGCCGACGATTGATGGTGTTCGTAGACTAGAAAAGTCTTCTGAGGACCTTATGAGCGCTCAAGCATGTGGACAGAAAACAGTACCTTCTGGCTCCGGTACAAGTACAACACCCGTAAACGCCAACCAAGCATTTTGTACTACTAGTGAAAGGACTCAGCAAGTTAACTGCACAGGTGACAGTGGTGGTGGTCTTATTGTCAGAGACAACCAAAGCAATCCTGTACTATTAGGTGTCGTGAGTTTAGGTACTAAATCGGCGACTTCACCTCATGCTTGTTCATTTGACTTCACAATATTTGGTCGTCCAAGTAATTTCTACAACGATGTGCAAGAAACAATCAAGCAAACTCCTCCTCAAGTTTGTCCAGCAGGCACGTTAACTTACCGTGGTACCTTACAAGCAAATAACGCCATTTTCATTGGTGGTCAAAACGGAAATAACTGGTACCAGACAAATCAAGGAAAACATAGCCTTCAAAAATTTGTAGGGACATTTAGAAGCCAACTAGAAAAATACAATGTCGATGCCAATCAATGGGAAAGAGTAAGCGTATTTGATAACGGCACATACAATGGTAATAACATCGCCGCAGGATTCTACCGAACTAGCATTCTCTCGGATTCAACATCAGCTTACCATATTTGTCTGGATGTACCTTTAAGATAATCGTTACGCGTCTGTATAATTTTGAAGACGCAGGTTGCCCGGAAATTATCATTAATTCGAGAAGCTAAATAACCTGCGTTTTCTAGTTAAATGACTACTATGATATCTCACTCTATCTAAAATAATGTGAAACTTTTCTGCTAACAGGTAACGCTTTTGGATTTAAAAGGAAAACAGACGTACTTTCCCTATTGAAGGTTTCGTCGTCATTTAAGGTTATGATACCAGTGAGATATTTTCGTTGATTGGGTTGGATAAAGGACACCGATTAATATAACAACATACTTATATAACCAACTTAACCATATAACTAAATTAGCCATATAGATAAGTTAGCGATATAACCAAGTTGGCGATATAACTAACTTAGCGATATAATAAATTAATTTAACCATATAAATAGATGTCTATTATATCCTTATTTATATAAGGTTGTAGATAGGAAGAAGAATGATGTTTACATTCAATGGGAACATTAATTCTCCGTAAAAAGCAACTTAACGCCTAACCCGATCAATACCACTCCCGTTGCACCTTCTACTGCTTTTAGGAATGTGTCGCTACTCAATAGTTCTTTCGCTTTATTAACCATAAGGACTAAACCGCCCTGCCAAACCATGGCAATAACAAAATGGATCCCAGCCATAAACATGGATTGCGTCACCGCACTGTCTTGAGGATCAATAAATTGTGGTAAAAACGCCAAGTAAAAGACGGCTGTTTTTGGGTTAAGCACATTTGAAAAAAAGCCTTCGCGCAATGCCACCAAACTTGTGATACCCGATGCGCTTTCTATTTCATTGGGTAAGGAAGTGCGAACTTGAAACAAATGCCGAATAGAACCGATGCCTAACCAAATAAGATACCCTGCCCCAACAAGCTTTAATGCCATAAACCACTCAGCCGATTGCAATAAGATCGCGGAAATGCCAATAGCAGAAAATGTCGCATGAACAAACAAGCCACAACAAATTCCGAAACTGGTTAATAGACCATGCTGAGTACCGGCTCGGCTGGTATTTCTGACAACAACGGCGGTATCTAGACCAGGAGTTAGTGTAAGAATCGTAATCGCAATCAAAAAGGCTTCAAAGTTCAGAATGTGCATCACATACCCATAACAATTCAATCGAGTTGAATTTATACCGCAAATCATGCTCAGTCCCAAGTTTTGAATGTTTAGGCTCAGCTCACAGGACAATGATTATTTACCATTCCGCCGCATGATTTGAGGCAAAAGCCTTGCTATAGTTGGCTGCAACAATGATATGACCCCATGCAACAAGGACTACCATGAGTTACTACGATAAGTTGGTAAAACACAATAAAAAAATTTCTCGCTTTGAGCACCTAGAGGCAATCTGTGGCTGGGACGCAGCAGCCGTTATGCCCGCTGGTGGCAGTGAAGCACGCTCTGAAGCACTAGCCGAGCTTTCGGTACACCTGCATCAGCTTTCCAATAAGCCAGAATTAGCTGAGTGGTTTGATAAAGCAGAATCTGAATCCTTATCTGCGGACGAAACAGCCAGCCTAGCTGAAATGAAGCGCGTTTGGCAGCAAGAAACCGTCTTACCTGAAGAACTGGTAGAAGCCAAATCATTAGCAGGTTCAAAATGTGAACACGCATGGCGTACCCAACGTGGCGAAAACGACTGGAACGGCTTTGAAAAAAACTGGGCTGAAGTGGTTAAACTTTCCCAAGAAGAAGCGCAGATCCGCGCTGAAGCGACAGGGAAAACACCTTACGATGCCATGTTGGATCTCTACGAACCCGGTGTATCCACTGATTCACTGGAGTCCGTATTCAGCAACGTAAAAACTTGGCTTCCAGACTTGATCAACCAAGTCATTGACAAGCAAGCTAAAGAAGACATCATCATGCCAACTGGCACATTCAGTGCGGCAGACCAAAAAGCACTTGGGCTGGATGTCATGAAGCTTCTGCAATTTGACTTTAACCACGGCCGCCTAGATGAAAGTACCCACCCATTTTGTGGCGGTGTACCAACGGATGTTCGCCTCACCACTCGTTATGATGAGAACGACTTTATCCAATCTATGATGGGCACCGTGCACGAAACGGGTCACGCACGCTACGAGCAAGGCTTACCGAAACTGTTCGCAGGTTTACCTGTTGGCGAAGCTCGATCAATGGGAATCCACGAGTCACAATCTCTCTTTTTTGAAATGCAGATTGGTCGCAGCACGCCATTCATTCAAATTTTGGCAGACAAAGCGCGCCAGCAATTCCAACGCAGCAACGATCCTGCTTTCTCAGCAGAGAATTTCCACAAACTGTACACTCGTGTTGAAAAAGGGTTTATTCGTGTGGATGCCGATGAACTGACCTACCCTGCTCACGTGATTCTTCGCTACGAAATCGAACGTGATTTGATGAATGGCAAAATCAAACACACCGACGTACCAGAGCTTTGGGCAGAAAAAATGCAAGCGTATCTGGGTTTGGATACTCGCGGCAATTTCACCAATGGTTGTATGCAAGACATTCACTGGACAGATGGTGCTTTTGGCTACTTCCCAAGTTACACATTAGGTGCCATGTACGCCGCTCAAATGATGGCAAGCATGAAACAAAGTGTCGATGTAGAAGGCGTTATTGCTAGCCAAGATTTATCGCCAATCTTCACTTGGTTAGAACAAAAGGTATGGAGCCAAGCTTGCTTACACACTACCGATGACCTAGTGACACGCGCCACAGGCGAAGTGCTCAATGCCGATCACTTCAAAGCGCATTTGGAAGGGCGTTACCTGTAAGTTCTCACCAATATGCTAAGAGCCGCAACCACGGCTCTTATTATTTCAACCGTGACGAATTCGATCATGAATTTCGATTCAACATCAATACACTCAGCACGACACCCAACACATTCAAGCCTACTTTAAATACCATCGCGAACCTGCCCCTCATTAAAGCCAGTACAGCGACGAGTGCCGTTAACACTGGTGACAATGAAACAATCACTGCGGCTATGTTGTTCGTATATACGCAAACACCATTAAATTAAGAGTGTTGAATTAATACCGTACCAAACCATGTCGGTGATGATCGGATAATGTTACCGTAAAGGCTAAAATACCAGTCGTATCGACGGTTAGCTCTGTTGTAATACGTGTTTCTGAATATCAGGTGTTTGGGTATACCAGAGGAACCTCAAGCTATTAAGCCAGGTAAGACGTCCTCTGGACAATGGCAGCTTGAGTACACTACTTAAACTTTTTCCGATATTGAGTAGGCGCGACGCTTTTGTATTTCTTAAACAATCGGTTGAAGTTGGATCGATTGGTATAACCAACCTTTTCTGCTATTAGGCCAATTGGCAGCGATGTGGTGGTGAGCAGTTGGCAGGCATGATTTAACCGGAGTTTCATCAAGTAAGAAGTATAACTTTCATTAAAATGTTGAATAAACCAACGGTGAATGGTGTTTTCACTTACGTACATGTAGTCTGCAAGGTTTTTGAGTGTAATATCTGATGCGTAATGATTGTCGATGTATTTGCACACTTGCTCAATTTTACTGTAGTTGGCGTTCGTTTTTTCTTTTTCCCCTTCAGACAAATACGAAAGCAACGTGGTATGGGATTGATCGGCGCACAACTCCCCCAGTATCTGCACCAATACGGCGAGCTGCCCGATAGGCGAAAGGTGATTAAAATTATCGAGACGCTGAAAAACCTTTTCAGCGGTGTCCGTGGAAAACCGAACCCCCTTGCTGGCACTCTTAATCACTGGTCCTAACTGCCTAAGTTCGACGCAGCTGTACATCAGTTTGGCAATCCATTCTTCTCGAAACCAGATAACGTGAGTTTCACACGGGTTTTGTTCATTAGAATTTATCGATTCAAAGCTGTGTGCAATACCCGGTCCAATCAATAACAGTTCGTTGTGCTCTATCTCACCTTCAAAATGCCCAACTCTCGATTTCCCCTGAAAGTTTCTGTGTAAAACGAGTTCAAACTCCTGATGGGCATGCCAATATTCTGGCTTCGTCACCTCTTCAAATTTCTTATAGCGCCAAGACCAACCGACCCGTTGAGGGACTTTTTGCATCGTTGCTTTCATGCTGGCTCGTCTCCCTACCCACCTCATACGCTTTCATGCATTTTGCAGTGATAACACACACAATAGACATTGATCAAGATAAGTATCAGTAATGGTTAGAATAGTATCAATAATGCTGTTTTGAGGTGATACGGTAGTAAAGCCAGTAAAGCTAAGGAGGCATGACATTATGTCTGAATACGTTCATTGCTTACTACCAAAATTGACTTCTGTTATCGAATCGAACCAAGAGGCGTTATCTCAAGCGACGGACTTGTTCGCTCAAGCCATTGTGAACGACAACATGATACAAATCTTGGGGACGGGTCATTCACACATGATTGGTTTAGAGGGCTTCATTCGAGCAGGTGGGCTTGGCAACATTAACGCGGTTTTAGACTCGGTATTGCTAACAAACGATGGCGCGCGCAGAGGCTCCGCTATGGAAAAGTTGCCGGGGCTGGCTGAAGTGATTTGGAACGATCACACCATCTCCCCAAACGATGTCGTTATGATTATTTCCAATTCAGGGCGAAATGCTTTGCCAGTAGAATTTGCGCAAATCGCGAAATCCAAAGGCCATGTTGTCATCGCCATCACCTCGGTAGAGCAGTCCTCTCACTACGACAGCCGCCATGACTCTGGTCTGAAGTTGATGGACATCGCGGATGTCGTGATTGATAACCAAGTGCCTCCAGGTGATGGGCTGTGCACCATTAATGGAAAAGTGACAGGGGCATTTTCTAGCATCGCAGGCATGCTGATTATGAACACGCTTGTCGTTGAAGCACAAAAAGCAGCACTAGAACAAGGGGTTACCCCACTCATATTCTCTAGTCAGAATGTGGATGGTTTCGATAATGACAATGTGTATCAGCACTTTGGTTCTCGATTAAAGTCCATGTGATTCATTAAATAACAACCCAACTGAGCAAGCCAATAGAGCAATAAACCGAGGAACATTTAAATGGGTATAGAAATAGAAGCGTCCATCGAAAATATTGAGTCTCTTTATAGCGCCATTGCGGGTGGTGCAACCCGAATTGAACTTTGCTCCGCGTTAGCATTAGGTGGATTAACCCCAAGCTACGGCTTAATGCAGCAAGTCCGTAAAATATCGACCATTCCTGTCTACGCGATGATTCGCCCTCGTCAGGGGGACTTTTTTTATAATGATGAAGAAATCGAAAGCATGATGTTTGACATCAAATGCGCCAAGCAAGCAAAGTTAAATGGGGTGGTGCTTGGCGTATTAACGTGTACGGGACACATTCATATGCAGCACGCAAGAAAGCTGTGTGATTACGCTCGAAAGTTAAAGCTTGGCGTCACTTTTCATCGTGCTTTCGATCAGTGCAATAACGCAAAAAAGGGGTTAGAAGACATTATTGCTCTTGGCTGTGAACGCGTTTTAACTTCTGGTCATGCCACCACCGCACCATTCGGCATAAATACGTTAGCGGCCCTTGTTCAGCAGGCTGGAACCCGTATCTCCATTATGGCCGGAGCAGGTGTGAACGCCAGCAACGCCAAAGAGCTGGTGACGAAAACCAAAGTGCGTGCGCTGCATTTGTCTGGCAAAACAACGCGCCCAACGAAAATGTCGTACACCGCACCGCAAAGCAAAATGGGATCGTCAGATATTGATGATTACCAAATACCAGTGACCGACCGACAAGCCATTGCTGAACTGGTGCGCATTTTTAAATAGCCCGATGGGATAAGCGGTTAGCGAATAATGTCCGCTTGCACCAACACCCGTGGCATTTACGCAAGATAATCACTGGGGTTCGGTTAAGCCACCTTAAACACGGTTAGACAAAATAACCCCTGCTACCGTCAGGCAAATGCCACCAACAATCGCAATGGTCAGCGACTCACCGAATACTGGCACCGCCACAAGTGCGGTCAGCCCAGGTGATAACGAACCAATGGTGGATGACTGTGCCGAGCCCAATTGCCTAACCGCGTAGCTATAGCCAACCGTGGACAAAAGCCCAACACAAAAGCCTTGTATTAAAATAAATGGCAACGCGTCTTGAAACGCAAATGCCCCTAAATGGCTTGTGACTGAGCCACTCAGTATCAGGGCTAACGTTATCGCCAGCGAGCACCACGAGAGCATAATGGTCACTGCGATGGGGCTTAGCCCAGACCGTTTCAAACGGATGGTGTATATCGCCCATATCAGGCTTGCACTCAGTAAAACCGCCACGCCTTGCAAAAACTCACCAGACACCCTATCAAGTTGCCCAACAATCATCGTGACAACGCCCATCACAATCATCATTAGAGCTGCAATACGTTTGGCACTCACGCGACCCGACAAAGAGGTATGTTGATAGAAAAGCCAACCTAAAACCGCCACAAAAAATGGTGGCGTGCCAGCCAGTACGGTTCCGACATAAGCAGCCGGAACCAAACTCGCCCCATGTGACGCAACAAAGAAGAACGGAACGCCACCAAGCAGAATCAACAACACATCTAGCGCTTTGGCACCTCGAATTTCATGGAGATAACGGTGGGTAAAAGGAAGCAAAAGAATCACAGGAACCAAAAATCGCAGCAACGCAACATCGGCCGTCGCCAAGGGAGACGCACCTATCGATCGAATGGAAAGTGCAAAGCCCGTCCAAATCATCAAGACGAACGTAATCACCACGTACCCCTTCGCCATTGGCGAGACTGGGAATAGGTTAACTTCGCTAGATTGAGCGTAAACCGTTTTTTCCATAAACAATAATCCTGAGCACATATAAGGAACAGAAGCATTATTCATCAAATCGCTCGCATTTATTCGGCGATTACAATACCTTTTCATGCTATTGTTAGTGGAATTCGTCAAAATACAGCCAATTTATAACAAAAAACGGCAGAGGAACCATGGATAGAATCGATCGCCACATACTTTCAGTCCTTCAAAAAGAAGGTCGCTTATCTACTGCGGATTTATCTGAACGGGTTGGGCTTTCCCCATCCCCATGCGCTAGGCGACTAAAAAGACTAGAAGATGAAGGCTATATAGAAGATTACCAAGCCAACTTAAGTCGCGAGAAAGTAGGCATAGCGATGAGTTTTTTTGTCGAAGTCAGCTTAAACAACCACCAAGCTGATTCCATAGAAAAGTTTGAGCAAGCATTGGCAAATATGGAAGAAGTGGTGAATGCCCATATTGTATCGGGGGGTTACGACTACCTTCTAGAAGTCGTTAGCCCCAATTTGGCAGGCTATGAGGCATTCACAAAAAAGCTGCATCGAATCACCAGCGTCAAGGACATTCATACCCACCTTTCAGTCCGGCAAGTGATCAACAAAAGCCCTCTCCCCATTTTTGTTTAATGCGTATTTTTGTTTAATGCGTAAAGATAAGATCGGAGTTCATAAAGCTTAATCATATGAAAGGCATTGGCCTGCGTGCAAAGCTTGTCAGACCCAACGGCTAGAACGGTGTTTTGTTATCCAGAGTTGTGATGACTGACAAATACCTAACGTCACCAAGCAAAGCATGTTAGTCTGTTGACTCTCCCTACCGCTTAGTAGGGACTTCTTTTCTTTTCCGAACTCACATTTCGGCATCTCTTAGCGGCCCCCTAAGCCTAATCCACTAGGCTCTTATTATGTCTATTTCAACTAAGAAATTAAGCAACATTTTTCACTTAACCCGTTCTCTCTTCAATGAAACAGAAGTACAACGTGCTTCGATACCTCTCGAAACGGCGTCTTCTGAAACAGCGCCTCCAAAAACTGATGCCCTCGAAACAGGGGATCCACTTTGTCATAACGTCCATTCCGTTTTACCTACCGCAATAATTTATTGTGAAGGGAACTTCGGAAAGGTAGATGGCAAAACGGCTAACGGGCTGGTAAGACACTCCAACAACTACCGTATCTTATCGGTTTTAGATAGTGAAAATGCGGGGCTTGACTCTGGTGTGGTGCTGGATGGGGAAGCAAACGCCATTCCGATTGTCGCCACCATTGAAGATGCCTTGATTCACGCGAAAACCACTCCCGACTATTTTATTTTCGGAATCGCCCCATCAAGTGGTTTACTCTCTGATTCAGAAAAGGCAATGATTCTAAAAGCAATGTCACTCAACATGAGCATCGTTAATGGCTTGCATGAATTTCTCTGTGATGACCCTATTTTTCTTGAAGCCAGTATAAAGCACAACGTCCATATCCTAGATATTCGGAAGCCCAAAAATAAAGAAGAACTGCGAACATTCAGTGGCGACATACACAATGTTAAGTGCCCAAGAATTGCGGTGATGGGCACCGATTGTGCGTCAGGAAAACGAACAACCGCCACAATACTCACCAATGGGTTGAGAAAAAAAGGGCTTAACGTTGTCATGATTGCAACGGGTCAAACCGGTATTATGCAAGGTGCTCCTTACTGCGTTGCACTAGATGCTGTCCCTTCTCAATTTTGTGCTGGCGAATTAGAAGCCGTTATTGTGAAAGCATACGAAGTCGAAAAGCCCGATATCATCATAATTGAAGGGCAAGGCGCGTTGAGTCATCCTGCCTTTTCTACTAGCTCCTTTATATTGCGGGGCTCTTGTCCAACAGGCGTTATTTTACAACATGCCCCTAAACGTCTGTATCGTGTTGATTTTACTAACATGCCAATGCCTTCGATTGCGTCTGAAATCCATCTTATTGAGACCTTTTCACATACCTCGGTGATAGGATTAACACTGAATCACGAAGGAATGTCTTTAGATGAGGTTCTTACTGCCATGAGTGTCTATTCCTCTGAATTTGGCTTGCCTGTCACTGCGCCGTTGCTGCAACCCCAAGAACAACTGTTGCAAATAGTGCTGTCAGCCTATCCCCTGCTCACAAACAAAATAGTCGAAAAGGAGTGAATTATCCTAGGCTAGACATCGACTGTAATAAAATTCGTCACAATGCTCAGTTTCTTATTGAACAGCTTGCTTTAAGAAAGGTTTCTGTCACCCCCGTCACGAAAGTGTGTTTAGGGCACCCTATCATTGCCCAAGTGATGATTGATGCTGGAGCAACGATGCTTGCGGACTCTAGAATCGCTAACATACAAAGAATGACGCAATCCGGCATTGCGGTACCAACAATGTTGATACGTACTCCAATGCTTAGCCAAGCCGCTCGTGTTGTTAAGTATTGTGATATCAGCCTGAATAGTGAAGTAGAGGTGATTCAAAAGCTTTCTCGTGCTGCAACACAGTTACACATAAAACACGGCGTGATCATTATGGTCGAGCTTGGGGATCTGAGAGAAGGCGTAATACCCAATCGCCTCATTGGTTTTATCCAAAAGATTATTTCCATGCCCAATATCATCATAAAGGGAATAGGAACCAACCTAGCGTGCCGTTACGGCATCACACCCGATGATGAAAAAATGGCTCTTCTCTCGGATCTGGCCAATGAAATTGAAGACAAGTTTGGGATCTGTCTTGAGATTATTTCAGGTGGAAATTCCGCTTCAATCAAATGGGTTTTGGAGCATGTCGGCCAATCTCGAATTAATAACCTTCGTATTGGGGAAGCCATTTTCCTAGGCTGCTTACCTACGGAGCAAGAAAAAATCCCAGGGTTGCATACAGACGCAATAACATTGACCGCCGAAGTGATCGAATCCAAGATCAAGCCTTCTTTACCATGGGGAAATCGTGGTTCAAACGCGTTTGGCGAAAAAGAAAGCATTCAAGATAGGGGGTCGGTGTCGCAAGCCATTCTCGCCTTAGGCCGTCAAGACGTCTGTGTCGCTGGGCTGCATGCACCCAATAATATAAGAATTATTTCATCCAGCAGCGACCACTTGATTGTTGAAACGTCAGGAAATTCTCTCGCTGTGGGAGACAAAGTGCAATTTAACGTTGATTACAGTGCGCTCTTGTCGTCGATGTCTTCTCGTTCAATTCACAAAGTTTTCTACCAACCTAACTCTTTTCGAAATCAAAGAGGGGATAATGACCCTGAACCAAAAACGAAATACATTCGTACTGTCCTTCAGCGTTTTGCTTAGTGGCTGCTTATCAAACCAGATGTCCGCGATTGCATTATCAGACTATCGGGCAACGATGATATCAAGCCAGTTACCACGAAAGATTGGACCATTAACATTGGTTAAAGCGCAATCAGACGGTCAATTCGTTACTCTCTATTTTAATAAGGAAGGTATTCTGGATATGGATAAATTAATCAAACGTGTTGCTATACACTTCTGCAATAGCCTTGAAACAAGAGATCTAATGAACCGCGGGGTGTCTTATCGAATCAGTACATTTGACCCGACAAAGACGGAAACGCAAATCCATACCATATCTGAAGAAAAATGCCTCAATTAACACTGGGATTAGCACTGGGCATAACACTAGGCAATAAATGACGGTAAATAACGGACTGTAACTGTAAGAGCCCGCGATCTGGCTTAGCTAGACTTCGGGCTCAATACGACATCTATCATTTACTGATACAGAGCGACGACACGAACAAACTCTGAACGTTCAGCAGGTCCCAGTTCAGCAGACCCGAGTTGGTGTCTTTACTTATCGTCTATTTTTTGTTGTCCAGTCACACGATTTTGCCTTCCTTCGATACCATTAAGAAACTGAAACAAATCACTGTCAGTAGACAAAACAAGCGTTGTATTTTCTTGAATGATGGTCAAATAAGATTGCATCGTGCGTGTAAACTCATAAAGGTATACAGATTCAGGGGTTTGGTTGTACGCCAGAGCATAAATTTCGGCTGCTTTTGCATCAGCCTCACCGCGAATCTCCTCTACTTCACGATATGCTTCAGATTGGATTTTATTTAAATCTCTGACTCGATCACCTCGAATTCTAGCCGCTTCACCGTTCCCTTCCGATAGAAAACGCTCTGCGATTTGGCGACGTTCACTGATCATCCGCTCGTAAATTTTAGGACGAACACTTTCATTGTAGTTAATGCGTTTGAATCGAATATCGAGCAACTCAATGCCAAAAATTTTTATTTTTTCTGACGCGGCTGAAAAGATTTCTTGCTCAACAAATTGGCGCCCTTTTTGAATAGGGACAAGCGCGCCAATCTTTAATTCTGCTTCCTCATCACTTAATAAAGTGTCTCTTAGTGGATCTCGATTTTTATTGGTACGAATAATTTCAATCAGTTTGTGCTTCGCCACAGCATTACGCGTCTCACTCCCCAAAATATCGTCAAGTCGAGATTGTGCGCTGCGCTCATCTTTCAGGCGTAAAAAATACTGGAGTGGGTCGACAATTCGCCAACGAGCAAACAAATCAACAGAAATATACAGCTTGTCTTTTGTGGGCATGTCGGACGGGTTACCATCCCATTCCAATACTCGTTTATCGATCAAATTAATCTCTTGAACATACGGTATTTTTATATTCAAACCTGCATCAACAACGGGCTCTCCAACGGGTTTTCCAAATTGAGTAATAATGACCTGCTGTACCTCGCTCACGGTGTAGAGTGCGTTGTACAGGCTAAGAGAACCCCCTAAGAGTAACGCAAATGCGACTCCTACTTTGATCGGTTTCATTGGGCTTCTCCTTGTGTTCCATTGAGGTTGAGCAAAGGTAGAATATTATTTGCTTGCTCATCGATGATAATTTTGGAACGAATGTTAGGTAATACAGCCTGCATTGTTTCAAGATAGATTCGCCTCTTCGTTACCTCCGGCGCTTTAGTGTATTCGGACAATAATGCCTTGAACCGAGCCGTATCGCCTTCCGCTTCATTAATCCGCTTTAAGCGATAGCCATCAGCCTCTCTGATCCGTTGATCTTTTTCTCCTAACGCCAAAGGGATGACTTTGTTGTAGTCCCGACGTGCTTCATTAATGAGCTTTTCTTTTTCCTGCTGAGCCTGATTGACTTCATTAAACGAACTTTGAACAGGCTTCGGCGGGTTGATGTTTTTTAACTGCACCTGATCAATACTGATCCCTAAAGTATATTTGGCCGTTAACGCTTGCATTTTAGTAAGGGCTTCTGACTCAATTTCTTGCCGACCAATCGTGATCACCTCATCCACTGTCCGATCGCCCACCACTTCACGCATGACAGACTCTGCAACATACCGGAGTGTTTCACTAGGCTCCCGCACTTCAAACAGAAAACTAATGGGCTCTGAGATTCGATATTGCACCACCCACTCGACGAGGGCTGCATTTAAATCGCCAGTCACCATTTGCGTTTCTTGTCGCCCGAAATTGGCTCGTGGACTTTGATTCGGGTCATTTGCACCTGGCGTTGTAAACCCAAACTCTTGTTTAAGCTGCCGTTTTACAGGCACGATTTTCACTGTATCAATTCCCAGTGGCATCTTAAGATGAAGCCCGGCTGGAACACTGTGTACATATTTACCAAACCGCTGTATCACCGCAACAGAGTCACTCGGCACGGTATAAAAAGCTGTCCATAAAACAGGCGCTAAGAAGAAGATAATAAGAGGAGCAAAAAAGCTTGAAGGCTTTCCTCCTGGTCGGTTTTTTTTAAAAAAATGAATCACAGAAGAGAAGAATTCATCCAAATTAGGAGGGGCTTGTTTTCCTCCTCCCCAAGGGTTGGGGTTTTCTGAAGACTGGTTACTTTGGAGCATGAGAATGCCCTCCAGTTATAGGTGAACAATTTTTCACCTATTTCATACATTGGGGGGAAGTCATCATTAACAAGGGCACAACCACTTTTAATTATCCTTTTGAAGGTTCCTTAGGGATGTAAGGACCTTTCGTGGTTAAATTGAGTTCAGTCTCTATGCGTTTTCATCGCTTCAGCAGATAACACACTTAGCCAACGGCTCTCCCCCCCAATCAAAACCATGCTCTACATCACTTTCCATTCACATAAAATCTAACTGACCACCACTCGGCTTTATGTCACTTTTGGAAAAATACAATGTTATTTATTCCAATAATGCAATAATCAACCTTTGTTAACCTGTTGATTTACAACAAATCCATGCTTTGCATGAGATCTTTAAATTGCACTTTTGGAAATTATGCGAAGTTCGCTTCTGGTTCACACTGACATTCGAATTTAAGATGAATACATCACAATGATTAACAAATCGATCACAAGGACGCCATGAGTACCCAAGAGCTAATCAACACCTTCATCGACATTGTCGGGCATGAACACGTTTTAACGCAGGAAAAGAAAACCGAGTATTACCGCTCTGGTTTTCGTTCTGGTAAAGGCAAAGCCCTTGCGGTGCTGTTTCCGGGTACGCTGGTAGAGCAATGGCGCTTATTAAAAGCGGCCGTAGCAGCGAATTGCATCGTCATCATGCAGGCCGCAAAAACTGGTCTTACTGAAGGTTCGGCCCCTAGCGGCGAAGACTACGATCGTGACGTTGTGATCATCAATATTATGCGCATGAACACTTTGCACTTAATCGATAATGGCAAACAAGTCGTGAGTTTACCCGGCGTTAGCTTGCATCAACTTGAGAAAACATTGAAAACGGTTAACCGAGCACCCCACTCTGTGATTGGCTCCTCCTCTATTGGCGCAACAGTGGTCGGCGGCATTGCGAATAATTCTGGGGGCGCATTGGTTAAGCGAGGCCCTGCTTACACAGAGCTTTCGTTGTTTGGGCAAGTAACCAAAGACGGGGAACTCATACTGGTCAATCACCTAGGGATAGAGGGGCTTGGCGATACGCCAGAAGACATCCTCACAAATGTTGAACAAGGCAACTTTGACCCAAGCAAGATAACCCATCATGATGCGATGGCATCAGACAGAGAATACGACGAGCGCGTAAGAGATGTGGATGCAGACACCCCTTCTCGCTTTAATGCGGATTCCCGCAGGCTATTCGAAGCCAGCGGTTGTGCAGGCAAATTGGCGGTCTTTGCCGTGCGGGTAGACAGCTACCCTGTCCCTGAAAAAGAACAGATTTTTTATATAGGCTGTAATGACCCTGCCAAGCTTACTGTGCTGCGTCGAGAGATGCTGAGCAATTTTAAGCACCTACCGGAAATGGGGGAATACATGCACCGTGATATCTTCAACCTATCCGAAACCTACGGCAAAGATGTGTTCCTTTCTATCCATCACTTGGGAACGGATAAGCTGCCCAAATTTTTTGCTTTGAAAGCGAAAGTCGAAGCGACATTAAAACGCATTCCTTTTGTCTCAAAAGACTTACCCGATATTTTAATGTATTGGGCAACCAAATTGTTTCCGCAACACCTGCCCAAACGCATGCGTCAGTTTAGGGACAAATATGAACATCACCTGATTCTTAAAATGAGTGATGGCGGTATTGAAGAAGCTAAAGAGTATTTGGGTAGCGTTTGGTCTAAACAAGACGGCTGTGATTACTTTGAATGTACGGCTGATGAAGGCAAAAAAGCATTACTTC
Source organism: Vibrio sp. S9_S30 (assembly GCF_014694455.1). Lineage (GTDB taxonomy): Bacteria > Pseudomonadota > Gammaproteobacteria > Enterobacterales > Vibrionaceae > Vibrio. The sequence goes on along the minus strand of NZ_JAAUWT010000016.1, from coordinate 83,653 downwards.
ACCGATTTGCAGCGGCAGGTGCCGCCATTCGCTATGAAACCATCCATTCTCAAGAGGTAGAAGACATCTTAGCGTTGGACATCGCATTGCGCCGCAACGACATAGATTGGGTGGAACAACTACCGGAAGACATCACCAAAGATATGGTGATGGCGCTCTACTATGGTCACTTTATGTGTCATGTATTTCACCAGGATTATGTCTTCAAAAAAGGGGCCGACACCAAGAAGATCAAAGCCCAAATGTTAGCGCTTCTGACCCGCAAAGGCGCAAAATACCCTGCCGAACACAATGTTGGTCATTTGTATGAAGCTGAACAACAACTCCAAGCCTTTTACCACGCATTAGATCCCACCAATACGTTCAACCCAGGTATTGGTAAAATGAGTAAGTACAAACGGAATTGCAGCTGTTGTGGGTGATACACTCAGCCCAGATATGCAACAAAAACCAACAGGCAAATCAGCCAGAAATTAGAGTCTGGCTGATTTATTTTTAAACAATCCATATTGATAAAACTATCTATAAATAAAAGACTTACATGTTAAATTCAATCGTGGAAAAATAGAAATGAAGTGCTAACTGCAACAATCCAAAAAATCATGTAGATTTTAAACGCCGCGAAATTAGCAAATAATCCACCATATACCCCAAGGCATTCCACCTAAATTCCTGCAAAAACACAAAAATACAGCAAAAAAACGTTTTTAAATAACTCCATCCAGTAAATAGCAGAAGTGTCTGGCAGCTCATACTTTCCGATAGGCATGTTGCTAACATGTTACGGGGATGAATAATACTCTCCTGACTACACCGATAAAAACACAACATAAACACAACATATAAAAACTCTAAATCTCAATAAGTCTTTTTGACAGGAAGGAAACTTATGGACAAACGAATTCCGCTTGCCTTGTTGGCAAGTACCACAGCGTGCAATGCTGCCGCCGCAAGCCTTGATGACACAATCAATGAAATCGTCGCACCGATCGTCAACCCTTTTGTAGGAATGATCTTTTCAAGCATCCCTTTCCCTTTTACTGACGTACAAGTGCCGTGGATTGTTCTTTGGTTAGTGATTGCTGCAATCTTTTTCACCGTCTACCTTGGCTTCATCAATATTCGCGGGTTTAAACACGCGTTGGAGTTAGTTTCGGGTAAATTCTCCGATCCTAAAGCCAAAGAAGAAGGTGAGGTCTCTCACTTTCAGGCACTAACAACCGCACTCTCCGGTACGGTTGGCTTGGGTAACATCGCGGGTGTTGCTGTCGCGGTCACAATTGGTGGTGCGGGTGCCACATTCTGGATGATTCTCGCGGGTTTACTCGGTATGTCGAGTAAGTTTGTTGAATGTGCCTTGGGTGTGAAATACAGAAATACCAACCCTGATGGGTCTGTTTCTGGTGGCCCTATGTACTACCTCAGCAAAGGTTTAACAAAACGCGGTAATGCGGCGCTTGGTCGCACACTGGCTGTGTTGTTCTCTATCTTTGCCATTGGTGGCGCGCTTGGTGGCGGTAACATGTTCCAAGCGAATCAAGCATTCAAACAAGTGGTTGGCGTAACAGGGGGCGACGCTTCGTTCCTCGCAGATAAAGGCTGGTTGTTTGGTCTTATTCTGGCGGTCATCGTCGGTATCGTGATCATCGGTGGTATCAAGTCCATCGCAAAAGTGACCGAGAAAGTGGTTCCGTTCATGGCGGCTATCTACGTGGGTGCTGCGCTTATCATCATCCTACTTAACTTCGACCGTATCGACGATGCGTTCGGTGCCATCTTCAACGGTGCCTTTACTGGTGAAGGGGTAACAGGTGGTGTGATTGGGGTGATGATTCAGGGCTTTAAACGTGCAGCGTTCTCGAACGAAGCAGGCGTAGGTTCTGCCGCGATTGCTCACTCAGCAGTAAAAACGAAAGAGCCCATGTCTGAAGGGTTTGTATCGCTCCTAGAACCGTTCATCGATACTGTAGTGATTTGTACAATGACGGCGTTGGTTATCATTATTACGGGTTACCTAGATACAGATACTGGTTTAGCGGGCGTTGAGCTGACTTCTGCTGCCTTTGGTAGCGCCATTGGTTGGTTCCCGTACATTCTTGCTATTGCGGTTGTTTTGTTCGCATTCTCTACCATGATCTCTTGGTCTTACTATGGCTTGAAAGCGTGGACGTACCTATTTGGCGAAAGCAAAGCAGCAGAACTTATCTTTAAGTTTATCTTCTGCCTCTTTGTTGTGATTGGTGCAGCCATGAACCTAGGTCCTGTTATCGACTTCTCTGATGCCATGATCTTTGCAATGGCACTGGTCAACATTGTGGGTCTCTATATTCTGGTTCCTGAAGTGAAACGCGATCTAGTCGATTATCTAGAGCGCTTCCAAGCAGGTACAGTGTACAAAGTTCAAGAAAACACTAGTCAATATTAAGTCGAATTAGGTGAGTCCATTCAAAACAGCAGGCTTCGGTCTGCTGTTTTTCGTTTCTCTGTGTATCCATCTCATCTCGATCCCTGTTAGGATAAAACGTGCCACAGTATTCCCATTCAAGGATTGATAGGAGATAAAGGTTTGATAGAAAAAAGAAGGATGCCTAAATTTGCTGCAAATTTAACCCTACTCTTTACGGAAGAACCCTTTCTCGATCGGTTTGTAAAGGCTCGTGTGGCAGGATTTCATGCCGTTGAGTGCCTATTCCCGTATGCCCACCCACCACAAGACATTGCAAAAAAACTGGAAAAGCACCACCTTGAGCTGGCGCTGTTTAACCTGCCGCCCGGCGATTGGTCGCACGGAGAACGAGGGTTAGCTGCACTGCCAGACCGTGAAAGGGAGTTTCGGAAAAGTGTTAGCCTCGCGCTAAAATACGCTCTGGAACTTGGGTGTAAGAAAGTTCACGTTATGGCGGGCATTGTAGAATCGTGTTTTTCTCGCCAACAACATATCGCCACTTTTATCAAGAATCTACGATACGCGGCCGACGCCTTCGCACCATACGGTATCGACATTATGATAGAACCTTTGAATAGCCGCGATATCCCTGGTTACCTCATATCGCATCAAAAAGAAGCCGTTGAACTGATCAACCAAATCGACCGCCAAAACGTGAAGCTGCAATTTGATCTCTACCACGCTCAAATCATGGATGGCGACATCACCACCCTACTTCGCAAATGTGCTCCCCATATCGGGCATGTCCAAATTGCCTCTGTCCCCGACCGCAGCGAGCCCAACTTAGGCGAGCTTAATTTGCCTTACCTGCTCGATGTATTAAACGAGGTTGGCTACCACGGCTGGATCGGCTGTGAATATCACCCCAAAACCAATACCTACGATGGGTTGGATTGGTTGAAGCGTTACACACGAAACTCAGTATCCAGCTAATGACTCTAAAGCGGATACTGATTTAAAAGGTGTTTTGGCTCTACCATTATTGGAAAACGGAATGAATGCATGATGAGCTTTCTAGCCCTTTCAACTTTAGCTGGCTTTTCCCATCAGATTGGAGCTCAAACGGAACAACCCACAGTTTTAAAGAGTCGCTGAAATCAAAACTGTGCTGAATTGGCTCCATAAATGAATCATGAGCAGGGTAGATTAAGAAAAGCTCTCCTTTTCCATTCAAATACTTATGCCCGTAAGCAAACATTTGATAGAAATCTGCTTGAGATAACCCAAAGTTATTCGCTGTAACGTCTACTAACTTCCATTTGGTATCCAGCACCATTGAGGAGCCTTTCGACGTGGTCACCAGTAAATCGGGCTTGAGCCCAAACTGACTTTGACCATTGTGCATCACCAAATGCTGGGACGAGGCTTGTGTCGTAAGCTCAACCCCCTCACTAAGCTGCGATTTAAGTACCGACGCCACATAGCTTTCAAACACCGATTCCATAGGAAACAAAAGCGATGGCGCTTCGGCTTCGCCTTTCATGCTTACTGGGGTAAAGCCTTCAAGGATCAATTTTGCCCAAGCTAAAGGCCGTTCATAGTGGCTCATTCCTCGGTTCAGTTGCACCTGAGCGAAGTCATTTTTGACGTCTTGACTAATCGGGACGTCATTAAACGCAAAATCTAACTCACGTATCCACCGTTGATTCGCGTTGAGGTGCGTGTAAGCGCCTACCTTTTTCAACGCTGCCCGAATCAGCCGGTTGGCAGGTCGGTTTTGAAGAAATTCATCGTACTCGACATAAAACTTATGCTTATTCACCAAATTGTGCCGAAGTTGCTTGGGCACCAATAATTTGCCTTTTAAAAAGGTAAGGTTGTCCTCACATTGTACGTAATCCCTGCGCAACCCACGTTTCACTAACTGGTTTACACTGTGTAAAAACTGCTGAATAAACACCTCAAGCAAGGGCATTTTTTCCGTCTCGATACTTGCTGAATGGGTTTCGATATAACGAAACTCGCGAAGATGCCTGAGCATCATAAGCAGCTTTTTTCTCGCCTCTACGTTTGCAGATTTAGACTGGTCGCTTTTTTTGGCTAACTTGGGCAACACTTCAATGTGTTCACCATTGGGCGTAAACATCACACCCACATAGTTTTGCACTTGCAGTACTTTGTGCCCATATCGGGTAAACAGCTTTAAAAAACGCCCCACTTTGCCAGCGTGTTTGTTTAGGCACAATTGCTCTAGGTATTGAAAGGCAGAAAGGGAAATCAGCGTATAGCCATTGGCTTTTGCCACCTCTTCCTCACAGCTCAAATAACCAAACTCATAAACAATAGGCGTGGTCATTTACGCCTCGCTCGGCTCGGGTTCCGATTTTGTTTCTTCTGACTGTGTGTTTGCCGCATCTGAACGCTTAGCCTCGTTCACGCTGTCGGGAGCGTAAATGCCAACGTATGCCTTAGCGTTTTGCCACACGCCCGACTCATGTTCTTTAAGTGAATATTGCTGATACGTTTCACCAAAGGAATTGAGCCCATGACTGTCGCCAAATAGCTGCTTTAACGCTGTTTGTTCAAGTGATGTTTTGGTCACAAATTGTAAGTGTTCAGGCTTTTGGTTATCGGCAAGTACTAAGCGAATTTTTTCCCAATCTTCAAAGAAGTACTCTTCCAGAAGCGGAATAATCTTGTTTTGAAATACTGAAACCAACTCAGAAAACGCCAAGTGTTTTTGCTCTTCATCTTCCAGCTTGTTTTTAACAGGCATAAAAAAGGCGTGACCAAGGGTGTGCTCTCGGTCGTATAAAATCTCGATACGTTCATTGAGCACCTTAAGCAGTCGCTCAAGGTCGATACCATTGACAACCACGCCTTTCAGAAGCTCGGGCTTGGGCATCATCTCGACAAAATCAAAACGGCGGCGCAGTGCCGTGTCCATCATGGCTAATGAACGGTCGGCAGTGTTCATGGTGCCGATTAGGTACAAGTTATCTGGCACGGAAAATAATGGTTTGCTGTGGGGCAAACGAATTTCTAGGCTCTCATCTTCCGGTTTTTTAACCGCGGGCATGCGCTTGCTTGGCTCAATCAACGTAATCAGCTCACCAAAAATTTTAGAGATATTGCCTCGGTTGATTTCGTCAATTACCAATACGTAGTTCTGCTTTTGGCATGGTTCTGAGCCTGCGATCTCACTAGGCATACAGCTTTTAAGTTGTTGGAGTGCCTTAAAATAGTAGGTTGCATGTTCTCTTGCTAAACCCGATACCGTTGAATTTTTTTTCACTTCCTGCCGATTATCTACACCAGCCAAATAGAGGTTTTTTAAATCCGAAAACTTCATGATCTGAGAAGCCTTCCAGTTACTGCCGCTGTAACGAAAACCTTCCTCCGTAATATCAATGATCGATACCGCTTCGGTTAGGGAAATTCCAGCCGAGTCATAAAAAGCAGAGAGTTTCAACGCCTCTAAACCATGTTCGAATTTTTTCTCCTCATTCAGTGCTTGCTGATCTTTCTGACTATTTTTCAGGTTTTCTCTGGCATCATCCGCAATGGCTTTGAATACGCCCTTTTTAATGGTGTATCTGACTTGGTCGTTGTCTGTTGTGGTTGCGCTTAGACCCTCAACAAACTCTTCATAGCCATAGCTTTGATGGAAGGTAACAAACCGGATGCGTTTGGCTTTTACCAGATCATCGTATATGGCTTTTAACTCACTCCGAGTTTCCCAATAAGAGCCCGGCTCAGCGGCTTTTACTGCCGCTTCAATAGTGTGATAGGTTTTGCCTGTGCCGGGCGGACCGTAAAGGATTTGGTTTAGAGGGGCTACGTACCCACTCGATGAGTGATCGGGACTATCTGAAAGCATTTCTTTATTTGGATAATCTTTCGGCTTGTAAGGAGAGCGTTCAATTGAATACTTCTTACTGAACTCCGATAACAAATTTGACTGCTGTAAGCGTTCGAATAACCGTTCATTCGTTTGGCAAACCTCCGTATCATCGGCGCCTTCTAATCCAAATCTACGCTTATATTTCAACTCATTTTGCATCGGGGAAAAGGTGGCAAAAACAGAGTGTGCGGTTTCATGCCTCTCTTTTCTTCCAATACGAATCATGCTGTCTTTAGTATTGGTTGTGTAAACATCTAACCCTGCCTGATGAGCCAAGTTCAAAATTTTACAAAATGAATTCAGGACTTCTGGCTCCCAGTTTTTCATCATACGAGACAATTTATCTACATCCGCAAATTGCTCATAGATGTCTCTTTCTTCGAAAGTTATTTGGTTATTCATTTCTAGCCATTTGTTGTGATAAAAACCCCGTTGACCTTGCGCTCAAAGGGGTTGATTAGAATTATGCGTTTAATGCCTTCTTCGCGGCTCTTTTCTTTGCCGCTTCGGCTTTTTTGGCTGCCTTGGCGAGGGCTTCGGCATCGGCGCGAGCCTCGGCAATGCGCTCTAGCAGTATGTCGGCGGGTTCATCGGTTGGATCTTGCGCCACCAGTTCACCACGGAACGCTTTTGCCAAAATACTTTGGGTGAGGTTATCTACCCTCGCCTGCGCTTTTTTCACTTGCGCTTCGATGGTGTCAGCGAAAGCGAAGTATTGGTCAACGAGACGAACGATTTCTTTTTGTTCTTCTAATGGGGGAAGTGATAATGGAGACTCTTTAATTTTCTTCAATGTAAGCCTTTTTATCGCGGTTCCACCCATCTTATCTAGCATAAGCTTGCGTCCAATTGGCGAGTTTAAGTAGTGTTGTAAATACTTTGGAGTCAAATAGTCAGCTACTTTAATCACACCAACACTAGAGAGCAATGATATTGGCTCGTCGATACTATTGACACACGCTAGTCCAGTATTTGCACCGTCTTTTACATACAACACATCCCCAAATTTAACATCACATCTAGAGTAAATCTCTTCGTGTGTATCTTTAGTTACGTAAGTAAGGTTATTCATATCTAGATACCCCTCACGCACATTTTTTGATGTTACGTACATAAAGTCCCCTTCTGGGTAACTCTGAGGGGAATGATGCGTACCATCAGTAATTTTTAGGGAGCAAATATCAATAGAGTTCCAACTCCAAGTTGTTGGTAGTTTTAGTCCTGGAATATCATCTAGTGTTTTTGCTTTTTGAGTTCTACCGTCTACGCTCTCTTTTCTTTGTATTGCATTAATTTGAGCTAATTCACTATTATCAACTTTCTTGGGGGAGTTGGTTAATCTCCACTCTTCCGTCAACTTACCCGACACCGCAGAAGCGAGTACCGATTGGCGGAAGCGTTTCAGCAAATCTGGGATGCCATCTAGACGGGCTTTGATGGTGTCGACCTGTGCCAATACTTCATCAAGTTTTTCAACGATGCGTTTTTGTTCGGCTAGTGGGGCGACTATCATTGGCGCTTTCTTGCCATCTTTTGTGCCCAACCTTGGCATATTCACGCCGTAGCTTACTGCGTTGACATAGTCACTAAACTGCTTTCCTTTTAGCCAATAGAAAAGAAAGCGGTTTTCGAAAAGATCATTAGGCACCTTTAAAGGCACTATCTCTGTCGTACAAATCCCATCTTCAGTAGCGATTAGCATCTTGTTCAAGTAAGGACGGAGCTTTCCATAAAGAACATCACCTTTTACAAACGAGTTCTTTGAGCTTTTAGGCGCTCGGTCACTAAAACTTAGCCGTTTTAGCAACTTAGAAGAATCTTTTTCTATATCCTCTAACTCTAGGACCCAACATTCATCATCAATGGTCTTTAGATCAGGTTTAGTCGTTGCCCCGTAATTAGTTACATTACCAAGCTCAGTTTCAGCCCAACCCTTCGGCAAATCACTCATTACTCTGCCTCCGGCTTTTCTGCTAAGCCAAAGGCTTCTTCAAGCAACTGCTTTTGCCCTTCTGCTTCATCATTCGCGCCCAGTGCTTGCATCAGTTGGTAAATTTCCGACATGGCTTCGGTGAGCTCTGCCATCGCTTCACCGGCCAGTACTTCTGGCTCTGGCAGGTTTTCTGCGCTGGTGGCTTCTAAGTCTTTTAACCAAGAGATATCCAGGCTGTCGCCTTTTTGGTCACGAATGTAATCACGGCTGAATTTGCGGAAGCGCGCGTTGCTTTCTACATGCGCTTTCTCGCTGTTATCCTTGTGCGCTTGCTCGCAGAGGCTTTCTGCTGTTTCACCTTCTGGATAAATGGCACCCAAGGTATCGAATACGCCTTCTTCACGCGGTGATTGTCCGTTTTTGTCTGTGCCATAAGCATTGATGAAAGCTTCAAAGTGCTTTTCAGTCAGTGGACGACGTTTACCAAAAGTGTTCATGTTGGTACGCATATCGAATACCCATGTCTCTTTAGTACAACCTTTGTCTTGGTGCTTGTTTTTTGGCGTGCCTTTTTGGAAGAAGAGTACGTTGGTCTTCACACCCTGTGCGTAGAAGATACCCGTTGGCAAACGTAGGATGGTATGTAAGTTACACTTGTCCATTAGGTCACGGCGAATTTCCGTACCTTTACCGCCTTCAAATAACACGTTATCTGGAATGACTACCGCGGCACGGCCACCTGGTTCAAGCGCATCATAGATATGCTGCATAAAGCAGAGCTGTTTGTTGCCCGTTGGGTGTACAAAGGTGCGGGTAATGTTGGTGCTGGCTGCACTGCCAAATGGCGGGTTGGTTAGGATCACATCGGCTTTTGGCAAGTTTTCCCCTGCGCTACCAAGCGTATTGCCTAAGCGGATCGCCCCTTCGTTTTTATCGCCTTCAATATCGTGCAGCAGGCAGTTCATCAGGGCTAAACGGCGGGTTTCTGGCACCAGTTCCAGCCCAACAAAGGCTTGTTTCATTTGAAAGTCTTGGTCGTCGCCGCTTAGGGTTTCTAAATCGTTGGTGTGGGCTTTTATGTACTTGTCTGCTTCTATTAAAAAGCCGGCGGTGCCTGCTGCCGGATCCTGAATGATTTCAAGGGGCTGCGGCTGCATTAGCTTAACAATGGTGCTGATGAGCGCACGGGGGGTGAAGTATTGCCCCGCGCCAGACTTGGTCTCGTTGGCGTTTTTTTGCAGCAGCCCTTCGTACATGTCACCAAAGTCGTCGCGGCTTTTGCCTTGCCCTTGCCCAGAATCGGATTCGTCAAACCATTCCAGGTTGTCCATGTTGTTCACCAGCTCTGTGAGCTGCGCAGGCTGGGTAATGGTGGTGTTTACGTTTTGGAAAATGGCACGAACAATGGCGTGGTCGTCGGCACCCAACTGCACCAGCATATTTCGGTAGAACTGGTGCTGTTCTTGGCCTAGCTTGGCTTTTAGATCGGCCCAACGGTAACCCTCTGGCAGCAATTCTTCTTCCTGACCTGTCTCTTCACACATTTTCAGAAACAGCAGAGACGCCAGCTCGTTGACGTAGTTTTGGTAAGAGACGCCACCATCGCGCAGGTTGTCACACAGCTTCCACAGTTTGCCGACCAGATCATTATTGTTCATGTTTGTTCTCTTGTTTGTTATAGGCAAGTGCGGCGATGTACGTTCTCAGGTTCTGATTTGAACCACGCCCAGCACTTGCCTTTCATTTGGCTACATTAAATTGGGTTCGATTCTACTGAGTTAGGCGGGCGCATCCCACATATATTCTTTAAATTGGGTGAGAACGCTGTCTAATTCGTCATTAAAGACGCGCTCTAGCTTGCGTTTGCCCCCTTTGCGTTTGTAATTCCCGGTTTTAAAGGTGTCGTCGTCGAGCACCACTTTTTCTTTAATGGATGAAGCAAGGCGATCAAGCCAGTTTAGCTGCTCGGCGCTCCACGCGTTTTGCGCTTTGATTTTGGTCAGCGCGAGATCGACCCTTTCTTCAAATGGCAATAGCGCATCCCCAATGGCGGCTCGGCGAATGTGACCGACAAGGCGAGCGGCTATATCTTGGTTTTTGGTTTCTTTCCACGCTTTTTTGAGGGTTGGCTCGTTAAAGTTTTGCGCATCGAACCACTCTTGCAGTTCTAACAAGCCTTTTCGAGTTAAATCCCTTGGGCGGTTGACGATCACGTTTAACGCTTCTTGCTGGTTAATGGAACGATCCACCAGCGCGTCAAAGGCTTCTAAAAAATCTTGCGCGGTTTCATGCTCGCCATACACGGTTTCAACGCGCAAGACTTCGTCGTCTACGTCGGTGAAAATCGGCATGTCTCGCAAGTCGTTTATTTCTTGTTTGAGCTGCTCTAATCGCCCGACCATGCTGGCCACCTTGTTAAACACTTCTGCCGACCATTTGGGGCCTTTCTGCTTGAGTGTATTGGCAAGATTGCCGAAATTGCACCCTGCTGAACTTAAGCAAAGTTCATCTAGGCGTTTGATTTGGCTGTCGATGTTTTTTGATTTGTAACGGTTGAATTCTGCATGTTTAGCTATGCGTTGAAGCTTGGCGATCAATTGCTCGTGGCTATGTTCCGCAAAGCTTCGGCCATCCGCTTCCTTCACTTTGTACGTTTCAGAATCCGTGATTTCGTTCACTAAGGTTTGCAGCTCCACTTTAGGACGAACCACAACAGGGCGCATGGTATCGACACTTTCCAGCGTGGAATACAAATCCACGGCGTCGAAGATCTTAAACGCGGTTTTCCCCACGGCTGGACACAAGCGAGTTGCCCGCCCTTTCATTTGCTCATACAAAATACGGCTGCGCACTTTGCGCATAAACACGAGGTTACCAATGCTTGGGACATCAATCCCCGTAGTGAGCAGATCAACGGTGACGACGATGTTTGGCAAGCGCTCTTTTTTGAAACGAGTGATCATCGATTGGACTTTGGTTGCGTCTTTGTCTGAATCGCCGGTGATTTTGATGATCGCATCGTGCTCTAACTGAGGGTACTTGGCTTTAAAGGCGGTTCGTAGCTCTTCAACGACGGTATCGGCGTGCGTGTTGTTTACACAGAATACCAATGTTTTCTGTGAGCTGGTTGGATCTATGTGATTCACCAGCTCTTCGCATACCACTTTGTTAAAGTTAGAGGCAATCAATGCGCGGTTGAAGTCGGCCACTTCAAAGCCTTGTTCGTCTTCTAGGGTGTCGCTGATGAGTTCACCTTGGTTAGACAAACGTTGTACCTCTGTGCCTTGCGAATAATACACGCCGCCTTCGCTTAACTTGGTGATGATGCGAAGGGGTGGATCCTGATCACACAGGTAACCGTCCACCACTGCTTCTCGGTAAAGATAACGGTAAACCGGAGCTTTCTTCACACCACCGAAAATATCAAGGGTGTGCACTGCCGTAGTGGCGGTAAGGCCGATTTTCACGGCATCGAAATGGTCGATGATTCTGCGATACGCAGAGATAAAATCTAGTTGGCTTCTGAACTTTTCTTCACCTTCGGTTTGTTCTTTATCAAGAATGTAGCCCCGGTGCGCTTCATCTACAATAATGCAGTCGTAACGCCCAACGGGCATCACTTCATCACTTTTAAGCGTACGATTTACTAGCGACTGAACCGTTGCTACGTGAATTTTTGTGCTGTCTTCAGGAAAACGTTCCGTGAGCCCTTGGATGTTAAAAATCGTATTAAAGGTGTCGCCTTTGATGCTGGTGTCTTCAAACGAATCTAATGCCTGTTTACCCAGTGATGTTCTATCAACGAGGAATAAAACGCGTTTAAAGCGCTGCGACTGGATCAACCGATACATGATGGCAATGGCGGTTCGAGTTTTACCTGTACCCGTTGCCATGGCGAGCAAAATGTCTTGTTCACCATTGATGATGGCTTGTTCGGTCGCTTGCACCGCTTCCTCTTGGTAGTAACGTAAGTCGAGGTCGCTCATGTCTGCGTTTTTGCTAAACCACTTGTTGTTGAGCTGGTCGTCACTGTCTAGCTTGGCGATGAGCTCTTCCGGTCGGTGCCACTCTGGCAGGGCTTTGGGCATATTGGTTGGGTGGCGTACATCTCGAAACCAGATCCCGCTTTTGTTTTTCTGGGCGGCTCTATAGCCTCGCCCATTGGCAGAAAAACAGAATGGGATCTTAAAACGTTCACTGCCACTGGAGTCTGCCCACGTGGGTAAAGAAAGAGGAATAGCGTCTAAGACGGCTTTTTGCTCTTTGTCATCATTGGCAGCGTGTTGCAATTGATCACGCAGGAAATCATTATCAAAGTACTTGCTGTAGCGGTATGCCTCGTTCAGCTTGGCGGATACGTCTTTGTTGCTTTTCTTCGCTTCGACAACACCGACTGGCTTTAAACCAACAAACAGTACGTAGTCGGCAAAGCCTGTTCTTCCGGTTTCATCTTTGCCTGTTGGCCACTCAGCAATGGCCATATTGCGCCCAACTTGAGGACGAGTGCCATTGGCGAATGTCAATTTTTTTGTATCCGCATCCCAGCCAGCTTTACGCAACTGGGTATCGATGAGATAACGGGTTTCCTCTTCACTTAGGTCTAGAGGGCGTAATTTCGCCTCATCGATGATTTGTTTCTTATACGCTTTACGTTCGGCTTCTGTCTTCTTAGAGAGCTCTGCTTCTTGTTCTTTAAGCTTGGCTTCAAGGGCATGAATACGAGCTTGGTACTGAACTTGTGTTTCTTGCTGCTTACTCTCCAATACCGAAATATAACCACTCAATGCGATTAACTTTGCCTGCTGAGCTTCGTACTCAGCTTTGGATTGCTCTTTCGCTTGTTTTTCACTTTGGCGCGCTAGAGCCAGCTCCTGTTTCAGAGAGGCGATTTCCTGTTCAAATTGCTCATTATTTTCAGAGGTTGGCAGAACAAATTCTGGTGCAGGGAAATCGTATTGTTTGGTGACTAATCGGTAATACCACACCGCGATACGGAACGCGAATCGTAGGCACATTTCAGCGTCTTGCAAATCATCGTGGTACTCGTGTACTGCCTGATTGCCTATTTTACGTAGCTTATGGAATACGTTAAGAATGCCGTCATCGACAAAAGGGATTTTGCCCAATTCACGTAGGAGATCGTATTGGTTCTCAGGAATTGGGATGTCTAGCAATTTTGCTAGGTGTTTTGCAGTTGATTCGCCAAAAATTCGCAATTTGGCAAGCGTGGTGTTTGGGTCATCCGGATAGTTTTTTTCTGCTGCGCGAGCAATAGCGTACAAGAAATCATTTACGCCTTTCAGGAATTCGAAGTTAGACCTAGCCATGTGTCCTTCCTTGCTTGTATTCGTTGTTCATTACTTCTGCTTACCGACTTTATATGGCATGGACGGTCAGTGCCGGGGTTATTGGACTTTTGCCTTTGTCGATAAGGTTTGTTCTTATTACGCACTTAGGTGCGCCGTTCGAGCAAGTGTAATGATAACTTTCGCAATACTCCACACTTCAGATCACATTTACTTTACGTATGGTTAGAGTTTGTTCGATACTTATTGATATTCCACTTATCTCACACAAAAAGAGCTTTAAATTAAAGAAAAGAGACCTTACGGTCTCCTTCGTTGAACTGGGCGGGTTAAGTTAACCTTGTCGCTGTTTCTTCTGATCATCTACCAGATAAGCAAGCCAATCATGAACAGGAAGTGGCTTGGCGAAGTAGTAGCCTTGAGCGCAGCGGCAACCGATTTGCAGCAGCGTATCGACATGGCTTTGGGTTTCTACCCCTTCTGCAATTACCGCCAAATCCAGTACTTGGGCCATTTTGATGACGGCACTGGTAATTTCATAATCGAGCTTGGATGAATTCACATCTTGAATGAATCCTCTGTCGAGCTTGATGCAGTCTGCCGATAGGTTTTTGAGAACAGAAAGTGACGAGTAGCCGGTACCAAAGTCATCGATCGCTATTTTGTAGCCTCGCGTTCTCAAGGTTTCGATGGTGCGCACGCAAGTTTTAAAATCACGCATCATATCCCGTTCTGTTATTTCCAACAGTAATTGATGAGGCTTACAGTCCGTTTCATCTAAGATACTCTGTAACTGGTCAGCCAGATCCGTCATGTAGAACATTCTCGCCGAGAAGTTGACCGAGAATATCACGCCGTCTAAGCGAGTGCCTTCACTTTGCCACTCTGAGATCAAGCTGGCGACTTCTCTGAATACCCACTTATCAATATCAATAATTAAGTCGCTTTTCTCGGCGACCTCTAAAAAATCAACGGGGGGAAGTAATCCCAATTTAGGGTGTTGCCAGCGCACTAACGCTTCCGCCCCAATGACTTGTTGGGAATTGAGATCAACTTTAGGTTGGAAATACACAACCAACTCATCATTTTTAATCGCATGATGTAAACCAACATTGGTTTCAATCAAGTCGGTGACTTCTAATGTCATCTTATCGGCATAAACGCGGTATTGATCCCTACCGTTACGCTTCGCGTGATACATCGCTGTGTCTGCATTTCGGATAAGGGTTTCCCCATCAACGCCATGATTAGGGAATTGACAAACCCCAATACTGACGGAAACAAACACCGTTTTATCGTAAATGTAATACGGCTTTCTTAATGCTTTGTTGATGCGATCCGCCAGTACTTCACCACTCGATAAACTGTCGACTTTGGTCAAAACCACCATGAATTCATCCCCTCCCATTCGGGCGACAAATCCAACGTCCGTAATTAACTGGTCAAGGATTTCTGCGATGCTTGCCAACAAGCTGTCACCAGAAGCATGCCCTAAGGAATCATTAATGGTTTTAAACTCATCAACGTCCAAATACAGCAGAAGAAAGGAGCTGCCTTCTTTGGTCGCCTTGTCGATCTCTTCATCCAAACTTTTCGTGGCCAATAGCCGGTTGGCTAAGCCAGTCAGGGGATCATGATGGGCTAAAAAGTCGAAGTTTTTCTTTTCATCATTCAAGTCGGTATAGGCTTCAGACAACCGAAGGGCCATCTTGTTAAACGCATTCTCTATGTGGCTCCATTCATCCGTTCTTCCTAGGTCGATCGGCTTATTCGCCCCTTGAGATTCGAGCCTTTCAAACCCTTCTTTTAAATCATCCAACGGTTTTTGAATATGTCGTTTCACCACCTGACTGATCAGAAGTAAGGAAGTGAAAAAAGCCAGAATACTGATGATGATGGCATTAAAGCGGGATTGGCTAATTTCTTGTTCCAATTGCTGTGAAAGTTGCAGTGCTTGCTTTTGAACACGTGCTTCTGTCATTTCAACCATATCGAGCAGTTTGTTTTGCGCGCTCACCAACGCTTTCATTACTACCCAACGCTGTTCTAGGTTCGCACTAATCCGTCGCAACGCTGCGTTATAGCGTTTTACGGTGCGCTTCATTCGTTTTTTTTGCGCTTTGACTTCGTTGGTTTCGATGTCGACGTTTTCTAAGTGCAGCAAAAAGATATCCAGCTCTTTTTGAATCTCGATGATCAGCACTTTCTCGGTTTCGGGTGTGATACGGCTGTGAATGCTCCCAACCATTTTCCCAACGGTAAGAAACACTTCGCGCAGCATATTCACCAAGTCAAGTTCATTGTTATAGCGCAGGTACTCTAGCTCGTGGATATTGGTGAGTTTGCTATCGGCGACAACTAATTCAAGTTGATCAAGCTGTTCAGACAAAGAACCGTCAATTTCTTGAGTTTGTTTAAGAATTTGGTTCAGCGCTAACGAACTACCCAAAAAACGGTGAAAGTTATCGATAAACGAGTCCATTTTCTGCGAGAAATCTCGGTTAGTCGATAGGTCTCTCAAACGCTGTAATTGAAGATCAATATTAAACGCTTCTTCCGACAACGTGGTTTCACTAAACAGAAACGTTTGCTCTAGTAATTTGACTCTTGAAGTCAACGCGAACACTCTGCGGCTAATTTCCGAATTCACCGTAAGCACAGAAATGTGCTCGGAGGCTTCCGTTTTCAGCGTTGACTCAACGTAATATAGAGAACGAATAACCGTGAATAGGGCGATGGTAAGAATAGCCAAGAGCAATAGATTGGAGAAGATGAGGCGCTGAGTAATACTGACTTGATTCAATTTCATTGACCCTTCCATATTTTTAGGTAGGCGTCACGATAACCATTCTGAGGATCATAAATTTCCGTATCTTCTTGACTGATAAGCTCTGCTACGTTTTCTGGCGTCACGAGGTGGACAGACGCCGAATAACCACTTGGCGGCATACCATGAAACGCTCGGTTTAATTCATCTACGGTCTGCCATCCTTGTAGGTAAAGTGGTTCTGGAACGGTCGCTAACTGAAAATAGTCTTGATCGATGCGCTTATACGCTGCTTTACTTCCATCCCCCGCAGAAATATTGTTCGGAACGGGTTTTCCTTCTTTTACATTGGACTCCAGCGACGGGATAGCATAATCGATGTACAAATCGTTAATCGCAAGAATATGGGTAATTTTCTCTTTGTATTTGTCCCAAAGATTCTTAAATGTTTCTGGCATTTCCCCAGCGATCTTATCTAACGGAAGGGATTGTATTTCAAGAAGATTACAAGTTTTACAGCGTTTAATGGTATCCGCCATCATATTGGCTTTTATGGTGGCAATTTCGTAATTAGGATCGGTGAAGACAACGGCGTTAACATTGCCATTAGAATTGACGATCGCCAATAGTGCAGCAACTTCGGCTACATCGAGCGGATCGGTCGTAATGTTCGTGTACAAGCCAAGATCGTCATTTCCACCTGCTTGCTCGGTCGCGTGCCAACCAATCACCACTATCCCTAAACTTTCTGCAAGTTTCAGGATGTCACGGTGACGTTGTGCATCGATTCCCCCAAGAACAATGGCATCAGGTTCAAACCCAATGGCTTTTCGTAACGCAGCGCCCTGCCTGACCTCAGAACCTAACCCATCAATAAAGCGAAGGTGCCAATCCAAATTCGATATGGCTTGCGACATTCCTCTCGCCACACCATACACCCCACCATTTCTCAGATCGGACGCAATGAAGATGATGTTCTTCTCAAAGACAATTTTGGGACCACGCGTAGGACCATCCCAATTTCTGTCACTTGCCACCGCTTTTGCTACTTTTTCACGTGCATAAGCGAGAAAATCCTCCTCAGAAGCGTTGGCAATACTGCATGAACTATAAGCAACTATGAACCAAGAAACGAACCAGCGTATGATTTTCTTCATATATTGTATATTTAATTGTTTTTTTGTAAGCATTTTTATATAGATTAACAATAATGTTAATACATAATTAAATAATTGGTAACAGTGATGGTTAGCCAGATTTACAAAACTTTTCTTGCTGCTGTATTCATGACTCTTGTTGCGACGCCAATGGAAGGTCTAGCCAAGAGCGACAAAGAAAAGAACTCCCTTGCATATCAAATAGATGTTAAAAAACTCAATCAATTTCAGATTACGGTCAGTGCCAACGCTGAACCCCTGACTAAGGCATTGAAAAAACCCGTTCGTATTGCAATCATTTATCCGAGCGCTGATATTTCTGATTTTTGGGTTCGTAACTTCACAGCAATGACAAAACGTTTGGAGGCATTGAACCTCGCGTTTGAAATTGATGAATTTACGTCAAAGCAAATCGAGCACTCATTGCAAACACAATATACTGAAACGGTTCTCAAATCAGACATTCCCTATGATTTTGTTATCTTTGGACCATCTGAACTCGGTTTACAAGCCGACAACATTCAAAAGCTCGCCGCATCTGAAGATTTCCGAACATTTATTTGGGCGTTTCACACCCCCAACCCTGCATGGACACATCAGCCAGACGCTTGGTTTGATTTTTCCAGTGCAATGGGTGCCGAAGTACTTTGTGATTATGTAATCAAGGAGTTAGGGAAAGGTGTTGAGTTTGCCGTCAATCGAGGCATTCCAGGAATTACCGATACCCAGCGATCACAAGGCTTTATTGATTGCGTAGAAGAAAAGGGCGATTGGCTAAATCTTTACGAACATTTTGGGCAGTATCAAAAGCTCGGGGGAGCTGATGGTGTTCGTTTGGTATTGGATAACTTTCCTGAAGTGTCTATGATTCACAACGCCAATACCGCCATGACCATGGGCGCGATAGACGCATTAAAAGAAGCCAAAAAACACAAAGATATTTTTGTTACTGGGTGGGGCGGTACGGCGAAAGAAATTGAGAAAATCAAACTCGATGAACTGGATGCGACCCCCATGCGAATGAGCGATGATTTGGGTGTTGCCACCGCTGAAGCGATCAAGTTCTACGTTGATGGGCGCTCGGCAGAAGTGCCACTTATTTATCTCGGGCGTATTACGGTGGCTCACAGCGGCATGAGTGATGTCAAACTGAATACCCTTAGACGAGAGGCGTTTCGTTACTCCGATCCATAAAATCAGTCAGCATCATAATACCGTCGACACGAGAAAACCGTCGGCATAAATGATATTCACCCATCACGGTGTAATTGAAAACGGTGTGACTTAAACTTAAACGCCTTCTCACTGAGCTTGACGTTGTCTATTTTTATCCCACCGATGACTGATCATTCTTCATTCTTTTCTAGTATGGAAAGCATGTTGCGAGAACCCACTTCATTCAAAATGGAGTAGTGATCCCCAATAACCGTTCGAATGTTGATATCTGGCAGCAGGTTTAACCACGACTCCGTAACCTCTGCTTTATCGGCATCTGAATGATCCGAGGCAATAAACAACCATGCGTGTTTAACATGCACTTGGCTAGGCTGATATTGCCTTAACGCATTCGCATTTTTCTGACACGCAGAGACCACCCGCTGCAAGTATAGGCGAGCGTCGTCGCTGCTTGTTTGCATGGCGTCAACAATATCATTCACTGAGCTGTACTCGTTCAGTTGCCCTTTAAGGTCTGGATATTGCTGTAATACCTCTTTCACGAAAACCGAATTCGCGAGCGCTGGGCAATGCGGTAAGGGCTGGGTAAGCGCTGGCGGGTCGATGAGAACCAACTCCACGTCTTCACCTAGCATTTTCACCATTTCCTGTGCCACTACCGCGCCAAAAGACCAACCAATCACCCGCTTCACTCGGCGTTCGGAAACGTAGTCGCAGTATTCTTGAGCACACATTTGAATGGTGCTGAGTGGCTCCCCTCCCTCTAACAAAGGATCTCGAATCGCGATGAGCTCTCTGTTTTTCGGATAATATTCTCGCCATTTACGGTAGCCAGACACATCGCCACCTACCGGATGAATAAGCACATCGACGGGTTGCTCACTGACACCGGCGTCATGAACCATTGTCGCAGAGTGGCGCTCGTCCTCGTTGCTAGAAGGAAAGCCAGCACTGGCTTGAGAGATGTGCTTATCCAATTGAAGACAAAGCGAATCGATGGAAACATTTTGATTAAGTTGCGCCAGCGTAAAAGCCGCAGGAAAGGACTCGTTCAAGGCATCCAGCAAATCAAGAACCGTCAGCGAATCGCCACCTAAGTCGTAAAAGCAAACATCGGGCTCAATGTCACTCTCTTCCATACCCAATACCTCGGCAAACAAGGTGTGCAACGTAAGACGAAGGGTCATGCTGTGGGCACCTTCAACGAACGCCCCTTTCGAATGGCTGCCTTGTTCTACGCCATTTTTCTCATTCCGGGTACGAATCACACGATGATTGAGCGAATCAAAAAAATCCCGCGCATCATTCTGCTTTAACGGCGACACATACACACAACCTTCAAAAAGGCTGTCTATCACCCTATCAAAAACCTTCAAACCTTCTTGCGGCGTTATCGCAAAGTCGGTTTCACTGACGTGTTTTGCCATCCCCGTTTGCAACCATGTCGGGAAATTAACCGAAATAACGCGTGTTTTTGCTTCCCTCTGACGAGTAGACATCTGATTCAGAAACACATTGGCAGCGCTGTAATCGGTTTGCCCAGCCACGGGATAACGAGAAGACATCGACGAGCAATACAAAACGAATTCTGGTTGCAATGTGTCGACCGAAAAAGAAAGTTGAATGGCACCTTGCACTTTGGCACCCACGTTGCGTTGGAGGATGTCGGGATTCAGCGCATGTATCATTGCCCCCCCCGCTTCCCCAGCGGCATGAACAATGCCTTTTACACGACCATAAGATTGATGAATTTGCTCCACGAGTGATCGCCACTGCACCGCACTTGAGATATCGCATCGAACGTGCTGCTCTCTTTGACCTGGCTGAATGCTTTCTTGTTGCGCTGAGCGAGATAAACCTATCACCACGTTTTGGTGATGTTGTGATAAAAAGTGTTGAGTAACATACCGCCCAATGCCGCCATTCGATCCCGTCACGAGATACACACCAGATTCACTCGATTTCGTTGGTTCATTCGATTCCACTGGTTCTATAGCTGATTCAAGAAAAGAGCGTTGCCATAAGTAACCATAGCGCAAGGCAAAAAAGGGCTCGTTTGAACGTTCAGGCTTGGTGTTCACTAGATCCAATAGGTGCATCAAACACAACGCTAAATCCGTGGGCGATTCATGCTCCCCCACATCCAAACCGTAACCAGCCATGGTTGGATTTTCGATGGCTATGGTGTTAACCAAACCATTGATCAAAGCACTGTTAGGATTCACGTGCTCGTTTCCCAATACCTCTGCCGAATAAGCGTTTAAGAAGACCACCTGAACCTTGATGGTTGAGCTGCATATTTGCAGCGCTTGAATCAGCTCGACTCGTTGCCAAAGGGGCCGTACAGAACCGTTTTCCGAATCGTGGTCATCACTGAAAACCACAACGTTTAGCCAAGAAACCTCACTAGTTTCGGAGCTAAGCCACGCGCGTAACCCCGCTACATCGCTAACACAAGCGGCTCGATTGCCTTGCTGCTGATAATGTGACATCACCTTTTCAAGGCACTGTCTGTTGTAACCAATAAAAAGGGTTTGCCCGTTTACAGCCTTAGCCGCTTTTATTCGATGGATCCGCTGCCAACTTTCTTCCAGAAACCACTGGTCAAATGGCGCTCTAACACGCTGCGCAACTTCCATCGATGCGTCGGCTTGAAGAAGCTTCGTATAATACTGGCTCAAATACGGTTTGGTATTGAATGGGGTGGGTGGTGCATCCCATTGATGATCGCCATCGTAATCACCGTCAAATGACCCCAGTATAACGTGAGCGTTGGTGCCACCCATTCCAAAGCTGCTGACGCCAGCCAGTCTGTTGTCGCCTTCCCAAGGGTGAACTCGCCTGCTCAATGCCACTCCTGCCGCTTCAAAATCAATGGCTTCGTTGGGGCTATCCGCCCACAGCGTGGTCGGATAGTATTGGTGATATAGGCACAACGCCGTGCGAATAAATCCCGCCACGCCAGCCGCACTGCCTAAATGCCCCATCTGACTTTTGAGCGAGCCGAGCTGGCAGACACCATTTTCATTGGGCGATGCTCGGTTCGCTTCAAACGCTGCGGACAAGGCGTCCACTTCAATGGGATCACCCAACGGTGTGCCAGTGCCGTGCGCTTCCACGTACTGAACTTGATTCGAAAACACCTGAGCCTTTCGCTGCGCTTGCACGATGACATCACGCTGACCATGAACAGAAGGGGCATAGAAGCTGACTTTGTTCCCGCCATCGTTATTCACGGCACTGCCTTTCACCACGCAATAAATGCGGTCACCGTCTTGCTGTGCTAAGTCCAGCCTTTTGAGTACCACCGCCCCGATCCCATTTGCTGGAACGGTGCCACTCGCCTGATTCGAAAAAGGTTTGCAATGCCCGTCTTGCGACAAAATCATCCCTTTCCTAAAGGCATAACCGTCAAGTGTGTCGAGATCCGCATTCACGCCACCCGCTAACACAATGTCGCATTCCCCTATTCGAATTTGCTGGCACGCCTGATGGATCGCCACCAAAGAACTCGAGCACGCGGTTTGGGTGCTGATCGCAGGGCCAGACAAGTTCAGGTGGTACGAAATACGTGTTGCAATAAAATCTTTCTCGTTCAGTAAAGAGAGATGATACGGGTCGATGTTCCCCCCGCCCTGTTTCGCGATGGTTTCACCGTAGGTATTGTCGCTGGCGCTCATGACGACGCCGATCTTTCGAGCACCTTTTGATTGAGAAAGATGGGGTTTCGTATGGAATGCATTCGAATCGATATCCTTGGTGATACCCGCATTCTCTAACGCGTGAACCGCCGTCATTAACGCGTGTCGCTGCTGAGGATCCATCAGCTTTGCATCGTGTTCAGAGATGCCAAAATACGCGGGGTCAAAGTCGGTTACCCCACGCATGCTTGAACGAACAAACACCCAATTCTCGTCGCTGCATTTATCACGACGTTGATCAAGAGGTATCCGCTCAATGCATTCTTTGCCACTTTGTATTGCCTCCCAAAATTGCCTTAAGTTATTCGCTGCTGGTAAGTTCACCGCCATACCAATCACGGCAATATCCTGATTTCCCCCTACCGTATCCTCACTGATTTTTCGGCTTTCTTTATTTTCAGATTCACGAAACATACTGTCTTCTTGCCCCAAATAATCCGCCAATTTACGAATACTCGGGTAAGCAAAAAGATCCACCAGTTTGATCGGTGACCATTGCGTGCAAAGCCATTTGTCCTGTACTAACTGGCTATGTACTTTCATCAGGCTCAAAGAGTTGAAGCCGGATTCGAAAAATGGGGTGTCAGGGTGAATGTGACCGCCACATTGCTGGCTGAACATCGCCACCAAATGGGCTACTAAGGGGGAGGCTGAATGCGCTTTTTTTTGCTCGTGGTGATGGGTTTTCAATCCCCTATCAGGGGTTGGAAGCGCTTCCCGATCCAGCTTGCCATTCGGCGTTTCTGGAAACGCATCCACCGCACAAAAATGACTGGGTAGCATGTGATTTGGCAACTGTTTCGCCAACGTTTCCATGATCTCTTTCTGCTTCTGAGCAAGTTGCGCGTCACTGAGTGAAACATACGCCACCAGCATCGCATTCTCGCCGTGTTTTAAGGCAACCGCGCAGCGCACGTTGGGTAACGCACGGGCTAGTGCCGCTTCAATGTCGCCCAATTCAATGCGGTAACCATGAAACTTAACTTGGTCGTCTTCACGACCACAGAATATCAACTCGCCCTCGGCGTTCCAGTAACCCACATCACCAGTTTGGTAGCAGCGTTGTATTTCCCCATTCACCTCCAAATGAAGAAAGCGTTCTCGGGTTTGTTCACTTTGATTCAGATAACCCAGCGCCAAACCACAACCACCGATGTGTATGTTACCAATAACATTCGGCGCACAAAACTGAGCGTCCCTATTGAGGACATAGAGGCTGGCACCACGAATAGGGTAACCAATAGGCAATGCCGTAGCCTTTTGCTCGCTGGCATCGGGGGAATACACATAGGTGCTGCACCCCACCGTCGCTTCGGTTGGTCCATATTCGTTGATCCATTTGGCAGAAGGAAGCAGCCGTTGGCATTGCATCGCGGTTGCGGTATCAAACGCCTCTCCACCAACAACGAAACGATGCGCCAGAGTTACGTGCTCGGCTTTTAAATTGTCACCGAGGTCTTTTAAATAGTAACCGAGAGCTTTTAGATGGGTGGGGGTCAATTTGAAGACCATCGGCTCCTCTGCGTTTTTGAGGGTATTGGCTAATGAGTGAACATCATTGCCGTCTTGCGGTACCAATTTTACGGTTTTACCCGCCATCAAAGGCGCAAGCAATGTGGTCACGGTCGCATCAAAGTTGACCGAGGAAGACACCACACCAGCGCGCACTTGCGCGTCGTCAAAATAATGGTTTACGCAGTGGTCGAGGTAATTGAGTAACGCATCGTGAGACACCTCCACCCCCTTAGGAACCCCTGTCGAGCCAGAGGTATAAATCACATAGGCGCGGTCGCTGCCTTTCTTTTCTGCCGCTTGTTGCCGTAAGGCATCACAAGAATCGAAATGCGGTTGTGAACTTTCAGGCGAAAGTGGCTGCAATTCATCGCCGGAATCCAAACAATAGACTGGACAGGAAATCGAATGAGCAACGCTGTTATGGACACCGCTATTTAAACCGCCGATTTCCGTTAACACCAAATCGAGGTTGGCTAACTCGCACATGGTGATCAAACGCTGCGTCGGATAATCAGGATCCAGTGGCAGATACGCAGCACCCGATTTCAAAATCGCCATCATCGCCACAACAAGATCAATCCCCCGATAGAAACTTAACCCGACAATGGTGTCACTTGGCGATTGTGTGTATTGTTCACGCAAGGCACTGGCAAGCTTTTCGCTGCGAACTGCCAGCGTTTGATAACTGAGCTGCTGGCCTTCCATTTCCACAGCAATATTGTGCGGTGACATAGACGCTTGGTAATCAAACCCATCCTCTACGCGATGCCAAGGTAGAGATGACTTACTCGACTGAGGCGTTGACCACGCGGCAATTTGCGCCAACTGAGAGGGTGATAAGTGGGGCAACCGCTGAACAGAACGATCCAAGGATTGAAATAGATGGATTGATAGGGTCATAAATGACGTCAGCATAGCATTGGCTGTCTCATTCGACAGTTTCTTACCCTGATATTCCAATACCAATTCGGCATTGTCGCCACAATCGGTTACAAACAGTGTTATCGGGAATTTTGCTTCACCACTAAAGTGCGTCTGGGCATTGACCTTTACACCATCGATCTTGAGCCGATTTGGATCCGTATTTTCGAAAACCAACATGCTCTCGATAACGTCATTCCCCAATTCGCTTTCCGTTCGCAGTGCCATTAAGCGGGCAACATCGGCAAAATCCACCTGCTGGTGTCTTTGCACTTGAACAACGCACTGGTGTGTTTGGTTTAAAAACTTGCTCACCGCCAACCCTATCGGCATCTCAAGGTTAAATAGGCAGGTGTTCGCACACATGCCAACCAAGTGTTCAAAATTGCCACCTTCTCGGTTTGCGACTGGGGAGGCGATCACGACACGGTTTTGATGAAAATATCGGTTTAGCGTTAACCCCAGCGCGCCAAGTAATGCACTAAACAGCGACATCCCTCTTTTATGAGCGTCGCTTTTCAACGCTTTCCAATCGGGTGATGAAAACGTCTTTTTCACCACACCATCCAATTCCGTGCGCGTGTGTACTAAAGACCGTGAGGAAAACAAACTCGGTACGGTATTGAGCGACTGCTCTCGCCAAAAATCCATGTGTTTCTGATACGAACTCGCAGCAATACTCTCTTGTCTTTGTTGGCAAAACTGAAGGTACCTTGATGCTTTTTTATCTGCGTGGATCTCTTGACCGGACAACAACCGCTGATACGCTTGGCTTAGATCGTCCAACAACACATTGATGCTCCACCCATCAACAATTAAGTGATGAAAGCACAGAACGAGGTGATAAATAGGCGGATGCTGCCTTTCCTCCACCTCAATAAGTGTGGATATAAACAACGGCGCAGTTTCAATGTCGAAGCGATGCGTGATATGCGTACCCATTGCTTCGCTGACACCACGTTCAGATAGGGATTGGAATCGTAACGTGCCCATGTCATCGTTGAACTCGCGCTCTTCGACCATCACGCCTGTACTCGTGGTTAAAAACTGGCTTCTTAATGCACCGTGTTGTTGCACAATGCCCAACCACGACTTCTGTAAGGCTTCAACATCCACATTTCCAGTCAATGTAAAAACAAATGGCGCATTGTAAGCCGTCGAATCGGTATTTAAATAATGCAGCAATGCCAAGCGACTTTGCTCGGGCGAAGCTGGGTAAATGTTGGCTTGATCCGCCCCTAATGTTGTCTGACTCTGCGATGCCTTATGTCCATCCTCAATGATTTTCGTACACTGCCGTTCCAGATTGACCACCAGCTGAATCAAGCTCGTGCCCGCCATAAAATCACCAACACTGAGTTCAAGGGAGTCAGAAAACAGCGCTCTCAAACGGGCAATGATCCTCATGGCTTTCAAGGAATCCCCACCGGATTCGATAAAGCTGTCCGTTAGGCTGAGGCGATGGTTGACATTCAAGACCTCACTCACAATGGACACAAACCGCTGTCCAACGTTTGGAGCCAGTGCCTCAAGGTGCTCGCTATCGTGTTGCTTGTTCTTATCACGGGTTAACTCGATGTGCTCCATCTCTCGGAGCCGATGCGTATCCAACTTACCGTTTTTATTTAAGGGCAGTTGGGACACAACAAAAAAGCGATGCGGCACCATGTAGCTCGGTAAATACTGGCGGATATGATGCCTTAAATCGTCTTTTGACACGTGTGAATGCAGGGAGAGATACGCGTAGATATCGGTTTCTTGTGCTTTTATGGCCACACAAGCAGCATGAAGCACGTCCGGATGTGACTGAATACACTGCTCAATTTCAGTCAGCTCGATTCGGTGCCCCCGAACTTTCACTTGCTGATCCGCTCGCCCCAAAAACTCAATGTCACCCTGCTCATTTGCCATGCCGAGATCGCCCGTAAGATAGACATGCTCTTTCAACCAAGGCAAATAAACAAACCGTTCTTCGCTTCTGACCTTATCACCGTAATACCCACGCGCCAACGCAGGGCCAGAGATAGCGATTTCCCCGATTTCGCCACTCAATGCCAGCCTGTTTCGTTCTACGACGACATATACCTGGGTGCGATTAATGCCCTTACCGATTGGCACCCTTGCATCACGGACATAACGATCCAAGTTATCGGGTTGCAACCGATAGCATGCACTGAATGTCGTGCATTCCGTTGGACCGTAAACGTTGTATAACGCTGGATAATCGCTGCCTTCGAGCCCCATATGAGTGGCAGCATCGAAAAAGGGCATGGCATTGCTCGCAACGAAAGCCTCGCCTCCAACCAGTAGATGCTTAATTCGCACAAGGCTTTGTGGACACTCTAACACCATAAGGTTGAACAGCCCTGTCGTCATGAACGCCACATCCAGCGCTGATCGTTCAATTTTGGTGGCTAAAGTGTGGGGATTGTTGATCTCTTCTTGGGTGAACACCACCACCGTTGCGCCGTTGAGCAAAGCGCCCCACACTTCAAACGTTAAGGCATCAAACGAAGGGTTTGCAAAATTGCCGATGCGCTTCCCAGATATCAGCGGTACGTAATTGGGTTGGTGCACCACACTTTTAATGCCGGAACTTAACACAGACACGCCTTTTGGTAACCCCGTGGAACCGGATGTAAAAAAGAGGCAAGCGAGAGTATCGGGATCGCTCATCACTGGCGTGTACTCGATGCCTTTTCCACACTGAACTTGCGACAGAGCTCGGCGAAACTCAGCCTTTACCTCGATCAGTTCCACAACGCTTTCCTCTGCCTCTTCGTTACGCCATGTCTCTATCTGTTCGGCATGGCTCAGTACCGTTTGAATATCGCACTGTTCAAACAGGTAACGCCTGCGGCTAACGGGCATACTTGGTTCAATGGGCACGTAACACGCCCCCAGCTTGATCACTGCGACCATGGTCGCAACCAGTTCCGCCGAGCGAGGGACGCACAAACCGACACGCGCCCCTTCTTGAATACCCAAGCTCGACAAAAACAAGGCTAACGCATTAGAAATGGCATCGAGTTCCGAATAGCAAAAGCTCCGCTCCCCATCTTCCACCGCGATTAGATTGCCGTGGTCCGTTACCACCTGCGTGAATTGTTCAATCATGCGATAACTCCTTCTCGATCATACGTGCAACGGCATCAATGTAAGGTGGCTCCAACAACGTTGAGTGGTCCCCCTGAATGGTTTCTACGCAGAAGGTCGATGCCACTTTGGCAGCCCAAAAATCGCGCATCAATTGTAGGTGTTCTTCGTCTTTATCATCGGTGGCTAGCACCAAAATGGTTGGGGCGTTCGACACGTCGAGAGTCAGATTCTTTAACGTCTCCAGGTGGTGGTTATACAGGCGGTGATAACGTTCAATTTGTTGGTCTTTAATGCCAGGGTACATGCCGTTGTAGGTGACGAGTTTCTGGCGAAATATCGCATTCGAAACCGGCTGGATTTTCGCAAGAGCTGCCCGATTTTCCGTGGCTTCACTGTCCAGAACCACCGCAGTTGAAAATGGGCATCCTCGCTCTTTCATTACCCGTGCCATCTCGAAAGACACGATGCCTCCATACGATGCCCCAACAAAAACATGGGGCGCATCTAATAGTGATTTCACTTGGTCTAAATAGAAGTGAGCCATGGCTTGGACATCGGGTAAAAAATCTTCATCTGTGTCTACGCCCTTGGCTTGAATGCCGTATACCCCATACTCTTCAGGCATGGCTTTAGCAAAAGAAAGGTAGCCAAATGCCGTGCCACCCGCTGGGTGAATGCAAATCACATTCTTGCCATTTTGGCTGGGGCGAAACTCAATCACACCATGAGCCCAATTCGACGATGGCTTAAGTGAATTAGATGACCTAGATTGATTAACTAGCTTTGATTGATTGACTAGCTTTGATTGACTGTCTGGCTTAGATTGATTCGTCCTCTCTGCGCGAACCAATCCCCCTAATGCCTCTATGGTTGGGTGATTGATCAATTCAGAAACCGGAATGCGTACCGCGAACTGCTTCTCAATAAAATGCATCACTTTGATCGCCGCAATGGACGACCCTCCGACATCGAAAAAGTTGTCTCGTATACCGATGTCTTTCTCAAGCAAAATTTCGCGCCATATTCGGTACAACGTCATTTCCACCTCGTCCCGCGGGGCACCGGTATTCACTTGTTTTTGATGGTTGTTTTCCACCAAGGTAACCAGCGACTTCGCGTCTATTTTGCCATTAGGCGTGAGTGGCATGTCCGCTACCACAGCCCACAGCGTCGGCACCATAAAGTGGGGTAAGCTGGCCTCTAAATACGCCTTCAAGTGCGCCAGCTCATCGTCGGAATCCAACGATGCCCTAAATTGAACTGCCGCATAGAGTTGTTTTTCTGTGCCTCGCTCTATCGTTCCAACATGCGCTGCATCGACACTGTTATGGGTCAATATTCGCAATTGAACCTCTGACAGTTCTAGCCTTTGCCCCCGAATTTTGACCTGATGATCCAGACGGGAAACAAACTCCAATTGCCCATCTTGGTTGTACCGCACCAGATCGCCCGTTCTGTAAAGACGCTCCACATGATTCGCACCAAGTGCTTGATGAACAAAGCGCTCTGCCGTTAAGTCACTTCGCCCAATATAGCCCTTTGCCAACCCAATCCCACCGACATACAACTCCCCAACTTGCCCCAGTGGCACCAATTGCTGACGACGGTTCAACACATACGCGGTGGAATTGGTTATCGCCCGCCCCATAGGGTAATCGGGGCGACGCTCGGTGATCTCATAGGTGGTGCATATTGTGGTGTTTTCTGTCGGTCCATATACATTCACTAAATGCTGAGGTTTTCCGTGTTCAAACATGGCATCGATGGTTTTCCGGTTCACAGATTCGCCACCAAATAGAAGGGATTCCACGTTAGCAAACAAATCCGGCTTCAACTCCACTAACTGATTCATTAACGCGGTCGCCATACACAATATATGGATGCTGTGCGTTGAAATCTGCTCGGATAGGCGGTTGACGTCTTGCACCTCATCGTCTTTCAACACCACCACGGTTGCACCGTTGATGAGCGCCCCCCAAATGTCAAAGCTTGACGCATCGAAAGAGAAATTACTGACTTGCCCCACCGTCTTCTCAGGCGTGATCGACACATAATTGGTGTTTTTCAGTAGGCGAACCACACCGCCATGGGTGACTTCGACCCCTTTGGGTTGCCCCGTGGATCCCGATGTAAAGATCACCATCGCGCTGTCATCGAGCTGGCGCTTCACACTGCCAAAGCCGCTAGGCTGTTCCCATGCATGCAAGGATTGGGGGGAGATGTCTATCACGTGGTAATGGGGGTTGCTTTCAAGAAAGTCCGCATGACCATCGGTCAGAATGCATTGTGTCTCCGACAACGAAGCCAACAATGCTATGCGCTCGCGTGGGTATTTTGCGTCCATCGGTACGTACAGCGCCCCGAGCTTTAATACCGCCAGCACACCTAAAATCATCTCTGCCGAACGCGCCACGCACACTCCCACTCGATCATTGTCTTTGACGCCTTTGGATTGCAAATGATGGGCAATGCGATCCGCCGCCAAACTGAGTTCGTGGTAACTCCAGCGTCTATCGCCTTCAATTAATGCGGTTTTCTCTGGTGTCGTCGTCGCAAAGTGCTCCACTAATTCGTGAATCGATTGGGTAGGAATCTCGGCTTGAGTATGATTCAACTCGCGTAAAAGGTAACGTCGTTCTTGTTTACTCAGCATTGGAATATCCCGCAATACCGAGCGCGGATGGCGGGAAAACTCGCATAAGATGTTTTCTAGATGCGTGACAAGTTGCCGCATCTGCCAATCCGAGAATTTGCTGCCATCGTAAGTGACTGATAATTCGAGTTGAGGCGCGGGTTCTTCTGCCTTGGATTGCGTTTTGTAGGCTTGAAGTGACATACCATAGTTGGTGTGTTCAACCGACTCAACTTCGGAAATTTGCCAACTGCCTGCATGTTGTGCATTCCGTGCTTCATCGCTGACGGGGTAGTTTTCCACCACTAAAATGCTGTCAAACAAGGGTTGGGAGGCTCTGTCTGCTTGCGCTTGAATGTCGAACAAAGGCAAGAAACTGAACGCTTCCGATTGCGCGTTTTGGACGTGCAGCGTTTGCAACCACAAGGTTAATGATGCAGACAGATCCACATCGACCACCACAGGTATCGTGTTGATGAACAGCCCCACCATGGATTCTGACCCAGCAAGTGCGGCGGGTCGGCCAGAAACAGTTGAGCCAAAGACCACTTGCTCACTCCCTGAATAGGTCGACAGCAGCAACGCCCAAGCCCCCTGCAATACGGTATTCAACGTGCTTCCCGATTGCCTTGCCAGTGCATCCAAACCTAGAGTTTGCTCTGAAGGCAAGTTCAGAGCCAATGTGTTCAATCGTTGATCGCCCTTAGTGCTGTCTAAAGACTCGCTTACCTGTTCTGAAAACGATTTGGATGGTAAGGGTGTAGGTGCTTCAAAACGGGAGAGCTTCGCCCGCCAATAGTCACGCGCACGTTGGTGATCTTGATGTTGCAGCCAATCAATGTAACGGCGATAAGGCTTGGCTGGCGGTAACATCGACGCAGAGCCACTTTCCAATTCCGCATAACAAGCGCGAAGCTCAGTGATGATGATGGGCAAACACCAACCATCCAAAAGGGCATGATGGGTAGACCAAATCAGCTTGCCTTGATCCTTGGAAAGCGGCACCCAGTGAAATTTCGTCAGCGTCGGTGACGACACATCAAAGCCTTCCGATTTTTCCTGACGGGCAATCGCATTCACCCTACTTTTCAACGCGTCAGCAGAATTACTCGCATCATCACGGCTTTCTGGGTCATATCGAGTTAAATCCGTCTGCTGCCAGCGCAGTATCCCTTCTTTGGCAACACGTTGATATCGCGTTCCTTCCTCAGAAAGGGCAAACGATGTTTTTAGAATATCGTGCCGATGGATAACAGCTTGCCACGCTAACTTAAGAAGGTCGGGATCAACCTTATCCAAGGTGAGCGTAAGTTGAGTGACATACGCTTCTTTGTCCAATTCACTGTGGAACAGCAAGCCTTGCTGCATGCCCGTTGCTGGATACACATCGGTCAATGAAAGGGAGGCGTTTGCATGATCGTTCTCCCAAGCATCGACATCACTTTGATGCAAGTCGGGCGTGCGAAAATCAGACGGGGTACGGCGCGTGTTTTTTTGCGCGACACAATGTTCAATAAGCTGCGTGAGGTGGTTTTGGAATCGGGAGGAAAACGCATCGACCTGCTGATATGAAAGACAATGAACATCAAAGTCGAGATCACATGACAGAACCCCCTCGCTTACACGGCAGTTAAACGCTAGCGCACGCGGCGTCATATGCCCTTGCGAGCCGTCTTCCACTCTGAATCCCGCTACGGCAGAAAAGGCAACATGACGTTTCTCCATTGAGTCTTGCGCTGTATCGTTTCCAAACTGCCCAAGGAAATTAAACAAGATGTCTGGCTGATTCGCACCGCCATCAAGCGAATTCGTGTAAGACTTGAGCCAGCTGTAGCCCATCCCTTTGTTTGGCACACGCCGAACTTGCTCTTTTATCGAGCAGATCAGATCGGAGAGCTGCTCAGTCTTTCCAGACAAGTTTATGGGGTGTATGGATGTAAACCACCCTACCGTTTCGCTTAAGTCGGCGTTGTGTCTATTCTTCGAAGACAAATGCTCGTTCAAGGACAGATGATCAGCGTGTCGTCCATGAGTTTCCAATGCGATGGAAAGGGAAACACCGCTTCCTTCGCCTGTTTTTTCTGCGTCACATTGGTTTTTTCGACCCAAGCTAAGCAGCAAGGCAGCCAATAGGAGATCTTGTGTATTGGTGCCATAAGCTCGGTGGGCAGAGTGAGTCAGCTTACGCGTTTGGCTAGCCTCAATATTAAATTCACAATGCGCCATTTTGGGTTTATCGGAACGGTTAAAACGCGGCTGAATCGCGGCTTCTACTCCTCTCCAATAAGGGATCGTGTCGGCACCACTTCCTTTGGTTATCCAATCGAGGTTGCGCTGCGACCAAGCGGAAAACGGCATGGTTTTGCTGCGGCGGAAATCATCAGGCTGAGACAACAGTGCTTGCAAGTCATCCAACAGAATTCGCCAAGACACGCCATCGATAATCAAGTGATGGGCAACAATGAACAGTTTGGTGCTGTCGTTCGAGGTATCGGTCATTTTCACAAACCGAAACAACGGACCTTGTGTGATATCCAGCTCGCTTATTGCGTGATTGCACACAGCGGCAAGTTCGCTTTGGTTCTCCACCGCTTTATAGCTTAATGCCTGTTGCAGCCACGCTTCGGTGACATCTTGGTGGATGGCACGCCATGCTTTTGCATTTTCACTCTTCGAATTGTCATCATCCAAATGAAAGGAAAGCCTCAGCGCATCGTGTTTGGTCACAAGAGATTGCACCACCGAAATACACTCGTCATCCGTTACCGCCCGATGCAACTCAAGCAAAACCGACTGGTTGAATCGCTGACAATGCTCTGCATTCTCAGCGTAAGCAAAAAATTCCTTTTGAATGGGTAACAACGGCATTTCACCATGAATAGGAAGAGTGTGAGCGAAATGAGAACCCTCCCCTTCGAACGTTTTATCACCGTCTTCAAGTGAGGCAACCTCAGCTAATGCCGCGACCGTCGGTGCTTCAAATAGCTGACGGACCGTATAGCGAACCCCTTCAGAAGCACAGCGCGACACACTTTGCATGGCAACGATAGAATCGCCCCCCAATGCAAAGAAGTTGGCGTTCATACCGATATTTTCCAGCCCAAGCAAGCCTTGCCACACCTGAGTGATAATGCGTTCCACTCGTGTGCTAGGTGCCGCGCCTTGAGGTGAGGAGTCTTGAGGTGAAAAGTCTTGAACATCGCCGCGATCCGATGAGGGGCGTTCTGACCATTGTATGGCTTGGGCGCTCGGTAAGGCAGCGTGATCAATTTTTCCATTCGGGGTTAATGGCCAAGCCTCAACGACAGCCCAAGCACGGGGCATCATATAATCGGGTAACGTGTGTTCTAGCTGTTTTCGTACCGAGAATAAGCACTCAGCGCCAGCTTCTTCCATTGACTCTGTAGAACCCACCGCTTTTGATATCGCGTCTGGCTGAATGTAGGCGTTGATACCAAGTACGCCTCGGTCATTTTTTTCTGCCAACACTTTGGCTGACTTTACCCCTGACAACGACGACATTAGGTGTTCAATTTCGCCAAGCTCGACGCGGTGCCCTCGTATTTTGACTTGATTGTCGGATCGCCCAAAGAATTCGAGTTCTCCCCGTGCGTTCAGCCGAACGGTATCACCACTGTCGTAATAGACGGTATCGCCGTTTTTTAATTTTCTGAACTTATCATGCGTCAGTTCCGGTTGGTTCACGTACCCTCTCGCAACCCCTACTCCACTCAAATACAAACGCCCTTTTGCGCCTTGTGGAACAAGGTGATAACCGTCATCCAATATGACGTAACCAACGCCTGCGATAGGTTTCCCTATCACATGTGCAGCATCACCTTTTTGGTAACGATGAACCGTAGAACAAACGCTGTTTTCCGTTGGACCGTATTCGTTGAAAAGCTGCGTTCGAGTCACTAACGATTGAATAAGGTGCGCGTCCGTGGCTTCCCCCGACACCACAATGCGTGGAATCACATCCCCTTTTGCAGACACATCCAGTGCTTTGAGCAACACCGGAGGAAGATACGCCACAGCGTAGCGCTCCGGTTGATAGAGTGCCGCCTGAAGTTTGGCGATATCAAACCGTTCCGCTTCCGAGACGATATGCAGCGGGCGGCCACTGGCAAGTGCCCCCCAAATGCTGGCGACCGACGTATCAAACGCAAAATTGGTGACGTAAAGGAAACCAGCGGAATCACTGATCTCTGGGTCATTCAAGTTTAAATACGCATTTTGATTTTGAATGTAATTTGCCACGCCTTGGTGCTCGACCATCACCCCTTTGGGTTGCCCAGTCGAACCGGAGGTGTAGATGATGTACGCCAACTGCTTAGGGGACAAACCAGCACACGCTAGTGCTGTCTGATGATGAAGCTTGTCACCCAAAAGTGATTCTGAATCGATGCGGATCAACCGACCTTCTGGCCAATCGGACAATGTGCGTTGAATGACGTCCTCTGAGGTTATAATGAAGGGGGCATGGCTGTCTTCAATGATTTGGGTCAGTCGTTGGCTTGGTTGGCTGGTATCCAAAGGCACATACGCCCCACCCGCCTTTAACACAGCGAGCATCGCGATGATCATCTCTGGCGATCGCGGCAGCGCGATGGCAATCGGGTCTTCCGATTTCACGCCTTTGCTGGTGAGCCTATTGGCGACCTGATTCGCTTGCGCATCCAAACGCTCAAAACTTATCTGACGATCTTCGTACACCAGTGACACACCTTTTGGGTTCTTTGTAACTTGTTTGTCGAACAAGGCTAACAGCGTGGTGTATGGGTGCGCTTGGTGTGTTTCAATGTTTTGTTGAACGTCTACAAGGGCGAGCGTATTCACCTCGGCTTGAGGTTCTTCGATGAGCTTGGTCAGCAACGTCTCAAAGGCCACCGCCATAGATGCGATGGTGGCTTGCTCAAAAATATCACTCGAAAAATTCCACGATAACGCGATGCCATCTTTGGATTGTCGAACCCCCAACGTTAAATCAAACCTAGCTTCGGTAGCACTTGGGGATACCGCTGTCGCCTTATTCAGACCAAAAGCAATGGTTTCATGGCTCTCTTGTTCCATCGAAAGCATGACTTGAAAAATGGGGCTGCAATTGAGCTGACGTCGGTGATTCACCAGCGAGATCATGTGCTCAAATGGCAACGACTGATGTTCAAAATCTTGCAAAAGGTGTTGATGATTTCGTTTGAGTAGCGAATCAAAATTATCGGACGACTCCACCTTTGCTCGAAGCGGTACGTTGTTGACAAAAAAGCCGATCAAAGTATCAAGCTCTGGTCGCTCTCGGTTCGCAACCGGTGTGCCGATGACAACTTCTTCCACACCCGCGTAACGCGTCAGCAAGACAGAGAACGCACTGTAGATAACGTTAAACAACGTCGTGTTGTGTTGCTTGGCTAACGATGTAAGATTTGTTGACCGTTCATGCCCAAACGAGCGTTTGAACGCTTTGCCTTGATAACTTGGTGCATCTGGACGCGCACAGTCTAATGGCAAGGCGTGTTGCTCCGGTGCGGATTCCAGCCTCTGCTTCCAGTAAGACTCTAATCGACGACGCGAACAACTTTCACGGCTGTATCGCGCCCGTTGCCACACCGCATAATCACGGTATTGCAAGGGCAAAGGCGCTATATCATCACTCGGGTGATTGGCACAAAATAAGAGATAAAAATGCTGAAGCTCTTTGAGCAATATGGATAAAGACACGCCGTCTGCCGCGATATGATGAACCACAATAAACAACCGACTCTTGCTGTTTTCTAATTTGGCGACCCCAACTCTGAACACTTCGCCTTTAGTCAGTTCAAAGGGGGCGTCGACCATTGCTCTTTCGAACTCACGCAGCGCCTTTGCTTTTTCCTGTTCTGTTTGATCAGAAACGTCCTCTGCGAAAAAGTGAAATGCTTCTTCGCCCACCGTGACCTGTTTGGCACTCGAAGGCACGTTTGCCTCTTCCACCACTCGATACGCCGTTTGGAGAACGTGATGGCGCTGAATCAACGCCAGACAAGCGCGTTCAAGCGCCTGCTGGTTGATGCTGTCGTTCACATCATATATCAAAGGGATCGCATAGAAACGCCCTTTTGCTTCCAGCGTATCTAACGCCCATAAACGCTGCTGAGAATAGGAAAGTGGTGCAACGCTTTCCGTCCTGTCGCCTTGAACAAGCGGTATGCAGTCGCTGTTCTCGTGATCGGGTGAATTCGTTCGTTGTTCATCAATGACCGCTGCCATTTGCTCAATCGAGGGTGCATAAAACAGGACTTTCAGCGATAAGCGAACGCCCAATTGTTCCTGAATCAGGCTGATCATTTTAATGGCCAGAAGAGAGTGCCCCCCCAATGAAAAGAAGCTCACTCCCACATTCTGGATATCTTGCTCAAGCAATTCCGACCATATGGCACAAAGGGAGCGTTCGGTATCCGATTTGGGTAACTTGGCATCGAGCCGCTGGCAAAACTGTGGAAGAGGCAAGGCTCGCCGATCCACTTTGCGATTGTCTGTAAGAGGAAACTGACGCAACACCACGATGAAGTTAGGCATCATATACCTTGGAAGTGCGCGTTCCAGCCTCAATTTCAACGCTTCTTCAAGTTCAACGTGATTGGCTTGGCTTTTGATGTAAGCCACCAGTATCTGCGGCTCCCCGACCGAAGGTTCATCGCCCGTGATCCGGCTTTTGGGTAAAGCCGTCACAAGGCTTTGCTCCACTTCTGGATGCTGCCTTAGGTGGTGATCGATATCGCCCAGTTCAATTCGAAAGCCATTCACTTTCACCTGAAAATCTTTACGCCCAACAATCTCAATGGTGCCATCTGGCAACCATCTCCCCAAATCGCCTGTTTGATATAAGCGGTGGTTCCCCGTTAGGAAAGGATCGATACGGTACTTTTCGTTGGTCAGCTCTGGTTGCCCAAGATACCCTCTTGTGACGTTGTCACCCGAAAGATACACTTCTCCAACACTGCCAATCGGACGGTGTTGGCGTAACTCATCCAAAACATAGTAGTGGTTGTTCGGGAACGCACGCCCTACGTGAATCCGAGGGTTATCAAGGGAGGCTTCACTCCCTGAACAGTACACCGTGGTTTCTGTTGGTCCATACAAGTTGTAAAACCGAGCCGTGGTTCCGCTGCTTAATAACGTGTCGTGCAGTTGCCTGCCAAGCGCGTCTCCCCCCGTCAGCATCTTCAAACCCTCGTAGGGCTGCCAACCGTCGTCGATAAGCATTTGCCACGTCGATGGCGTACCCTGCATCATGCTAATGCCGTGTTGTTGCTGGCATTGAGCAATCAACGATGGCGAACGTGTTTGTTCCCAGTTCAGCAGAACGACTTTCGCCCCAAGCATGAGCGGCAAATACATTTCCGTGACGTGAATATCAAAAGCGGGTGGTGCAATAGACGCAACCACATCCGTTGAATCCAATTCGACTGTGTCTTGTAATGAAAACAGAAAATTCGAGACGTTTTTGTGTTCCACCATCACGCCTTTTGGCACGCCAGTAGAGCCGGAGGTATAGATCACATACGCAAGATGGTCGGACTGAGACGCGATTCCCTGCTTGCTAGGGTTTGTGAGAGAAGATGGAGGGAGCTCTACCCAAAAATCAGGGTTACTTAAGTCCACCACCGTATGAACGGACCGAGCCGTTGTGCTATCCAATTCAAATGACTCTGCCACCAGCAACACTTCGACCGACGCCAACGACAAAATTTGATTCAGGCGTTGTTCGGGGTGGTTGGGGTCCAACGGTAAATACGCCGCCCCACTTTTGAGTATCCCCAAAATGCCGACCAGCGCCGTGGCAGACCACGCATCAATCAACCCCACGCATTGATCGTATTTCACCCCTTTCTCTATCAAGTAGTTTGCTAGGCCATTGGCTTTTTCATTTAAAGCTTGATAGCTGAGGGTTTCAACGTCTCCATTAGCATGAGACCATTCGCACGCAATCCGGTCGGGGGTTTTGGCGACCTGCTCTTCAAACAACGCAACAAACGTTTTGTGTGAAGGGTAATCTCGACGAGTGTGATTCCAAGTGGCGATCGTCTGCTCAGCGTTTATCGAAATCAGCGGCAATTGATGAATATTGGATTCAGGATTGGCCAATACACCTTGAATCAGTGCATTAAACGCTTCTTGCAATGATGTGATGGTGCTTTCATGGAAGAGGTTATCGGCAAACACCCACGTCGCCTCCAACACCTCCCCTTTATCCATCATATGAAGTTCGAGTTCGAAGTTGATATTGCTGCGCTCAACCACCACGTTTTCACAGGGTATGCCATCAATATCGAGTTGAAACTCTCCTTCCTCATGCAACGCGAACAGCACTTGCAATATCGGTGAAAAGCCGCTTCTTCGTTCATGCCCCAGCTTTTGAACGATGCGCTCGAAGGGCACATCTTGATGGCGAAACGCTTCGGCTATTTTGACTTTTGAATGCTTAAGTAAACTCAGAAATGTGTGGTCATCATCTAGATGAAAGCGAAGCGCTAAGGTGTTTACAAAAAAGCCTATAAGGCGTTCAGAGCCCTGCACCTGACGCCCAGCAACGGGCGTACCCGTGACAACATCGGATCGCTCCGTCCAGCGCCCAATCAACAGCGAAAAGAACGTTTGAAGCAAAGTAAATATCGAGACACCTTGTTGCTGTGCAAACGCTCTGAGTGTCGCGGTTAGGTGTTTATCCAAAATTTGTCGGTTAATGGTACCTGAAAATTCGGGGGTATCGGGACGAGGAAAATCGGGCGTTAGGCTGTTGAGCTCTTCGACGCCTTTCATCTGCTGAAACCAGTACGCTTCCCCTGCTTTCTGAGCCGCTGCTCCCTCACCTTGCTGCCATGCCGCGTAATCCCCGTATTGATAACCGATGGTGTGTGAGAGCTTACCTGAAGACAGGTACTCATTAAGGGCATTGAAAAAAAGTCGGTAAGACAAACCATCAAACACAATGTGATGGAAGACAAACAGAATCAGCGTGTTGTTTGTCTTTTTTTCGCTTCTGGTACTCACTCTGAATAACGGCGCTTCAGATAAAGTAAAGGGGCGGCTGGCTTCTTTCGCCATCCATTCCTCGTCTGTCATAGATTGGACGGAGCTTGCGGTATCCGCCGAATATTCAGAGATAGCGAACGGAACGTCTGGCGAAATCACCTGTTCGGGTATGCCATCGCTCACGCGGAAGTGCGTTTTGAAAATGTGGTGCTGGTCGATAATGGCATGAATCGCGTGTTCAAGTTGCTCAATATGTGGCTTACCAACCATTCGAAACGCGGTCGCCATATTGTAAGGGGCTTTCTCTCCGTATAACGTTTCTAAGTAAAACAAACGTTGCTGTGCAGACGTTAAAGGAAACCGTAACCTGCTGGCATCTTTCTTTGGAAGGCTGATGCTTTTTTTCGCGTGTTGCTGCAAAAACGCAATCACTTCAGATTTACTGCTGCGCAGCGCCGCGGCGAGTTCTTTACTCAGACCCTTCTTGGCTTTGTACTTTAAGGCTCCGTTCTCTAGATAGAGGTGTACACCCTGTGATTTCGCTAGCCGAATCAATTCGTGAGCCATTAGATTTCCCCCTCTTCCATGAGATCTGCATCACTGCTTTCCTCGTCTAAGTCACCACCGCTACCTGCGATACCATCAAACCCATCATCTTGAACCGCGAGAATGCTCTCAATGTAGCTGGCCAATTCACGCACGGTGCTGAATTCGAAAAAGTCACTCATTTGAAGCTCGACCCCTTGCTCCATTCGTATACGAGCAATCATTCGCATGGCTAACAGGGAATGCCCTCCGATCGAGAAAAAGTTGTCGGTCACACTGAGTGAAGGCAGCTCTAAGCATTCCAACCAGAGGGTAAGAATGGCTTCTTCCATCGCACTGCTGGCACTTTCAAAGGTGGTTTCCTCTTCAAACGGTGAAGGCAAACGACGTTTATCGAGCTTGCCTTGCTCTGTCAGTGGGAGAGAATCTAAGATCAACGTAGCACTTGGACGCATGTATTCAGGTAAGGTCTTTTTAAGAGACACACGCACTTTTCTTGCTAATTGACGTTCGTATTTGGTGCGGTTGCCTTTCCATGCCATCGCTTCATGCTCGGTTAGGGTCACGTAAGCGTATATCGCCCCTTGCCTAACGACCACAGCAGCTTGCGCCACCTCTTCAAGTTGTAAAAGTTGAGCGCTAATTTCGCCTAAAGAAACACGATAGCCCCGAACTTTCACTTCATCGTTCAACCGGCCGAGATACTCAAGTTCACCGCTAGGCAACCAGCGAACCCAATCCCCTGTTTTGTACCACCGAACATCAGACGCGAATGGCGACACATCCCCTTGAGAAAAGCGTTCTTGGGTCAATTCTGTTTGATTCAGATAACCATTGGCGACGCCCGCGCCCCCGACGAACAGTTCACCAGGCACACCAATGGGCGCCAACGCCCCATCTTGCATGACTGCCGCCATCGCATTGGCGATCGGTCGTCCTATAGGTGGCGCTGACGATGTCGATTTATCATCCCGTTTTGTTTTAGGAGTCAGCTTGGCAAATGTGGCGTCGATGGTGGTTTCTGTCGGGCCATACAAATTGTAAAAGTCAGCATCGAACCCCTCGGGAAAAACAACATCCCCTAACGCATCGCCTCCTACTAACAGATTGTTGAGCGAACTTGGCCACTGAAACTGGCTGGCACACGCGGCTTCCAGTAACCCTGTTGGCAAGCAGCTGTGTGTCACGTTATGGCGGTTCATGCCATCGGATAACGCCGAAAGGTTGTCCCTATCGTTATCGTCAATCAAAACCACTTGCCCAGCGGACATCAGAAGCGGAAAAACCTCGGCTAAAAAGGCATCGAATCCAGCAAAAGCGAGGCTGGTTCCTACGCTGTCTTCATTCAGTTTGAACTGGTCAATGTGCCAGCAGCATTCGTTATGAAAAGCAGACTGAGACACCTCAACGCCCTTAGGAACCCCCGTCGAACCCGACGTGTAGAGCACATAAGCATTAAGATTATCTTCAAAAATCGGCGTTCGCCAAACGCGGCTGGTGGTGTCTAGTCCAAAGCAAGGGGCAATATCCAGTGTTCGCGGGACCGACAGGTCGTTGCTAGGTTGATGAATCGCATCACGTCCATCAAAGAGCAGAACCGAGAGGTTGGCGTCTTGCGCCATAAATGCTTGCCGCTGAAGCGGCAAACTCGGGTCAATGACCACGGCACACCCACCCAATTTAAATACCGCAAGCATGGACGCAACCAGCGATATAGAGCGGCTTGCCGCAATCCCGACTCGTTCACTTGGCGCTATGCCAAAGGCATCCAGCTCGATGGCAATTTGGCTTGCTGTTCTATCCAGTTCTTCGTAGGTAATGGTTTGAGTTTTAGTCCGTAACGCTACGTTGTGTGGGAAATATTGAACGGCTTTTTCAATCGATGCCACGATGCTCGATTTACCATACTTGTGTTGGATAGGGTAAGATAACGCGCCCCCCATCCCCCACTCCTCAACCATACATTGGGATTGACTCGGTGTGATTACTGATAGGGAAGACAAAGGTTGAGACGCCATGGATTCATCGCTTTCACTCAACTCTAAAAACACATATTGAAAGCTGTCCAAAAATACGGCGATCTCTTCTGGTGAATACACGTCGCTTCGGTATTCCCACAAAAAGTGCACCTCTCCGTCTTGATTGAACGATTCCCCCCGTGGCACCACCAAACAATCCAAGTCGAATTTGGACGTTTCTGAGATCATGGTTTCGTCTTTGTACCAATTGAGATCAGGCAAAGGTTCCACATCGATAGGCGTATCGTGAAAGCCTAGAAGTACATTGAAAAATGGGTTACTGGCTACGGACCTATCTGGGTTTAACGCTTCGACTATTTTGGTGAATGGCAGCTCTTGATTGTCTTGCGCCTCATTAATCACTCGTTGGGTATCGGCAAGAAAATCGGAAATACACTGCGTCGAATCCATCGACTGGCGAAGCACTAAGGTATTCACCAGCATGCCAAGCGTACCATGCGAGTTTTGCCAATTCCGGTTTGCGAAAGCGGAACCAAACGTAAGATCTTTTTGCCCCGAGTATCGCCACAGACAGAGATACAATACGGCAGATGTAAACGCGAATGGCGTCATATTCAGCTGCTGACACCGACGCTCCATGGATCGCCATTGTGCTTGGGTAAACACCATTTTTTGATGCCCACCAGAAAAACCCAGAGAATGGGATTGCTTGCCAAATAACGCGACCCCTTGTGGGCAATCCTTCAGTTTGTCTTTCCAGTATTCAAGCTGTGACGTTGCTTCTGCTGACGTCAGCCATGTTTTCTGTGCGACATGAAAATCATAATATTGCGTGACGGGATCTGGCGACCATTTCTCGCCATCGCCTGCTTGGCTATTCGAGTAAGCGCGGTACGCTTCCATCATTTCGCGGGTAAACTCACTGCCGCTCCAGCCGTCGTGAATAATATGATGCTCTTGGTGAAGCAGTACGTGTTCGTTAGGGCTGAACCGGATTAACACAAACTTCGCAAGTGGCAACGTAGCGAGATCCGAAATCCCCGGCAACTCTTGCGCCAAAACGCGTTCAATGACGGCTTGTTTATCAGACGGATTCGGACCGTTTGAATCGATTTCGGATCGTTCAAAAACGGAGTCCGCGTCAACCACCTTGAGCGTCATCTCATAGCTTGGCAGTGCCGTTTGCCTAGGCTCACCGGATTCTTCTTTAAAAACGGTGCGATAAATATCATGACGTGCAAACAGTGCATTGAGTGCCGCTTCTAGTGCATGAGTGTTCAAATTTCCAGAAAAATGAAGGGCGGCTTCGGCTAAATACGCTTTGCTTTCGGGTTGCTGCTTCGACATGTACCACGCCACGAGTTGTTGGCTGGATAAATCAAACACATCGGGTCTGTTTTCGTGTCGAACTAAAGCTTTCGATATGGCTTCTGCTTTTTGGGATTGAGCCTTGCTTAGAATAAGGCGCTCAACACCAGAGAGAGAAGGATCCTCTCTAAACTCGCGCATGCTCAAGTTACAATGAAAAACGCGGTTTATCTGGTTGATTAACCGAATGGAGGCAATCGAGTCGCCCCCTTTTTGATAAAAATGATCATCATCGGCTAATTCTGACACCCCAAGTTCTGATAGGAACAGCGATTGAAGAACATTGCCATTCTGATTTGCGATCTCTATGGAATCCTGCTGGGCAAGAGGAAGGGTTTGAATCGCCACTCGGTCGACTTTTAAGCTTGCCGTGAGCGGCATGGACTCCAACCATTGAAACACCCTTGGAAGGTGGCTTTCAGGCAGCATTTCCATCAGTTGCTGGCGAACATGATCGGTTTCATCACTTGTGGTTTTTTTGTCTCCGGTGAGAAACGCCGCAAGATACTTATTTCCATCTGAATCAAGCTTTACCACAACACAGGCGTTATCTACTGCCTGAAGCGACTTGAGGCTTTGTTCAACCTCTTCAAGCTCAATCCTATTGCCACGAATTTTAACTTGGTGATC
Organism: Vibrio sp. S9_S30; assembly: GCF_014694455.1. Classification (GTDB taxonomy): domain Bacteria; phylum Pseudomonadota; class Gammaproteobacteria; order Enterobacterales; family Vibrionaceae; genus Vibrio. Next base: position 39,621 of record NZ_JAAUWT010000016.1, on the reverse strand, counting down.
CTTTCGCCCAACAAAATGCAGCTCTCCCTTTGGATCCAATTTCACCAAGTCGCCCGTTTTGTACCAAGTTCGTCCGTCTTGACGTTGCACAAACGCCTTAGAGGTTTGGCTCGGATTGTTAACATAACCTAAAGACAGCCCAATCCCAGTTGCCCAAAGCTCCCCGACTTCATTGGTGCCAACAGGAACGCCATTTTCCCCAACAACCAGAACCTCGGTTCGGTCAATTGGCTTGCCCAAGTTTATAGGCTCAGCATCTTGCACCGAATGTAACGACGTACAAATAGACATTTCCATCGGACCATAACCATTAAACACGCTGCACTTTCGAGTCCATTGCCACAACAAGCTTGGGTCAGCAACGTCCCCAACCGAGGCAATGGCCTTTAACGCGTACGATCGACGAATGTCCAAATAAGGCAGCATGGCAGAAGGAAAAAGGGCATGCGTGATCTGCTTTTGAGCCACAAATTCGGCCAACGTATCCGGTGCCGTGCGGTCGTCTTCCGGAATGATCACTAACTTAGCACCGTTAGTCAGTGCTAAAAGCCATTCAAGTGTCGCGGAATCAAACCCTAACGAGGCGTAATGAAGCACAGTGGAACAGGAGTCCACCCCCATCCCTTTGCTTAGGGCAAAACTGGTGTTGAGTAAGCCAAGGTGTGTTAATGCCGCGCCTTTGGGGGCACCTGTTGACCCCGAAGTATGAAGAATGCACGCCACATCATGCATCGGTATGGCGTGCATTGGGATGGCGCTTTCTTTATAGGCTGAAGTGCTTTCAGAAACCTTTAGATTCTTTATCCATCCTTTTTTAATGGTGGGTCCAACGCCATGGTCAGATAAGTCTCCAAACTCAGTTTCTGCATCACAGATCATGTAATCACAGTTCGCATTTTTGTACATAAAACGCTTTCTGTCTTTGGGCTGATTGGGGTCGATAGGGACATAGACGGCCCCCGCTTTTAACACCCCTATCATGGCGATGATCATGTCGTTACGACGTGGAAGAGAAATACCAACAGACAATACGGGATTCGATGACTCTTTTCGGAAAGAATGAATGTGATAAGCAACGTTGTTGCTAAGAACATCAACCTGTTCATAGGTTAAAATTTCAACATTATCATCTAGAGCGAGCGCATCGGGAGAGTGACGCACGGTTTCATGAAATTTACTTATAATTGAATAGGTTACATTTTTTTTGTTTTTTTTATTATATGAAGTCATCTGCCACTGCCTATCTTTGATACAAAAATTTACATATTCTTATACAATAATTCAGAGGATTGTAAATATTTTGTTAATATTTATAATGATTTGCTCATAAACTGATCTCGCCTTACATCATTCGATTAATTTATACATATAAAACAATAAATTAAGTTAATTTCCTGGAGTGAAAACATGCAATCGAGCTCGTTCTGGTTCGACTATTTTGAAGAGAACCCTTTGGCTGATGACTTAGCAGACGACATCAGGCATAACGGGGCAATCAGCCGATTTTCTCGCCCAGATTGGCATTTACTGATGACACCTGTCGTATATCCCAACGATGTGATTAAAAAACAGACATATATGCTAAGCCAATTGTTTGCCATGATTGAGCACCTTCCTAAAATGGCTTTTGATGACCAAGTGCGAGATTTTCTGGTGGCGGTGGGGTTCCATGATGAAAACGTCATTACCTTGGCAGAACGGCTCTCTACCTACACTGGTTTGATTCCTTGTCGATGGGATATTTTGGACAATGGAACCGATTGGAAAGTCATGGAAGTGAATGTGGGGGGTGCCATCGGTGGGTTTGCTTATGATGGTATTCAAACATTATACGATGACGCATTAGCCCAAGAAAAACAGGACTCCCCTTCCGTCTCTGTTGACGAGTATTGGCAATCGCCCTATGCCCATATTGCACCCAAAGTTGAACAAGAAATGGCAGCACTCGATAAGCCACTGCTGGTTGTTGTGGATGACGCTCTTCAATTTACAGAAAGCCCTTTGGTCGCGAACAGCGCTTCTGGTGCTTTAAGTGCTCGCTTGAACCAAGAAATCGTTGCCATTCCCCATACTAAGCTGGGTGACATCATCGAGTCGCATGATGGTTCGGTATTGGTCTTCGAAGTGTTTACATTAAGTGACATCGCCCGCGCCTCCGACAATAGCTACTCACCTTACTTGGATGGTCTAGAGAGTGGGAAAGTACACTCTGTTATTCACCCGCTAAGCGAAGTGTTCATGAGTAAAGCCATATTGGCGCTGTTGAGGGAAGAGCGCGTTCTGTCAGTATTGTCCAACGAGCAACGTGACATCATTAACACGCTGATCCCCCAAACGTTTATTGTATCAACGGACAATCTCGATCAGCTGCTCGCTTTGAACAAGAATGACTGGGTGATTAAAGATGCCATTGGCTATGGTGGGCATGGTGTTTTTTGCGGTTGGGAATGCGGCAGCGAAGAATGGACAGCCTTGCTCAATAAAGTGGCTCAGGCAGAGTCACCAACCGCCATTATTCAGCACAAAATACGAGGCAAACGAGAGGCCGCCATTTCGATGACACCCAAAGGGGTGTTTGTTGAATCGAACGAAGCCTCGGTGTTAGGTGTCTTTATGTTAGGGGATGAATTTGGTGGGGGGTGTGTGCGCCAGTCCTTGTCGGGCAAGGGCGTGGTATGCACCGCCAATCACGCGGCGCTCGGTGTCATGAGAGTACAAAAATAAGGCTACATAACAGTCAGACTGTATAATGACGTTCCTAAGTTGCCACGTCTGCGGGTTCTGAGGCTTCGTTTAGCTTAGGGCTTCGGTAAAAGAACAAGGCTCCTATGGCAAGCACAATACACATCAGCCAAATGTTCACCAGTCCAATGTAAGCAGCGCCAAATCCGCACATAAGCGATCCAATGACCCCACCGATTCTCATTACCAAAGAATTCAGTGAATCGACTGTCGAACGCACACTGTCGTCGGTGGACTGGTGCAACAGTTGGCTGTACGCCGATTTGCCAAGATGATTGGTAAAGTCGTAACAGATAAAGAGGATCACGAACATCACCACGTTGCCAGATAATGCAAAAAGAGTGGCGGCGAGTAGACGAATGGTGACGCTGATCATCAACACCTTCCCCATTTGCTGCCCTAACTTATCGCATAACCAATTCGTCATTACCGCAGCCACGCTTCCTAAGTACAACGTGACGGCATACGTTAATCCATACACCCATTCCAATGGCTGCCCTGCTGATAATTCTTCAAATCGAACGGGCCAAAACTTTTCAATGGCGCTGCCGATGGGTATGGTCAGAAACATGGCAAACAATATTCGCCAAAGTACAGGATGCTTCGCGGCATTAAGTCCATTTTTCATTTGAGTCGGCACGCTGGCAAGCAACGCGAATGAAAAAGGCTGAAATTCACGTTGCTCTTTAATCCAAGCCCATGCAATGAGAAACACCAACCCCAAACACACCAATCCAATCCACAACGACACATCGTAAAGTTGCCGGGTGTCAAACCCTAATTCAACGCCACCAAACATAATGCCAGCACCGATCAACGCGCCAGTGGCGGCAAAAAAACTGCTTCGAGCACTCACTCGCGCAAACCCCGATTGCAGAGTCATATCTCCTTCACTTTCATTAAAGGTTTCAACAAACCAAGCGGTAAGCGTACCGGAGCTAATGGCAATACTGGCTCCCCACAAGAACATCGAAACCACACCACCAATAAAGCTTGGAAAGAACAAAAGCACTAAATAAGACAACATGCTAAATAACATGGCGATCAAGAAGACTTTCTTACGCCCAACTTGGTCGGCCAAACCACCGGTTGGCAGTTCAAGCAGCATGACTGTAATCCCCATTGTCGCCATGATCATTCCGATTTGAGGGATGTTCATCCCAAACCCCATGAGCAACGGCGTCATGATTGGAATAACCAAGAATTGGGAGACAAAAAACAGCCCCATGAAAAGACCATATCGATGACTAAGTTGAATTCGATTCATCCACATATCCGTAAATTGATGGCATTTTCCGCTCACTTTTTTCTATCCTTATATGGAAAAAAGTGACGTATAACGTTTTGATGATGAAGGTAATTACGCTTAAAAATGCATAACAACACCAATAGAGAATAACGCTTTGATCACAGTTAAAACAACACTAATTATCATTTCATTAAAAAAGGTATAACATTTCGCTAATTGAAATTGAACTGTTCTCAATCAAATGAGACAAATTCCTCACCTTATTGGAGCCAATGTACATGGATGCCGCAGAGAACATAGTGGAAGAACACGTTTTTAAACACATTCCAGGTATGGACTCCGCCCCGCATATTGAAACGGTTTATGCAGACAACCTAACTCCTAAAGCCTTTTACTCCCAATACGTGGCACAAAATCGACCTTGCTTAATAAAGGGGGCAATAAGGCATTGGCCAGCAATAAAAAAGTGGAAAAACGCTGAGTACTTACTAGAGAAATGTCACGACATTCCTACCCCTCACTATCCGCATATGAATTACGAAAGCCCAGAGCGAATGGGGGAAGGACGAGAAGTCAAACCCTTCCATGACGTGCTAGAAATGCTGCAATCACGTGACACAGACATTCTGAGTGCACCTTCAGTTGTGTTGAGCGAGAAGCCCTTTGATGTGCTGTCTGGCGATACCGACGGCTACCGATTTCTTCCCTCCCCAAAAAAACCTATTGCCTACCCACAATCACGAGCGTTTATGTATAAAGGTGCGGGTACGGGTTGGCACTTTCACGTCACAGATGAAACGCTGATGAGCCAAGTGATTGGCACGAAAAAAGTCGGCTTGTTGCCACCAGACAAACTCACCGATGATTTGGTGTTTGATGCGTTTAAGGCGGATGCCTATCTTAAAGATGGGACGTGTTTTGATGCTAAGCGAACGTCTCACTTGAAGCCATATATGGCAATAGTGGAACCGGGCGATGCGCTGTACATTCCGCCATTCTGGTGGCATGGCATTGAGCCGACTGATCATCATTTTGGTATTACGGTGGCTCAATGCTGGCGCTCACCATTGCATGTGATGGGCGATTTGTCTTACCCGACGGTGAGGAAGATTTGGAAAAAAGGCTACACCGAACCGGGAAAGGTTACCTTTCTCATTACGGGGTTTGGCATCGCCAGCTTGTTTGCTCAAGCGTGGCGGTTACTCAGTAGCCCTTTTCGTACATAAACTCGAGCATTGGTTTTGATCATTTAGGCGACTACCGCTTCTGCTCTTTTAGGCTGGTTGAGCGCCCTACTGGCGTAAATCAACAGGGCGCCGGCTGAAATAGCAACACAAACAAGCCATACGTTTGTTAACCCAATATACTGTGATGCAAAACCGCATAACAGTGACCCCACTACACCACCAAATCGTGTCGTGAGGGAAGAGACCGAATCAATGGTTGAACGGATATTATCATCGGCTGACTGATGCAAAAGTTGGTTGTAAGCGGATCCACCCAGCTGGCTGGACATTTCAAAACACATGAGCAATACAATGAACAAATAAAGGTGCCCACTTAAAGCCAAAAGGGAGGCGGCTATCATCCTGAATAACACACTCACAAAGAGCACTTTACCCAATTGCTGATTAAACTTATCCGCCAACCAGTTTGTTAACACCGCTGCTAGACTTCCCAAACTCAATATTGCCGCATAGGTTAAACCATATACCCATCCTAATGGGTTATCGCCCGACAAGGCTTCAAATCGAATGGGCCAGAACTTTTCAATTCCACTGACAATAGGAATGGTTAAAAAGAGCGCCAACAGAATTCGCCATAGCACGGGGTGTTTTATCGCCTTTACGCCACTCGCAATCTGGTTGGGTAATTGAGCAAAGACTTTCACCGAGAGCGTGTCGAAAGTCCGCCCCTCTTTAACCCAAAGCTGAGTGATCACGATAACGACAAGCACAATGAGCAGCGCCAATATCATCAAAAAATTGTAGAGCGTTAATTCGCTGTATCCGAACTTTTCGCCAACAAACATAACCACTGAACCCGATAATGCACCCAGCGCCCCAAACAAGCTCGAACGAAAGCCAACGCGAGCAAACCCTTTTTGAAGCGTCATCTCCCCTTCCGCTTTGTTAAATTGTTCAACAAACCATGCGTTTAAAGTGCCTGAATTGAGCGCAATGCTCGCGCCCCATAGGAACATGCCAATGACACCACCAACAAAGCTAGGAAACAGCAGCAAGCAGAGGTAAGAAAGCACACTAAACCACATCGAAAATGTGAATACTTTACGACGCCCGATTTGATCGGCTAAACCACCAGTAGGCAACTCAAGAAGCATGACGGTTATGCCCATTGTCGCCATGATCATACCAATTTCCGGTAAGCTCATACCAAATGCCACTAATAGTGGCGTGAGTATAGGGAGAAAAAGAAACAAAGAAAAAAGAAGAAGACCGATAATTAACCCCATGCCGTGGCTAAGTTGCAATTTGTTCATTCAGATTCCATTCTGGGAGGATAATGCGTCCATCTATTCTCTTTTAAAAAAGCATATGGACGGAGTTAATAAAAAGGAAAACGATTCTATAGTCCAACTATTTAAAATCCAACTGATTTCACCCAAGATCTGGTCGTTGATAGAAGTCTCATTGGGTTCTGACCAAGCTGACTCGAGACGCAGGTTCAGAAAAAACAAAAGCCCCCTGATCTCTCAGAGGGCTTCAAATTTCAACGATGCGCTTACAGAAAGTGAACCGTTGCGCTCAGGGTGAATGAGCCGATTGAATCCATGTTGTTTTCATCGAATTGGAACTGTTGGTAAGAACCACCTACAGACAACATGTCGATCACAAAGTATTCAACACCAACGCCATACATCAACTTTACTCCGTCGCCAACTTTGCTGCCGTTATTGTCTAGCTTAAAGCTGTGCAAGCCACCTTTCGCATAGACATGCAAAGGACCAAAATCAATGCTTGGTTTTAGAGCAGCATAGACAGAGTTGACTTCTGTGCCGCCATTAAATTTGCCATGGTTCCAAAAACCGGCTTCGACACCAATAATTGGAAGAATACCCGTACCAACATGAGCGCTCATCGCAGTGGCTGTGCTGCCATTAAGATCAGATTGACCAGCGTTGATGCCACCGTACAACCATGAATCTGCGTTTGCCGTCGTGGCTGCACCCATTAGTGCTAAAGCTAAAAGTGTTTTTTTCATTTCGTACAACTTTACTTAAGATCGTGCAAGCCTTCCCGCTACACACGTTTCTGATGACCACCATGATTCACATGAACCACAAAAACATCCCCCAACAGTCGATAACACGTCGCCTGAGTATAGAGAATCTACTCAATAAAAGCAGAGACGAACTTATTCTATGATTAACAAAGGGATTTAACCACACTAAGGGAGAAAACTTTTTAAATTTTTGCTACGTTTTGTGGCCCATTAATGGCTTCTAAAACGTTTCTATTAAAGGCTATATAAAAATGCCAACCTAGGGTCGGCATTTTTCCTACTTAACTCGCCTGTCTGTTACAACTTGAGCTTCTGTTACAACTTATAGCTTCTATTCCATCCTAGACTCTTTTGCAGCCTAAGATTCCTTTACAGCCCAAGCTTGTTTATAAGAAGTGGAAAGTCGCACTCACCGTAAACGATGTAATGTCATTAAGATTGTCACCACGATTGAACGATTGCCATGAACCGCCAAGAGACAAATTGTCGACAAGAAAATATTCTGCCCCAACTCCGTACATCAGCCCAGTGCCGTCACTTCCCTTATCGCGATCCCATGAATGCAGACCACCTTTGGCGTAAACATGAAGAGGACCAAAATCGATACTCGGTTTTGCCGCAACAAATAGAGAGCTGGTATCGTTTCCATGGCTCCAATATCCGCCCTCTATGCCTAAAAGCGGCAAGATGCCCGTGCCCACCTGGAAACCATATGCCGTTTTCTTGTCGGCGCCGCTGCCGAAGTCAGACTGACCGAAATTACCACCCGCATAAAAAAAAGAATCCGCACTGGCGGTTGCCGCAATGCCTGCTAAACCTAGAGCCAACAATGTTTTTTTCATTTCCATTCCCTCAAATACATGTCAGAGAATAACGATTTATCCCCAATGAATTGACGCAACACATTAAAACGACCGTTGTATTTGCGCCGGCTTAATCAGTATCTTGCAAATAATAGACCAAAATTTGAACTCGAGGTCAAAATTTAATCAAAAAGTCGACAAACCCTATGGACATTTAAGTTTTGACCAACATTCTTAAGTTTTGGTCAACATTCTGAAATGGCGTTTTTCACTCGTTTGTCTGAAACGGGGTATGGCGTGCCCAGCTGCTGAGCGAAGAAACTTACGCGCAGCTCTTCTATCATCCAACGCACTTCTTTCACGTTGTCGGGAATCGCAACCCCTTTCGGGATCTTGTTCAGCAACTCTTTGTAGTCGTTGGCCACTGACTCAATTTTCAGCATGTGCAACCGATCCTTATTCGGGTCAATCGGTAGCTTCTCCATTCTGCGTTCAATCGCTTTCATGTAACGCAAAATATCTGGGAGCTTTTTCCAACCGCACTCGGTCGCAAAGCCCTTGAAAATCAACCCTTCAATTTGCGCTTTAATATCCGAGAGCGCAAAGGCCATGGTAAAATCAATTTTGCCTTTCAGCTTCTTGTTAATATTGAACGCCGTCGTCAGGATCGTTTCCACTTGCTGTGCAATGTTCACCACCGTATCGCCTAACTCTGCTCTTACGTGTTCTTTAAGCGCTTCAAACTTATCCGATTCCCACACCAATCCACCCTGCTCTTCGATCAATTTATCAACGCCACACGCAATGCAGTCATCAATAAGATCCAATACCCTGCCGTATGGGTTGAAATACAAACCCAGTTTCGATTTGTTGGGTAAATTGCTGTGTAAGTATTTAATGGGCGATGGCACATTGAGTAGCACCAAACGGCGCTGACCAGCGCGCATTGCTGAAATTTGCTCCTGTTCCGTTTCGAACAGTTTGATTTCAACGCTGTCTTTCGAATCCACAATGGCGGGGAAGGCTTTTACATCGTAGCCCCCTCGCTTCTGCTGATACACCTTAGGCAGTTCACCAAAACTCCATGTATGCAGACCTTGCTGCTCAATATCGTCGTCGGCAACTTTGGACAGCGTTTCCTGAACTTTGTCTTTCAAGCTTTCTTTCAGCTCGTGGAGATCGCGGTTTTCTTTTAACTTGCGGTTCCGATGGTCCACAGCACGGAACGTTACTTTTAGGTGATCGGGCACCTGCGCTAAATTCCAGTCATCACGCAGTACTTCAACCCCTGTCATCCGTCGCAACTCTTTTTCTAATGAGTCGAGCAATGGCGCTTCCATCGCGGTAGCGCGCGCTAAGAATGCGTCAGCGTAATTGGGGGCGGGTACGAAGTTTTTACGTAATGTTTTCGGCAACGATTTTATGAGACTCACAATCAATTCGTGCCTTAACCCAGGGATCTGCCAATCAAAGCCTGCTGGCTCTATTTGGTTCAAAATCGGCAATGGAACATGAACCGTGACGCCATCGCTGTCGTCACCCGGCTCAAACTGGTAGCTCAACTTCAACTTAAGTCCATTTTGATGCCAGAAATTGGGGTAATCCAAATCGGTGATGTGGCTTGCGTCCCCTTTGAACAGCATCTCTTTTTCAAAGTTGAGCAGTTCTTTATTCTCAGACGATGCCTTTTTCCACCACGTATCGAAATGGCGACCCGACACCACTTCGATGCCGACGCGCTGATCGTAGAAATCAAACAGCTCATCGTCGTCCACCAATATGTCGCGGCGGCGCGATTTGTGCTCCAACTCTTCGACTTCTTGGAGCAGTTTTCTGTTTTGTTTGAAAAACGCGTGCTTCGTTTCCCACTCGCCTTCCACCAACGCACTTCGGATGAAGATCTCGCGGCTAATCACGCTGTCTATATTGCTGTAGTTCACCAAACGTTTCGGGACGATAGGCACGCCATATAGCATGACTTTTTCATGAGCCATCACCGCAGCGCGTTTCTTCGACCAATGTGGCTCGCTATAGCTGCGTTTGATCAGGTGTTTGGCTAGTGGTTCAATCCACTCGGGCTGAATCTTAGCGATAATACGTCCCCAAAGCTTAGACGTTTCCACCAGCTCCGCCGACATGATCCACTTAGGTTGCTTTTTGAACAAACCCGATGCAGGGAAAATGTGGAATCGGGCGTTACGTGCGCCTTGGTATTCGTTTTTTTCCTGATCTTTCACGCCAATGTGAGAAAGCAAACCCACCAAAATGGCGCTGTGCACCGCTTGGTAATTTGCCGGTTCATCATTCAATTTAAAATCCATTTCGCGCATGGCTTGATGGATCTGAAAGTACACATCTTGCCACTCGCGCACTCGCAAGTAGTTCAGAAAATCTTGCTTGCATTGTTTGCGAAATTGATTGCCCGTTAACGCTTTCTGCTGCTTTTGGATGTAATCCCAAAGGTTCACCAACGTCAGAAAATCCGACTCTTCATGGAAGAAACGGCGATGTTTGTCATCAGACGATTGCTGCTTATCGGACGGACGCTCACGCGGGTCTTGAATCGATAAGGCAGAAGCAATGACCATTATTTCTTTCAAACAGCTGTATTTAGGGGCTTCTAGTACCATTCGAGCCAAACGCGGATCGATCGGTAACCGAGCCAGTTGACGGCCAGTCGCCGTTAAGCGTTTCTTTGGATCACTCGCTTTGTCGTTAATGGCACCCAGTTCTTCAAGTAATCGGACACCGTCTTGAATGTTGCGTTTGTCTGGCGCTTCCACAAACGGGAACGCTTGAATATCGCCCAGCCCTAACGCCGTCATTTGCAGGATAACTGACGCGAGATTCGTTCTTAGAATTTCTGGATCGGTGAATTCAGGACGTGAATCAAAATCCTCTTCCGAATACAGGCGGATACAAATGCCTTCTTCTACACGACCACATCGCCCTTTGCGCTGGTTTGCACTTGCCTGCGAAACGGGTTCGATCGGAAGCCTTTGTACCTTGGTTCGATAGCTGTAGCGGCTGATGCGTGCGGTGCCCGGGTCAATAACGTATTTGATGCCCGGAACAGTGAGAGAGGTTTCTGCAACGTTAGTCGCCAGAACAATCCTGCGCCCTGCATGTGGTTGGAATATTTTGTTTTGCTCGCCGGCCGACAATCGCGCATACAAAGGAACGATTTCTGTATCACGCAAATTGCGCTTGCCTAATGCGTCGGCGGTATCGCGAATCTCACGCTCACCGTTCATGAAGATCAGGATGTCACCCAAGCCTTCATCACACAGTTCGTCGACGGCTTCGAATATGCCTTCAAGTTGATCGCGATCGTTGTCATCATCACCCGACAATGGGCGGTAACGAGTTTCCACTGGGTAAGTACGCCCAGACACTTCAACGATAGGTGCACCACTAAAGTGGTTAGAAAAACGTTCAGGATCGATGGTCGCCGACGTAATAATCACTTTCAGATCAGGGCGACGCGGAAGCAATTCTTTAAGGTAACCCAAGATAAAATCAATATTCAGGCTACGCTCGTGCGCTTCATCGATAATGATGGTGTCATATTGATTCAAGAATCGGTCGTGCTGAATCTCTGCCAGCAAGATACCGTCTGTCATCAGCTTAACTTGCGTATTCTCGGAAATTTGATCGTTAAATCGAACCTTATACCCGACAAATTCTCCCAGCTTGGTTTCCATTTCTTCCGCGATTCGGTTTGCCACCGAGCGCGCGGCTAATCGCCTAGGCTGGGTATGACCAATCAAACCGTACTTGCCACGGCCAAGCTCTGCACAAATTTTGGGGAGCTGAGTGGTTTTGCCCGACCCCGTTTCACCCGCCACAATCACCACTTGGTTTTCTGCAATCGCTTTCGCGATCACGTCTTTCTTTTGGCTGACAGGCAGAATGTCTGGGTAGTCGATGGTCGGTTGTTGTGAACATCTTTGTTGCACGGTCATCATGGACTTCGCAATATCCAATGCGATGTCATCTAACGCAGCGTTTCGTGATTCTTCTTTTGTGATTTTGCTGGCACCCTGAATTCGTCGGCTAAAACGAAAACGGTCTTTAATCATGCATTCTTTTAATGCAGCTCTTAACTTAGATGGGCTGTTAGGTGCATGATTTGCAGCAGCATTTTGCTGTGACGAGGTCAAAGCGATACCTTCTTTATTGATTGTCTTTCAAAACTGGCGCGATTGTATCACATGAGTAAGACAATGCTCCAAGTCCGAAAGCGCTAGATGTCAATATGCGAAAGCACTGTGTAACAAACTAAGAAATATGCGATTGACCAATCACTAACTTAGACACTCTTTACTGCGCGTGAATCACCGATGTTTTACCCCACTACCTTGGCATAGGTAACAAATCGGCTTCAATGCCATTGCATTTCAATCAGTGGGGCAATGTCCCTCGTACTTTGAGTACCGCTTCGTCGTCCTCTGATTCATTGTTAACCCTTTGTTCAATTTCCAATATTTTTCCGCTGTATCACGCAGTCTAAACACAAGGATGGTCCCTAAACCTGAAGTCGGGTCAAGCGCAATTTGAACAATGGCGCATCTCGCTCCAAACTCCTTCAAAACATGGAACGACTTCATCACGAATGCGGGATGATCTGAGCCTGAGCGATCGCCTAAAGTGGGCTTTCTTTAGTTGAGAAAAACGAGATACATTTAAACCGTTAATATATTTAAACCGTTAATACATTCACACCACGTTCGATCAATTCAGCGATAACCTCGCTGTCGGCTTCCGTTCCTGTAATAACCGTGTGAATTTTGTCAACGCTACAAAACAACATACCTGCTCGCTGACCCAGTTTGCTGCTGTCCGCCAACACAACCAGCTTACCGATATGGTCGAGCATTTTTTGTTCAGCCATTGCGGTCAACATATTCATTTTATACAACCCATCCACATTTAACCCTTTACCACTGGTAAACATCCAGTGACCTGCGTATAGGGATGAGATTTCATCTTGCGGAGCCAATGTGATGGATTGAGTACTGTTGTATTGACCGCCTAAGATCACAACATCTCGGTGCTCTTTTCCTATGAGATAGCTCGCCAAGGGGAAATAATTGGTGATGACCTGTACGTCTTTTCCGCAGACTTCCTGCCCTAGAAGGAAAGCCGTTGAACCGCAATTGATCACCGCACTTTCACCTCTTTGAATAAGATTGGCGGCGGCTTTCGCAATTCGGACTTTTTCATCGAGATGAGAAGCATTATGAATGTTCATCGGTGACCAAAGTGCTTTCTCTTTCTCCTTCGATAATGCTTCTGCGCCATTGCGAACTTTGCGCAGTTTGCCTGAATCGTTAAGTTTATTGATGTCGCGACGCGCCGTGGCAGGAGAAACCTCAAACGCGTCGATAATGTCTGCTACGGTGAGATACTGTTGATCTTGTAGCAAATTCAAAATTGCTGAATGCCTTTGTGCTTCCGTCATCATGTCCAACTTATGACTACTATTGATTAAATATGATTGTATAACTGACTATCCTTGATTAAAAGTGCTCATTCCATCCCTGTGACCAGAACCAAAGCAATATGGCTTAATTTAGCCTTAGCTTAATTTGTACTCATTCAAACTTAATGTATTCATTCAAACTTAATGTATTCATTCAAACTTAATGTATTCATTCCACCTCAACGTATCCATTCAATCTCCGACTTACTTGCTCCATAACGTTCCGTACCCTCCGGCAATACTGGCGTCCGATAACCGTTTCTGAGCTAAGCCAATACCCTGAATCCAACTTTCATCTTTTGCCCACATCTCTATCACCAAAGGACCGGAATACTGAATCTTTGCCAGTGTTCGAAACACCGAGACAAAATCCACGTCTCCCTCACCGATAACCAGATCTCGGAACTGCCCTTTGCTGGTTTCGCTCACTTTCTTGGTATCCTTTAGGTGTACTTGAACCAAATGTGGTGCACTCAGTTCCAGCTCGGTTGGCGTATCGTAATTCCAGCCATTGATATTCCCGACATCGGGGTACGCCATGAAATAAGGCGACGGTATTGCTCGCTTCAGTACTTCAAACTTGCTCAGTGAGTTTAAGTACGTCGTGTCCATGATTTCCACAGCCAACATAACCCCCGCATTTTCAGCCCATTTAACCGACTGTGTTAACCCATCAATAAACCTTCGGTGTGAGGCGTCGGTGTGAGGCTCGTAATACACATCATAGCCCGCCAGTTGAATGCACCTTGCCCCTAATTTGTACGCCAGTGAGATGGCTTTTTGCATGATAACGAAAGCTTCTTGCCGCGTTTCTTCACATTCCGACCCAAACGGAAACTTCCGGTGGGCACTTAAACATATCGACTGAATGGGCATGCCCAAACATTCGCATTGTCTTCGGAGATCGTAAATCGCTTCATTATCCCAATTGAGACGCGAACGTCGTTCTTCCGACTCGTCTATCGACATTTCCACAAAGTGAAAGCCCAGTGCCTTTGCTGTTTGTAATTTGTGTCGCCAATCCATATTGTCTGGCATCGCTTTTTCGTAAATACCTATGCGTGGTGCTGTTACATTCTTTAGCATTGTTGCTCTCCCACCGTGGGCATCTTCATAATGAAATCAGCTGGCATCGCTATAAAAAGGATTTGAACGGCAGCTCTGGTTCATCAACAAAGACATCCTCAAAACCGCGTGGCAATTGGTAATGCATTTTGTCGGTGTCCGTTGGGTAGGTGTACTTCCCTCCTACTTGCCAAAAGAAGGGTTTGAATTGGTAGTTCAGGCGATTTTTCTTCATTTCCCACAACACCTCGATTTCCCGAGGGTCACTTTGAAAATTCGTCCATATATCGTGGTGGAAAGGCATTACGACCTTGGTATTTAAACCCTCAGCGGCTCGTAATATATCTGAAGCCGTCATTTTGTCCGTTACCCCTCTTGGGTTCTCGCCATACGAGAGCATGGCAACATCAATATCGTGGTCGTTGCCGTGTTTCGCGTAGTAGTTGGAGTAATGAGAGTCGCCCGAATGATAAAGGCTTCCTCCTGGGGTTTGAATTAGGTAATTGACCGCTCTTTCGTCCATGCGGTCTAAAATGGCTTTATCTTTAGATGACTCTCCGGCGGGCAATGTAATTAGGGCAGTTCTATCGAACGAATCCAACACCTTAATAACCGCATCGCCGATTTGAATCTCATCACCTACCCTTGCCACCAAACACCGTTCTTCAGGCACGCCCCATCCTCGCCAAATATCAACACACGCTTGAGGACCGATGAATTTCACGTGGTCACCGCAATTTTGTAATACGGCCGCAGCAACATTAACATCAATGTGATCGGCGTGATCGTGCGTTGCCAACACCGCATCCATCTCTTTAATGCCAAACGGGTCCATGACAAAGACCGAATTGCGGAGATTTCGTTGTAAATTTCGTACGCCCGTCATTCGCATCATTTGATGCTGTTTCTTCATGTCAGGATTAGAGAGCGTTTTCTTTCCTGTTCCACACCAGAAATCGATGGAAAGGTTTGTATTCCCTTCTGTTTTTAACCAGATACCAGTACACCCCAGCCACCACATGGAAAAAGTCCCTGGCTGGACGTTTTCCTGTTCAATTTCTTCATTCAGCCAAGTACCCCATTCTGGAAAAGTATTCAGAATCCAAGACTCCCGAGTGATCTCATTAACATTACTCATCTTCTCGTCCTTACATCGCATGTGTTTGAGGCAGTCGCTGCCCTTTAGTGACATTCCATACTTTCACCTTAGTGAGATAAGTCACCCAGATTGGGGGCTCTTCTAATCTCGATTCGGTGATTTCTTTTGACTCCCCATGACCATAACAATCACCAATATGATTATCAATGATAATATTGATTATTTTATGACAAAACATTCAAATTTAATCTTGAGCTTTTCAAAGAAAAAAATGCGCTATTCATCTTGTAAAAAGTGCATTTTTGGTGATTGAAGTCTCAATTAATCCATATTTAAGACAAAAATGCGTGTTGTTACATCACTAATGATAGACGTCACAATGATCAGATCACATTCGAGATCACAATCACACTTAGTCAAATTGTGTCTTTTAATGATTACTTATGATTGTTAGGTTGAAAACGCGAACGGAAAGCAAGCTGAAATGATGAGAACAACAAACAGCGCTTTGCTAAACAAACCGTTAAAAAGGAGCAATAAGGTCAATGCCTTATTCTTTGGAGCACCGCTATGGACACCCTATACAACATCTTTGAAATATTTTATAGCCAAGTAATGACCAAACCCCCGTTACTGCTTGGGTTGGTAACCTGTATTGGTTACATCTTGCTAAAACGTGACGCAACAACCGTGATTAAAGGCACGATCAAAACCATTGTGGGTTTTATGTTGGTCCAAGTCGGCGCGGAGACGCTGGTGAATGGGTTTAAGCCCGTCATCAATAAGCTGTCTGAATTTCACGGCTTAACCGGATCAGTGATTGATCCTTATACCACCATGATGGCAACCATTGAGACCATGGGTGAAAACTACTCTTGGGTTGGGTACTCGGTCTTACTCGCACTCGGGCTGAATATCTTGCTCGTGGTACTCAGGCGCTTTACTGGCATTCGAACCATTATGTTGACTGGGCACATCATGTTCCAGCAAACAGGATTGGTCGCCGTATTTTACTTTGTGCTTGGTGCATCCATGTGGGAAACCATCATTTACTCCGCCATTCTGATGGCGCTGTATTGGGGAATTTCCTCCAACATCATGTATAAGCCAACCGAAGCAGTGACAGGTGGGGCGGGATTCTCTATCGGACACCAACAACAGTTTGCTTCTTGGATCGCCATAAAAGTCGCACCCAAATTGGGGAACAAAGACGACAGCGTGGATAAAATTGATCTCCCAAAGTGGCTGCATATTTTCCACGATAGTATTGCGGCCACCGCCATCGTCATGACCGTGTTCTTTGGCATTATTCTGACCTCCTTTGGGTTGGATAAACTGCAACAGATGGCGGGAGAGACACACTGGACGCTGTACATATTGGAAACGGGTCTAAAATTTGCCGTCGCGATTCAAGTGATTGTGGTCGGCGTGCGTATGTTTGTTGCGGAGTTGTCTGAAGCTTTTAAAGGGGTATCAGAACACGTGATCCCGAATGCGGTGCTTGCCATAGATTGCGCCGCGATCTATGCCTATTCCCCAAATGCAATGGTATTTGGGTTTATGTGGGGTGCCATTGGGCAGTTCACTGCCGTACTTGTTCTGCTCGCGGTGGATGCGCCAATAATGATCATTCCGGGCTTTATTCCGATGTTTTTCTCCAATGCCACGATTGGCGTATTTGCCAACCACTTTGGCGGTTGGAAAGCAGTGATGAAGATCTGCTTCATAATGGGCATTGTCGAAGTTATCGGTTCCGCATGGGCCATATATTTATTGGCAGAGCAAGGCACTCCGTTCAGTGGATGGATGGGAATGGCTGACTGGGCGCTGATCTTCCCGCCCATCATGCAAGGTCTTTCAGCTTCGTCGTTATTCTTCTTTGTTATTCTTGCACTCTCAGGGGTGTACATGTATTTCGCTTCACGCACATTACGAGCGGAAGAAGACCGTACTGTCCCCAATTCTGACATGGCTGCTGCAAACGAGGAAATAAAGGAATCTTCCCTTCTCGACCCATCCAGCGCTGATTCAACACAAGCTGTTTCAACGCAAGCTATTTCAACACAAGCTGTTTCAGCACAAGCTGCTTCAACAGAGGCTATTCCAGCAAAAGCCATTCGTATCCTCGCGGTGTGTGGTAATGGTCAAGGCTCATCGATGATGATGAAGATGAAAATTGGGAAGTATTTGGAAAAGCAAGGCATTCCGCATGTCTTGGATTCTTGTGCTATCACGGACTACAAATCGAAATTGTCCGCCACTGACATCATCGTCTCTTCAAAACACTTGGCCGGTGAAATGCAGCCTGGAGAAGGCAAGTTTGTCCTCGGTGTGCAAAACATGCTGAACCCCAATTCATTCGGAGAAGAATTACTCGGGATCATACGCAATATATTGGCTGGCGAGTCATTTTCACCCCATTAGCATTTTTCAAAAAATTAGCGTTTTTCAAAAACAAACATATACCGTTGTCCGTTTTCAAGCGAAAACGAGCAACCACAAGAGGAATTTATGAAGTTTAAACAATCATTAATCGAAAACAATTCTGTACTGCTGCAAGCGCATGCCTCCGACTGGAGAGCCGCCATAAAGCTAGGCACAGATATGCTGTTAAATTCAGGGGCCATTTTGCCTTCTTATCACACAGCCATCATCCGTAGCATTGAAAAGCTGGGGCCTTACATGGTCATAGCCCCTCAACTGGCCTTGCCGCATGCTCGCCCTGAAGATGGCGTAAACAAAACCGCTTTTGCACTCGTTACCTTAAAAGAACCCATCTATTTTGAAGGCGAAGACGAACCTGTAGACGTGTTCATTACTCTCGCGGGAAGTAACGCCGACGAGCATCTGGAAGGCTTAATGGAAGTAACGCAAGTACTGGAAGACGAGGACAGCGAGACAGGCGTGGACCTAGAAAAAATCCGCCGATGTCAGAATGTTGCCGATGTCATGTCCATGATTGATAAAGCACTAACCGAAGCCGCTTAAAGACGACATAATCTACGCAGCCATGGCGACTCTGTGGCGGCAGGAGAAAATCATGTATCAGGAACTCAGGCAGCGCGTCCATGAGGCGAACCTGCTTTTGCCCAAATTTCACCTCGTCACCTTTACTTGGGGCAACGTTTCAGAAATCGATCGAGAGGCGGGCGTCTTTGCCATTAAGCCATCGGGTGTGGAATACGACAGCATGACCGTAGATGACATTGTGGTGTTGGATTTAGACGGCAACGTGATAGAGGGACACCTCAACCCATCCAGTGATACTCCTACGCATTTGGAAATATACAAAGCCTTCGATCAGGTTAATGGTGTCGTTCATACCCATTCCCACAACAGCACGATTTGGGCTCAAGCTGGGCTAGACATTCCCGCGTTAGGCACCACGCACGCGGACTATTTCTATGGCAACATTCCGTGCACCCGAACGCTCAGTGATAAAGAGATTCAGCAAGAGTATGAAAGAAATACGGGATTAGTGATCATTGAGGAATTCTCAAAACGCGGCTTAGATCCAATGGCAGTCCCCAGTGTGTTGGTCGCCGGACACGCCCCTTTCTGTTGGGGCAAATCTGCCGACGAGGCGGTTCACAATGCCGTCGTTTTAGAGGAAGTAGCCTCTATGGCGATAGCCACTCGCTCCTTGAATAAAAATGCGACATTCCAGCAAGCACTTTCCGATAAACACTACTTCCGTAAGCATGGTGAAGATGCCTATTACGGTCAGAAAAACAACGTTCGAGGCAGGTAATAATGACGAGACCCATGATTCAAATCGCGCTGGATTCCCCCCATTTAGAAACAGCGGTAGAAACCGCAAGCCATGTTGCTGCCTACGTCGACATCATTGAAGTTGGCACCATTCTCGCCTTTTCAGAAGGAATGCCGGCGGTTCGGCTTTTAAGACATCGCCATCCCAACCACTTGTTGGTGTGTGACATGAAAATTACCGATGGCGGCGCTATATTAGCGAAAATGGCATTTGAAGCGGGGGCAGATTGGGTGACCGTTTCAGCAGCCGCACACATGGCAACGATTGAAGCCTGCCATAAGATCGCCCAAGAGTATGGTAAGGAAATACAAATCGAACTTTACGGAAATTGGACGTTGTATGATGTACAAGACTGGATCGACCTTGGCATCAAACAAGCGATCTATCACCGGCCGCGTGACGCAGAGCTAGCCGGAGTGGGCTGGAGAAACAGAGACATCGATAGAATGCGTTCGCTTTCTGAAATGGGATTAGAACTCTCGATTACGGGGGGCATTGTGCCGGATGACATTCAGATTTTTAGGGGCATCAACACCAAATGCTTTATTGCGGGGCGCGCATTAGCCAATGAAAATGGCAAAAATACTGCCGATGCCATCCGAGTACAGATCAGCAAACACTGGGGTTCATCGCAAAAGACCAATAGACTGAGCTAAAGACGCATAAAGCGGAACGAACTATCGCCCCGCTTTGTGCTTTTCACTGGGTTTAATCGGCATTAAAAATCGTATTGCAGATACACCGTATTGTAGTTACTGCCGCCTTTTATTCGACCAAACTGCGAGGCCTTTTCAAATATTGAAGAACGGTGGTGTAAGCCATACCCAATCCAAAGATGATCCCATTTGGGTTTCCCCAGCACATCACCAATGTTAAAGTCGAATGAAATATCCAGATAGTTCATTAAGTTACTCATGTTTTCGTATTTACCTTCCAGCTCACTGCTTTCGATATAGGTAATATTCTCAACATAAGAAATCCCTTCCGCCACACCGAATTTCCAACGTAATGGCCATTCAAAGGTGTGATACGCTTTTACCGCAATCACATATTCAGGGCTGGCGCTTTGCGTAGAACTGCTCCAGTGCCATACAGCGCCTGGGGTCAAGTAAATATCAATCGGTGCACCAAAGAGTTCGTCGGTTAAAGGGTGACCATAGAAAAACGAGGTCATCTTATTGCCGTTGACATCTGGCTCACCTTGCAACCTAAATATGTCCCCCATATCCGATGGCGTGGCAAACCCTTGTGCGACACGAAGGTATGGACGAGTAGTGATGTCTGATCGAGAAGTGGCATTCTTGTCGTTAAAGAAACCGAACCCGACAAAATATTCCTGCCCCCACCGCTCTTTTACGGTGATGTTATCGTATGCATTATCGTCGAGCATCGTTGCGTAAGCACTGCCTAACAAGTACAAGTTAGACGCCACGCGATAACGTGTTTCGAAACCCACTTTAAACTCAACACCACCACCAATCTGTTGACCAAAACCAGGAGAGCCCTCTAAACCACTGGCTCCGTAGTAATAGGAGTTATAGTTGTCTGATTTGAATGTCAGTTCAGCACTGGGTTTAAAATCCCAATTTTCTGTCGAGCTTTTCGCCGTCGCACGCACACTACCAAACAGACGCGCGTTATCATCGCTCATCAGCTCGGCATCCACATGCCAATCAGAATCTTGGAAAAAGTGTCGATACTGGACACCCAAATCAAACGAATGTCCACCATAACGGTTTTGCTGAGAGGCAGGTAAATCCACAAAACGCAGACGAGATAAAAGGTTAACTTGATGAACATCCTGCTTATAAAGGTGCACCCCACCTTCGAGGCCGTCTAAATAGGCACTGTCGCCGTTGTAGTAGAAAAGAGGAACAAACGTCGAGACGGAAGTATCCGTTTCACCAGGAAGGTTGTAGACAATGGATGCACCTCGGTAGACCATGGCTACGCCCCATTCTTGTTCTTTTACCTTGTCTTCTGACGCTGTCGCAGGGAAAGTCATCGCCCCGAAAAGCAAAACGATTGGAGCTAGGTAGGTTGAAGCATGCATAGAAGTCGAGCACCTCAATTTAGTAAAGCATTGAATATTTTTCCGCAAGTACACTCAAGATGCTGAAAAAATCACCGCGAAAGATCAACAGACCTTAGAATCGGCTTTTATTCATTCTGACTAAGAGCTTTATTGAGTTACTTGCCAACAATCGTAGTAAAATCAGAGAAATTACTTTAAGATTCACGCAAAATTGCCGCTACACTTATTAGAGGCGTACAATATAACGAATCATTGTGAAAGTATCTGAATTATTGCAAATATTAAGTAAATTCTCCGATAGCAACGATCCCCAAGTTGTGACGGGAGAAGAGTGGTTGCCAGAACGTTTACTCACAACCAAGCATGACGACGATCTGCTGTTCTTGCATTTCGACCACCAACCCGCTGATCAAGGGGGAGATGAAGAAGGGCGAGGATTTGTCGAGCATGAGATCTCAATGCTACGCGATAAGATTCGTACCATTGTTGAAGAAGAAGGCGACACTAACATGAAAACAGAAGCGTTCCTTGCTCTGTTTCTGATTGGGCATGAGCGTTCATCTTCTGAAGTAATTGAAATTCTAGAAGAAGATGTCGATTGATACGCGCTAGCAACATACCTTGAACGCTCAAATCTCACGCATAACCATCACCTAAGTTCAAATCTGAACGACTAGAATCATACGTGGAACACGATAATCACTTAGGTGCGGAGGTGCTTTCTCTTACCACCAGTTGCGTTGGCACCTCGATATGCGTTGCGGACTCTCGGCCTGCAATTTGATCCAAAATAAAATCGGCGGCTCTTTCACCCATCATTTGAGACGGAACGCGAATAGTGGTCAGGCTTGGCGAAAGGTGTTCGCACAAAGGTAAGTCATCAAAGCCCGTTATCGACACTTGATTTGGAACCGAAATACCTAATTTATCGCATTCGGTTAAACAACCGAAAGCCAACACATCGTTACCACACATTAGAGCGGTCGGTCTTGTTCGCTCTCGCTTGCCCAACAAATGCCGACATGCATTCCTGCCTTCCCATATATCGTATCGGCATTCAACAACGTCTTGAGGTCGTAGAAAGATACCCGCTTTTCTCAGTGATTCTTTTGCCCCTTCTAAGCGCGCGGTTGCTCTGTCGTTCCCTTTTGTTATTCCTGAAATAAAGCCAAAGCGAGTATGCCCCTGATTCAGAAGATACTCTGTGACTTGCTGCGCTGCTGTGAAATTGTCAAACCCAACACAGGGATAAGGGCTTGTTCGGTCCAACGCCCAAAGATTGGCAAATATCTGATTGTGTTGCTTTAAAATGGAATACGTTTCCGGTGCATGATCATTTCCAACCAGCAGTAACCCATCAACCCCCTGCTCCATGATATCGCGAACCTGTTTGAGTTCGTGTTTGGGATCATAGTTGCTGACAGCCAGCATAAGGGTGTAGCCCTCTTCGTATAAACGGCGTTCCAGTGCATTAATGCCCGAAGCAAAGATTGCGTTATCAATGGTTGGAATGATCGCACCTATCATACGCTTTTTGTTGGAAGCGAGCGCCCTTGCCGCCCCATCTCGCACATAACCAAGCCTATTAATTTCGTCTTCAATGCGAATCCGCAGAGTTTCTTTAACTTGATGAGGTTGATTAAGCGCACGTGAAACCGTAGCAGTGGAAACCCCAGCCGCTTTGGCTACATCACCCAACGTTGGCTTGTCTGAAGATTTACGTAAGCGCTTACCTTTAACCATATTTCCCCGCCACTTAACCAAGACGAATATCAGTATAAACTTTATACAACTTTATATCAGATTGACTATAGCAAACTGTGACTAAGCTTAAACTCAAACTGTGCACCAGTGACGAGAAAATCAAAATAATCATTAAAATTCAATAAATTAAGATGTGAATCATTAGAAATAATCAAACTTAAGGTGAAACAGATTGATTATAAAACCATCAGATTTCGTGATCAGCATTGAAAATATTGATTAACTTTCATTCTAATTGAATAAATGTAAGCGCTTACAGTTGACTATTATTTAACCGATAAATAAGGTGGTGTTAATGAGTTGTTAATCAAGCCTCACGAGGAGGATAGCCATGCCTACGTCGATATCAGAAAAGTCATCAGGTACACCACAACAATCAGCAAGATCTCATTCCGTGCCTCTTACTGCCGGAAGTCGAAAATATTTGGCATTCAGTATGGTTTCCTTTGCCCTTTATCTCTCTAACATTCTTGTGGGATGGGCTGCCATTCGACATGACTTTCCTATTCCACCTTTAGACGTAGTGCCAGAGGCTCTGCTGCTTGCCGCAGGCGCTGTGTTTGGTGTCATTTTTATTTTGCAGCAAGAAAAACAAACAACCTAAGAACTCAGTTTTGAGTAAATGGCCGACGCCCCCACCCGCAGCAAAGCGTTGCCAGTGCTAGACGCTAAAACAGGTTCGTAGACAACAATCCAACGTCATCTCAATCACGTGAAAATGGAGTCAAAAAATGAAAGGAATCAACGAAAGCGACCAACTCGAGTCTATCGAGCGTCGGAAATTCTTTGAAGTTGCAGGTAAAGCCAGTGTCACTGCCGCGATAATGGTAGGGGCAGCAGGCGCTTTAATGAGCCCAACGGCCGCTGCTGCTATCTCAAAAGAAGATCGAGAACGTCAAAAAGCCGCAAAATACACCATGACGATTGCAACCGCTTACATTCTGGGCGCATCTCGTGGCTACCCCATTATGCAGTTGGATTTCAAAGAGAATATCCAAAACATGACCAACGGTCAGGTCTACGTGAAATTGGCGCCTGGTGGCCAACTTGGTGCGGGGGGCGCGCTCGCTCAGAAAGTACAACAAGGCACCATTCAGGCTGCACAACATTCGCTTTCTAATTTCTCTTCTTTCGCACCTGTTGTGGACTTAATCAATATTCCCTATTGGTGTGGTGAGAACCAAAAGTTTGTCAATTTGGTCAATTCAGATGCGTGGAAAGCGGAAGTTAACCCTAAGCTTGAAGAACGTAACTTCAAGGCATTGTGGTACGTCACCATCGACCCACGTGTCGTCGCCCTTCGTAAAGGCAGAGATGAAATCATAAAAACCCCAGATCAAATGGAAGGCATTAAATTCCGCGTTCCGGGTTCCAAAATTCTTCAGCAGTTTTACCACTTGCTCGGTGCGAACCCAACGCCAATCGCTTGGGGAGAAACGCCTTCTGCCATTAAGCAAGGTGTCGCCGATGCGCTGGACCCGAGTGTTGAAGCGTTAAACATTTTTGGGTTTAAGGACGTACTTTCTTCTGTCACTTTCATACGCTCAGTACCCGATGCTCAAGTATTCTCTTGTAATTTGCAGTGGTTTAACAAGCTGCCAAAAGACGTGCAAGAAGCGATTGAAGCCGCAAGTGAAGTAACGGCACATCAAAACCTCGCTAAAGTCCCTGCTGCAAGGGCGTACGCAATGTCAGAACTTGCCAAAAACGACGTTCAATTTTACTCCCCTACGCCTTCAGAGCTTGCGCAATGGCAAGAAAAAGCAGGGCATCAACTCGCGATTTGGGATTCCACGAAGAAGTCACTGGCGGGCTCACTGGACACGTTCGACAAGTTACTTGAAGCCGCGAACACGAAAGGACGTTACTACGTCCATGACGTCTAGGGCGTTGGCAGCCGTAGTCAACGTTGCGGCTGCCCTTTTCTCTTTTTTCCATTATCAATGGTGTAAAACATGCAACAAAGTCGGTTTTCAACCATAGAGCAAAATCTAGAGCGATGGCTTTGCCTAATGTTCTATTCCATGATCGTACTGACGATCATCTCCGAAGTCACCAGACGATTTGTGCTCAGTTATTCCTCCATTTGGGGAGAAGAAGTCGCTCGATATTGCTTTATCTATTTGGCTTGGATTGGCGCTTCACTCGCGGTTAAAAACCGCGCTCACATACGCATAGATGTGTTGCTGGGGTTCTTACCAAATCGCGCACAAATTGCCATGTATCTGTTCAGCGACTTTCTTACTTTGGGGCTTGCTGTGATTTCATTGATCGTCTCTATCGGACCGGTAATAACGTCTCTCGAATACGGCTCCGTGACCCATGGTTTACGCATTAGCCAAGTTTGGTTTTTATTTGCGGTTCCCTTTGGCTTCACCTTAATTGTGTTGCGCGTGCTTCAATCCATTAGAAGGGATGTGAAAGCACTGCTCAACAACGGACAGGTTTACCAAGGCGAACGCTTGATCGATTAGGAGGAAAAATGAACAACTACTATTTGCTCGACCAAGCCTCCGCCGCCTCTTATGGCATCGCTGTTTACGGCCCGGTTATTGCCATGGTGATCATGATTTTCTTAGCCGTACCGATATGGGTGGTTCTGGGTTTAGGCTCTGTCGCCATGTTGGTGTTTACCGATGTGCTGCCACTTTCCCTTATAGGGGAATCGTTATTTGATGGCATTGACGCCTTCGCGCTTATCGCCATCCCATTGTTTATCTTAACGGGTGACGTGCTGGTAAGAACGGGGCTGTCCAATAAACTGCTGGATGTTGCAGAAGCCTCAACGGGCAGTGCGAAATCGGGCTTAGGGACATCTACCGTTTTAGGGTGTGGTTTTTTCGCCTGTATATCCGGATCCGATGCCGCTGGCGCGGCCGCGGTAGGCAGAATGACGATTGATCGCTTAGTCGACAGAGGTTACCCAAAAGCGTATGCCTGTGCCCTTGTCGCAGCGGGTGCTTGTACGGGTATTCTTATTCCCCCCTCTATCGCTTACATCATTATTGGTTTGATTTTGGGTATTTCAGCCTCAACGCTGTTTTTGGCTGCTGCTATCCCTGGCTTGCTCATCATGATTTCTATTATGGCGACCAATGTTGTGCTTAACGCCATTAATGGGTACGAAAATTCAAAAACCGGATTCTCTCTAAAGCATTGGTTCGCCACTATTTATAACTCTCGCGATGCATTAATGATCCCTTTCATTATTCTCGGAGGTATTTATTCCGGTATTTTCACGCCAACTGAAGCGGCAGCGGTTGCCGTGCTTGTAGGCTTGGGCATCGGTTTATACCAGCGAACCATTACTTGGCGTGATTTCCCTAAAATGCTTTACAGTTCAGCCAAAGTGAACGGAATCATTCTGCCGATTATAGCGATGTCACTGCCTTTGGCACAAACCTTGGCCGTGTTGGAAATTCCGCAAAGTTTCGTGACTCAGATGACCAATATTACGGAAGATCCGGTTTACCTAACACTGATTATGATTGGAATCTTAATTCTGGCTGGGTGCGTCATGGAAACCACACCGAATATTGTTGTGCTTTCCCCCATTTTGCTGCCTTTGGCTCAATCGATAGGCATGGATGAGATTCAGTTTTGCATCATGATGGTGACCGCACTTGGCGTAGGATTCATCACTCCTCCCTTAGGTTTGAACCTGTTTGTTGTTTCTGGCGTTACTCAGACACCGGTTTTGCAAGTGGCCAAATACGCCGCACCGTACGTATTGTCGATGTTAATTGTGGTTTTACTCTTGGCATTTATTCCGGAAATTTCACTATGGGCACTCACATTTAACTGATTCCAATAATGTATTACGTCACGTAACTAATCACGTAATAAGCCACTTTAAACGTGCAGCGATCGCTGTAGGGGTTACTGCACGCCAAATTTTAGAAAGAAGCACATTTCAAAGGAGATAATAATGGCAATTCAATATAAGAAAAAGGCGATAAAAACGGCCTCAACGGGCGAACAAGATACCAGCCGAATCGTCAGCGAGATGCTCGCTAACATTGCAGAAGGCGGCGAACAACAAGTCGTTGAATTCACAAAATCCTTCGACAATTGGGATGGCGATATCCTAGTCAGTAAAGAAGCCATCCAAGCCGCAGAAGATCAACTGACAGACGAGATGAAAGCGGATATCAAGTTTGCTTACGATCGAGTAAAACGATTCGCACAAGCTCAACTGGACTCTCTGAAGGAATTCGAAGTGGAGCTATCTCCTGGTCTGTATGCAGGGCAAAAACTTATCCCAATGAATACCGCGGGCTGCTATGTACCCGGGGGACGATACTCTCATATTGCTTCCGCCATCATGAGCATCACCACCGCCAAAGTGGCGGGTGTAAAAAATGTGGTGGCTTGCTCGCCTGCTCGTCCTGAAGTCGGCATTAACCCTGCGGTGCTTTACACCATGAAACTGTGTGGTGCTGATTACATGTTGGCGCTGGGTGGCGTTCAGGCTATTGCCTCTATGGCGAATGGTTTATTCACTGGAAATAAAGCCGACATTTTGGTGGGTCCAGGCAACCGCTTTGTCGCAGAATCCAAGCGCCAGTTGTACGGACAGGTGGGTATCGACATGTTTGCTGGTCCGTCTGAAATTGCAGTGATTGCGGATGAAACCGCTGATCCGGAAATCGTTGCGGTTGACTTGGTTGGTCAGGCAGAACATGGCTTCGATAGCCCTGCTTGGTTATTCACAACGTCTGACTCGCTTGCCGAAAAAGTGATGAAACGAGTACCAGAGCTGATCGCCGATCTGCCAGACACAGCAAAACAAGCCGCGACCGCCGCTTGGGATGATTATGGTGAAGTGATTGTTTGTGATACACGTGAAGAAGTGGTTCAAATCAGCGACGAATACGCCTCGGAGCATTTGGAAGTGCAAGCAGCCGACCTCGATTGGTGGCTAGAAAACTTAACGAACTACGGATCACTTTTCTTAGGAGAGGAGTCCACCGTAGCATTTGGCGACAAATGTTCTGGACCTAACCACATTCTTCCGACCAAAGGGGCAGCAAAGTACACCGGAGGATTATCGGTCAGTAAGTTCATTAAGATATGTTCTTTCCAGCGTTTGACCGAAGAAGCGAACCGTGAGGTTGCCGCCGTTACCGCGCGTATTTCTCGCCTAGAAGGTATGGAGGCGCATGCCAGAACGGGGGACGCTCGCCTAGCAAAATACTTCCCTGAAGAGCGTTTTGAGTTGGGATACAAGTAATGAGTACAACCGCGAATTTCTCTATTGAAGGGCAAGTCGCACTGGTCACTGGCGGCGGTTCCGGTATTGGTCGCCAGTTTGCCAAAACGCTTGCGGCCGCTGGTGCCAAGGTTGTCATTATGGGCAGGCGTGATTCTCCCCTTAAAAACACAGTGGCAGAGATCGAGATGGAGGGAGGGTCAGCAAGTTACATTCGCTGCGATTTAACGCATTTTGACCTGCTAGAACAGCATATAGCGCAGTGCAAAGCCATCTATGGTGCACCGGATATATTGGCGAATGTTGCAGGTCAGAACTTACGCCAACCCGCTGATGAGGTGGATGAAGTGAGCTGGGATAGCACTCTTGATATCAATCTAAAATTGCCCTTCTTTCTTGCCAAAGCGGTGATACCAGACATGAAAGAAAAGGGATACGGAAAGATCATCAATATCGCCTCGCTGCAAAGCGAGCGTGCGTTTGCTAATAGTGTGCCTTACGGCGCATCCAAAGGCGGCGTATGCCAGCTTACTCGTGCCATGGCGGAAGCTTGGTCGAGTTACGGCGTCACGTGCAATGCCATCGCTCCTGGCTTCTTCCCAAGCGAATTGACGCAACCCTTGTTTGAAGACACTGACAAACTTCACGCACTCGCCCAACAAACGGCGATTGGCAGGAACGGGGAGATGGAGGATTTAACAGGTCCTATGCTGTTTTTTGCTTCACCCGCTTCAGACTATGTAACCGGTCAAACCTTGTTTGTAGACGGTGGCTTTACAGCCAAATAAAGGTGAGTTTAAAAAGGATCGAATCATGAAAGCACTCGTTTATACCAACAAAAACGAAGTAACCTTTGACGTGCAAAACATGCCTTCCCCACAGGAAGGTGAGGTATTGGTGAAAATAGAAAAAGCGGGCATTTGCGGGTCCGATATGCACGCTTATCATGGACACGACCCAAGGCGCGTCCCCCCTTTGATTCTTGGGCATGAAGCCTGTGGCATTGCCATGAATGGAAAATACTTAGACAAGCGAGTTGTCCTTAACCCTTTGATTACGTGCATGGAGTGCGCCGACTGCTTAAGCGGTAGAACAAATTTGTGTGAAAACCGAACGGCCATTGGGTTAAAAATGCCAGGGGCGTTTGCGGAATATACGGTGATACCAGAAACCAACCTGATTCCAGTTCCTGAGGGTATGAAACCAGAACACGCGGCCTTAGCCGAACCCGCAGCCACAGCTTTACATGCCATAGCGCTGGTGGAACAACACATGCATCGAACATTAAGTGAAAGCACCACAATGGTGATTGGTGGCGGCTCCATTGGGTTGCTTTGCGCCCTTTTTCTTAAACTAAAGGGCGCGAGACACATTATTCTGAGTGATACGAATGCACAAAGACTCAGCACCGCTAGGATTTCTGGTATTACTGATTTACACAACCCCGCTCAAGATGATCCTGTTACTGAATCTAGCATTGATGTGGTTATTGATGCGGTGGGCTCTAGCCATACACGCAATGCAGGGATGAAAGCCGTTAAACAAGGCGGGGTATTCATGCATGTGGGGCTGCAAGATTCATACGGCGAATTCGATGTACGAAAAATGACCCTTCAAGAAGTTGCCGTTTTGGGTTCATTTTCTTACACACAATTGGATATGATTTCAGCCGTAAACGCGTTGCACCGTGGCGCATTGGGTGAGTTATCTTGGATTGAAGAGCGCCCGTTGAGTTTAGGCAGCCAAGCGTTTGATGATCTTGATAACAATCGAACCGCAGCGGCCAAAATCATTCTCGACGTCAGCACCTAATCCATTGAAATTTTCCTCAAGAATCCCTAGAAAACCGCTAGGGATTTTTCTAATTGGTATCACGCCTAAATTAACGCAAAACACTGTATTTCTTCCATTCCACTACAGACAGCTTACCTCTTGATTGTTAATATGAAGCTTAAGAAACGAACGAGTAAAGAGCATACATCCCATGAATAAACCCACCCACTTTCTTCCTTTGTACATGCAAGTTAAAGAGCTTTTGATACAAAGATTGATCGACAAAGTGTGGTTACCGGGTAGCCCCTTGCCCAGTGAGTTTCAGTTAGCGGATGAATTGCAAGTCAGCCAAGGCACCGTGAGAAAAGCCCTTGATGCATTAGCCGCTGAAAAGCTGGTGGTTCGCCGACAAGGTAAAGGCACTTACGTAGCCGAACATACACAAGAACAGCCGCTCTACCATTTCTTTCGCTTGGTTGATTTACAAGGGAAACGTCATCTCCCTGAAAGTACGATACTCGACTTTAATCGCTACCCTGCCACTCTTCTCGAAAGCGAATCGTTGGAGTTATCCGATGAAGAGCAAGTCATTCGTATTACTCGAATTCGCGCGCTCGAAGGCGTTCCTGTCATATACGAAACCATCTCTCTACCTGAAAAATTATTTTCTAATATGCCGCTAACCGACGAGCTCCCCAACACGCTGTACAGCTATTACCAGCGTGAATTTGGGTTGTCTGTCGTTAAAGTGATTGAAAAGTTGAGAGCCGATTTGTCGAATGAAACAGAACAAATTCATCTAGAGCTCAAGGCTGGAACACCACTGCTAGAAGCCAAACGCGTGGCATACGCTTTGAATGGTGAAGCGGTGGAACTTAGGGTTACACGCTGCCATACCGATCAGCATTGTTACTTGAACGAACTGAGCTAGCACCGCTTTTACCCTGCCAAAAGCCGTAGTTTCGCGGAAGAACAGCCTCTGACTGGAAAGGAAGGGAAATGCAGCTTTCAGTGAATTCAAAGTTACGCTGTTTTCATCCCAAACTGAGGTTAAATCGCCATATTGTTTGAGGACAGTTTATCTTTCGAGATGATTTTCACGGCAAGTTGTGGGTTATAAAAAAGCCTTTCTAAACGAAAGGCTTGGGAGTGAAATCAGGGACGGTGGATTCAAAGTCGCTATGCGCTTCGATACAACTTTGTGAGTGAAAACTCAACATGCCCCAGCACTTCAGCACAGGTATTACGACCGTTTGCTGTGTCTATGACCATTTCGATCAATTCATCTCCAGCTTCATCCAACGTCATTTCGTGTCGCAAAATTGCCGACACATCGTGATCAATGTGCTCGCTCATTGTACGTACTGTTCTTGGGTTTCCGGTGATCTTAATCACCGGCATGATGGGATTGCCAATCACGTTGCCTTGCCCCGTTGGGAATAGGTGAACCACATAGCCACCAGCGGCTTGTAGAGTATTACATTCTGCGGCGGCTGAAGAGGTATCCATAAAGTACAAACCTGGACCTTTCGCTGGTGTTTCAGCCGGTTCTAACACATCAATATACTGTGCTTTCTTACCGATTTTTTGCACATTACCGAGTGCTTTCTCTTCAATGGTGGTTAAACCACCTTCGATGTTCCCCTTTGTCGGTTGCGAGTCAGAAAGATCGTTCGTTTTCTCTGCTAGGATAAAGTCGTTATAGGATGACCAAGTTTTCATAAACTTCTCGCCCGCTTCAGGGGTAGCAGCACGACCTTTTACGATCTGCTCGGCACCTGTGATTTCCGACGTTTCCCCGAAGCACGTTGTGGCACCCGCTTCGTTCATCTTATCGATGAAGTTACCCACCGTTGGGTTAGCCGATAGGCCAGAAGTCGTATCCGATTCACCACATTTCACGGCAACCCATAGATCGCTAATTGGGCACTCTTCTCGGCTTAATGCTGTCGCGTAGTGAACGAATTCTTTTGCCGTACGGGACGCCGCCGCTACGGTATTAATGTCACCGTTTTGTTCAATCGAAAACCCTTTGACTGGTTTGCCTGTTGCTGCGATACCGTCGACCACTTTCTGCGTCCAACCTGGCTCGATACCGATGACCACTACCGCAGCAACATTTGGATTAGAACCGGTTCCAATGATGGTTCGAAAATGCAAGTCAAGATCGGCACCAAACTGCAATCGTCCATAGGCGTGTGGGATCGCGATAGTGCCTTTGATGTTATTGGCAACCGACTCACACGCTGCGTTTGAAATGTCATCCAGCGGAAGAATCAGTACATGGTTTCGCACGCCCACACGACCGTTTTCACGACGGTAACCCATAAATGTATTACGTTTCATTTTTATCACTCCTTTGATTACCAGCGCTTGGTTTTAATGTTGTGAACATGAGCGTGACCACCTGCAGAGATGGATTCCACTACCTTGCCCATGTCTTCGTTGTACTTAATGATGGTGTCACCAATATCAAGATCCCTCAGAGCAATTTTGTGACCAAGAGGAATGTCATTCAGTGCGGTCAAAACGATCTCTTCATCGGTATCCATCATGTATCCGGTGACTTGCATGCCTTTTACAACATTCTCAACCACCATTACGCCCACGCTATCGTTTACGTCGTGAACTAGGAAGTGTGTTTCGCTCATATCTCTGTCCTTAGTTGCGTTAATCAAAAGTTGCGTTATTCAAAAGTTTCGTTATTCAAGCCACCTGAAAAATCCTCGCTCAGGCTTATGTTCTTCTGACTTATTAATGTTGAGATACAAACTACCAATCGATTAATTTACAAGCAATATGATTTTATATCTTATGTCTTATATAAGACATAAGATATAAGGTGAGATTGAAAATTAAACTGTTATTATTCAATGAACTATTGATTATCTAATCTATTAATATGCCATTTAGCCAATTTCAATAATCGTGATTTACTTCAAATTATCATTTCATCCAAATCAGCATGAGAGGATCAATACCTTGATCATTTACCCTCACAACTTGCAATTGACTTTCTTTGCCCCAAAGTTAATCAGAGCTTCAAGTCTAAATAATGCCAATCGTTGGGAGATAACGATGATCTCTACCCTATCTAAAATCTTTAAGCAGCTTACCGAAGGCAGTGATCTGAGTTCTGGTGAGTCGACCAATCCAAACTTAGCCGTTACCTCACTGTTCGTTGAAGTGTCTGGAGCCGATCACCACATGGATGAATCGGAAGAAAAAGCCACGTTGTCCATGCTAAAAAAAGTGTTGGAGGTGGATGAAGCCGAAGCGAAAGCTTTATTGGAACAGGCTACAAATCTGTCTAAAGAAGCTTCTTCTCTCTATGAATTTACTTCTCAACTCAGACACCTTGATCAACCAGAACGCATTGCTGTCATCAAAGCATTGTGGGAGGTCGCCTACGCCGACAAGCATTTGGATCCTCTAGAAGAATCCGTTATCCGTAAAGCGGCTGAATTGCTCTACGTTGACCATAAAGATTTCATTAAAACTAAACTGGAAGTGACGGGAGACAGGTGATACCTCCCCCTACTACGATAGGTTAATGGTGGCCTAGAGGAACTTTTCTATCATGATCTCATCTATCAGCTTGCCACGCATTTTTGCATGACCTTTTGCTGTGCCGATGACTTCAAATCCTTGATTGAGATACGTTGACAGCGCCCTGTCGTTGTCTCCTCTCACGTACGCAAACAACTTCTCGTACCCTTTCTCTTTCGCTGAATAGAACGTTGATTGAAACAATCGCTTTGCAATACCTTGCCTTCGAAATTGGCTATCCACGAAAGTACCGATAACACCAACATGATCAAATGCTTTCGTGTAAGTGGCAAAGGGTTCCACATTTTGAAAACCGACCACAGTATTGCATTGTTCTAATACCGCGACCTGAAACACACCGCGTGTTGAACATTGTCGAATAAACGCTTCTTCTTCCTTCAGAGAAAAGGTTTTATCCAATATGGTGAAGCGCCCCTCTTTAATGATCGGATTCAGTATGTTGATGATGCCGAATGCGTCCGATACCTTTACTTCTCTAATAATGATGTTCAATGTTTCTTCACCTGCCAACTCACAATTCATGTTAAATCCATTACTTTGCATTTATAAGCCAATAGAAATAAGGTCTCTCGCCTTCCCATCGCTCAATGGTTGCACCCAGACCTACATAAAACTCATGAGCACGTTTATTCAATGGGCTTGCCGTCCACGAAATATGGGAAACCGAGTGCTCTTCGGCGATGTCAGATAGGGTTTGAAGAATATGACGACCATACCCTTTAGATCGATGCGCTCCTACAACCAATAAATCGTCGAGCCAAATAGAAGGTGTGCCGCTAAATGACGAATACCGATAATGGTACAAAGCAAAACCCTGAACACGATTATCTACCTCAAGCAAAATGGCATGAGCAAAGGGCTGGGGACCAAATAGTGTTGATTCGATTTTGTCTACGGTTGTTGTAACTTCACCAGTGAACCCCTTCATTTGGCGATCAAATTCTGCTTTTTCCTTAATCAAATCAAGTAAGAGGCTGGCATCTTCTACCGTGGCTTTCCTTATCCGCACTCCGTTTCTCCTTCAATTTAATTGAAGGTTTGGATATAAAGAGACTCGACTTTGTCGCGAGCCCATTGGGTTTTTCTTAGAAATTTGAGTGACGACTTGATTGAAGGATCATTGCAAAAGCAGTTCACATTGATTTCGTTATATAACCCATCCCAGCCGTAGTGCTCAACAAGCCGCGTGAGTATTTTTTCCAACGAGAGTCCGTGAAGTGGGTTATTTGGTTGAGATTGAGTCATGAAGCGTTATTCCTATCAACATACAGTCTGAAATGGCACAAAGCACGCATCATATCAGGCATTGAGTGGCTACCCACGCGTTTTGTTTAGCGCTCGAAGCTTTTGTTTCGCCTTTGAAGCGATCGAACGAGAGCGTCATTAAGGAAAAAAGCATCCGCGGGTAAACTCAGTGCGATTTCTTCGGTGACACCGTGCTCTTCTATGTATTGCGCAATTAAGTTGAAACCAACCCAATACCCAGCGTATTTAGGAAATCTTCCGTTATCGGTACCAAAGAAATATTCAGCAAAATTAAAATCTTTGCTAGTCAGCTTAGGCTCCATTTCTTCAAGTAGATTGCGCCAACATACGTCTTCCATGCCAGGAAACAGTGATGGAGTCACGCCCCCATTGAATTTTTGTTCAAAGTGACACGCTAAGCCTTCGTAAACTAAGTTTTCAGCCAACGTATCTCTAGGAAGCCCTAACTTCATACGTTCGATATGGTTTACTTCGTGTGCCAGAACTGCTCCAACTTCTTTCGCAATGATGCTTTTGACGTCATCTCTGTTGGTATCCAACATGATTTCGATACGATAACGATTGATCGCCCATCCACCAACACCTGAGTTCGGTGCTTCTCCTTTTTCATAGGGGCTTAACGTAACGTCGACATCATCCAAATCGAAATATTTGCATAATGGTTTAGACGCGAGGTGAAAGTAGTGTTCTAATTCTGTATGCAGACCATCAAGCTTCCCCGATGCATTTAAAATCGTTAGTTTCACCTAACACTCCCTTTCACTTTGCTTTGGTCATCGCAAATCAAATTTGAATCCAAAAAGACTTGTTTAAGCCTTGATTTTGCTTTGTCGAAAATGGCTTGGTTGATCTCGGGAACTGTTTTGCTCTCCCACCCTTCACTCGGTAAATAATTGGTGTAACGCAACTCAACTTGAATGGCTTCAACATTTGGGTTATTGCAGTATTTTGCAGTGATATACCCTCCAGTGAATACATTGTTTAACTCGGTTTCAAAGCCATTACGTTCAAATGAGGTGTTTAGTTTCTCTAAAAATTCCGGTGAAGAGCTTTTTCCTTGAACATTGCCTAGGCAAATATCACAGCTCAAAGGTCCCATAAAACTGTGTAAGTCAATTAGGTAGGCAACGCCGAATCGCTGTATAGCGCTTTCTATCAGTTCATCCAGTGCGGAATGATAAGGAAGATAAAAGGATTCGATTCTCTTAGAAATTTCAGAGGTAGAAGGTTTTACTCGGTATATCTCCTCACCCCAAGTATTTCGCTCGTAAACGATGGCTTGTTTAAACTCGCCAAACGAATCTTTTTTTAGCTCTCTATTTAGGTCGACCACATATCGACTCATGCTCGTGGAAATAATGTTTACGTTATATTCATCGAGAAAATCATATAGCTCATTCAAGTGCCAATCCATATTGGGTAGGGAGCATCGACCTATGTCAGATAAATTGTTGAGTGCTTCTTCACACAGCTCGACACCGCTGTGAGGAAAGCTAAATATATAAGGTGATGAAGGGTCTTTCTTTACTTTCAGCCAATGCAATTATTCACTCCTTGAGGTCATCCATCGAATAGCTTGGTTGTATTGGGACGAGCGAAGACGCGGAGAAACCAGCCACCTCAAACTCATAGGTATTTAATGGCGGCAATCATACTCACACTCTGTATACACAGCTAATCACATCAAAAATATTCATAGAAATTTTGATAAGCACATCGAAGAACTAAGAAAGAGTGATTTCTAGCTAAGCTCAGAAAACAAAAAGCTTCTGCGCTGGATTGACGCAGAAGCTCTGGAGTACCGTTGCTATTGGGCATAGATCATTATCGGCTTTATAAAGCAATCGGGAAGTCGAGTCTTAAATGTTAAGAGCCAGTCGACCTAGTCAGCAAAAACCAGTTTATTCTTATCGAGATCCCTAACATACGCAGAAAAGCGAGGACCACGCTGGTTTGGCTCTCCTTCACAAGTACCACCTAATTCAATGGCTTTTTCATAGAGCCTTTTTACTTCATTGGTGGATCCAACACTAAAACCAACCATTGTTCCATTTCCATTTGTGGCTGCTTCCTTATCAAAAGGGATAGCTACTGCAAACGCAAAGTCTTGGTTTTCATCTTGCCAGTAGGTCATTCTATCTGTCGCCAATACTTGGCTTAGCCCTGTATTTTCGAATAGCGAATCATAGAATGTGTTTGCGGCTTCAATGTTATTGGTTCCTACAACGAAATAGTTCATTTTCATAATTTGATGCATCCCTCTCAAGAGGATACCGATTATGGCAACGCTATCTGACAAACCTTGTCAGTAACGATGTAGAAACAGAGCGACAGTGTACGCCGTCATGATCAATTTGCTATGTGCATGTTTCACTAATAAATTTCAACGTTTGTTCTACATTTTCATGCCGAATACTATCAATCCCATTGATTGAGCTGCTTCAACATTATTTGAACTGTCGTCGATCAATATACAGTTGCTCGCTACAGCCTTGGAGCCTAAGTGCAATTTGGAAAAATAACGCCCAATTAAGCTGCAAAAACGTACAAATGCCACTTCTACACACTACCGTAAACACAAAACTCAATTTGAACCAATAATGCCACGCATTACGAATCGGATTCATTGCCTTGAATTGTTTGTTATACGAAGTCAGCCAAAGCTGATTTGTACGCCTTTTGCGCCTCAACACTTAGGTAAACATCCATACCTTGGAACAATTCAACTAGTTCCGCTCCGTATTTTAATTTGAAATCTTCACTGCTGTATACGAGCTCCAACTCATTGGCGACGGTTAGCTCGCAAAACAATCTCACAAGCGAATCATCAAGTTTAAAAACTGAGCCATTAAACCGATCTCTAAATTGGATTTCTTGAGCCTTACCAAATTGTGGGAAAACATAGTCTCGGTCGCACGAGCAGTACAAATAAACTAACGCTTCTTCTTCACTACCAATAACGCGAGCAATTTCCTGACGCTGGCTTAGCGAAACCATATTTTCGTCAAAACCCGCAGTTCCATAAGCGGCGTGAAAAAGGCCGGCTATTTGAAGTGATTCACTACTGCCCCAGCTTTTTAAAACTTTCTCCGTACCTTTTAGGTGTGCTTCCAATGAACCATTGAGGTGCTGAAAATCACCTGCACCAAGCCCCTGAAGCATGCCAAATTTATCCATAAACCTTAATTTCCTTTACACACTGTTAAGGTGAACAACGCAACATAGATGCTGCCGCAAACCACCTTAAGCACTAAAAGCAACACGTCATAAAGCACCACGCGGTGCAAATCAATTTTAAACAGTTTGTTATTGCTCAGTTCACTAAATACCGGATTTTACCATCGCCATGATCTTGTGTGCTTTTTCGAAATGATCTAATTGGTGTTCTTGTATCCACCATGTTGCCGCTTCCATTAATAAATCTGGGTCATCATTTTTATTAGCAAAAAACGCATAAAATGAAACACCTACATTATCACCCTTCTGTTCAATCTTCTTGGAACATACTTGAATTACCTTTTCTCTCAATGAACTACGCACTTGTTAATTGCCTACCTTGTTAAAAGATGATGGGTAACTTACACAGACTAATGCATGAAAACAAGAAGAACTGTTTTTATATACAGTCCAAGTTAATTGAATGAGCCAAAACACCCTCTTAAACTGCAGACAACGCACAAATCAAAAGCGAAGCTTCAAAGGACGTTAACCTCAATGAGCTTGGACATGCTTCAGCGACTTAGCTTACGACGGCTTTCCCACTTTGATTACGATTGAGAAATCGAACTCAAAAACACGGAAGCCAGCAACGTTCGAGAACCTTACAACACTAAAATTACTGCAAACTAAAAATGCCACGCGTTGTTTGTCGGTTTGAAGCTTTTGTTATAACACAACGAATAAAGGACCCATTTTGGCTCGAAGCGCATAACTTGCATGTGATGGGTAGCATCTTAACCAGCAAGATATTTTGCTGCCATTCCACGGATCTCAAAACACCAAATCAGTCGAAAAATTCAAAAGAACAGACAGCAATCAAAAACACGAAAGTCAACGTTGATTGAGGACGTTACAACCCCCGAATTATCAAAGCGATATAACGCTACCATATACCACAATCGACCAGAATATTTTTTTGGGCTAATGAAGCACTTCGCTTGCATTCAATGAACGACATCTTAGACAACAAAATCCTCTGCAACCAGACCACTGAACTTAAAACACCAACTCGATCGGAGAATTTAGAAGAACAAACGAAAAACGAAGCTTCAAGGTACGATGACCTCAATTGGTTTGGAAATCGGCTTTGTTGCGTAATTCAGTTCAGAGACAGAATCGTCCCATGTCGTATATTTATTAGTCAATACGACAAGTTTTAGGCATACCTAACCCAGTAAGCTTATTCAGCGCCTTAATCATCGCGTAAGTCTCGCCCACTTGTGCATTGTAATTCCTTAAGCTCAGCCTTCCCCCTAGCAGCTGTTTAACTCTATACATCGCTGTTTCTGACAAAGATCGTTTGTGGTATCCATACCGCTCTTTC
>NZ_JAAUWT010000015.1 GCF_014694455.1 Vibrio sp. S9_S30 | reverse complement strand
TTGATCTAGCCCATACGGTATTTACAATCTGTTAGGTTTATAAAAACAAACCGAGTACTACAAACCAGAAACAAAAAATTTAAGTCATCTCGTGTTGACCGACATGATGATAGGTGACTGGGGATATGAGGTTTAGAATGAGAAAGGCGAACCATCCGGTTCGCCTTTAAAGTTCTTACTGAATCCTAAAAATTAATCTTCGTAACTCTCAATACTTGGGCAAGAGCAAATTAGGTTACGGTCGCCGTAAACGTTGTCTACGCGGTTAACCGTTGGCCAGTATTTCGATGCTTTTGCTTGCGCAGATGGGAAGCACGCTAGCTCGCGAGAGTAAGGGCGGTTCCATTCTGCTTCAGACAGGTCTGCTTGAGTGTGAGGGGCATTAACCAATGGGTTGTTGTCCAGTGGCCATTCGCCGTCTTTCACTTTTGCCATTTCATCACGGATGGCGATCATTGCGTTACAGAAACGGTCT
Source organism: Vibrio sp. S9_S30 (assembly GCF_014694455.1). Lineage (GTDB taxonomy): Bacteria > Pseudomonadota > Gammaproteobacteria > Enterobacterales > Vibrionaceae > Vibrio. The sequence continues at coordinate 150,185 of NZ_JAAUWT010000015.1, read as the reverse complement.
AGCTCAGCCAAGTCTTCAGATTCAGTTGGCTCAACCATAAGTGTACCCGCCACTGGGAACGACATGGTTGGCGCGTGGAAGCCGTAGTCCATCAAGCGTTTTGCGATGTCTTCTTCACTGATACCCGTTTCTTCTTTCAGCGGGCGAATATCAATAATACATTCGTGTGCTACGCGGCCGTTGGTGCCACGGTAAAGAACAGGGTAGTGAGAACGCAAGCGCTCCATGATGTAGTTTGCGTTTAGAATCGCCAGTTTCGTTGCTTCCGTTAGACCTTGTGTGCCCATCATCGCGATGTAAGCCCAAGAGATCGGAAGAATCGATGCGCTGCCTAAATCGGCTGCGGATACTGCGTAGTCTTCACCTTGTACACCATTTTCAATATGACCCGGTAAGAAAGGCGCTAGGTGCGATTTCACACCGATAGGCCCCATACCTGGGCCACCGCCGCCGTGCGGAATACAGAAGGTTTTGTGCAAGTTCAAGTGAGAAACATCGGAACCAATGAAGCCCGGAGAAGTAAGACCTACCTGCGCATTCATGTTCGCGCCGTCTAGATAAACTTGGCCGCCCGCTTCGTGAACCATTTCGCACACTTCTTTCACTTGCTCTTCGTATACGCCGTGCGTAGAAGGGTAGGTGATCATGATGCTTGAAAGGTTGTCTCTGTGCTTCTCGATCTTCGCGGCTAGGTCATCCATTGCGATGTTGCCATTGTCGTCACATTTTACGATCACGACTTTCATCGACATCATGGAAGCTGTAGCAGGGTTGGTGCCGTGTGCTGAACTTGGGATCAAGCAGACGTTACGGTGACTTTCGCCACGGCTAGCATGGTAGCGCTGAATCGCGATAAGACCGGCGTATTCGCCCGATGCACCCGAGTTCGGTTGCAAAGAAAACTCGTCGTAGCCAGTGATTTCGCACAGTTTCTTTTTAAGGTCTTGTGCAAGTGCTGCGTAACCAGCGGCTTGGTCTAGTGGAGCGAATGGGTGAATCGCACCGAATTCAGGCCAAGTGACAGGAATCATTTCTGCGGCGGCGTTCAGTTTCATTGTACAACTGCCCAGCGGGATCATGCCGTGAGTCAGTGAGAAGTCTTTGTTCTCTAGCTGCTTTAGGTAACGCATCATTTGCGTTTCGCTGTGGTGCGTATTGAACACTGGATGAGTTAGGTATTCAGATTCGCGACGACACACTTCAGGAATGGCCGCGAACTCGTTGCTTTCAATTTCAGCCGATAACGTTTCCACTTTCTCTTCAACACCGAAAACACCAAATAGTGTTTCTATGTCTTGAGTTGTGGTGGTCTCATCTAGGCTAATGCCGATTTGGCTATTAAGCTTACGCAGGTTGATGTCGGCTTGTTGTGCTTTTTCAAGCAATGCAGCCGTTTTGTCGCCTGTGTTTAGCGTGATGGTATCGAAGAAGCTGTTATGAGCAAGTTCGTATCCCGCTTTTGTTAGACCAGCGGCTAGGATGGCCGTCATGTGGTGGGTACGGCGAGCAATGGTACGTAAGCCTTCTGCACCGTGATATACAGCGAAGAAAGAAGCCATGTTCGCAAGTAGCGCCTGAGCGGTACAGATGTTCGATGTCGCTTTTTCGCGGCGGATATGCTGCTCGCGAGTTTGCATTGCCATACGCAGGGCTTGGTTGCCTTTTGAATCGATGGAAACACCGATAACACGGCCCGGCATGGTACGTTTGTGCTTGTCGCGAGTGGCCATGAATGCCGCGTGAGGACCACCGTATCCCATAGGAACACCGAAACGCTGTGCACTGCCGATAGCCACATCAGCGCCCATTTCTCCAGCCGGTTTTAACAGGGCACAAGCCAAGAGATCAGTTGCAACCGTAACAAGCGTTTTATTGGCTTGTGCTTTAGCGATGATATCGCTTAAGTCACATACTTCACCAGTTGTGCCCGGATATTGAATCAGAGCACCAAATACATCGTGCTCTGGCAGAGATTCGGCAGCGCCGGTAATCACGTCAAAACCAATAAACTCGGCACGAGTTTTCACTACCGCAAGCGTTTGAGGGTGCACGTCGTCAGCGACGAAGAACACGTTGCTTTTGCTTTTTCCTGCACGCTTACACAAGGTCATGGCTTCAGCGGCGGCGGTTGCTTCGTCCAGTAGGGAAGCGTTGGCAATTTCCATACCCGTCAGATCCATCACCATTTGCTGATAGTTCAACAATGCTTCAAGACGACCCTGAGAAATTTCAGGTTGGTAAGGGGTGTAAGCCGTGTACCAACCTGGGTTTTCCAGTACGTTACGTAAAATCACGTTTGGCGTGAAGGTATTGTAGTAACCTTGGCCAATGAAAGTACGCTTGATCTGGTTTTGGTTGGCAAATTGTTTCATCGCCAGAAGCATGTCTGCTTCGCTCATTGGAGCATCATCACCCATTGGTGACTCAAGGCGAATTTGTGCAGGTACGGTTTCTTTAATCAGGGCGTCCAAGCTAGATGCATTAACGACATCCAGCATGCGTTGTTGCTCTGATTTATTTGGGCCGTTGTGGCGCGCAATAAACTCGCTGTCCGTGCTTAGGTTGTGAAGTAACTCTGTCATAATCTCTATCTACCGCGACTCGTCGATTATTTATTCGTCTTCAAGACCGTTAAGGTACTCTTCCGAATCTTTCAGGTTGTCCAGTTCTGAAGCGTCTTCTAGCTTCACTTTTACGATCCAACCGCCTTCATACGGTTCTTCGTTAATCAGTTCTGGGCTGTCTTCTAGCTCTTCATTGATTTCAACAATTTCACCAGTAATAGGGGCGTAAATGTCTGATGCGGCCTTTACTGACTCGACTAATGAAAAGCTTTCGCCCGCTTCAATGCTGTCGCCTGCTTCTGGCAGGTCTACGAATACGACATCGCCAAGCATCTGCTGAGCGTGCTCTGAGATACCGATAGTAACAGTGCCGTCACCATTATCTTTCACCCACTCGTGGCTATCAGCAAACTTCAGTGTATTGTCCATTGATTTGTCTCCAAAAATTCCCAGGTTATGTATAGGGTCTGTTGACCTTTCGTGGTGATTCCCATCCCGAAAGATCCGTTGACCCTAGTTATTTTATAGATAAAGTGGGAAGCGACTGCAGAGGTCTTTCACTTGCTTTTTAACGCGTTGTTCAACGTCTGCGTTGCCTTCAGGGCTTTCTACTAAGCCATCCAGCACATCGCCAATCCACTCTCCGATCAGTTTAAATTCTTCATTTCCGAAACCGCGGCTTGTTCCGGCAGGCGTACCTAAGCGAATGCCTGATGTAATCATAGGCTTCTCTGAATCGAATGGTATGCCGTTTTTGTTGCATGTGATGCCTGCACGTTCCAACGCTTCTTCTGTTTGGTTTCCTTTCAACCCTTTAGGACGAAGGTCAACCAGCATTAGGTGCGTGTCGGTGCCATTGGTCACGATGTCACAGCCACGATTTTGCAATACTTCGGCTAAAACTTTTGCGTTACTTACCACAGTATCGATGTAAGTCTTGAATTCTGGACCTAATGCTTCGCCGAACGCGACCGCTTTGGCAGCGATCACATGCATTAAAGGGCCACCTTGCAATCCAGGAAATACTGCGGAGTTGATTTTTTTGATGATGTCTTCGTGATTGGTGAGAATCATGCCACCACGAGGTCCACGAAGTGTTTTGTGCGTCGTTGTTGTTACAACGTGAGCATGAGGTAATGGGCTCGGGTGAGCACCGGTTGCGATAAGGCCGGCGATGTGTGCCATATCCACCATCAGGATGGCGCCAACCTCGTCCGCAATGTCGCGGAATTTAGCGAAATCAATCACTCGTGGGATAGCACTGCCGCCCGCAATGATCATTTTGGGTCGGTGTTCTTTTGCCAGCGCAAGAACATCATCGTAATTGATTTCTAATGTTTCTTTGTCTACGCCATATTGAACGGCGTTAAACCATTTACCTGAAAGGGCAGGGCGTGCACCGTGTGTTAGGTGTCCCCCCGCATCAAGAGACATACCTAAAATGGTGTCTCCTGGTTGAAGCAATGCCAACTTCACTGCACCATTTGCTTGAGCACCAGAGTGCGGCTGAACGTTGGCGTATTCGCAGTTGAACAATTTCTTTGCACGTTCAATAGCAATGGTTTCTACGGTGTCTACGTGTTCACAACCACCGTAGTAACGACGACCTGGATACCCTTCTGCGTACTTATTTGTTAAGCATGTGCCTTGGGCTTGCATCACCGCTTTGGATACGATGTTTTCGGATGCGATAAGCTCTATTTGGTCATTCTGACGTGCGTTTTCCGCTTGGATTCCAGCAAAAACGGCATCGTCTGTGGCAGAGAGGTTAGTAGAGAAGAAGTTCTCAAGGCGGTGATTTTGGTAAGATTTGTTGTTCATGGCAGATAACCTTCCATTTGTCTGGCTACTACGGCTCTAAATTGACCGTGTTCTTTCATTAAAGCCAGGCTTCCTTTGTTTCTCTGAAATGGCTTGCTTTATGAAGCCAAAACAGTGCGAGTCTGTGAACTTCTCATTTCCGCCGCTTACTACGTAACAGGATTGGTTGATTCAATCTCATAGGATGCCTCAGCCAAACGTTTGCTTTTTCGGTGCGGATTGTAGGGTAAGTTGCACTCGAATGGCAGTGTTTTTTGTATGTAAATGGTCTATTACATAATGCGTTAGAAATGTGCGAGAAAGTTTCCCATCTAACAAGGCTGTAACATAACGTTAGTTGAGATGACAATCAATCAAAAATTTCCTATTGGAAATATGTTTTCCTGTTTTGATACATAGCGCACTGATTAATTTCATTTGACTACTTTCATGTTCACGTGTCTGTGTGCACAATAAAAGAACAACACTAGGAAGTATGGAAATAAGAGGGATGCATGCCTGAAGACATCTATGATGAGTACCCATCTGTAACGCTTGCAAAGGAACCCCAAGACGAGAATATTGAACCGTTGAAACTGGGAAAGCGCTTAAAAGAAATTCGGATGAAGCTTGGTCTTACTTTGGAAGATGCCAGTAAGCGCACTGGGCTTGCTCGATCAACGCTTTCTAAAATAGAAAATGAACAAATTTCTCCTACGTTCCAAGCCATGCAAAAATTGACCAATGGTTTGCGCATAGATATGCCTCAACTGTTTGAACCACCAAGAAAAAAAGTGGCAACAGGTAGGCGAGACATGACACGATCTGGAGAGGGAAAACCGCATCCAACGCCAACTTACGAACATGAGCTACTGGCAACTCAACTTTCTAATAAAAAAATGATGCCTTTCAAAAGCCGCATACGTGCGAGGAGTTTTGAAGACTACAAAGATTGGATTCGCCATGATGGAGAAGAATTTTTATTGATTTTGGAAGGCGATGTTTTGTTCTATTCTGAGTTCTACGAACCCGTTTCGATGACAGTCGGTGATAGCGTTTACTATGACGCAAATATGGGACATATGTTAGTCTCAACCAGCGATGAAGACGCCCAAATTTTATGGGTAACGGCAAAATAACGCTCATTTGACTAAGTTTCTTATAGTGAAGGCAAACGTTTGCTTTGCGTTCATAACTGCCTAATTTAATACGATATTTCACAGTAAATGCCCAAAAAACAAACCAACGTATGATGTAACAAAGTTGTGAAATATCACAAATTTACGGATCTTATGTGCCTGAACGGTTTAAAACCAAGTCAACTTTATCTACTATTGGAAACAAATCTTAACTTTGTAGAAACATCTTTGTGTCTTTGCAAAGGGAAAAGACAGTATTTGATGGTAAAGCGCCATCGGCTGTCTTTGTTTTTTATAAATAGGGAAACGAACCGTTGCCCTTTAGGCCAGTTTTAAACGTCGACGAAGTCAGCCAGGACTTGGCGATATGGAGAATACGATGACTGAATTACTGAAAACCCCACTGCACGCACTTCATGTTGAAGTCGGCGCGAAAATGGTGCCGTTCGCCGGATACGATATGCCTGTTCAGTACCCACTGGGTGTGAAGAAAGAGCATTTGCATACACGTGATGCGGCTGGCTTGTTCGATGTATCACACATGGGGCAACTGAAGCTTCACGGTGCCGATGCCGCAAAGGCATTAGAAGCGCTGGTTCCGGTTGATATTATTGACCTTCCAGTAGGTAACCAGCGCTACGCATTCTTCACTAATGAGGATGGCGGCATTATGGATGACCTAATGGTGGCAAATTTCGGTGATCATCTATTTGTGGTCGTTAATGCGGCGTGTAAAGAGCAGGACATTGCCCATCTGCGTGCAAACTTGCCGGGATCGGTTGAATTAGAAGTCATTGAAGATCGTGCTTTGCTTGCGCTACAAGGTCCTAAGGCTGCCGCAGTACTTGCGCGCATCGCACCAGATGTGTCTGACATGGTGTTTATGGATGCCCGAGAAATTGAAATTTTGGGTGAAAAATGCTTGGTAAGCCGTTCTGGCTACACGGGCGAAGATGGTTACGAAATCTCTGTATCAGCAGATAAAGCGGAAGAATTAGCCCGCGCTCTAACTGAATTCTCTGAAGTGGAGTGGATTGGTCTTGGTGCACGTGATTCATTGCGTTTGGAGTGTGGTCTGTGTCTGTACGGTCACGATCTAGACACAACGACGACACCTGTTGAGGCAAGCTTACTATGGGGTATTCAAAAAGTTCGCCGTGCAGAGGGTGAGCGCGCTGGCGGTTTCCCAGGCGCAGAGATTATCCTTGATCAAATCGCGACGAAAGAGGTGTCTCGTAAACGCATTGGTTTAATTGGTCAAACCAAAGCCCCTGTGCGTGAAGGCGCAAAACTTTTTGATGCTGACGACAATGAAATTGGTATCGTAACCAGTGGTACAGCAGGCCCTACAGCGGGTAAGCCAGTCTCTATGGGGTATGTAAAGGCAGAGTTTGCCGCGATTGGTACTGAAGTATTTGCTGAAGTACGAGGCAAAAAACTGGCAATGACTGTCGAGAAAATGCCGTTTGTACCGCAGCGCTATTATCGCGGCTAACGCATCTTAAACCAGAATTTGAGCAGCTATTCTTTACGGAGTGGCTGTTTTTTTATATCCATACTTACAACTAATTACATTTGAGGTATCAAGTATATTGATCTGATGAATAGAATTGATGTCCATTATTCGATAGAGTGATGCTCAAAAGGACATTTGAGAAATATCGAACGAGAGAAACAATATGACTAGGTCTGTGATTACATTACTTGCGATTCTGCCATTTGCCAGTGTAGCGTCGATTACTGTTAGTCCATTTATAATTAACGGAACATATGCCTCGACTCAGGACTTCCCCTCAATTGTTAACTTGTACCTTGATGCGTTTGAGTATAACCAACAGTATGGAAGCTTGTATTGTGGTGGAACAACACTGAATGCGAACTATGTATTAACGGCAGCACACTGTGTTGGTGATCGGGCAGATGTTCAGCTGTTCACTAAAGTTGTTCCCCAACTTCAATACAAAACAGATTATCCCTCTAATGTATCCCGGTATCAGGTGAGTGAAATTTATATTCATCCAAATTGGGATAGCCCGACTTTGAAGCACGATATCGCGATTTTAAAGCTTGAGTCACCTCGGAATATTGATGTAAATAATGTAGCCATCAAGCGTCCATCTAATAAAAACTACGCGGTAACATCGTCCAATTTATTTGTAACGGTTGGTCACGGTATAACAGATAGCTCGAGCGAAACAGAGAGCAACATGCTTCAGAAAACAGACCTAAGTTTTGTCGATACGGCTACCTGTAGCTTGGCTCACAGTAACGTTGATAGTTCTTACCTTTGTATGACTGGCGCACGTAATCCCAATACAGGGCTGCATAATGGTGCTTGTCGTGGGGACTCGGGTGGTCCTGTGTACATTAAAGACGGCAACAACAATATTCAGGTTGGGGTAACAAGTTTCGGAAATACAATATGTGGTGTTCATTCACAAGTTACAACTGTATATACCGATTTGTACGAGCATGCGAGCTGGATAGACAAAGTGTTGTCGGGTTCAGTAAACCCTACATATACGTCAACTCATGCCAAAAGGCTTGCTTATTTTGACGAAACGACTGGCAGCTCAGGATCGTCGTTTGGTTTATATTCGTTGGCTGCGATTTGTTTTATGGGTTATTTGCGTAGAAGAAGAGTGAGCATCAGATAATACAGTTTGGGCATAGAGACTGGTAAAAGTGATGGTTCGACGATTGGCTTTTAATAGTGCTATTGATTCTGGCGGGAGTGACTCGCAAACGTGAGTAATGCATTAGAAAAACGTTAACTACTGAAAGTGTGGCTTTCATAATGGGCTCTTTTTGAGTGTTGAGGTGAATGAATAACTTGTCGAAAATGGAAAAGTAAGCAATGAATTATTGGTGTGTGATCGATAGGTTAACTCATTGGTGATGGGTAATACTCATTTAAATTAAGCCAATTAACTTAAATCTCTCCTACTATTTCTATAGAACTTAAATATCTTTGGATGTTTGATGGGGAGAGTTCGATGCGCAATGTATTGTTTTTCATATTTATTTTTTCAGCTCAATACGCAGTAAGTGCACAGCACATTTCACCAACGATTGTTAACGGAAACAACGCTTACATTTCCTCTTATCCGTATATGGCAAGCCTTTACTACGACAGACGTGAAGATTACGGTTACTACGGTAACTACTGTGGGGCAACCATTCTAGACGCGCAACACGTAATGACAGCAGCGCATTGCGTCCAAGATAATTATTACAACAAATACACAACTGTCGTATTGCAGTTAGAGCGCGAGGGCGATTTTAGTAGTGCTCAGAAAATACCAGCGAAATCTTTTTACTATCGAGACGATTACCAAGATAGCTCAAACTATCTATGGCGGAACGACATCGCCATCATCGAACTGGAGTATGCGATCCAAGGCGTTTCCTCTTCTCAATTTGTTCCATTGCCTGTTAGTGATGATGTTGCAAATTACCGAATCAACGGGGCAACGTTCCAAGCGGTTGGGCATGGGAATACCCAATCCAGCTACGACAGTTCCGATCACCTACTTCAGGTGACGTTGAATTACGTTGACCAAGTGACCTGTACCTCATTTGCTTCCGTGCAAGAAGGGCACCTCTGTACTCAAGGCAACTACAATGCCACAACGGGGTTGTATGGGGCTATCTGTCAGGGGGACTCCGGCGGGCCACTATTATGGTTTGATGGTGGCAAGTACATTCAAATCGGTATCGCAAGTTTTGGTCCTAGCGTATGCGGCAACCCATCAGTCTCGGTACATGGGGTGTTTACTGAGGTGCTAGATTATGTTCCATGGATAAACAGCGTACTAGCTGGGAACGAAACGCCCAAATACTCGGTCAATGGATCGACTTCGGAAGTGCTCGTGCCCAAATCCGAGCCAGAAACGGAAGAAACAAGCAACCCGACTTCAAAAGCAGGCAGCGTAGGCCTGTTAGTTATGATGTTGTTACTGATGGCTGCCTTTGGGAGGCAGCAAGTGAGATCCCAAACCGAGTCATTTTAAGTAAGTGCTTTGTCATTAAAGGACAAAGATCGCTTCAAAAGGTCTTGGAGATTTCCCTTATCTGTATGCGGTGTTGCAGTGCCGATACTTTGTTGAGAGCGAAACCCCCAACACCGACTTGTGAAACCGCTAGCGCGGATAAAGCTGTCGCGAATGATAGGGTCTGTTCATCGCCCCAGTGATTTAGGTGACCCCAACACATTCCAGCTACCAGTGTGTCTCCGGCACCAACGGTACTCACAATGTCTACTTTGGGTGGTTTGGCGTGCAGCCAGTGATCGTCTCTTCGCCAAAGAACCCCTTTGTTACCCATAGAAATAACCATATTTTCAATAGGTTGTGAATTTTTAAAACGCACATCAAGAGTGGTAGAGGCTTCTATGCACGCCTCAATACTTGAAAGGCGCTGGTTAACCAAGTACCCCAATTCTTCTTCATTAGGTTTGATGAGCCAAGGGGTGGACTGAATACCATGAAATAATGCTTCACGGCTGCTATCGAACACGACTTTCTTACCAAGCTTGGTGAGCACTTTTATCCAGTTTGCGCACTCAAGCGGAGTGATACCACGTGGCAAACTGCCCGCGAGAACAAATAAGTCGTGGTTTTTCGCGAGTTCTAACATCTTGTTTTCAAAACGACGTTTATCTTCTTTTGTAACAGTGACACCCGGGAAGTTGATGTCGCTGATGGACTTATTGCGCTCTACGAGCTTTACATTGATGCGGGTTGCGCCCTTTACTCGGATGAATTGGTCATTCACATTCATGTGATCGAAAAGCCGACAAAACATTTCTTGGTTCTCTTTGCCCAAGAAGCCTGTCACGGTTACCTTTGCGCCAAGTTCTTTGAGCACACGCGCGACATTGACACCTTTGCCAGCGGCGTGAAACGCACTTTCATTGACCAAGCTGACACTGCCCTGATTGAGTGTATCCAGCGTTCCAGTTAAATCGAGCGCTGGATTTAGGGTAACGGTGACTATATTTTTCATCCAATTATCCTTGACCTAAGCTTGATTCAATCACGACACCAATGGCATCTAGTGATTGCTGGGCTTCGGATCCCAAATCGGTGAATGCCAATTCATTGCCACGTGTTACGCCCAAGGTAATCACTTCTATTCGGCTTTTGGCGTGAGCGGGGTTTTCGTTACCATTAAGGTTTTCAACTTTTATCATCGATTCAAACTTCTTAGCTTCTGTGATCAACATGGCATCTTATCGAGCGTGCAACCCATACATATTCCTTACCGAGAAAGGTACAGGCATCCTTCACCGTTACCAATGAGAGCGCAGTATTTAGCACACTTTTGCGAGAACTCGCTATTCGCACACCTTGTCCGTACTCCACCTCTTTTTGTGGCGAATCTGTTCTTTTTCATAAAATAGAGCGCAAAAGCGAGAATGATTTCCCTATAAGGTGATCTGGTTCTCACTTATGAGCTGTTTATAAAATAAAAATTTTGTCTCGTATTTCATCTCAAATCCGCGGTATTTTAGCGGTGTGATTACCCATGTCATATTTTTTTTCTTCATATTCAGCAAGTTCCACTTTAATTCTTCCCAAATCATATTAAGACAAAGTGTGATTCTTGCCGAACGTTGAGTTCTATACTTTTTTCCTATCGCAAGGTTTCTTATCCCCAAAACCAACTAGGGAAGAATAATAATGGAAAACGCAACGAGATCTTTGCAGTTGTTGAAGACGCTCAAAGCCAAGCTGATTGCGGCATTTGCCGTTGTTTTGCTGACTTTGGCTATCATTGGGCTTACTTCGTACTTGGCTTTAACAACAGCGTCAGATGGCTTTAAGAATTATCGTGAGTTGGCAAGAGACAGCAACCTTGCCGGCATTCTCCAATCGAACATGTTGATGGTAAGAATGAACTTAAAGGACTTCTTACTTACCGGAAGTCAAAAGGATATAGAAGAGTACAACGATTACCTTAAAGAGGTTGAAAGACTCTTAGAAGTCGCTGATAAAGATATCGATAAGCCTGAAAGGGCTGCAATGGTTAAAGAGCTTCATAAAGAGATTCACATTTACAGTGAAACGTTCGATGTGATCAAGCGCTATCGAGCCGAACGTGATGAGCTGGTGAACGATGTACTGAATGTTCACGGACACAAAATGGAGAAAAACCTGACCGATTTGATGCTAAGTGCATCTGAGAATGCCAACACGGCACTTGCGTATCGCACTGGCTTAGCGATGCGTAACTTATTGCTTGGGCGTTTGTATGTCATTAAATATCTAGAAAACAATGAGTTGGCTTCCTCGGAAAGAGTGCGCTTGGAATTCAAAAACTTTGATAAAGAAATCCAACAGGTGCGCGAGTTGATCGATTCATCTTCTGATCTTGCGTTGGTTTCAGAAACGTCATCGTTGGAGAAAGAATACATGACGGCTTTTGAAAGTGTCGTCAGTATCATTGTTGATCGAAATGACAAAGTGAGAAATACGCTTGATGTTATTGGTCCGAAGTTTGCCAAATTGGTTGAAGATTTGAAACTGTCGATTAAGACCGATCAGGATAGACTCGGACCAGTAGTTAAAGCGAAAAATGATAACGCGGTGGCAACGATTGTCATTGTGTTTATTGCTGCGCTATTGATAAGTATTGGGATTGTCTTCGTGCTAACCAAAGTCGTTACACGTCAATTGGGTAAAGACCCGAATGAATTGGCACAAATTGCGAACGCGATTTCTCGCGGTGAACTCGACGAGAAATACAGCGATCGTAAACCCGAAGGTGTGTTTTTATCCATGCTGAAAATGCGTGATAGCTTGCGCATTGGTCGAGAAAAAGAGAAAGAAGAACGCAGAATAGCCAGCACAAATGCACGGATTAAAAACGCACTGGATAATGCCAGTTCTAACGTGATGATTGTTGATCGCAACTATAACGTTATCTATATGAATGATTCTATCTTGAGTATGCTGAAAGAAGCCGAGTCGGATATTCAAAAAGACGTTTCGGGATTTGATCATCAATCTTTGATGGGCGATCCCATCGATAACCATCTCAGGTACTTTAGTGAGAAAAAAACAACCTTCGATCACTTAACGCAAACCTGTAAGGATGAACTGGAAATTGGAGGGCGAACCTTCTCCTTAGTCGCAAGCCCCGTTATTGTTGATAATCAAAGAGTCGGAACGGTTATCGAGTGGGACGATCGTACAGATTATCTTGCGCAGGAACATGAAAAAGCGCGTGTGGCTTCTGAAAATGCTCGTGTGAAGTACGCTCTAGACGGCTCTTCAGGCAAAGTGATGATCGTAGATACCAAGTATGACGTCATCTATATGAATAATGCCGTTAGGTTGATGATGGAAGAGGCGGCTAGGGATATACGCAGTGAAGTAAGAGATTTTGATGTTAAAAATATTAACGGTCAAAAAATAGACAAGTACTTCCACGCCTTTACCCAGTATTTGCCTCGCTTAGACACGTTAACCAATGCGTTGGAGCAAGAAATTGTAGTGGGTGGGCATACCTTTGCAATCGTGGCTAGCCCCGTATCGGTCAACGGAACACGTGTTGGTACTGTGGTTGAGTGGGATGATCGTACTGATTGGCTCGCGGAAGAACGTGAAAAAGCACGCGTGGCTTCAGAAAATGCACGAGTGAAATACGCTCTCGATAGTGTGTCTGGCAACGTAATGATTGCGGACCCTGAACTCAAAGTTATCTATGCCAACAAAGCGCTTGAAGACATGATGCAAGTGGCAGAGTCAGACATAAGACAGCAGATACCAGAATTTAAGTTGGGCAGTTTGCATGGTATTGATATCGCGAAATTCTACAAAAACCCAATCCAGCAGCGAGACATATTAAGTCAGCTGACAAGCACCAATCGTACCGTGGAAGACATTGGTAACCGCATCTTTGCTCTGACCTCAAATCCTATTGAGGTGGACGGTAAACGAATTGGCACGGTAGTGGAGTGGGTCGATAGGACTGCGGAAGTCAACATTGAAAAAGAAATCGATGAAATTGTCATGGCAGCGTCCAATGGCGACTTAAGTAAGAAAATCAATACAGAGGGCAAAGAAGGGTTCTTCGGTAATTTGAGCTCGGGGCTAAATGACTTAGTCAGCACCGTTGAAGTGGCGATGAACGATGTAATGAATACCTTAGGCGCCATGGCGAAAGGGGACTTAACGTCACGTATTACCAACGACTATCAGGGAATTTTTGGCAAACTTAAAGAGGACACCAATGTCACCGCTGAAAAACTGACTGAGGTGATCAGCAGCATTAGGACGTCCGCAAATTTGATATCTCAAGGAGCGAATGAAATTGCACAAGGCAATACCGACTTAAGCCAGCGAACGGAAGCACAAGCCTCTAATCTGGAAGAAACCTCAGCCAGTATGGAGCAAATGACGGGCACAGTGAAACAAAGCTCGAAGCGTGCTGAAAATGCCAATGAGCTGTCGAAAGAAGCCGAGTTGCAAGCCGAAAAAGGCGGTAAGGTTGTTGACCAAGCAGTATCGGCAATGAAAGAAATCAACAGTTCCAGCAAAGAGATTTCTGAAATCATTGGGGTTATCGATGAAATCGCTTTCCAAACTAACCTTTTAGCCTTGAATGCTGCGGTGGAAGCGGCAAGGGCAGGAGAGCAAGGACGAGGCTTCGCTGTGGTTGCTGGTGAAGTTAGAAACCTAGCACAGCGCTCTTCGCAAGCAGCAAAAGAAATCAAGGAGCTGATACGTGATAGCCAAACCAAGGTGGAAGAGGGGACTGAGCTCGTGAATCAATCTGGTGAGACACTAAAAGAAATTGTGATTTCAGTTTCAAAAGTGAGTGCCATGATGCAAGAAATTACCGACTCCGCACGCGAACAAAGTGAAGGTATTGGGCAGGTTAATACAGCGATTGTTCAGATGGATCAGATGACTCAGCAAAATGCGGCACTGGTAGAAGAGGCATCCGCTGCCAGTGAATCGATGGCGGAACAAGCTAGGAATATGGAAAAAACAGTGGATTTCTTTAGGCTGAGTGGTGGTCAACACTCTCCATTAGCTCTAGGTAAGGGGAGTCAGGCGAAAATTCTGAAGCTTGGGTAACATTCTGAAGTTTGAGTAACATTCTGAAGTTTGGGTAATTTGAAACAAAAGCCCTTTTTCCGAACCAGATAAGATTTAAGCCTCCAACCCATGTTGGAGGTTTTTTTACTGACTTGAATTATCCGGCAAAACGCCAGAATCTTGCTCATTGAGATTACTTAAATATAAGCATAGATTGACTTAATAGCGTGTCATTAATAGTCAGTAATCTCAAGGTAGGACTCAATGCCAGAAAAAGGTTCGGAGCATATCGCGATCATAGGCGCAGGGGTGATTGGTCTTACATCCGCATATGAGCTGCTAAAACGAGGGTATAACGTAACGGTGTTGGAAAAGGAAAGCACCGTTGCTATCGGAACAAGCCATGCAAATGGTGCGCAATTAAGCTATACATTCGTGGATGCTATGGCATCTCTTAATTGGATTAAAACCATTCCTTCAGTGCTAGCAGGGCGGGATAGAGCAGTTAAATTCCAATGGCAGCCGTCCATTAAGTTCAACGTATGGGTTGCAAGATTTCTCTATCATGGCATGCCATTTAATGAAGAAAAGAACAGCGAAAACCTATTTCGTTTATCCTTGTATTCAAAAAAAGCCATGGATCGTATTCAAAATGAAACCGATGTGGTCTTTGACTTTAGACCTTGCGGAAAGCTCGTTGTGTATGAAAGCCGAACGGCATTAGATAGTGCTAAAAAAAATGTGAAAAGAAAGGCGGAGTGGGGGTATCAACAACACATTCTAAGCGCTGTGGAATGTGTGGATAAAGAGCCCGCTTTAAAGACCATTAGCGCGAGCTTAGCAGGGGGAATTTACTCCGATATGGATGACATCGGAGACGCAGAACGTTTCTGTCAGTCAATGCTTAAGCACCTCAACGAACAAGAAAGATTTGCGATTAAATTTAGCTGTGAAGTAACAGGATTGGACCTTGAACAGAACACCATCAAGGCGGTCAGCACGACTTTAGGTGCTATCAGTGTGGACAAAGTTGTGATGGCAGCCGGTCATGCATCCGATGCCCTGCTAATACCCTTGAATGTTTCGTTATCCATATACCCAGTAAAAGGCTACAGCTTGACGTTTCCCGCAGTGAACACTTCGCCAGAGGTCAGCATCACCGACATCAGCAATAAGTTTGTTATTGGCCGCATCGGCAATAAGGTGAGAGTCGCGGGGTTTGCTGATTTTGTTCGGAGCTCACCAAAAAATGCGTTCGACCGAGTCGATGAGCTTCTAAAGGTATGCAAAATGAGGTTTCCCGATGCCGCGGATTACGACACGGTACTAGAAAAATGGGAAGGAAGCCGACCATGCACCCCTTCTAGCATGCCCATCATAGATAGAGTGGGTGCAAGCAATTTGTTCGTGAACACTGGGCATGGAATGTATGGATGGACGCTTGCAGCGGGGTCTGCTCAACTTTTGGCGGATAAAATAGATGGGTGCAACATGCCGCAAGATATTGGTGGAATTTCCAAACAGGATCATCAATTAAGGGGTTAATGTTGAGAGCTTCAAACGCAAATGTCGGTTAGACACGTTAGTTTTCGGTAAATTGGGTACGTCTCGTTTCTCATGGATGAGGTGTCGAATAGCCAATATAGGGTGATGAAGCAACATTCTGGGACCAGAGTAACGCATGATGATCCTCATCTTTTCTTTGGGTTCAGGTTTGTAACAGTGGATTGGGCAGCGGTTACACGTTGGCTTGTTTTCACCATAAGGGCAACGATCCAGACGTGTTTCGGCGTAGTTTTCTAGCGATTGGCAATTTGAGCAGGGCTGGGAATGGTGCGCTTTGCAATGAATCCCAATCATCGCTGAGACTGTTTTGAACTCTGTGGTCAGTTTTCCGCGCAGAATGTTACTGTTCCCTTTCATCGTTTTTCTCACATAGGCTTCGACGCCTATAGAATATTCCATTCAAACGAAGACGCTTTTGATGTTCTTCAATTGTCTCAGTGATTATTGCGGGACCAGACGTTATACTCTGCCTGTTTTTAATTGGCAGGATGAAGAATGAGCAACGAACAAGAAGCAATAATGACTGATGAACACCTTCGCGAAGTTGTCGAAAATCAAATCGCTGACGGTGATCCTATCAAAGTGAAAGAGACCTTGATGCGCCTTATGATGACAGGAAGTTCGCGCGAAGACGCCATTGATATGATTGCGTGTGCGTTAATGTTAGAAGTGTTTGACGTAATGAAAAATGAAGAACCTTTTAATTTAAAAAGATACAAAGCACATTTAGATGAACTGCCACAAATGAGTTGGCTAGACGAAAACTAAAGACCATTTAAGTCTGTAAATCCGATTTAGTTCTGCAAATCCGATTTAGTTTTGCAAACCCGATACGCGTGACTAGTCTGGTGGCGCGTATTGAGCAATGTAGTGCTTGAGTGATTTTGTAGCACTTGTCGAGAATTGTGTGTCTAACACTTCTAACGCGATGACTCTGTCCACCCTGAAATTACGATACGCATTTCGCAACTCGCACCAAGCAATCAGTGTCCACACTTTCCCCCAAAATATTTGTCCTAGGGGCTGTATAAATCGCTCCGAAACATCACCGTTTTCTGCTTGATACTTCATCTTTACGATCCGTTGATTTTTGGTTGCATTACGTAACATTTGGCTTCGCGCTGCTGTTTCTGATTGAATATGGAAGTCAGGTACAATAAGGGGAAATTCTTCAACTTGACGCTTAAGGCTATCGGGAAGCACTGACATGATTTTTCTCGAAGCCGAGAAACTGGCATCAGCAAGTTCCTTATCGGACCATGCTCTTACCATTCTCATCCCAAGTTCAAGTGCCATCATTTCATGTTCACTAAACATAAGCGGTGGAAGGTGAGAGCCAGACTTAAGAAGATACCCAACTCCCGCCTCCCCCTCTATTGGGACACCAGACAAAATGAGTGATTGAATATCTCGATAGATGGTTCTTTCACTGACTTCCATTGTCTCAGCGAGATGCTTTGCTGTGACAGCGTAACGCTTTGAGCGTAGTAAAGTCAGTAGCCCAAACAGTCTTTCAGATTTACTCATGTGTCTATTGCATCCATACAGCTAGGGAAGTTACACAGCTTGGCTATATTGTACAGCCAGTATTTGACTTGATGATTTGATGCTGCATTTCTACAGAATCCATTTCGATCTTTGAAGCATAATCCTGTGTTTCAGGGGCTGACATAAATGCTTCTGATGCTGCTTTTGCATTATCCATACTTTTCCAATATACCGTGTCCGTCCATGTATTTCTTTGCGGATTGTAGCTCAATGAACGGTACAAAAAACCTTCTGAACGTTGTAAAAAGCCAGTCATTTGATCTGATGCAGCTAGCAGTTGTGATTCAGTCACGCCGTCTAGTACTTTGTAATTCACTGTTTCGAGAACTTGTTCCATGATTGTGTTCCTTGTTGTTGAGTTCAGAAACAGCTTAAGAAAGTAGAGTGACAGAATCTGTCAGCACAACAAAAAGAAAGTGAAATGTTGCAAATTTACCGTTAATTATATGTCAGAGTTGTGAAAATCAAATGTTCGAATAAGTTGTAATATTTAGCTAATTACTCTGGTTTTAATTGAGTTTGCCGATAAAAAATAAATTTTTAACTAAATTTAATAATACTTTGTTCTGTTATAAAATTTAGCTGTTGCTACAAAATATGACTCACCTTGTTGCATAAACTTAACATGTGTTTGAGAGTCTTTGTTCAATTTGGATTTTTTGTTGATGCCGAATCTGTTTGTCCAATCTATGGTTATTTTTCAACGCATTCTAGGTTTTGATGTGTTGAGCAGTTTGATCTTTCTAATAGATTTTTAAGGATAAAGAGATGAATCAATCGCACCAAATTAATGAGAAAAGGGGGCATTTCTCATTAAGCACTATCGCTGCTTCGTGTATGTTGGCATTAAGTGCATTTTCTGCCCAAGCGGTGGCTGCAACAGCAGTTGACCATGAAGCTTGTCGACCAGACGGACTTTACCAGACCCCTGGTGTAGCCGTTCCTTATTGTACTGTTTACGACCAAGAAGGTCGTGAAAAAATGGGAGCGGATCACCCAAGACGACTTATCGGATATTTCTCTAGCTGGCGTGGTGATGACGACCAACAAACACAGTACTTAGTTAAAGATATTCCATGGGATCAGTTGACTCATATTAACTATGCATTTGTAAGTATCGGATCTGACGGTAAGGCTAATATCGGTGATATTAACGATCCAAATAATGATGCCGTGGGTAAAACTTGGCCAGGTGTAGAAGTCGATCCTGCGCTAGGCTTTAAGGGACATTTCGGCGCGTTGGCGACCGCGAAGAAAAAACACGGGGTTAAAACGTTTATCTCCGTCGGTGGTTGGGCGGAGTCTGGCGGTCACTTCGGTGTCGATGGTGAGCGTGTAGCCGACGGTGGCTTCTACACCATGACGACTAATGCTGATGGTTCTATCAATCATGCTGGCATCGAAAAGTTTGCTACTTCTGCTGTTGAAATGATGCGTAAGTACAAATTTGATGGCTTAGATATTGATTACGAATACCCAACATCAATGTCTAGCGCAGGTAACCCATACGACAAAGAGTTTATGGAACCTCGTCGTAAGCACTTGTGGGCATCGTACCAAGAGCTGATGAAAGTACTTCGTCATAAAGTGGATGCGGCATCTGCGCAAGATAGTCACCACTACATGCTAACTATCGCTGCACCTGCATCAGGCTACTTACTACGTGGTATGGAAACATTCGACGTTACTAAATACCTAGACTATGTAAACATCATGTCTTATGACTTGCATGGTGCTTGGAACGAACATGTTGGTCATAACGCTGCACTTTACGACACAGGCAAAGATACAGAGCTTGCTATGTGGGATGTGTACACCACTCCTGAATTTGGTGGCATCGGTTCCCTCAATATAGACTGGGCATACCACTACTTCCGTGGCTCAATGCCAGCAGGTCGTATCAACATTGGACTCCCCTTCTACTCGCGTGGCTGGCAAAACGTAAAAGGTGGTGAAAACGGTCTTTGGGGGCGTGCACCGCTTCCTAACCAAGCTGAATGTCCTCTAGGTACAGGTATTGGTGAGAAGAACAACTGTGGCTACGGTGCAACGGGCATCGATAATATTTGGCACGACAAAAATGACAGAGGCGTTGAGGTCGGCGCAGGTTCTAACCCAATCTGGCACTTGAAAAACCTTGAGAACGGCATTTTAGGTTCATACGCTTCAGCTTACAAGTTGGATCAAACAAACCCTGAGCATAAGATAACAGGTAAGTATGTACGTCACTACGACAGCGTTGCTATTGCGCCTTGGCTTTGGAATGCTGAAAAGAAAGTATTCTTGTCTAGTGAAGACCAAGAATCTATTAGCGTGAAAGCGGATTATGTTATCGACAAAGAAATTGGCGGTATCATGTTCTGGGAACTGGCGGGTGACTATAACTGTTATGTACTGGATGCAAATGGCAACCGTACAACAGTTGATGCATCAGAACAGGCGTGTGCGACAGGTAATGGTGAATACCACATGGGTGACACCATGACGAAAACCATGTATGAAAAGCTGCAAGCTGCTACACCTTATGGCAACAAGATAGCGGTACTTCCAACGCCTGACGAGGCGGTAGATATTGCGGTATCTATTGGCAACTTTGCAGTGGGTGACGCTAACTACCCAATCTCACCGAACATCAAGTTTACTAACAATACAGGTATTGCATTGCCTGGGGGTACTGAGTTCCAGTTTGATATCCCAGTTTCAGCGCCAGACACCGCGAAAGATTTTAATGGGGGTGCTTTGAAAGTGATTGCCTCTGGTCACACCCGTGCTAACAACATTGGTGGTCTAGACGGACCAATGCATCGAATATCTATAACGACACCTACATGGAAATCATTGCCAGCTGGCGGTTCTTACGAGATGGAAATGGTTTACTATCTACCTATCTCTGGTCCTGCTAACTACTCTGTGAAAATTAACGGTAAGGATTATGCGTTTAAGTCTGAACATCCGAACCTACCTACTGGTAATCTAGCTGACGGCGGTGCTGATACCCCTAATGTTCCAGGTGAACCTAACGACGGTACTTGTGATACAACTGGCATCAACGTTTACCCTAATTGGCCTAGAAGTGACTGGGCAGGTAATCCAAACCACGCAAAAACTGGTGACAAGATAATTCACAACAACATAGTCTATAAAGCGAAGTGGCATACAGATGTGGTTCCAGGCAGTGACGATAGCTGGATTAAAGTGTGTACAGTAAAATAATTTGATACTGAACCACAATTATAAAAATGCGAGTGTTTTTACACTCGCATTTTTTTATAGACACTTATTGTAGAGGTTAAGATCAGCTTAAAGAAGTAAAGCGATAGAAACTGGCAGTGCAAAAAAAAAGCAAATGAAAATGAAATGTTGCAAGATTTCTGTGAGTTTCGTATCAAGTTTGTACAAGTCAAACTTTTGTTCTAATGGGAGTATTTAGGGTATTTGTCTGTATTAATGCCATATTTAAGAAGGAATATGGATTTTGATATAGATCAATCGTTATTTTTGATTATGCTAAAATGTAGTTTCAGCTAAAAAATACCATTCGCATTGTTGCATAAAATTAACATGTGTTTGCGAGTCATTGTTTAATTTATATCTTTTGTAGGTGCCGAATTCGTTTGTCCAATCTATGGTTATTTTTCAACGCATTCTAGGTTTTGATGTGTTGAGTAGTTTGATCTTTCTAATAGATTTAAGGATAAAGAGATGAATCAATCGCACCAAATTAATGAGAAAAAGAGCCTTTTCTCATTAAGCACTATCGCTGCTTCGTGCATGTTGGCATTAAGCGCATTTTCTGTCCCAGCAGCGGCTGCAACAGCAGTTGATCATGAAGCTTGCCGCCCAGATGGACTTTATCAGACCCCTGGTGTAGCAGTACCATATTGTACAACTTACGACCAGGAAGGTCGTGAGAAAATGGGTGCGGATCACCCAAGACGACTTATCGGGTACTTCACGAGCTGGCGTGCTGGTGATGATCCACAGGCACAATACCTAGTTAAGGATATTCCATGGGATCAGTTGACCCATATAAACTATGCATTTGTGAGCATCGGATCTGACGGAAAAGTGAATGTTGGTGATGTTAACGATCCAAATAACGCCGCAGTGGGCAAAACTTGGCCGGGTGTTGAAATTGACCCTGCTTTAGGCTTTAAAGGTCACTTCGGTGCGCTTGCGACGGCTAAACAGAAGCACGGAGTTAAAACGTTGATCTCCATCGGCGGTTGGGCTGAAACAGGTGGTCACTTTGGGGCAGACGGAAAGCGTGTGGCAGATGGTGGTTTCTACACCATGACGACCAACGCAGACGGTTCTATTAACCATGCAGGCATTGAAAAGTTTGCAACGTCTGCAGTGGAAATGATGCGAAAGTATAAGTTCGATGGCTTAGACATTGATTATGAGTACCCAACATCAATGGCTGGTGCAGGTAACCCAGATGATAAAGCGTTCATGGAACCTCGCCGTGCATACCTCTGGGCTTCCTACCAAGAACTAATGAAGGTTCTTCGTCAGAAAGTGGATGCTGCTTCTGCACAAGATGGTAACCATTACATGTTAACGATTGCAGCACCGAGTTCCGGTTACCTGCTGCGTGGTATGGAAACGTTTGACGTCACTAAGTACCTCGATTACGTAAATATTATGTCTTACGACTTGCACGGAGCATGGAATGATCACGTAGGTCACAATGCTGCTTTATTTGACACAGGTAAGGATTCCGAGCTAGCTCAGTGGAACGTATATGGTACGGCAGCTTATGGTGGTATTGGTTACTTGAATACCGATTGGGCTTACCATTACTTCCGTGGTTCTATGCCAGCGGGTCGTATAAATATCGGTGTTCCATACTACTCACGTGGTTGGCAAGGTGTAACAGGTGGCGAAAATGGGCTTTGGGGCCGAGCTCCTCTGCCTAACCAATCTGAATGTTCTCCTGGTACAGGTGAAGGTGATAAGAATAACTGTGGATACGGTGCCACTGGTATTGACAACATGTGGCACGATAAAGATGCCAATGGTGTTGAAATGGGAGCAGGTTCTAACCCAATCTGGCACGCGAAAAACCTAGAAAAAGGCATCTATGGCTCATACGCTGCGGCGTACAACCTCGATCCTGTAAACAATCCTGACCACAAATTTGTAGGTAACTACGTACGTCACTACGACAGCGTCGCAGTTGCTCCATGGCTGTGGAATGCTCAGAAAAGCGTATTCCTATCAACAGAAGACAAAGATTCTATCAACGTTAAAGCGGACTACGTCATTGAAAAAGAAATCGGTGGCATCATGTTCTGGGAGTTAGCGGGTGACTATAACTGCTACGTGCTAGATGCAAACGGAAACCGTACAACGATTGATACAACAGAACAAGCTTGTAACTCAGGAAATGGTGAGTACCACATGGGTAATACCATGACGAAAGCGATGTACGACAAGTTCCAAGCGGCAACACCATATGGGAATAAGGTAGGTGTTCTTCCAACACCTGCTGAAGCGGTTGACATTACAGTGAGTGTCGGTGGCTTCAAAGTGGGTGACCAAAACTACCCAATTAACCCAAAAATAACGTTTACAAACAATACAGGTACTGAGATACCGGGTGGAACAGAATTCCAGTTTGATATCCCAGTTTCAGCGCCAGACAACGCGAAAGATCAATCTGGGGGTGGTTTGAAAGTGATTGCCTCTGGTCACACTCGTGCGAACAACATCGGCGGTCTAGACGGACCAATGCACCGTGTATCTTTCTCTTTACCTAGCTGGAAAGCACTGCCAGCTGGCGGTATTTACGAGCTTGATATGGTTTACTATCTACCAATCTCAGGACCTGCTAACTACAGCGTGAAAGTAAATGGTAAAGAGTATGCGTTCAAGTTTGAGCATCCTAATTTACCAATAGGCGACCTAGTTGGCGGCGGCAATCCGGGTGGTGGTAATCCGGGTGACGGTACGTGTAGCACCACAGGTATTAACGTTTACCCTAACTGGCCTCAAACTGACTGGGCAGGTAACCCTAGCCACGCGAACACTGGAGACCAAATGGTTCACAACAACACAGTTTACAAAGCAAACTGGTGGACGAAATCTGTTCCTGGTAGTGATGGAAGCTGGACGAAAGTGTGTTCAGTGAAGTAATTTGATACCGATCCATAACTATAAAATGCGAGTGTTTTTACACTCGCATTTTTTTACATGCACTCCAATGGCTCAAATAGAGGCTATGATTAATACTATTCAGTAAATACTGGTACCGTAGAAAATACACGAGAAGGAAACATCGTGATTGTTAGAAGAGCAGAGCGCAAAGATAAAGAAGAATGGGCGATACTAAGAAATGAACTGTGGCCAAGTGAATTATTAGTACACAAACTGGATATAGAATCCTTTTTTGACCTTACCAGTGTTAAAATTGTTGAGGTGTTTGTTTTAGAGAATGAAGCAGATAACATCGTCGGTTTTATTGAATTAAACATCCGAAGCCATGCTGAAGGAATTGAAGTTAGAGGGGTTCCTTACATAGAAGGGTGGTTTATCGAGTTGGATTATCGTGGAAAAGGCTTTGGTAAAAAACTGTTGAGACAAGCAGAAAGCTGGGCTCGACGTCAAGGTTTTGATTGGATAGCAAGCGATTCAGACATTAATAATCTTGCGAGTATCGCTTGTCATAATGCAGTCGGGTTTAAAGAGATGGCAAGGAGCGTCTGTTTTGCGAAAAACCTAAGAGCACATCAACTTGCGAGCGGAGATGAATCACATATAAATCGTGATAATAAAAAGGATTGAGGAAAAGTCAATCAAGAGCATCGCTAGTATGTTTTTTATAGTATTCTGAGTCGATGACTTGATTTCTACCATGTTCTTTTGCAAAGTAAAGATACTCGTCAGCAGAGTTTATGGCGAACTCTAAGGGCTCTTCTAGTAGAGCACCAGACAGCGTAATAACACCGAAGCTGGCAGTTAGTCTAATCTTTTGATTGCCATTGCTCACAACCATACTTTCTATTTCTTGTCTTATCCGTTCAGCGATTTCTTTTGCCAGTTCCAATGACGCATTGGGGAGGGCGACAGCAAATTCTTCACCTCCAAGTCGACCTAGAATATCCACGTCCCTTGTTACTTCACCAATTTTTGATACGACAGAAACGAGAACCTCATCACCAGCAACGTGACCATAGGTATCGTTGATTCTTTTAAAGAAGTCGATATCTAAAATGATCAGTGAAAGAGGGCGTTTGGTGCGCATACAAGTAGAAATGGCGCGTTCTGTATAATCATTGAAACTGCGGCGGTTGAGAGCGCCTGTTAATGGATCCGTCGAGGCAAGAACACGCAGTTTCTTTTCCAGTTGTTTTCGGTCGCTAATGTCAGATATGGACATAATGATCAAAAGTTGATCGTCAAACATGAGGGTGCTCAATGCTATTTCTGCTTGCATTAGAGCCCCAGATGGTAACGTAATGGCTATATCCAATCTTCTGCTGCTTTCTTCATCTTCACACTTTAAAACATCAATGATTTGCGCGCCTAAAGACGCTCTATGCTTTATCGCGACAAGTTCCGTTGGGTTTTTACCAAGAAATTCTGTCTTAGGTTTTTGAAAAATGGTACTGATATATTGGTTAACCATAATAATTTCTTGTTTGGGATTGCAAATGACAATGCCAGTTGGCGCTGCGTTGACAAGCCCTTGAAGCTGTTTCTGTGCTTTTTGAATTTGCTCCATACGTTGTTTTTGCAGCATTTCAAGTTGTTTGGTTAATGAAATATCACGTAATACCAATAACCAGCGGGTATGACTAATCGGTGTGATTGTAGCTCTAACTTGATAATGTGTTTCATTTGCATAAAGATTTAATTCAGCCACCTTCCCATTTTTGGATCTATAATTATTTAGGAAATTTCTAAGCTCTGGTGAATGAATTACGATATTTAAGTCATCTATGGCTTTAAAATTTTCATCAGATCCGATAAATGGCGGACTGAAATTACCAGAGCGAATATCCCGAACAAGCCCCTCTTTATCAATCCAAAAACTCATGTCTGGAAGCGCGTCGAGTATCAAGCTAAGGGTATGATTTCTATTTGCTAGTTCTGTGCAGCTAAGATCGAGTGTTCGTTCGGTCATTGTCAGCTGCTCTGCCATCGATTGATAGCCTTGATCAACCATCTCTATGAACTTGTTGATTTGGTTAGCGTCGAAGGTTGCTCCTTCATTTGGCACTCCATCTGGAAAAGCTTTGCGCAATTGACGTTTCAGAAGTCGATGCATATCAAGTTTCCGAAAATGCAGTAATTGTCATCGTCTGGTTATGTAATTCCGATGGATAGTGTCGATCATATGGCGCGATCTCTCCGTAGGAATAAAACCCACAAAGCAGGGTGGACGAACCCAGTTCATCTTTTACTGCTTCAACTTCATCTTCTACTAGCTGGCTTAGTAACGTTTTTCGTCCAACGCAGCTGATCAGGATAGCCAATTGGGGAGACGCTCCCATGTCTTTGCGACAAACACCAGCAGCGTCCTGCGCGCCGTTTATAAGAGTTTCAACATTCGCTCGCATTAACATCGCGGTTGCCCCTTTAGGTATGTTACCCGCAAATGTAATTGAGCCTGTCGTCTCATCGACACCTAATAATGTGCGAACAAGTTTGGTTGATTTATTTGGGTCGGTGATTTCTAACGGAAATCTGAGCCCACTTGCTGGCAAGTCTGATGAAAGTTCCCCTAAGTAGCTTTTGTAGATGTCCAAAGCGTTTTCATCGTCTAATTCATAAAGTGTGTTTTCTTCAGAGTGTGTGATTGTTCTTTGTAAACCAAATGGGCTCCATCCACCACGTGAGCCATAACTTACAGAAATGGAATCGCCATAAAAGCCGACAGCAACGATCTGCTTTTCTGCCACTTCTTCTTGGTATAGAACATACGTTTGGTTAAAGGCTTCGCTGTCACCGGCTAGGCCCCCAGTAACTTTAATATGTTCTGGGACGGCACATTCAAAACCCTCTGTGAGCATGCAGCCATTCACATGAAGCCCATCACTGAGTACCAAAATATGCCGTAAGTTGGGTGTTTCCATTAGCTGCTTCGCCATTTGGATACCAATGTCCTTTTGGTTAAAATCCTCGCCTGGTATTTTGAGGCGTAGCATACGGATGGGCGTTTTCTCAAAACAAATAATGGTGACAACCAGTGCATTATCGTGTACTTGGATTCCTGAAACTTCACCCGCAGTCGAGCAGCCTGTCAGTAGGGCATCTGGCAAATATTCACGCAATTGTTTAATAGCCTCTTTTCCATTAGTTATTGAGCCAAACAATAAAACTAAAGTGTTGTCACTATTGAGGCGCTTTATGTCTTCGACATCATCCCAATGCTTTCCGTTCCAAACAGATTGAAGTGTTTTCATGCTAATGACCTAAGTTTCGCTAAACCCATTATAAATTTAGTGCGTTTTACTGGTATTTCAAGTTCTTGAAATAGATGATTTGATTAAAATTCAACTAGTTAATTAAATTTTGATTTTCAGGCGATGAGGTTATCTAATTGTTTTTACAGATGATTAATGAAATCAAAGATGAGAGCAGAGGGTGTAAGTCACTCGCAAGCTTGTTAGAAAGACACCGCGTCGGTGATGACACTGTTTTTTCAGTTAGCTTATTCTATAAACTGTCGAGCTCGTAAGTAAAGTTTCTGGGAAGGGCAAGTTTCCAATTCGGTAACGCGAAATGTTGGTTTTCTACAACGCAAATATGCATGAGGTTGTGTTTTCTGTGTCGTATTTGGTATACGGAGATTGACCAAGTGTTCCTTGTACCATGAAGATTGGGGCAACTAGACCTGACGGGGTGACGTTGTAGCGATGCTTGTACGTAAGTTCATATTTGCTCATAACCCTTTATTGACGACAAGCCATAGACGACAAAGCGAGCTGGGTCGGTATAATGATATCTATCCCCAAAACGACAGCGTGAGTGCGCAGTACAAAATGTGAGTGTGCAGTAAAAAATGAGAGAGAAGCAACAAACCAATACGCATCCAGCCATTTCTTTTGAGGAGCTGCCTTCAGATGTGTACATGAACTTTGATGCGTTCAATTCGAATACCGTAACGCGAGAGCATTTTCACGCATGGGGACAATTGCAATTTATTCGAGGTGGAATGCTAGAATTGCTGGCGGATGAAACTCGATTTCTTGCCCCGCCAAATTTAGCCATATGGGTTCCTGCTGGTGTATTGCATCACAGTTTTAATAAAAAGCCTCTGGATTATTGTTCCCTAAATATCAGTATCGACAAGACAAAGCATATGCCCAAACATACGTGTTTACTTGGCGTTACACCAATTATGACCGCCATCATCGAAGACTTTCGTCAGAGAAATGTATGCTCCGCAAAATCAGATCAGGACAAGCGGTTAGTCGATGTGTTGTTGGATCAATTAGCAATGGCGCCCGAACAGCAGCATTTCTTGCCAACCTCTAGTCATAAAATGTTGGCCCCAATTCTAAGAGGGCTAGAGGAGAACCCGACCAACAATGATTCACTAAAAAGTTGGGCCGCTCGTGTTCATACCACAGAACGTTCTCTCGCTCGATACTGCCAAAGTGAGTTAGGGATGAGCTTCACTGAATGGCGCTTACGAATACGGTATTTGCATTCGATGGAGTTGCTTCAAAAAGGTAAGTCTGTAAAGGAAACCGCACTTCTTTTGGGTTATAACCAAGCCAGTCCGTTTATCACGATGTTTAAACGATATGCTGGAATTACGCCAGACCAATATAAAGCGAATAGACCCGTATAAAATATGCCCGCTTGGTTCGCGGGCATATGATTTAGATTATGTTATTTTTGCTTTCTATTACGACTAACCCTAAAAGACAGAACTGCATAAGGTGAAGAGGTAAAAAGATAAAAAGACAAAGCGAGTTACTTTACTTTCCACTCTATCTGCTCACCTGCGCGGATGGGGACAACAATATCACTACCAAAAGGCATGCTCTCCGACACCTCCCAAGATTCTTTAACGAGCGTAATCGTATCTTGGTTACGAGGAAGACCATAAAAATCCGGACCATTGTGACTTGAAAATCCTTCAAGGTTTTCTAGTTTTTCTTCTTTATCAAAAACTTCTGCGTAAAGCTCTACGGCAGCGTGTGCTGTGTATGAGCCTGCACAACCGCAAGCGGATTCTTTCGCTCCTTTAGCATGAGGTGCGGAATCTGTCCCTAAGAAGAATTTTTTGTTGCCGCTGGTTGCCGCTTCAATCAGTGCTTTTTGGTGTGTATTGCGTTTTAAAATTGGCAAACAGTAAAAGTGCGGTTTGATTCCGCCGACCAACATATGGTTGCGGTTAAACAGCAAGTGGTGTGCGGTGATTGTGGCGGCGACGTTTTCGTTTGCATTTTTCACAAAGGTGACCGCATCGGCTGTCGTAATGTGCTCAAGAACGATTCTTAGATTAGGGAAGTCGTTAACAATGGGGGCTAACACGGTGTCTAGAAATGTTTTTTCGCGGTCAAAGATGTCGACATCATGCGTGGTAACTTCACCATGAATCAAAAGTAACATGCCAACTTCTTGCATCGCTTCTAACACGTGATAGATATTTTTCGCGTCTGTTACACCTGAGTCAGAGTTTGTTGTGGCGCCAGCTGGGTAAAGCTTTGCGGCAACAATTTTGCCTGTCGCTTTTGCTTTGCGAATTTCTTCCGGTGTTGTGTTGTCCGTAAGATAGAGCGCCATCATAGGTTCGAATTGTTCACTTGGCTGTTCAGCCATGATACGGTCTCGGTAGGCCAACGCCATTTCGGTATCGATAACGGGTGGGATGGTATTTGGCATGATCAGAGCTCGACCATTGTAGCGGCTGATGTCGCGTACGGTGTCGGTTAGAACATTGCCGTCGCGTAAGTGTACGTGCCAGTCGTCAGGACGAGTGATAGTAAGTGTTGTCATTTGAAAGCTCCCACCAGGTTAAGATAAAACAGGAGCCTAAAAGCAGGAATTCGACGAAAAGTCTAAAAACGCAACCGTTTAGGCGACAGGATGATAGACAAAAAACCGTTATTTTTCACGCCTTTTTTGGCTTGAGATCCATTCGAGGCATATTTATATCCACTGAGTGCCGTCTTTCTCAAATCATATGGTTAAAAAGTGAGAAGCGTTTTAACCATGGTATTGAATTCATCCACTTGCGAAGCGGGATTAGCTTAGATGGTATAGCGCTTAATTCTTGGAGTTCATGACGTATCAAGGCGTAACAAATTATGAAGCTTTCCCTCGATTCATCGTAATTGTTGATGTACCGTTATTTTGTTTTTGAGTGTTTCGGCAAACATCCATTGGGAAGGTGAACAAGTCTAATAACTCCTTCAGTATTTAAGTAAACACTTCTGACTTTTATTGAGTAATGACCAAGGCAGAGCCTTCCAAGAGTAGTGAATAACAATGACAAAACCGTACTTATCGCAAATTAACATTTTCCCTGTCAAATCCATTGGTGGGATCCGACTTTCAAAAGCTTGGGTTGAGAAACAAGGGTTAACTTTTGATCGTAGGTTTATGGTGGCAACGATGGATGGCGCAATGGTGACTGCGAGAAAATACCCCAACATGGTGAAAGTACACGCCGTACTTCAATCTGACGGGTTGGTGTTGACGTACCCAAGAATGCCAGTGCTACGGCTACGTTATTCTGACTTTGAAAGAGATGAATTACCGACACAGGTTTGGAGTGACAATTTTACCGCCTTGTCGACGACTCAAGCAGCGAATGAATGGTTTAGCCAAATTTTATCTACTCCCGTACAGCTGCTGTTTTGTGGCGATCAATCCAACCGTGTGAGAGAAAAAATCCAAACGAATGTCAGCTTTGCTGATGGTTATCCACTCCTCGTTATCAGCGAAGCGTCGCTCGCGGAATTAAACAAAAGAAGTTCTGAAAGCAACTCGATGGATCAATTTCGAACCAATTTAGTGGTGTCAGATACGGAGCCATTTGCAGAAGATGGCTGGAAAAAAATTAAAATAGGCGAGGTTGAGTTTGAAGCGGTAAAGCCATGTGAGCGATGCATTCTGACAACAGTCAATACACAAACCGGTGAATTCAATACTTCTAAAGAGCCTTTAAAAACACTTTCAACTTTCAGAGCGAATGAGCAAGGTGGTGTATTTTTTGGTCAAAACCTTGTCGCAAAGAATGAAGGTATCATTCGCGAAGGTGACGTAATCGAGGTTTTAGAAAGGAAACCCAAAGAAGAGTACAAAGACGCATCAAAGAACAAATTGACGCTCACCTGTGTAGAGAAAGAAACCATAGCACGTGATTTTGTGACGTTTTGGATGGAGCCTGCTAAAGGCACTTTACCGGGTTATCTTCCTGGACAGCATTTGCCTGTAGAAATTGATACACCTGCAGGTAAACTTTCTCGTCGCTATACGTTGTCTTCTAGTCCGACACGACCTGGCAGGTATGCCATTTCGGTAAAGCGAATAGATGAAGGCGCGGTGTCTAATTGGTTGCACGACCGGTTTAAGGTTGGGGATACGCTGGTGGCGGATAGACCTGATGGGGTATTCCATTTAACTAGTACCCTTCATCCTTTGTTACTTATGTCTGCCGGAAGCGGTGTCACCCCAATGCTATCCATGCTTCGCTATCTATCCGATCATGACCAAGTCAATAACGTCGTTTTCTACCACCAATGTCGTTCAGAGCGGGATATTCCTTGCCGAAAGGAGCTGGAAAAGCTCAATATGATATATTCAGGCTTACAGGTTGTGATTTCTTTGACTCAACCCGAGCCTAGTTGGCACGGGCTTACAGGGCGGCTTTCATTAAGCCACATCAACAAGATCCCCGACGTATTATCTAGACAAGTATTTGTATGCGCTCCTCATGGATTTATGGCCAAATCTAAAAATCTGTTAATGAAAATGGGTCTTGATGAAAGCCAATATCATCAAGAGGCTTTTGGTGTCGCCAAACCCGTTGACAGTCCGTTACAAGACGTAAAAATAACGGTGGATGGAAAAACGTTCGAGGGTAATAACCAACAACCGCTTCTGACCCAAGCAGAAAATGCAGGCATGAGGATTGCGAACAGTTGCCGGGCAGGGCTTTGTGGCGCGTGTCGGGTGAGGGTCATCAACGGAGAGTGTGACACGCCGGACGTACCCGCATTAATGCCTGATGACAAAGAAAACCGCATTGTTTTGGCTTGTTGCAGCACACCTCTCGGCGACGTTTCCATATCGACAGATCCTAGATCTTGACGGTGCCTACAAAAACAGAGAACTCAGGTTCTCTGTTTTTGTAAACTGAACACTGTGAAAGCGGAAAGTTTAGCCAATCCAGAGCATGACCATTTAGTCATAAATCGTAGGAATGGGCTGGCGCTTGTGCTGTGTTGCTTTGTAAATCGCAATGAGTGTTCTGGTTACGTCTTCAGAAACAGGTTTACCTTCAAGGAAGTCGTCAATTTGGTCATACGTGAGATTCAGAGCATCTTCATCCGCTTTTTGTGGTTCGAGCTCTTCCAAATCGGCCGTCGGAGTCTTATGAACAAGGCACTCTGGCGCGCCAAGGGTGTCTGCAATTTCACGAACTTGACGTTTACTCAAGCCAAACAATGGAGCCAGGTCGCACGCTCCGTCTCCAAACTTAGTATAAAAGCCAGTAATGTTCTCTGCAGAGTGATCGGTGCCTAGAACTAAACCACCGACGTAACCCGCGATTTCATATTGTGCCACCATTCGAGCACGGGCTTTAACGTTTCCTTTTACGAAATCGACTTTTGCTGGGTCTTTGGGGAGTAGGTTGGTGTCTTGAAGTGCGATGTGAGAAGCGCGATGCAAACCATCCACACCTGTTTGGATATTGACAGATACAGAATGCGAAGGTTGTATAAAACTCAGTGCGAGTTGCGCTTCGTCTTCGTCTTTTTGCTCACCGTACGGCAGGCGTACAGCAATGAATTGATAGCCAGCGTTACCAGATTCTTCATTAAGTTTGTCTACGGCTAATTGAGCCAGTCTGCCACATGTGGTGGAATCGATACCCCCGCTAATACCTAAGACTAATGACTTACAACCAGATTCTTGGAGTTTACGTTTAATAAAATCAACGCGACGTTGAATTTCAAAATGAGGATCGATCGAAGCCAATACTCGCATTTCGTCACGGATTTGATGTTCCATTCTGTTTCCTTAATGTGCTGACGAGTTGTCGTGCCTAAGTGAACTTAAGTTAGCACTCTAAACCCTGTATCTTGTAGTCGCTTGGATATATCATACCCCAATCTTTTTATTATTAAACACCGATTTGCCTGAAAAGAGCTGCCCGAAATGGGATTCTTGGGTTGCTTTGGTTATGGTGTATTGAATGATGGAATTCCTTCTAGTCACGAATGTATGAAAAAAATTGCAATTTTTGGTAGCGCCTTCAATCCACCGACTCTTGGGCATAAAAGTGTTATCGAATCATTAACCCATTTCGATAAAGTTTTGCTTGTTCCAAGTTATGCGCATGCATGGGGAAAAGAGATGGTCGATTTCGGTATCCGGTGCCAGATGGTAGAGGGTTTTATTTCGGACATAGCTCAATCGAATGTGGAGTTGAGCCAAATCGAAGAGAGCCTATATCGACCAGAAGAGAGTGTAACGACGTATGCACTTTTAGAAGCCTTTCAAGAAACCTACCCTGATGCCGAGCTAACATTTGTTATTGGTCCGGATAATTTTTATAATTTTTCCAAGTTTTATCGCGCCTATGAGATCACTAAACGCTGGTCTGTTATGACATGTCCTGAAAAAATTTCAGTTCGAAGTACGTTAATTCGTGAGAAATTGGCTCAAAATGAATCGATATCAGCTCTAACTACTCGTTCTGTCAATAATTTCTTGCGAAAGCATGTATTGTATCGGAATATATAGAAAGAATTTTTTAGGGGCTCACATCAATGACCAAACGTAGTTGCAAATGGATTTGTATGCTTGGTTTCTTTACCGTTCCCGCTTTTGCATGTACCCCTTTTCAGACACCCACTTCGATCATGATGGTCAAAAAAGAGCGGGATTCGGTTTGCGCATCTATCGTACGATCATTCGATGTATTGACTTCAAGCCTAACATCCGTCAGAGAGTTTATAATAGACCCAGTCAGTGACGACAATTATTGGAAAGAATGGACGCTGAAAAGTGGCAGTGATCCGTTGCTATACTCAAGTGTTGAAAGTAACTATTTTGGTGTGGGTTTCTGGATGCCAGATGAATATGAAAGCCAATTTGATGACATGACCTATTCTGAAAAACTTCAAGCGGCGGGTTTGAAATTCAGTTTAGGCTTAGGTGAAAGGAACGACAACGAGCCACGAATACGAATTGATTATCGTTGGCATAACCAACAGCCTGGTGACGTGACGTTACAATTGGAAGTGCCTTTTTAAGGCACTCTTTGTGTCATGCACTCTTTAGCAACGCACTCTTTTATGTAAGCCACCATATTTTTTTCTTCATAGCGCTGTTTAAGCTTTCTGCTTTTCTTTACAAGCTTTCCCCCATAACCAACATCGCGAGTTGTTCAAACTCCTCTTCTCTACCAGCAAAGAATTCATCAATGACGACGGCTCTCTTGGTGCCTGATTGCATTTTCTTTTTGGCTTCACGTAAGCTCAACACCAATAACAGCTCTTTACTTAAACAGCTTTCGTCATCTGCGCTCCATTGGGATATTTGCATGCTAAGCGGAGACATATCGAGAAGTGGTCGAAGTGTACGAGATTCGTCTCGAATCACGTTCAAAAGATTGGTTACTTCTTCCTCTTTAAGTTTTTGCTGAGACAGCTTCTCCAGTATGGCTTTAGAGACAGGTGGCAGGGAAACAAAGCCCGCTTGGTTTGGAAATTTATCTTGCAATCGAACAGAGAAATCGATTTGAGAAACCGTTGAACCTGGAACGAAAGTAATCGATGTTAAGCAATCAATTGGTAACCAAATTGCGCTGTCTTGTTCCACTGCATATTCGTTCCTGCCAAGCTTTACTAAAACTAACCCAGATTCGACATAAATCAGGCTGTGCTTAAGACGTTTTTTTCGAGGTGTGGTTACCAGAAATGAGTAAACTGTATTTTGATGCTCTACCGCATAATTCATAAAGGGTTTCCGGATATTGTAACTGAGGAAAAGAGTATCTTTTATTACCCTAAATGCCAATGAAAACTACGGTATTTAACGGATTAACGCGTCAGAGTTCGGTGATTTTTATCGTGATGATGGAATGACCAGTAAATTGAGGATCCTGAACCTTACACAAAATGAAAGCATGAAGAAAAGTCACGCAGTGTTCATTGGAAATTGACCCATTGTGATTTCAGTAACCTACCACCGCGCACAACAATTAAGTGGGCTGAAGTATATAATCTGGTCTGACCTTAATTGAATGAAGCATTCATTAGCTGCTTGTTTTCTCAAGTCCGCGTAGAATGTGCCGGATTTTAAAATTGACGTATAAATTAGATGACTAATAAAACGGATCCTTATAAAGAAATTCGTCCGTACAATGATGACGAGATTCCCGCCGCCATTGAACGCCTGATTAATGATGAAGAATTTATCTCTGCTATCTTAGAGCACCGCTTCAGTAACCATGCAAGTTGGTTTAAAAATACAGTAAGCCCAATGGTTAAGGTTTATCTTAAATTTAAGTGGGCTAAATTGGATTCCGTTGAAGCAATTCAGTTAGAAGTTGAAAAATATCTAAGCAAAACGCTCAATGCGACCACTGACGGCGTGACCTATTCTGGATTGGAGCAGTTGGATAAGAATACCCCTTATTTGTTCATATCCAATCACAGAGATATTGCAATGGATCCTGCATTGGTGAACTGGGGTTTGTACCACAATCAGCACAAAACGGTCCGTATTGCTATCGGCGATAACCTTTTGAAGAAACCTTGTGCCACTGAGCTAATGAAGCTGAATAAAAGCTTTATTGTCAACCGCAGCGCAAAAGCGCCTCGGGAAATGATGAAAGCACTCGGTCAGCTGTCTTCTTATATAAAGCATTCTTTAGACACCGGTAACTCGATTTGGATTGCGCAGAAAGAGGGCAGAGCGAAAGATGGGAACGACAAAACCGATCCTGCCATTCTAAAAATGCTGCATGTTGAAGGGCGAAAGCAAAAGATGCCTTTCGACGAATACATAAAGACGTTGAGAATTGTACCTGTAGCGATTTCTTACGAAAACGATCCATGTGATATTGCTAAAGCAAAAGAATTGTTTGAAAAAGCCGAGTCCGGTAGCTACGAGAAAAGTGAATTTGAAGATATTGAAAGTATCATTCAAGGAATTGTGGGGTATAAAGGCCGTGTTCATGTTAGCTTCGGCAGCGTAATTGAAGGCGGCTTTGAAACACCTGATGAATTGGCGCAGGAAATAGATGATCAGATTCATTCCATCTATAAGCTATTTCCAATCAACTATTATGCCGCTGCTGATACCGAGCATGCTGATTCCAGAGCAAAGGAATTATTGGACGGTAAACTACGAGAATTACCTGAAGGAGCGCATGATTTCCTTAAGCAGATGTACGCTAATCCAGTTGTGAACCAAGGCTAGGTTGTTCGGGCTTATTCTAAAATCATCCTGACCTAAAGTCATCTTGCTCATGATGCGCTCGCTTCCGAGTTCATCGCCATACAAGTTGGAAAAGAGCGCTATTATCTGACGTTCTTTTCCTTACTAGGTCTGATCCGTTGTAAAGCTCATGCTGCAACCATTGTGTCTCTCTTACTTAGCCCGGAATACCAACTCGCTTTCTGATGGCTCTTTTCACGTAATACTCTGCGTTGAATCCTTTCCCAGTAACCCGTTATTGGTTCGTGGTTTCGCCTTGCATTGAGTAAAAATATCTCATTAGCATAACCCAATAAGAAATTTCTATATTTTAATAGGTTAGCCAAGCTCTTATCCCGAGTTCAGCTTATCTAGCCACTGCGCCTCCAAGTTTTAGGTCTTTTGGCCAGTAGGTGATCTGGTTTCCGCCGAGGTAGATATTGCCATTAACCGTTAGCTCATCAGGCAGTTTGGTGATATTCGACCCCCCGATATATAAACTGCCTTCGACAGTTAAACGTTGTGGAAGCTCTTTTAAAGGTGTACGAATAACACTAAGGTCCCCCGTGACAATTAAGCCCGGTGGTAAGGTTTCAAGAGGGGTGTCTGTAAAGTTAAGGTAGCCACCTACTTTAACACCGGCATTCCAAGTGGTTATTTTTGAACCAAGAAAGTTGCCATACCCTTTAATATCGGTTCCTTTAGCAACAAATGAGAGTTGACTGTTTGAGGCATCCAAGCTGCCTCCAATGCTCAACCCCTTAGGCAGCTTTTCAATGGATGTTTTTGAAATATTGAGGTTTTTTTTAACCACCATTCCATCGGGTAGAGATGTGTAGTGTGTATTTCTTAAATTAACATTGCCATAAGAATCAATGTGGTTGAGCAGTTTATACGGATCCAGCGGTTTGGCGTGTACAACGCTGCTTAATAGCAACACAACAAAAAAGTATCCTGCTTTCATACGCATTCAAGATTAAACGGTGATTTTCATTTGATAGTAAGCGCAAAGTGTTGTTATGTATACCTAGCAATCTCAATATCCAGCGAGGGCATCTTAAAGAGACATTGGTATATAGGTTTGAAAACCCTGCTAAAGTTATAAATGCACTAGCGCATTCACAGTATGCTAAATCGAGGTCTTTCCTTTTTATAAATAATTTAACTATAGGGTCATTATGAGCAGACACCTTGTATTTATATTCACAATTCTCTCTGTTGGTGTTAATGCCAAAACGGTTACAACGCCAAAATCTCCAGTAATTGTTACTGATGGAACATTGTTTGAAAAAGTGTGTTATTACGAAGATAAAGCTTACACACTCGGTGCGGTGATTCAGGTAGGCGAGTTGTATTTAACCTGCGGTAAAGAGCAGGAATT
Organism: Vibrio sp. S9_S30; assembly: GCF_014694455.1. Classification (GTDB taxonomy): domain Bacteria; phylum Pseudomonadota; class Gammaproteobacteria; order Enterobacterales; family Vibrionaceae; genus Vibrio. The sequence continues at coordinate 112,516 of NZ_JAAUWT010000015.1, read as the reverse complement.
CGAGTTGAATGGGGATCTAAGGTGGCTTCAATTGAAACAGGATGAGTGAAAAGTCGGGTCTTGTTTTGAGGGCGGCTAGAAAATCCGCCCTAATTGATGCTTATCGTGCTAGCGTTCGTGTCTTCAATTCAAAAATGAGTTTTTCGGCGCTGCAAGTGAATTGGAATCTTGTTTCAATACCAGCCTCGTCTTCAAGGCGTTGGCTTTCATATTTCACCTCGTTAGATACCGTATTGGCTAGATCTATGTATTTGTTTAGTTCAGATTCTAATGCCGCGAAATCACGACCAAACAAAGAAATGTTTGCCACATCGTCGCCTTCTTTGATGATGAATCCCATCTCTGCGCTGCATCCGCATGCTTCACAAACTTGATTGTCTTCTGCTTTCGTTGTCATAACGTATCCTCTTACAGTTAATGGGGGTATGTTACTCCTCTGATGCAGGTAAAACCACAGAATTTCAGCTGGTTGGGGTTAAATCATTAGATTCAACGGCCTCATAGGATAGTGTTTTGTAACGATATATTCATTTCATTTATGTGATCTTTATCACGAGGGAGTGAATCAAAATGTCGTTTTGTCGGGTCATGAAATAAGGTTGTATTGCCCAATTGAGTAATTTGTAAGAAAATCCAGTAAATCGGAATCATTTGCAATAGTGTTACTTTTAGTAAAATTCTATTGCCCGATATTTGGGTAAATCGAATAAGCGAATTTTTATCGATCTCGCTCTGTCGAGTTTACTTCTAGCAAATCACAAGTTTCGTGAACAGTGCTTCGTGAACAGTTGCTTGTATATTTTTCAATCTGTTGAGATTTGAAAAATATAGAACATAATACTATAAGTCGCTCATGCGCGAGTATGAGTGTACTTAAACATATAAAATAGAAGAGCCCTAACATGCCAAAGCGTAGTAAAGAAGATACTGAAATTACCATTCAAAAAATTATGGATGCGGTTGTAGACCAACTAATCACATTGGGCTACGACAAAATGTCTTACACCACTTTGAGTCAACAAACAGGCGTCTCTCGTACGGGTATCAGTCACCATTTCCCTAAGAAAACGGACTTCACAGCAGCACTAGATGGTCGAATCTTTAAGATGTTCGTAACACACCTAGTTCTGGATGAAGGTGTTGAGAGTTTTAAATTCAGCTGGGTTAAGGCTCTTGATAATACAGAGTTTTTGGCAATTCTTAGGTTGTTATTCCATCATGTCGTGACATCGGAAAGTGCGCACGAATTTGCTAAAGCTGGAATAGAACGTTTATATAAGATGGTAGAAGATAACTACGGTGATTCTGCTCGTGAGGATCTCGATGTGTTGTTTGGAAAAAGCTTAGTCCGTATGGCGGGCTAATCCTAAGCAGTATGTTGAAAAGAAAACCAGCCAAGTGGCTGGTTTTTGGTTTAAGAGCAGAGGCTTTTGAGCTTACATAGCTGCCGCAAAAATGGACGAAATTTCATCGTGGGTTGCTTGCTTGGGATTTGTCAGTCCACAAGCATCTTTCAGTGCGTTTTCTGCAAGCAATGGAATGTCTTCGGGTTTGGCTCCTAAAGCTTCGAGTCCTGTAGGAATACCTACATCTAAAGACAACTGTTTTATGGCATTTAGTGCAGCTTCTGCACCTTGTTCATCGGTTAAATTTGTGACGTTGACTCCCATTGCTGCTGCAACATCTTTTAATCGTTCAGGACACACCTGAGCATTATATTTTTGCACGTGCGGAAGTAATACCGCGTTACATACGCCATGTGGGAGGTCATAAAATCCACCAAGTTGATGTGCCATGGCATGAACGTAGCCCAGAGATGCATTGTTGAATGCCATGCCTGCCATAAACTGAGCGTATGCCATTTGCTCTCGGGCTTTTATATCTTCCCCTTGATTTACCGCCGTTCTTAGGTGTGCTTGGATCAGCTCTATCGCTTTGATGGCTACCGCATCGGTGATTGGCGTAGCGGCAGTAGAGACATACGCTTCTATTGCATGAGTTAATGCATCCATTCCCGTTGCGGCGGTAAGCGAAGCAGGTTTCGCAAGCATCAGTTCGGGATCATTAACAGACATAAGTGGCGTTGTGTGTTTGTCCACAATTGCCATTTTAATATGACGTTCTTCATCAGTAATGATGCAGAAACGTGTCATTTCAGAAGCTGTGCCAGCCGTAGTGTTGATGGCAATAAGTGGAACTTGCGGTTTCTCAGATTGGTCAACGCCTTCGTAATCGGCAATTTTTCCGCCATTGGCAGCAACCAGTGCAATACCTTTAGCGCAGTCATGGGGCGAACCGCCACCTAAAGAGATGACAAAGTCACACCCATTTTCTATCAATAACTCTAAGCCTTCATTTACGTTAGAAATTGTTGGATTTGGCTGGGTTCCATCATAGACAACAGTTGCAATTGCCCTGTCGGCAAGTAAATCGTTAACTTGTTTTACCACTCCGATTTGGTTTAACACTTTATCTGTTACTACTAGCCCCTTCTTAAACCCTTGAGATTGAATGCTATCAACGGCTTGAGTTAAACAACCCGCCCCCATTAGATTGACGGTAGGGATGTAAAATGCGCTTGTCATTTAGACTCTCCAATATTGTTATACATGCATCATTGCCTCTCCTTTTATTAGGAAAGGTCGTTTTGGTATATGCTCACTTTGCTTATGAAATTGGTTTGGTTTGTTGATCTGAAACAACGATTAACACCTATGTTTATTGATTTCATATTTATGTGATATGTATCGCAATGGTGATTTATTGAAGAAGGAAAGGAAGGAATGAAAAAACCGGCGAATTCGCCGGCTTACTGTTGATCTGAATACTGGGTTACGCAGTGCTTACTGATTCCTCAATTTGCTTAGCACCTCTGAGCATTGCTTGTACAAGTTCGGTGGCATCAAACTTTGTAAGGGCCTCATGGGCACCGACTTGATGCGCTCTGTCCACACAAATTTCGCTCGATAGTGAGGTATGTAGAATCCTATACGATCGGCTCAAAGCCGTATCATTTTGAATTTCAAATGCGAGCTCATACCCATCTAGCCCAGGCATTTCGATATCACTGACCAAAATATCGATTGGCTTTTGGTTAGCAGCATCTTCTTTCATTAAATTCAACGCATCTATACCGTTTTTACACACCTGATAAGGGATATTAATGCTGTCTAACGCATCAGACAGTTGCTTTCTTGCGATGCTAGAGTCGTCGACAAGAAGAATATTGAGAGGTTTTAGGCGCTCGCGTTCTATATCCGTCAGAATCGGTATACGCTGACTATCATGCTCTGGGTATATTTTGGATAACAAAAGCTCGACATCCAGCATTTGAACTATTTTGTCTTTATGGCGCGTTATGCCTGTCACGAATATATTGTTGCCTAATGTATCTGGCGTGGACTCAATCGAACGCCAATCACACTCAATAATTTTTTCAATATCACGCACCATAAAGGCAACAATTGTGCGTAAGCAATCTGTAACAATTAAATAGCTATTCTTATATTCCTCACGTGCAATAGGGCGAAACCCAATTGCGGCAGCCATATCAATCACAGGAACCGTCAACTCACGAATTGGAATGGTTCCGATTACATGAGGGTGAGAGTAGGGGATTTGTGTTGTTTGAGCATAAGGTACAATTTCTCTAACTTTCAATGTGCCAATGGCAAAGCTCTGCTGAAGTGTTAGCTTGAACATCAGCATTCCCTGAGACTGATTGGCTTTGCTTTTCATAAATAAATCCGCGTAAGTAAACTCACTTTCATTTTACAATTAATCTGACCCTTTGGCTCATTTTTTGATCAATAAAAGTGAATCTATATGTTTCGTTAGTGGCTCATTCGATGCTTTCGAATAGATGTGTATGGCTAAGTTGTGATTATACCTTAAAAGAATCAAACAATGCAGATAAACAATGTTTGAGTTACAATCCGTGCCTTTCAAACAAAGAGAGAACTTCCATGGCGAGAACGGCAGCAGCTTTACATATTTTGGTTAAGCATAAGGAGCAAGCAGAAGATATTGTTAATCAAATAAAGAAAGGCGCTAAATTTCAATCGCTTGCAAAGAAGTATTCCTCTTGTCCATCTGGAAATAAAGGTGGCGATCTTGGTGAGTTTAAGAAAGGTCAAATGGTTCCTCAATTCGACAAAGCTGTCTTTAGTGGGGAAGTGTTAACACCCATGGTGGTCAAAACCAAGTTTGGTTGGCATGTTATCAAGGTTCTTTACCGTACCTAATTTAAAAGGTCAGGCGTTGCCTGACCTTTTTTGTATGGTATGCGTTTTTTACTTTAGTAACCGTAAGCGATGCCAGGTAGCCATGTGACGATTTGCTGAAAGTTAAACACGATAGCGAGCGCGATAACTTGTAGCAAAATAAATGGAACGACACCTTTGTATATATCACCGATAGTCACGTTATCTGGAGCGACGCCCTTCATGTAGAAGAGTGCAAATCCAACTGGTGGGGTTAAAAATGATGTTTGCAAGCAAACGGCAAAAAGTACGGTAAACCAGATTAAGTCGAACCCTAGGGACGAGACGACCGGAGCAACAAGTGGAAGCACAATCAATGTGATTTCTATCCAGTCTAGGAAGAACCCTAACAAGAAAACCGCGATCAAAATGGCGATAATAATACCGCTTGGTGCCAAATCCAGATTAGTTAACGCACTTTCTATCAGCTCATCCCCGCCCAGCCCTCGAAGCACTAAAGAAAAGGCGGTTGCCCCAATAAAAAGCGCAAAGATGAAAGCAGTGGTCTTGGTGGTTTCTTCTCCAACCTCTTTTAATACGGTTTTATTGAGTGCTCCTTTAGACCAAGCGAGAAGTGTTGCACCTGCCGCGCCCACGCCAGATGCCTCTGTTGGTGTCGCGATACCAAAAAATATCGAACCAAGAACAGCAACTATAAGACCAGCTGGTGCGAGAACCGCTTTAAATACTTGTAAAATCACAAGAACGGATACGGGTTCAGCGGTGTCAGACAAAGGCGCTTTACTCGGCGCGACTAACCCAGTGAAAACGATGTAGCCCACATAAAGAGCAGCCAGCAACAAGCCTGGGAAGAGAGCGCCAAGGAACAAGTCACCAACGGAGAGACCAATTCGGTCGCCCATCATGACCAGCATAATACTTGGGGGGATCAATATGCCTAACGTTCCGGTGGCGCAAACTGTTCCACATGCGAGTGATTTGCTGTAACCCTGCTTTAGCATCAAAGGTATACCAAGGACGGACAGCAAAACCACAGCCGCTCCGATGATGCCTGTTGATGCTGCGAGTAGTAATCCCACAATGGTGACAGTAATAGCCAATCCGCCTCTGACACGGCCAAACAAGCGAACTAGATTCGTCATTAAATCTTGTGCGACACCTGAGCGATCAAGCATTAAGCCCATATAGATAAACATGGGCAGTGCGACCAATACCCAATTGTTCATAGTGTCCCATATTCTCGGTACAACAATAGATACATATTGCCAATCAATGCCGATCCATGTCTCTGCCCACGTATCTAAACCAAGCGCGATAGCGGAAAACAAAATAGACACACCGCCAAGGATCCACGCGACAGGAAATCCACTAAAAAGCAACAATATAAACGTCGCGAACATAGTAATGGCTAATATTTCATTGATTTCCATTCTCACCTCCATCCTGGGCGAATCTACCAGAAATCAGCGCAATACTAATGCGAGAAAATCGAGAGATAACAGCGATCAAAAGAAAGGCAAAGCCTACTAAAAGAATGGATTTAATAAACCATCGATAGGGAAGCCCTCCCGGTGCGGAAGAAACTTCACTGAGTTGCCAAGAGTATGCAATAAAAGGGAGTGAATAATTTAAAACAAGGACGATGAAAGGGACCAAAAGCGTAATGATGCCAATCAACTCTATCCAGCATTTCGTTTTTATAGAAAAGTGATCATAAAGAATGTCCACCCTGACATGGGAATCGGTAATAAAACAGTAGCTAAGACCCAATAGCCAGCCGGCGGAGTATAGATGCCACTGCAGTTCTTCGAATTCAACCCGGCCCTCGCCAATCAAATAGCGCATCAAAACGTTTATAACGATGATCGACATTAGAATTGGCCAAATCCAAATCATATAATCATTCACTTTACTTATTACCTTATCTAAGATGACCGATAATCGGGTCTCTGGAAGCTGGCTAAGCAGTGCCTTTTTATTGGATTCTGGGAAAGATATGGAGCTCATTCTTGGCGTCCTCTGAAAGAGTGGCGTCCATTGACGCCACTAAATAATGATTGTTCTAGTTGATTTTAGTAGTTGTTAGGTAAGTAAGCTTTTGACTTCCAAATGTCATATTCTTTAGAGAACGCCTGCTGCGATTGGTAAATTTCTTTAAAGTCTGCATCTTTAGCTGAAATTTCACTCATCACTTCATCTGTGAGCGTTTTAAGCTGTTCAAGTACATCGTCAGGTAGTTGACGAGCCGTCACGTTTTTAGCTTCAAACCCTTTTATGACAGCGCCTTGAAGGGCTTCTCCGCGTGTAAGCGCTCGAAAAGTACCGGCCGTACATGCCATATCGATCATGGCACGCTGGCTATCGGAAAGAGATTCCCAAGTTTCAGTATTCACAATTAAGTGAGAGGCAGTGAAAGTTTGGTGCCAGCCGGGGAAGTAATTATTTTTGGCAATTTTGTCAAAGCCCATCATTTGGTCGATGGCAGGCATAGAAAATTCACTCGCGTCAATGGCGCCTTTCTCTAAAGCAGGGAAAATTTCGCCTCCAGGTAAAACAGTGACGGAAGCCCCTGCTTTTTGCATGACTTTTCCACCCAGCCCAGCAAAACGAATTTTAAGCCCTTCAATGTCTTTTAAAGAGGTGATTTCTTTCTTGAACCAGCCTGCGGTTTCGGGTCCGATAACCGAGCATAAAACAGGGCGAATGTTGTGTTTCGCATACAGCTTTTCTGCTAACGCTTTGCCTTCACCATCGTACCACCAAGAAGCGTAAGCCCAGGGCTCCATTCCAAACGGAACCGCAGCAAATAGTGCGGCAGCGGGGATTTTTCCTTGGTCATATCCTAGCCAAGTGTAACCTGCATTCAGCTGCTTGTTTTTAACAGCTTCGGTGATTTCAAATGGCGGAACCAACTTCCCGGGTTCATAAATTTTGAATTGAATATCGCCGTTACTGGCTTCTTTTATTTGTTCAGCAACGTATTTGATGGGATCGCCTAATGCGGGCAAGTGCGTCCCAAATACGGCTTGAACTTTCCAGCGTACTTTACTTTCTGCGTTGGCTGGCATCCCTGCAACCGCTGCGGCAGAGATGGCAACCGCGATTCCGGTTTTCACAACGGCATTTCTTTTAATAGATAGCTTCGTTTTCATGATAAACACCTTATTTTTAACTAGGACATATTTTTAACTAGGACAGACAATTTCTGTCGGCATGTTTGATGTAATCAACCTGAAGGGTGATCTTGGTTTATGAACGTTGTTAAAACCCTAAGTCGGCTAGCAAGCTTGGCAATGAGTTGATTGCAAAGTTGGTTTGCCAAAACAGAACATCAAGGGTGTCATCTGTCCAATCGATGTAAAACATGGCTGTATAGCTATTGATATCGTTATCAATCGCGTTGTAATCATTCATATCGATGCGATAAATGGGTTGAGAAAGAAACATCAACTCTTCTTTAAGAGGGGTTGTGAAATGGCGTGTTAATCCATTGTTCACGTCTGGTAATGGGGTGAAACGTGAAGCCGATAAGTAGTAAATATCGCCATACTGTTTTGATGTTGGACCGAGAGTGTCAGCATCTTGTTGATAGTCGAGATCCGAAACAAACTCACCTTCTAAATTGAAATTCGTTACCTGCTTGGCATTTCTTTGCCATCGATTAGACGGTTTTCCTTGAGCGGCATGTTTGGACTTAATGCTATTTAAGACTGCGTTGGCAAGACCTGAAGCATCGAAAGCGGTTGCGGGGTCCCCAGTTGTAATTGCTGCTGCTGTTGCCAAGCCTCCACCAAGGCTGTGACCCGTGTAATGTATTTGATATCCAGGATATTGATTCTTGATTTCAATCGCCTTTTCTATGGCCATTGCATACTGAGCAGGAACTACGTCTTGCACCATAATGCCATTCGTCACCCAGTCGGACGTGCCTAATTCACTGCCTCGGAATGCCACGACAATTTGATTGGATTTTTTATAGATACCCGCGTAGAAACCTGAATCATAATCAACAACGTTATTCACTCTTGTCCAACCACGAGGTGAGCCGTTATTGGTATGGACAACTTCCGCAAACTCTAAATAATCTAACGCTTTGGCTGCTTGATTAATTGAAGGGGGTTGGTGGGTTTTATAGGTAGTACCAGTTGAATTGGCGGTGTTTGTGTAATTGGGAACCAATACCGATTCGATATACGCGCCTACACTGTTCGCTTCTTCTTGCGTTAGGGCGTAAGTTTGGGTCGATACAAGACCAAAACACAGTAACGTCACAACGTTATGTTTCAGTTTCATGCTCATTTCCTTAAGTCTTCTAGTTGTTTCCATTCTTCGTGATTCTCATTCCAAAAGTGGTAGGTGTTGGATATGTTTTGAGAATCACAATTGTTATATTGAGACTAATGGTCTCAATATAAACAAGGCTAATGCGTTTGAAGCACATGTTCAATAAGATTTTGAGCGACCAACAGATCAGATAGGCAGAATGAAACAAGGAATGATGGTGAGAAGACGCCCGTTACTGTAGGAAATATAAAGAAAATCTTGCAGTACGTGCGGTGTTAATTTGCGTTACAGTTCATTAACATCAATGATTAATACTGTGGATTATGTCTCATTTTATGTATGGGTATTCACCATAAAAAGTGGGTGAGGAGAAGAGTATGTAAATGAGTAACGCCAGAGATATCGACGTTACTGTTAATGAATTGTTTTTTAATTAAATCAATTTATTAAATCATATTGTGTAGGTCGATTAGTGTCCTATGCCATAAGATTTTTATGCAGTCGATGAAGCATATTATCAAGCAGCGTTTCTTTAATTGGCTTCACTAAGACGTCGTCACATCCGACGTTCATCATTGCCTCGCGGGTGGTTGCGTAGGCATCTGCTGTACACCCTATTATGATTGATTTCTTTCCCTTTATTTCTTGTGCTCGAATGAGCGTTGTTGCCTGTATACCATCCATAATGGGCATATGGTTGTCCATTAAGATAAAGGGGTAAAACGTGGTTTCAGTCAACTCTGTTGCCGCTTTACCAGTTGTTGCAAAATCGCAATCAAACCCCCGTGCTTGAAGGAATTTCTTCATGATCATGCTATTGACGCTATTGTCTTCTACAATGAGTGCTTTCATCCCGTGCGCTTGGTATTCCATGTGATTGTCTTGCGCTTGATCTGTATTTGAATGACCTAGTTGCAGCTCGACACTGGCCATAAATTGGCTGCCGCGATTTGGAGTACTGAGCAATTCAATTTTTCCAGACATGGCTTTACAAATCTGTTTTGCGATTGCGAGCCCCAGCCCCGTTCCACCGTAGTTTCGAGTTGTACTGCTTTCTGCTTGAATAAATGGGTTGAAAATGTCTGATTGTCGGTCTGGATCGATGCCTATTCCGGTGTCCGAAACCGACACGGTGAGTATAGGTTGCAGGTTTTCCGGCTTCGTACTTAAGCTCACCTTAACGGTAATACAGCCTTCAGATGTAAATTTAAGAGCATTACTCAGTAAGTTCGTTAAAACTTGCCTAATTCTTCCGCTGTCTCCGAGTAGCCATACCGTATCGTCAATTGCATGTATACACTTAAAGTCGATAGACTTCTCTTCGCAAAGTGGAGTGTATGTCGCTTTGATTTCATTGATGAGTGTTAGCAATGAGAAGTGTTCTGGGACCAACACCAATAATCCCGCCTCGATTTTTGAAAAGTCGAGCAAGTCATTGAGGAGTGACATCATATGAGAACCTGAACTGAGTAGAGTGTTGAGGTACTCTTGCTGTGTGTCCGTGAGTTCAGTTTTAGCTATTAACTGCGCAATGCCTAAAATACCGTTCATTGGAGTCCGTATTTCATGGCTAATACTGGCTAGAAAGTGAGATTTTGCCGTATTCGCTTTTTCCGCTCTATCGCGTGCTTCTTCTAGTGAAGCTTGGAGGCGTTGTTTTTCTGAAATATCTCTTTCTACCGCAATAAACCCTTCTATTGTGCCATTTTCATCTAAGACTGGGTTGATATCGATGTCTATCCAATACGGATCACCGGATTTATTGTAGTTAAGAATTTCTTCTCGTATGCCTTTACAGTGACTTACGGCTTCTCGGATGCGACACTTTGTGTTTTCGTTGGTGTTTTTGCCTTGGAGTAATTCCCCCGGTTTCTTTCCGATAACTTCATTCATTTCATATTGCGTAAGATGAGTGAAAGCGTTATTTACCCATGTGATATTTCCCTCTACATCCGTAATAATTACGATATCTTTAGCATGCTTGGCGACTTTCGCTAACCTGCGCGATTCTTGCTCTTGAATGTTAAGTTGTTTGGAATACTCAGCCAATTTCTGGCGGGACAAGGTAAGTTCTTCGAAGGGTTGAACCAGCAGTTTTCGACCAAACAAATAGGCACCAATTAAGCAAACAGCAAACGCGATCAGTGTCGTATTGATAAGGTTGTAAAGCAAAGTGCTTCTCTGTTGATTCTCAAGATCGGTATTAATGCCATACAGCAGTGTTAGACCAAATTGATTAACAGGTACCTCAAAAACGCGCCACGGGAAGGCTTGTGGTGGACGAGGGTTTACGTTGGTTTCTAACTGCTGAAGTGCGATCCATCGTTGACCGTCTTCCATTAGACCAGAAAAGAATTCTTTACTCTTAAATTCAAACTCCACCATAAATACGCCTTCAATGGAGTTATTGTAAGTAATTGGGACATACAACCAGAAAAATTGTTGCTGATTTTTTTGAACAAGAGACACAATGAACGAATCATTATTGATGAGGATTTTATTCACGTAATCCAAAGACAGTTGATCACGATACGAAAAATCTATCTCACTGAATACGAGATCACTTGCTATGTCGAACAATGCCACCTTGATCGATTCGTTGAAAATACGTTCTTTCTTTATGTGGTCAAATATTTCTTGATCGCTCACTGAGTTGCCCATCGCGGCATTGACCAAAGCAGGAGAGGAAGACAAGCGCTTAAAAGCGGTTTCTCTGTCTTTAAGGTATTGCAAAACGTATCGCTTCGCTGATACCTGCTCAATTTTGGTGGCTTCTGATTGAATGGATGTGAGGGCTATTTTACTTTGATGGTTAATCACCACGCCGCCAATCCCAGCGAATAGAATTGCCACAATAGTAATGAATAATATAAATAATTGTCTTGCCGATAGAGACTTAAGCAAACGCAAACTCCTCAACTCAGTTTAAGGTTTTTTGAATAACCGAAATGTTGTTTTCTGGATTGAATTTAGCCATGCATAAATCCGCTAATCCCAATGCTTCATGGGCATCAGGGTTTTGAACGGAAAACTCACTGAAAGGCTTATGATAAGTTTTGACTAACCCTTTTACTGGCTTATCGATCTTTTCAAGAGCCATGCGCAACTTGGATCGGTTTACCGTCATATCATCACCCAGTTCGATTTGGGACAAAGCTTGAATCAGGACTTTGGACAAATCGTAACCATGAATAAACCCTGTGGGCGCCTTGATGTCGTTAGCCGATTGAATTTCCGATGGGAATAGCTGCATTGCCTGTTTGAGTACATTGGAGGAAAAGGCCGTCTGTGATGATGATAAAAATGAAAAGCACGTTTGAATGACGTAAAGGTTTAAACGAGAGCGAACGGTATGAGGGACTTTCTCTGCAAAATCTCCTCCCGTAATTCCCCAGTGACTGACAACGGGAAGCCTTTCTTCTAGTGGAAATGAAGCCATCGCATTAACGATCTGAACACCTTCGGAGGCATTAGAAACCATTAAGATGCAATCCGCATTCTCTCGTATTATTTCTCGAATCTTAATGCGAGCGCCAGATTCGTTGATACCCCAGTTAAACCAAGTGACGTTAGGGACAGGCAGCCCAAAGCTTTTTATAGCAACGGTCATGTTTCTTTCGTTTGATTTTCCCCAAGGTGTTTCCTCTAGCAACAAATGAGGTTTTTTGCATTGTCTGTCTTTCACGGCAAAGTTTGCCATTCTTTCGCCTGCTTTTTTGTCATCGACCGAGAGCCTGAATACCCAGTTTTCTTTGCTTGGGTAGCGCGTAATTGGTGCCCCCGCCGCCCATGGGACAAGAATCAGTATGTTATTTTTATTGATGTACTCTCGGTATTTGATCAGCGGGGGCGAATGTAACCCTGCAAACATGACTAATGCATTCGGATCGTTAAGGTATGTCGTCATATTTTTTTTGCTTCGGAGCGAATTGCCTCTATGATCCAAGACAACGAAATTGACCTCTCGCCCCTGAATCGTGTTCCCCACCTCTTGAAAGGCAGTTTTAACGCCTTGCTCAATTGAGCGGGCAGATTCAATGTAGTTGGAACGATCGGCGTCAAGGTAAATATTTATAGTGGAAGTGTTGGCAAAAGCGCAAATGGGTACGAAAAGTGTTGCAATAAAACCCAGTAACCTACTTAACAATGTCATGTATAAACGCCTTACGTACATAGAAGTTTTGATTTTTCTTAGAGTATAGAAGGTATTTTTATATCAGCTCATTGAAGAACGAATCGCACACAGCAAAAATAAAAGCAGGTGCGTTAACATCTGCTTTTTTGGGGATACAGAATGTGATTTAACCGTATTCGTTCAGCTTAACTAGGGGAGCCTTTTTTTAATGCGGCATATCACTATTGGCGTTGTGTTATTTCATAAGGACTTTTTGCGTACACTGCTTACCCATTTCTTTTCCGTAAATCGCATTAAAGGGTAGAGCAATTCGACTATCCGGTCTTGATTGATAACGACTGTAAAGTTGCGGCGGTCGGTGAATATTATTCCGGGCTTTGGGAAGAGACAAAGCATTTGGTTCTGATTGAAATTGGTCATGGTATTGGTGGGGCTGTGATCGTTGACGGGAAACTTTATTCCGGTAGACACAATAATGTGGGTGAAATTGGAAGACATTCCGGACATTTCTCATCCGATTGTTGCGAATTGGATCAAACGCTCTGCTGAAAGGTTGATGCCAGCATTGTTGCTTACTCTGAGTTGGTTTGATCCCGAGTGCGTCGTTATTGGCGGCACCTCGCCGAAGGCAATAAGCGACGCATTGATCAGAGAGATGGATCTAACCGACGAGTGGAACAGCTGTTTTGATTACCCCGTTGCGGAGATAGCCTCTTCTAGAGTTGGAAAGTATTTGTAGTCTTACGGGGCAAGTATGTATCCCGTCTTTCAGACATTATCTTATCAAACATGATGCTTTCTTATTAAACACAGCGCTTTCATATCCAATATAACAAAAGACCCAATGGCAATGCTATTGGGTCTTTCTTTGGCACTTCTTTTATTTAAAGTTGAAGCACTTCAAATAGTAGGAAAAAGCACTTACGCTTTTGCTGCTTCCAAGTTTTCTGCTTTTTTCTCGTTATACATCTTGAGAAGGAAGTAGACGTTCACGCAAGCGATAAAACCGTTGGTAACGACCACAGGCATAGCATCGATCATCAAGCCATAGCTTGTGAAAAGTGCACACCCAATAAAGTTAAGTACTCGAAGCAATACGATGTCTTTCATCATGAGCGAGATTGCTACCATGATTGACGAAGCGTAACCCAAAATTTCTACAGTGCTGAATTCCATTAATTGACCCTCATAGTCTCATCGGTTTTACTGCTACCAATTCTTCTCTTCATGAGATGGTGGGGGTTATCCGTGCCCCGAATGGTCATTTTGTCTAACTATATCAAGAGCTGAATTGCTGGGGAATACAAGGTGTTAAGGAAAGTGAAAGTAAGCGATTACGCAAACGTTAAACGTAAAAAATAAATGGCTCTATACCGATTTATGTTGAGCGGATCAGTCAGTTTTGGTGCAGATATTGTTAAAGGAAAAAGAAAAACCCCTGCATGGCAGGGGTCTGAAAGCGAATATTAGATTAGGTTCAAACTAATACAGATAAGCGAGTTGGTTTATTTTTTACCTTGAGTTTGCTTGTCTGCCTCTGTGAGTTCGCGGATCTTGCGGCTGATGTCGCGGCGTACTTTAGAGATTTCTGCGCTTTTGATGATATGGTCATCAATGCGATCTTCATAATCGGCTTTCATGTTCTTAATAATAGCGACGATTTCATCAGGCTTCATTTCTGGCTTGATGTAGTCCAATAGGTTTTCTAGTAGATCAACACGCTTAGTGTTATCACGAATTTTCTTATCGTTATCTTGCAACTCACGTTTTAGTTTGTTTTTACGACGAGCTTGGTTAACGATTTCAAATACGTTGTTCATAGGATTTTTCCCCAAAATCAAAACGAGTAACTTTTTTTGATTAAAACATAATGCAGGAGCGCTTAACAGACTTTAGATCAATCCCTTGCGTCTTATGATGAAAATTTAAACATACACACTGAGAACAGTTGTGTTGAGCTCCTGAACCGCTATATCATCTTCCTAAGTATCTAAACAATTACCACGAAACTATGACACCTATCGATGAATGCAACACCAAAGAGAGCAACGCTTCCACGAGAAGTAAGCTAAGTTCTTCATATAAAGAAGGTCGTCAGTTGCAAGAAATTACTGAAATAGAACTGAGTCGAAGTAAAATAGTTGTCCTATCTTTGGATGGCATGCCACTACGAATTCCTTTGATCACTAACCATTAATTCAGGGGGCGTTATCAAAGGTAGAAATAAGAAGGAAGGTTGAATGAGCATTGAATTGAGCGCTATTGAAGCTCGTGTGATTGGCTGCTTAATTGAAAAGGAAGTGACGACGCCAGATCATTACCCGCTTACTTTAAACAGCTTAACGTCTGCGTGTAACCAGAAAAGCAATCGAGAGCCCGTGCTTTCATTGTCAGAAGGTGAGGTGCAAAATGCCTTGGACTCGTTAATACAACGCAGGCTCGTTACCGACGAAAGCAGCTTTAACTCTCGTGCGGCTAAATATCAGCATCGGTTTTGTAATACAGAATTTGGAAGTTTGAAATTTACGGCACAAGAAAAAGGCATTGTATGCTGTATGTTGCTCAGAGGAGCACAGACTCCGGGGGAACTTCGTACTCGAACAAATAGGCTTTGTTCCTTTATTGATGTCAAAGAAACAGAAAGTGTGCTGGAAGGGTTAGCTGCACGTGAAGAGGGGGCGTTAGTCGTAAAACTACCTCGTGAACCCGGAAAACGCGAATCTCGCTATCAGCACTTATTCTGTGGTGAAGTTGATATTGAGTCACAGTTTACTGTTTCAACAGAGTCTACTCACGATACCGCGAGAGTAGCAGCGCTAGAAGATGAAGTGTCTGAGCTGAAATCAGAAATTTCTGAGCTTAAGGATGCCTTAAAACAACTTCGAGCGTTAATCAATCAATGATCAGTGAAGACGCTTGGTTTGTTTACCTTGTAAGAGACAGAAATGCGTCTTTGTATTGCGGCGTTACCGACCACGTGATTCGTCGGTTTCGCCAGCATCAAATTGGAAAAGGGGCAAAATTCTTACGCGGAAAAATGCCTTTAACACTGGAGTGGTTCTATATAACAGACTCGAAGAGCACAGCGTTAAAGCTAGAATATCAAATCAAACAATTGCCAAAAGCACAGAAGGAAAGGCTCATTTCTGGTGAATCTCTTTTTACTTTCCTACCTTAACTTTCTCTTTTTTCCTTCGGTTTAACCTTTTCAAAAGGCGCTGTAGGTCACATTAAATCGCGGTTATTACTCCAGTCATACATTACAATAATCTATTGAAAGAGAGATTATCTTCATATTTTTTATGAAAATAATTGAGCTATATAAATAATAATTGGAATAGGTTATGAAAAACAAAAATGCGGTGGCTTTTGGCTTATCTTTGTTGTCGCTGTCTGTCAGTGCAGCTAATCATGTCGCCGATGGACGTGGAAATGGCATGGGTAATACTGGGATAGCGTCGGGAGAATACTTGGTTGCACCATTCTACAACCCTGCACTTGCGGCGATCAGTGAAGATTCGGACGACTTTGCAATACTGATTCCTGCTGGGGGAGTGAAAGTACGAGACACAGACAGTGCCATTGAACTCATTGATGACGTGAAAAAAACGTTTGAAAAAGTGCAGGCATCACCAAGCACTGCTCTACTTCAAGAACTAAATGGTCAGTTAGATTCCTTGTCTGGTCATAAGCCTCTTACCGTTTCTGGGAACTTGGGAATAGCAGTAGCGATACCAACTCAAGTTGTGTCGGCAAATGTGTTTTCTTCTGGCTATGTCGAAGTGATCGGGATAACAAATGTGGCGTCTAAAGTATCGGATAGTTTGAGTGATACGAGTCAAAGAGTTCAAGATACAGATGTCGATTTGGTTGCTTTTGGTTATACCGAAGTGGGGGTAGCGATAGCCAAACACATGAATGTTGGGGGACAGCAGTTCTCATTTGGTGTGACGCCCAAATTCCAAAAGCTGACGACTTATTCGCAAAGTATCAATGTTAATGACTTCAAAATAGATGAATACAATAAAGGAGAAACAACAGACTCGGCATTCAACCTAGATTTAGGTGCCGTATGGTTGTTGGGTAACCATTTTAGAGGGGCGATAGTAATTAAGGATATCCTAAAGCAATCAATAACAACTGATACAAATTTTGTCTATGAACTGTCACCTCAGATAACGGTAGGGGCAGCTTACATTTCAGAGTTCTTTACCTTAGCTGCAGATGCGGATGTAACGGCTCAAACGCGCTTCGTGGACGTGAATGACGATACACAATTTGTCCGATTCGGGGCTGAGGCAAACGCCTGGGATTGGGCTCAGTTACGATTAGGTTATGAGATCGATACCAAAAACACAGTAGATAATTCGGTCACATTTGGACTGGGCTTTAGTCCATTTGATGTTGTCAACATCGATCTTGCAGGTAGTTATGCAGGAAACAACCAATTTGGTGCATCAGGCAGTTTAGCTTTCACGTTCTAAATTCCCTTCACATTCGTTTAAAGCAACTTGGAAAATAGGACATATAAGCCAAGTTGCTTTTTATCCAATTAGTCAGCTAAAAACGAATAAAAGTGGCGCCTATTTCAAATATTATGATTTAGGTGACGCATCGTTTTACCATGTTGGATGAGCAGTTTTAACATGAGTTTTATGAATGAATGCAGAATGAAATATTCAACCTACCATTAACGCTTGGTTCTTTTTATATTTATATAAAAGTAAATACCATACGATTATATATTCATTAATGTTTTATAAATATAATATTACAAATCACTCAAAAAAATCCTGATGATATAAGTGTCATCGTAATTCAATGATGAATAATGGTTTTATTTGTCACCGCTCTTAATTTGTTTTATGAAAATAAAAATATTATCTCACTTCTTTAATTATACATTTATTTATATATGTTTGTAAGTTGTTGATATATATGATTTTGTTTCGATATTGGCATGCTAATGTTTCTAATTTGTAAACAATAGGTTTCTTGCTTATCGCTTTGTTAACATAAGTGTGTGATATTTGAGACTGTGATCTTGTTTTTAGGATAAATAAAACTTTGCGTATGGATTTATTAGGAATGTTGATTATTTTAAATAACAAGAAATAAAAACGTCATAGAATTCAATTAAATTAAAAAACAGAATCTATGAACGTATTAAACAATTTAATAACGAATCTCATTGAGACGTTGAAATAACGTCAGTTGGTTTTGACGTCTTGCGTCACGCTTGTTGTAAGAACGGAGTCATTAATGGAAAAACTCGCTTTGATCACTGGTTCCAAGGGAGGAATCGGGTCGGCTATTAGCACACAATTGGTTAGTGAGGGGTATCGTGTTATCGCGACCTACTACACTGGTAATTATCAATGTGCAAAGAAATGGTTCGATGAGAAGCAATTCACTGAAGAGCAAGTCTTGCTCTTGGAACTTGACGTAACGAACACTGCAGAATGCAGGGAAAGGCTTGAGAAAGTTCTCATAGAAGAAGGTACACCAGATGTTGTTATTAACAACGCTGGAATTACCAGAGATGGAGTCTTCAAAAAAATGTCGGCTGACAGTTGGTTTGAAGTCATTAATACCAACTTAAACAGTCTATTCAATGTTACCCAACCTCTTTTTTCCGCTATGTGCGAGAAAGGCGGTGGGCGAATTATCAATATTTCCTCAGTAAACGGTCTAAAAGGTCAGTTTGGACAAGCTAACTACGCGGCTGCTAAAGCCGGGATGATTGGTTTTTCTAAATCACTGGCTGCCGAAGGTGCACGTTCGGGCGTTACAGTTAACGTTGTTGCTCCTGGTTACACAGCGACACCTATGGTTACGGCTATTAGAGAAGACGTACTTGAGTCCATTAAAAGTGGCATCCCAATGAAGAGACTCGCAACGCCAGAAGAGATCGCAAAAGCGGTCAGCTATCTAGCAAGCGATGCAGCTGCCTATATTACCGGCGAAACATTGTCGGTGAATGGCGGTATGTACATGAGTTAACTTCAAATTTATTAAGGATTCTACAATGGAAAAAGTTTATATCGTCGGCGCAAAGCGTACTGCTATTGGCGCGTTTGGTGGCACTCTGAAAGATGTACCCGCTGGTGAACTAGGTGCGGTTGCAATCAAAGGGGCTCTAGAAGCGGCGAATGTTCAACCTGCTGACGTAGATGAAGTGATTGTCGGAAACGTCGTGGGTGCAGGGCAAGGCATGAGCATAGGTCGTCAAGCTGCCATTTTTGCTGGTGTACCTGAAACTGTACCAGCATACACACTGAATATGGTCTGTGGCAGTGGCATGAAAACGTTGATGGATGCCGCTTCACATATCCGCAGTGGTGATGCAGAAGTAGTGGTTGCTGCTGGCGTTGAAGTCATGTCGCAAATTCCTTTTGCTGCCCCAACAAGCTTACGCCAAGGGCACAAAATGGGCGATCTCAATTTCAAAGATCTGCTTGTATCAGATGGCTTAACCGATTTTTTCAATCAGTATCATATGGGTGTGACGGCTGAAAATATAGCCAAAGAAGTCGGTTTAACTCGCGAAACTCAAGATGAATACGCACTGTCGAGCCAGCAAAAAGCGGTTGCTGCGATAGAAGCAGGGAAATTCAAGCAAGAAATTGTGCCTGTTGAAGTGAAGAGCCGCCGAGAAACGATCATATTTGATACCGATGAATACCCCAAAGCGGATGCAAGCCTAGCTGGTTTGCAAAAGCTACGACCTGCCTTCGATAGAGAAGGTACGGTAACGGCGGGCAACGCATCTGGCATTAACGATGGTGCAAGTGCGCTCGTCGTAGCCTCTGAGTCCGCAGTAAAGCGTTTGAATCTAACGCCTCTTTGCGAGTTGGTTTCCTATGCTCAGACAGGTTTGGATCCAAAAGTAATGGGATTGGGACCTGTTAAAGCCGTGACATCCGCTCTAAGCAAAGCCGAACTTTCTATCTCAGATGTGGATGTGTTTGAGCTCAATGAGGCGTTTGCCGCGCAAGCATTGGGTGTCGTTTATCAACTGGCTGACCATCATGAAGTAGAAAAAGAAGCAATTCTTTCAAAAGCTAACCTGAATGGCGGCGCAATTGCACTAGGTCACCCTTTAGGGGCATCTGGAAACCGAATCATTGTATCTCTAATTCATGAGATGGAGCGTCAGGGCAGTAGTTCCGGTGTTGCATCACTATGTATTGGCGGTGGAATGGGAACTGCCGTGGTACTTAGACGCAGTTAAAGGCTGTTTTACTCATTGAGGCTATTGCCTCAAATGATTTGAAATCGATTCACTCAATGGAAATTTGTTTATCAGGAGAGACATCATGTACACAGATATTTTTAAAGTATTCACTGACCAAACTGAAAAAACGTTTGAACCTTACACAAAGTTCAACAAACTGATCACGAAAAACGCTGAAGTAGTGACCGAACTACACCTAAACGCTTTGCGCGCATACAGTGAGTTAGGTCTTTCTCAGCTGAAAGCCGCAAGTGAAGTAAGAGATGTCACGTCTTTAGCTTCATTCAGCAACCAGCAATTGTCTGTACTTACGCGTCTTTCTCAGCAACTAACAGAAGACAGCAATAAACTGCAATCCATTGCAACTGAATTCAAAGATGATGTTGAGAGTATTACTACAGAAAATCTGAAAGCTTCTACTCCAGCTTAAGATGATGGCGCCACCCTACTGGGTGGCGTTTTCTTGATCCGATGAAAGGGTTTTATCATGTTTCAAAACTTCTTATCGGACTACCTTGTTAAGCTCCAAGAGAGCAACCAGCAATGGTGGAAAGATCTTGAGCAAGGCAAGGCAGCCGTAAATACCCCTCTAAGCAAGGCAATGCAAGAAATCAGCCTTGAAGATACCGCAGAATTACTAGAAAAAGCCGCTCAACAACCAGCTGCATTGCTGGAAGTTCAAACTAAATGGTGGGAGCAGCAGCTAGAAATTTGGCAAAAAGTCGCACTTCAAGCCAATAAAGATTCGGTCATAGAATCTGAAAAAGGCGATAAACGTTTTCAAGACAAAGCTTGGCAAGAAGACGCTTTTTATAACTTCATTAAACAATCTTACCTATTGTTCAGTCGTACCTACATGGACACGATTAACGCAGTTGAAGGGTTAGATGAGAAAACGAAAGAAAGATTGAATTTCTTTTCTCGTCAGACAATTAATGCGATGTCACCAAGTAATTTTATTGCGACTAATCCAGAGTTACTTAAACTGACGATGGAGAAAAATGGCGAAAACTTGGTAACTGGTCTTCAGCACTTCAGAGAAGATGTTGAAGCAAGTGCGGACATTCTTAAAATCCGCATGACCAATACGGACTCATTCCAGATCGGTGAGCACGTTGCAAATACGAAAGGGGAAGTGGTTTTCCAAAATGAGCTATTTGAGCTCATTCAATATCGCCCTCTTACAAAGCAAGTCAATGCAACACCTCTATTGATTGTTCCGCCGTTCATCAATAAATACTACATTCTTGACCTAAGAGAGAAAAACTCATTGGTGAGGTGGTTGCTAGAACAAGGTCATGCCGTATTTATGATGTCTTGGCGCAATCCGGGACCATCACAGGCAAAAATTGAGTTTGGTGATTATGTAACCGAGGGAGTAGTAAAAGCAGTAAATGCCATTGAATCGATTACTGGTCAGGAGCAAATTAATGCTGCTGGGTATTGTATTGGTGGAACGGTATTGGCTTCTACTGTTGCTTACTATGCTGCGAAAAGAATGAAAAAGCGCATTAAATCCGCGTCTTTCTTCACGACGTTACTAGATTTCTCACAGCCTGGGGAAGTTGGTGCGTACATAAATGACACTGTCATTCGAGCGATTGAAGTCCAGAACAATTTACAAGGTTACATGGATGGGCGTTCACTCAGCGTAACATTCAGTTTATTGCGTGAAAACAGCCTATACTGGAACTACTACGTTGATAACTACTTAAAGGGTAATAGCCCTGTAGATTTTGACTTACTGTACTGGAACAGTGACAGCACCAATGTGGCAGCCAATACACACAACTTCCTTCTTCGTCAGCTTTATTTAGAGAATAAGCTTGTGAAAGACAAAGGTGTGAAAATCGGCGGCGTATGGATTGATCTCAAGAAAATCCGTATCCCGAGCTACTTTATTTCTACGAAAGACGATCATATCGCTCTGTGGCAAGGTACTTATTGTGGCGCTCTTAACACCGGAGGCAACAAGACATTTGTTCTTGGTGAGTCGGGTCATATCGCCGGAATTGTTAACCACCCTGATAAGGAAAAGTACGGTTATTGGACAAACGATAATCTTGAGGAGACAGCTGAAGAGTGGATGACGAATGCTGAGCACCATAATGGCTCTTGGTGGTTGCATTGGGATAAATGGCTGTCGCGCTTCAACCCAGAAGAGCAGCGAGAACCATTTAGTATAGGTAACGAAGACTACCCAGTCTTGGGGTCCGCTCCTGGAAACTATGTAAAACAAACGTTGCCAGTAATTGAAGATATAGTGAAAAAGAAAGAAGCGGAAACCGCCTAATATTGCTCGAAGCACAAATACTAACAACACAGTTGGCTAATACAAAAACTCCCACAAAAGTGGGAGTTTTCTTTTCATACATAACGGTCTTAGTAAGCTAAAGGTATCGATTAATTCACTTCTTTATCTTTCCCAAACGATAGTAGCCATAAAGACACAGCAGCTACGCCTAAAAAACCGCTAATGATGATGACTGGCATTGCAGAGTAGCCTAATACGTACCAGATAATTGATTCTAAATTACTCATTGAAACCTCCTTATTGCCAGCCTTCTACGCCATGCATATCAGGTAATTTGTGCGCGATGCCCTTATGGCAATCAACACATGTTTTTTCACCAGAGGCCAAAGCTGAAGAATGCTGCTTGGCACTTCTTGCACTTTGTTCGGAGAAATCCATAAAATCAAATTCGTGACAATTGCGACATTCTAAAGAATCGTTTTTCTTTAATCGCGACCACTCCCTTTCAGCAAGGTAGGCGCGGCGGTCTTGGAATTTCTCTGGGGTGTCTATGGTTTTTAATACAAAGTGAGCAAACAGCTCTTTAGATGCTTGAACTTTGCGAACAATTTTATCGCTCCATTCATGGGGAACGTGGCAATCCGAACAGATCGCGCGAACGCCAGAACGATTAGAGTAGTGAATCGTTTCCTGTATTTCAGCAACGATAGGAGCGTGACAGCCAGAACAGAACTCTTCTGAGTTTGTGGCTTCCATACCCGTGTTGAAGGCTCCCCAGAAGAGTAAACCTCCTGCAAACCCCATAAAAAGCACAACCCCAACGGCTGCCTTGCTAGGGCTTGTTAGTCTCTTCCAAAACGCTTTTAGTATATTCATAATTCGCCTCTTATGGAGTGACCAATCACTTATTTAGTGAGTCGACACTCTTAAACTCGTTTTCTACAAGCGGCTTTGCGTTTGCTTGAGGGACATGACATTGCAGACAAAAGTAACGTCTTGGTGACATGTCTGCTAACACAGCATCTTCACGGTTTACGTAGTGGGTTACACTCACTTTCGTGGCTCCCATTTCTTTTGCGTTTTTCCAACTGTGGCAAGCAAGGCATTTATTTGCGTTCAAAGACACTTCATAACCACGAATGTTATGAGGAATCAGTGGCGGTTGATAAACATAGCTACTATCCAGTACCTGTTCACGTGGGTATTTTTTAAAATCATCTGCAGGGCGAGTGGCTTCCAGCTCGCTTGCGCCGCGAAGCGATTCTACGCCACCAATTCCACCTGGATTTTCAAGTTCAGCAATCGCTGCTCCACTTAAAACTGCACCCACCGACAGCAGTGTTAACATGAGTTTTTTCATTATAAATCTCCGCCTTGTGGCTAAATTTCGATCAGACCGCCGCTACGGCGGTCAGTGCTATCTTTCGACTTTTTGATTACACAATTTTGGTTATTTTCACTGGGCACTTCTTAAAGTCGGTTTGTTTCGATAACGGATCCGTCGCGTCAAGAATAAGCTTATTAATAAGGATTCTAGCGTCGAAGAAAGGCACAAATACCAAGCCTTCAGGCGGGCGGTTTCTGCCACGAGTTTCTACTCGTACTCTTACTTCACCGCGTTTGTTGGACATCAGAACCTCATCACCACGGCGAAGACCGCGTGCTTTAGCGTCAGCAGGGTGGATGTAACACACTGCGTCAGGCACCGCTTTGTATAGTTCTGGTACTCGTCTTGTCATTGTGCCTGTATGCCAATGCTCGAGAACTCGACCAGTACACAACCAGAGATCAAATTCAGAATCTGGCGACTCAGGGGGCGCTTCATAAGGTGCTGAAATAATGAAAGCTTTGCCATCGGGCTTACCATAGAAATCCCAACCAGAGCCTTTTTTCGCATATGGGTCAGAACCTTCTTTATAGCGCCATAGGGTTTCTTTTCCATCTACGACAGGCCAGCGAAGACCACGAGTTTGATGGTATACGTCGTAAGGTGCTAAATCGTGAGCTTTACCTCGGCCAAATGAAGCATATTCTTCAAATAAGCCTTTCTGTACATAGAAGCCAAAATGGTGGGCATCGTCGTTCAGCTCACGAGCTTCCTCAATAGGGTATTTATCTACTTGCCCATTAGCAAACAACATGTCGTACATCGTTTTGCCCTTGTATTGGGGCGCTTGATCTAGCATTTCTTCGGTCCAAACTTCTTCCATCTTAAAGCGTTTGGAGAATTCCATGATTTGCCAAAGATCAGATTTTGCCTCTCCGACGGTACTAACTTGTTGATACCAAGCCTGAGTTCGACGTTCAGCATTCCCGTATGCCCCTTCCTTCTCAATCCACATTGCTGTGGGCAAGATCAGATCAGCAGCTTGAGCTGTGGCGGTTGGGTAAGGGTCCGAACACACGATAAAGTTTTCAGGGTTTCTGTAACCAGGAAGACGTTCGTTGTTAATGTTTGGTCCTGCTTGCATGTTGTTATTACACATCACCCAATACGCATTGAGCTTACCGTCTTTTAACATACGGTCTTGAAGAACAGCGTGGTATCCAGGTTTTGGTGGAATAACGCCCGGAGGAATGTTCCATATTTTTTCTGCGTATGCACGGTGCTTAGGATTCGCAACGACCATATCGGCAGGCAGGCGGTGAGCAAACGTCCCCACCTCTCGCGCCGTGCCACATGCTGAAGGCTGCCCAGTTAACGAGAATGGGCTGTTTCCTGGAGTGGAAATTTTTCCGGTAAGCAGGTGGATATTGTAGATCAAGCTATTCATCCAAACGCCACGGGTGTGTTGGTTCATTCCCATCGTCCAAAGCGACATCACTTTGGTATTTGGATCTGCATACTGTTTGGCCAGCTCGATGAGTTTGTCTTGAGATACCCCCGACATTTCAGAGGCTTTTTCGACGGTATAAGGAGCAACAGATTTCTTGTACTCTTCAAAGGAAATGGAACTCATTTTCCCAGAGTTCGGGTTTTGAGCTTTAATCTGCATAGGATCATCGTCACGTAATCCGTAGCCGATGTCCGTCGTCGCTTGCTTAAAATGGGTGTGCTTGTTTACAAAATCCCAGTTAACGGCATCATTTTCGATAATGTAATGTGCAATAAAGTTAGCGATAGCAAGGTCAGTTTGAGGCTCGAATATGTAGCCCTGATCAGCCAGTTCAAATGAACGATGGTAATAGGTTGAAAGAACATTGACTTTGACGTGCGGAAAGCTTAATCGGCGGTCGGTGATGCGTGTCCAAAGTACTGGGTGCATTTCTGCCATGTTTGAACCCCACAGTACGAAAGAGTCTGCGTGTTCAAAGTCATCATAGCATCCCATTGGCTCATCGATGCCGAATGAGCGCATGAACGCACCAACGGCAGATGCCATACAGTGACGCGCATTTGGATCAATATTGTTTGACCTCAGACCCGCTTTCATCATTTTAGCAGCAGCGTAACCTTCCATCACAGTCCATTGACCAGAGCCAAACATTCCGACACCCGCAGGTCCTCGTTTTTTCAATGCCTCTTTCCACTTCTCTGCCATGATATCGAACGCAGTATCCCAAGAGACTGGGGCAAAATCGCCGTCTTTGTGGAATTTGCCGTCTTTCATGCGCAGCAGCGGTTGAGTCAGGCGATCTTTCCCATACATGATCTTAGAAAGGAAGTAACCTTTGATGCAGTTAAGGCCTTTATTGACAGGCGCCTCTGGATCCCCCTGAGTTGCAACGACTTTGCCTCCCTGAGTGCCCACTAATACTGAACAACCCGTTCCACAAAAACGACAAGGTGCTTTGTCCCATGTGATTTTAGTTTGATCGGAGCTAGCAATCAGATTGGTGGCCGAGGCAGGTAGCGTTACACCTGCAACAGCGGCTGCCGATGCTGCTGCGTTTGCTTTCACAAACGCACGTCTTGTCATTTTCATACTTCATCCTCTAATTGGGAATGTTGCGTTCCGGTGTTTTCGTCGTTATCTAGGTCAGTTTCAATTTGGTGATAAACCAATACTGTGCTCAGGACGTCTGGCAAGTTATTAATTGCGTCAATGGTATCTGTGATGAAGCCTTGATTTTCTGTTTCCAAAACCACCACAATTTTCCCTTCTGGGCTATCACCGAAAACGTCTGCGTTTTCAAATTCCTCAATTCGAGATTTAGTCTGCAACAGGTGTTCCGGTGAAACCTGCACCACTAAGCTGGAAATATGCACTTCATTTAGTGACATCGTTATCTCTCGTTATTTTGTATGATCGCAAATTTGCATGCTCACATTGATGGATGACGTTGGGCACACCGATACACACGCACCGCAGCCATTGCATTCATCAAGAGTTAAATGGGGTTGCGCGACTTTTCCTACCACGAGCTTGAATTGAATCGCCATGGTTTCGCATTGGTCACCGCAAGATCGGCATTCGACCTTTTTTAAGGCAAGACATTCGTCATTAATTACCGCTTTAGCCGGCCATGCCATTTCGTTCTGGTCTAAAAAAAGAGGCTCAGGACAGACATCTGCGCATTGATAACAAAACGTACATTCACCGAGACCGAAATCAATGATGGGGAAGCCGCCGCTGCCGTGTTTAATGATTTGTGTTTCACACGCGTTCACACACTTATTACAGCGAGTACACCGATCAGTAAATTCGATGGCATTATTTAACCAAGGCAAGCGAGGTTGAGTCTCGGCTTCTTGTTTTCGTGTGAAAAAACGCCTTCGAAATTGATCAACCAAAACAGCCTCTTAATATAAATCGCAAAAATCTGTTAACAGCTCTTCACTACTGAGTATGGATAGTTTAGTTTTAGCCACAATTGATAAAATAACCCTAAAGGGGTAATCAGTATCTAAACTGTTTTAGATCAATAAAAAATCAACAATTCAAGTGCTAATGGTTATGAGATGACTGGTAATCTGTTCAAATGGGTCCATTAGGAAGCCGCCGAGGTTATCGTTTTGGACTTAACATCGATATGAGAAAACAATTTGTTTAAGTTACCCAAAAAACCAGTAACAAGCACAGTCGCACAAGCCTTGTTGCTTATCCTATTGCTCTCGATAACAACAACGAGTTTTGCGATTCTTACGTTGGCTTCAAGCCTTAATGATGCTGAAGCCGTAAACGTAGCGGGTTCTATGCGAATGCAAAGTTATCGGCTCGCCTATGATATTCAAAGTGATTCACTTGAATTCAATTTGCATGTAGAACAATTTGAACGTTCTCTGTTTTCACCTTCAATGTCAGCCCTTCATAATTGGACGGTTCCAGCGGACATTCAACAAGAATATCTGTTGGTTATTCAGCGATGGCGGCAGCTTAATATCTTGCTGCATTCGCAACAGAATGAGGCGTATTTAGGTCAGGTTGCCGATTTTGTAGAGCAGATCGACGAATTTGTCTTTGGGTTACAAGAATATTCTGAACGGAAATTGATCGCGCTATCGTGGATAGGAGGAGTGGGGTTGGGGGGCATTCTCATCATTTCTACTTTTGTTGTTCGCTACGTTAGAAGAGAAATTGTTAACCCATTAAATAGGTTAAGTTACGCCAGTTACGAAATTCAAAATCGGAATTTTGATGTCGCGCTACATGTCTCAGGGAATAATGAACTCTCGCGATTAACGGAAACGTTCAACTCCATGGCTACCGAATTAGGGCATCTCTATCGCGGGTTAGAAACAGCGGTGGAAGAAAAAACTCATAGGTTGCGCCATGCTAATCAGTCATTGCAAGTGCTGTATCACTGTTCGCAAGCACTTAACGTTTCTCGGATTACCAAAAGCCATATCGAAAAAGTCGTTGATTTTATGTTCAGCTTGGAAGGCGTAGCGGCGGTAAAGCTGACATTAGGCGGTGCGCAGCAAAGTGAAGTAATTGAAAGAGGTATAGCCAAGCCACACAATAAATGGAACTGTACTTTGCTTGAGTTGGATAATCAGGTGCTAGGAACGTTAGAAACCCAATTTATGCTACCGTGCCCTGACCAAGAGTTGATCAACAGCATCACTCAGATCCTTACTCAGGGAATATATTATTCTCAGACTCAAAAACAAGAAGAATACCTCATTCTAATGGAAGAAAGGGCTACGATAGCACGTGAACTTCATGATTCTCTTGCACAGTCTTTATCCTACCTTAGAATTCAGGTGAGTTTGCTAAAGAAGAGGCTTAACAGCGATTCAGCAGAGAAGCGATCAGCCTTGCCATCTATTATTTCGGATATTGATTGTGGATTGACGGGGGCTTATACCCAACTTCGAGAATTGTTAAATACGTTTCGTCTTTCTATTAAGGATGCGAATTTTGATGAAGCACTTGTCCAAATGATTATCCCGCTAAGAGATCAAACCGATTCTGTTATTACTATTAATAACCAAGTCGCGTCATTGAACCTTAAAGCCAGTGAGCAGGTTCACGTACTGCAATTAGTGCGGGAGGCTGTTCTGAATGCGGTGAAGCATGCCAAGGCAAAGAGCATTGTAGTCAATTGCACAAAGTTTGGTAATGAAATGCGAGTGGTCGTAGCGGATGACGGCATTGGCTTTGATATTCATAATCAAAAACTTAACCACTACGGATTGAGTATTATGGAAGAGAGAGCAGGAAGGCTCAACGGGCGGTTAGAGATAGAAAGTGAACCAGAAAATGGTTGTATAATCCAATTAACTTACACAGTAAGAGAGGATCAAAATGGCGATCTGTAATGTACTTATCGTTGACGATCATCCTTTGATGCGTAAAGGAATCGTTCAACTTCTGAGCTTTGAAGACGAATTTAGCGTTGTGGGGGAGGCAAGTAACGGTTCCGACGCGCTTGCGATAGCTTTAAAAGTGCAACCGGATTTAATTTTGCTCGATCTCAATATGAAGGGTATGTCAGGTCTCGATACTCTAAAAGCCCTTCGCTCTGAAGAAATAGAAGCCAGGATCGTCGTTTTATCGGTATCAGACAGCCCAAATGACATTGATGTTATGGTGAAAGCTGGCGCTGATGGCTATTTGTTGAAAGATACGGAACCGGATGATTTGATTGAATTGATAAAAGACTCAATGTCTGGTAATCCAATTTATAGCGACGAAGTTCGTAAATATTTATTAGAAAGAAGCAATAAACCATCGGTTATGGACCTGCTTACTGATCGTGAACAACAGATCTTACGAGAAGTCGCGAAGGGGTTTCGTAATAAGCAGATTGCGGATAGTTTGTTTATTTCGGAATCCACAGTAAAAGTGCATATGAAAAGCCTGCTGAAAAAGTTGGAAGTACCCTCAAGAACCGCTGCCACCATTCTTTATTTAGAGCATTTTGGTGATCCTAGATAATAAAATGCATATGTGATTTTATCCATATGTTATGTAATGCGCATTCAGGTCGTGCTAAATGTTGCCATGAATTGCGTTAAGGATAGGCAGTCAGTCTCATCCTTTGCAATTGCGATACAAATTCTTTTTTATATCAACTATATTATCGTGAGGCATCACGTAAATTGGTGATTAAAATATGAAATTGCGACATCTTTTGATTGGCTTAAGTTTGGCTTTCACACCCGGCTTAGTAGCAGCACAAGCACTTAATGGTTACTGGGAATACAGTGATTACCTAAAAACATTTCCTGAACAGCAAGGGCTGGTAAGAAACTTTAGCAAGGTAGTACGCTCTGAACCTGTCCCTCTTGCCGTAAGACAAACGAAACCTGTAACGATTTCCGTTATCTATCCTGGCGAACAAGTCTCAGATTATTGGAGACGTAATATCACGGCGTTTAGCAAGCGTATGGATGAACTCGGTATTGATTACCAAATCAACAAAGTGTTCACTCGCCCTAATGTAGATATTCGGCAACAAAGTGCTTCGTTAATGGAGGCGATACGTAATAAGTCAGGGTATTTAATCTTTACCCTTGATACAGGTCGCCATCGAAAATTCATTGAACACGTTCTAAATAATCCTGATACGAAACTCATACTGCAAAACATTACAACACCACTTAAAGCGTGGTCTCAGAATCAGCCGTTCATGTATGTCGGTTTTGACCATGCAACGGGCAGTCGTGCGCTTGCAAGCCATTTTAAATCCCGTTTTCCTCGCGGCGGCGACTACTCTGTTCTCTTCTTTTCTCAAGGCTATATAAGTGCTGCTCGCGGCGATACCTTTATTGAAGCGATGAGCAATGAAGGGGATGCCTATCAGCTGCGTTCGTCATTTTATACAAAAGCGAGCCGTCAAAGTGGGTACGAGGCAGCAAAAAATGCACTTTCAGATGGTTACAACTTGTCCTTTATCTATGCGTGTTCCACGGATGTTGCGTTGGGTGCAACCGATGCAATTAAAGAGTTGGGACGCAAAGATATCGTCATTAATGGCTGGGGCGGTGGAAGTGCAGAGCTTGAAGCGATACAAAAAGGTGAGCTAAGTGTTACCATCATGAGAATGAACGATGATACCGGTGTTGCGATGGCGGAAGCCATAAAAATGGACTTGGAGAATAAACCTGTCCCAACCGTTTATTCGGGAGATTTTGAGATAGTAACCAGTCAAGACAGTGAAGAAAGAATACAAGAATTAAGGCTTCGTGCTTTCAGATATTCTGACTAATGGAAAAGCTGAGCTAGGATGATTAAAAAACTTACGACTAAAAGGCGCTCTCTGGCAAACCTAATCGTTCGCTTGATCGTTATTATCTTTGGCGTTTTAACTGTCGGTGTAATGGTTCAGAGTTACCACTTTTCATCTAACATCATTAAACAAGAAGTGGCCCGTACCTCATCTCAAACCTCTAGCTTGTTGCAAAATCTGCTTGATTACAAACTTGCAACGTTAAAGAGCCGCCAAGACAGTAATGCCCTTAATATCACTCTCCAAAATAATTTAGTTGGTATCCAATCAAACAGGATTGATTATTTCTTCCTCAATTTAGAGCAAAACGATCCCCTCAATACCCCAGATTTTAGGTTTATAACCACAGACAGTGGCAATGTAGAGTGGAGTGATGGAAGCGGCTTATTTTATGGCTTAACTGAGATAAATCTGCAACAGATCTCTACTTCCATCAGTTTTGGGCGTGATTGGCATTATCTAAGCCAAGATACAGTTCTAGGCGAAAGGAACTTGTTGGTTCGACGCACTCCGATTATTAGCTTGGATAATGGTCAGGTGCTGGGGCATTTGTATATTGCTGTCGTTCTCAATCGAAACTTATCTTTGATAGATCAACTTCAGATCGCCTCTAATAGTGATGCGGTTATTATGATGATCGGGAATACAGCCATCGCGAGCACCATACAGCCAGAAGAGCCACTGTACGCAGAAGTTTTGAAGGATCTTAACCAAGGGGATACGGGCTCTTCTGGTGGGCATCTATTCAATGCAACCAATTTGCGCATCAATGGGGAAAGTACCCCAATATACATCTATACGATTCAAACCAACTCAAACATATTGACACTAGAGGAAAATTATAAGGTTGGTCTAGCCATCAGCATGTTCACAATGTTTGCGTTAGCACTGTTGACTCGTCAAATTATTCAAAGGCTTGTATCCAACGAATTGAAAAGTTTGATGGAGTACACACGGTCGGCTAGTGACAGAATAGAATCATCTGAGTTTCAAGGTTCAAGCATTTATGAGTTTGATCATGTTGGTCATACCTTAGAAAAAACGTTTGAAGAACTGAGGGAAAAGGACAAGTCATTTCAGGATCTATTTAATTTTTCTCTCTCTCCGATCATTGTTTGGAACACCGAAGGCGGTGTACTCAGGATGAACCCCGCCGCTGAGCGAGCACTCAATTCGAAATTGGACTTAAGTAATAGCGATATTGATGACCGATTTAAGAGTTTCCAAAGCAAAGTTGCATTTTATTTAAGAATGGTGATGACGGGGGAAACGTTAATGGGGGTGAATGTCCCCATTGAGAATAAGATCTATCGCTGGAATTTATCGCCACTTGGATTGGATAATGAAATCCATGCGGTCATTGGTCAAGGGCAAGATATCACGACCCTTATTGAGGCAGAAAAGCAAAGTAACTTGGCTCGAATTGAAGCGGAACGCAGCGCTGTCGCAAGGGCTGATTTCTTAGCCAAAATGAGCCATGAAATTCGTACGCCTCTCAATGGTATTTTGGGGATCAGTCAGATCTTACAATGCACCTTAACGAAAGAAGAAAACAAAGAAAAAGTCGATATTCTTTACCAAAGTGGCGAACACCTTCTCACTGTGCTCAACGATATTCTTGATTTTTCTAAGATTGAGCAAGGCAAGCTGAACATTGAGTTTAATGACTTTGTGTTCAAAGATTTAGTGAAATCGCTGGAAACAATCTATACCCCTCTTTGTATCAATAAAGGGCTCTCCTTCGAAATTCAGAATCACATACCCGACGAACAGATCATTTGTACAGATCAAGTTCGGTTGAATCAGATTCTATTTAATTTACTCAGTAACGCCGTTAAATTTACCACTACTGGCGGCGTTATAGTGCGGTTCGAACTTGAGTGCATTGAGCCAGGGAAAGAAGTTTTGAATTTTGAAGTGCGTGACTCTGGTATTGGGATTACTGAGAGTAGTCTGGAGATCATGTTTGAGCCTTTTGTTCAAGCCGAATCAACTACAACACGTGAATATGGCGGAAGTGGTTTAGGGCTTGCTATCGTTAAAAACTTGCTCGATCTCATGGGTGGCTCAATTAAAGTCACGAGCTTATTAGGGGAGGGGGCTTCTTTCTGCATTAAGTTGCCAGTAACACCCATCAGTGCCGTTCAGTCGGAACAGGTAGAGTCTTCAAACCCAGACCCATCATCGTTGTTTGAAACTCAAATCAGAGTGTTGTTGGTCGAAGATAATAAAAGCAACGCTTTCATTGCTAAAGCATTCTGTCACAAGTATGGAATGGATGTGGATTGGGCTGAAGATGGCTTAATTGCAATGGAGAAAGTCAAAACAAATGAATACGACCTGATATTAATGGACAACCAAATGCCCAATTTAGATGGTGTTGAAGCTACGCGGCGTATGCGTCAAGATATGGGAATCACCATACCCATTTATGCCTGTACCGCCGATGCGTTTGAATCTACCAAAGAGGCATTTATGAACGCCGGAGCCAATTTCGTCATTGTTAAGCCTCTTAAAGATAAATCTCTTTATAATGCATTTTATCACTTTAAGACTAATGACTTATTGCCAATTAAAAGCCCTGAATCTGCGACAGATTCATAAATAAAAAGGCGGTTTACAAATCTCTTATTATAAGAAACCGCTAACATGCCTTGTATCTGATACATGGATCAAAATAATAAAAATTTGGCTGGATTATATTTAGGCACCTTTAGATACTTTGATAGTACGAAGTATTGATTGATAACAGAAGTATTGAGCGTTTAGAAAAATCTGAAACCTGCGGCTAAGACAGGAAAGAATTCTAAGTGCATTTGTATAAAAACGTTGGTCAGGGAAGACAACATGATCAGGCTTGCTAAACCGAGCATCCTAAGTCAGGAAAATGTATTGGTCCTGCTGGTGCCCGCCATTTTGTATTACTCGCTAGTGCATTTATTTGGAATGTTCTGGTGCATCTTAATTTTGTCTGCTTACGGATGCTTTGTTTCGGTTTACTCAACGAGGAAGAGCATTATTGCCTTCTTTTTTGCCCTATTTGGTTTAATCGAGTGGTTGGTGTCGTTGTATGTTCCGGTTTCACTTATAGAATCGTTTCCGCAATTTTCGCTTATGACCAGTGCGTTAAAAATTGGCCTGATAATGTTGGTATTTTCATTTCTGCGTTTTCCATTACCAATGTTGCTTGCTGAAGCCACTTACCCTCATTTAAAGGCTTTGCATCGGCAGTTTCCAGATGAATATCTGAGGATGTGGCAAAAAATCAGCGTGATGTGGATAACCAGCTTTGCTATAAAAGCAGCGCTGTTTTATTTGACCCTTGCTGTACCGGCTGAACAGGTTTATTTGATGGGTATCCTTCTTGGCTGGCCGCTTTATTGTGTGTTGATCTTGGTGAGTATTATTTTTGTGAATGTAAAAGTTCTTGGCTTCTATAGAGAATCTCTAACAGCCGGAGGCAATCGCTCACATATCAATGGGTATTTTTCTTAATGAAATAACTCGCTGAGAGAATCAAAAAGCCGCCAACTCGTGATGTGACATGAGTTAGGCGGCTTTTTCTGTATCTCTTGCTTTAGTTTAACGTCAGCTTTGAATAACTTTGTTATTAATAATTGATGGGTTAAATATGGATTACCCAGAGGTAAGGTTAGTTAACGTGATAGCTTGCTGTGTGCTTTTGTAAAGTGCCCAGAGCAAAATGCGCCGACAATCGACAATTCGCCTGCCAAACAAAGGGAGGCACACACTTCCGCGAGTGCCCTCGCTTTACCTGATCCACTCAACCCCATAATGTCCAGACAAGCTTTCTGAGACGGAAGCCCCGTACCGCCACCAACGGTACCAAGCATTAGGTTGGGCAGCGTAACGCTAGCATATAGGTTGCCATCATCTTTAATGGTCATACGAGACATACCCACGGCAGATTCGGCAACACACGCTGCATCTTGTCCACAGGCGATGTAAAGGGCTGCGAGTGCATTGGCAAAGTGAGCGTTAACGCCAATAGATCCGCTAAGCAGTGCGCCAGAGGTGGTGATTTGACCGAACTTAACCATGTCTTCGGGCGTGGTGTGCAAAAATTCCTTTACCAATTCTCGGGTAATATGAACTTCCGCTGAAACTTTCTTCCCCCTGACACTTCGCATAGTGTGTGCATTTGCTTTTTTGTCGCCTGATAAGTTGCCATCTAGAATAGCGTGGCTTGGCTTAATTGGAGACTGTTTCAAGATAAATTCATACACAGCGTTGGTCGCGATAGTCACCATATTTTGACCTGAAGCGTCACCTGTCAGAAATTCGAAAACTAAAAACACGTGATTGCTTTCAATGGTGATGCTGATGTCTTTTAGCTTTCCATGTCGGGTTGTGGATTCGGCTAGCGTTTTAAAAGTGTCGTATTGACTGGTCGCCCAACCAACAAATCGCCCAGCAAGCGCCAGATTGTCGAACAGAAAAGCGGGTGTTCTTGTCACACCTTCATTAATTAACATGGCAGAAGCGCCACCTGAAGCGGTTATGAGCCGGCATCCTCTATGGTAGGACGCTACAAGGGCCGCCTCAGTGGTGGCGAGGGGAACAAGGAAATCCTCGTTTGCGAACAGCCCGTTGACACGTAACGGTCCTGCAATACCAAGAGGGACTTTGACGGACCCTATGAAGTTTTCAATATTTTTGCTGTACTCTTTTCTCTGTTTAAGTGTGTTTGCATCGAGCAATGCATCACGTATA
Source organism: Vibrio sp. S9_S30 (assembly GCF_014694455.1). Lineage (GTDB taxonomy): Bacteria > Pseudomonadota > Gammaproteobacteria > Enterobacterales > Vibrionaceae > Vibrio. The sequence goes on along the minus strand of NZ_JAAUWT010000015.1, from coordinate 77,030 downwards.
TCGGGTTGTCCGATGCAATCCCATCGACGTTCAATGGCTTTATCTGTTAAGAATGGTGAACGCGGAAGCGCAATGGCTGGCGGCGTATAATCTGGAGCAAGCTTATTATCAATTTGTCCTAAAGAACATTGTTCTTGAATGGAGTAATGCTCTGTACTTTCTAGTGCATTCAGTTTTGGCATGAGTGAAGTATGTCATTATATTTTGTTAAAGATTCTACCCGCGAAGGCAGATAAAACAAGGAAGAGTCACCGAAACTTACAATATCAATAGAGGATAACGAAGCAGGGTTGATGTTTTAGCTTGAAAAGTAAACAACTCATATTGGGCGTAAAATACATTTCATCCGGATTTACTCTGACAATCTCTGAGTCCAAAAGTTGCCTACTGTTATCGTAGGTTTGAACGAAAATAAGTTTCTGCGTGCCCTAAGCACGCTTGGTTTGTTTGCACGCTAACATCAAGAGAGGGGGAAGCCTCTCTCTAAGTTGGTTATTTGAACTTACATTATTCGCTTGCTTTAAGTTTCAATACATTTGCCAGCTCGGTTAATAGTTTTTGCGTATCATCGCTGAGTCGGTTTATTTCGTTGGTGGATTCAGAAGAACGTGATGCCAACTGCCTGACCTCATCGGCTACGACGGCAAACCCACGACCATGTTCTCCTGCACGGGCGGCTTCTATCGCAGCATTTAATGCAAGAAGGTTCGTCTGGTCTGAAATACCATCGATGACTTTGGCAATTTCGGAGATTTCATTACTTGACGTCCCTACACGGTCCATGATCTCTTTCATACCGTTACGCTGTTTCACTTCTGAAGAAATATCTTTAATGAACGCCGTATAGATTGTTCTGCCATCGAGGCTGACTTTTGAAAGAGAAAGTAGCCCCCATGCCTCTTTTCCATCAGGTCTATTGATAGGAACCTCACGGCTTGTGCCAACAATCTTATTTTCACCTGTCTTGATGTTACGTTGTATAAATCCATCGTGATTGGGTTGAAGTTCCACAGGCACCAGCATCTTAACATTATTACCAATCACATCTTCAGGGGTGTATCCCCAAAGTACTTCAGCCGCTTTGTTAAAGAAACTGACGGTTCCGTGTTCATCAATTGTGATAACCGCATCAAGTGCTTGAGATAAGGTCTGATTAATGGTTTCTTGTGCGGTGCGCTCTTCTGTAATATCGCGAACAAATGCGGTGTAAGCGATTTCGCCGTTTACCTCAATCTTAGAAAGTGAGAAGCTGACCCAGATTTCAGTACCGTCTTTTCGTTCCATCAATAGCTCTCGGCTGGAACCTACAATTTTGTCTTTGCCTGTTCGTCGGTTTGCATTCACGTAATCATCATGACGTGATTGGTGAATTTTTGGCACTAGCATCCTTACGTTCTTGCCAATAACCTCGGATCTTTTGTATCCCCACAATATTTCTGCGGAGGGGTTAAAGAAGGTGACGATATTGTCTTTATCAATGGTGACAACGGCATCAATTGCTTGATAAAGCACTTGCTCCATTTGATCTTTGGCGGCTCTTTCTTGGGTAATATCACGAGCAAAGGCGGTGTAACCCACTTCACCATCCAATTCGATTCTTGATAGGGATAGATTTGCCCAAATTCGCCGACCTTCTTTTGTCTCTATTTCTACATCTCGGCTTGTTCCGACAATTTTATCAATTCTTGTTTCTCTGTTGGCGTTAACCAGTGAGTCGTGCTTGTCTCTTAGTTCTCGTGGAACAAGCATTTTCACGTTTTTCCCTAACACCTCGTCTTGTTTATAGCCCCATAAATGCTCAGCGGCGGAATTCATATAGGTGATGCAGTTTTTCCCGTCTATGGAAACAACGGCATTGACGGACTGAGCGAGCACTTGTTCAATGCGCTGTTGTGCGTTGACTTCTGCTGAAATATCCTTCACGAAGGCAGAATAGCCGATCCCATCTGGTAGTACGGTTTTAGATAAAGCCAAACTTACCCAAACCTTAGTCCCGTCTTTTCTGATCAGCTCTAGCTTTCTGGATGTGCCGACAATAACATTCTGTCCAGTGGTTCTATTTCGATTGACGTATTCATCATGATTAGGTTGAAACTCTTGAGGTACTAACATTTTAACATTGTTGCCGATCACTTCTTTTGCCGTGTATCCCCACAGCTTTTCTGCGGCTCGGTTAAAATAAAAAACTTTGTTACTTTTATCTATGGAAACAATTGCATCTAATGCATTGTCGATAATTTGATTGCTCACGTTTCCATTGTTTTGGCTTTTTCCGCCCAAGATTGAAAATAATCGCATTACTCGATCCTAATTTTGTTTATCGACGCTGTGCCGGCTAGCACTGGTTATTTTATTTGAGTCTAGACACCGATTCACAGTAGTTCCAATTTGGAACATAAATTTCATTTTTAAGTTTATGTTTTGTTGACGTTCGTTTTTCTTCCCACTCTCTCTTCCCCCTAGGCACTTTTGGGAATAAGGGTATTTAGAAGCGTTTTGAACGTGAAAATGGGAAATGAGTGCAATGTTTGTAAATCAAAATGGTATAACGTTGTTTGGGTATGCCAAATCATCTTAGTTAGGAGGACAGAGTGACACGAATACATCTTTTTAGGCATGGGCAAACGCAGTGGAATCTCCAGAAAAAATTGCAAGGGCATGAAGATTCGCCACTGACTGAATTAGGAATTGCACAAGCTCAAGAAGCGAAATCCAAATTAAAAGGTGTTCGGATGGATTCTGTTTGGTCTTCTCCAAGTGGTAGGGCAATGCAAACAGCAAGTTTGCTCGCCGATGTAGAGCTCAATCAAGTGAAAACGATGGAAGGGTTCAGAGAGATCAACCTAGGCAGTTGGGAAGGTCAGAGCACTGATTATATCAATGTAATCGACAATAAAAGATATACCGATTTCTGGAATCACCCTGATCGTTATGTACCCGATACTGGTGAGTCGTTCGAACAAGTAAGAGTAAGAGGGCTGCAAGCACTTGAGGATCTTGCTCAAGAATGTTCCGGTCAAACCGTTGTTCTTGTTTCTCATGCTGGCTGGATAAAAACGGTCATCACAGCATTGTTGAACAAGGCACCAACAGATATTTGGCAAGAGCCTTTTGCGCATAACTTGAGTGAGTCAATCTTGTGTTATGAGAACGGTAATTGGCGCGTCGAAAAATTCTGCGACATTACGTGGAATAAATGATGGCATCAACCGGAAATCCAAGTGAGTAATATGGTGCCAATTTGACTGAGAGTATTGTTGGATTTAATATTTAGAGAATGCGCGCAACAATTTATGGATGATTTACCGTAGGTCAATATTTCATTAGAAGTGCTCACGACCATGGCACATTTCAGTGCGTATCATTTTGCGCTTTCACGATCAAAGCTACTTTCACCGACACTGTAACTCTGCATTGGGCGTGACACCTATGCAATATGCGAGAGCCGCCTAACTAAGTACACCTTTCATTTTATAACGCGACAGGCACGGCACCTCCTATCGCTTAAGAAAAATGCACACTTTAGGAGAAATAATGATCCAAGAATCTCGTAGCAAGCTCTTTATACAAGGCTCACTAAAAATGTTGCCACTGAGCATTGCTGTGGTTCCTTGGGGTATTTTGGCGGGTTCATTTGCCATAGACAGCGGTTTAACGGCGTTAGAAGGGCAAGCTTTTTCCCTTATTCTGTTTGCAGGAGCCGCCCAGTTGGTCGCAATGGGGATGATTAAGGCAGGGGCAACATTAGGAGCCCTTGTTTTAACGGTATTCTTCATTACATCTCGCCATTTCCTGTATAGCGTGGCCATGCGAGACAAAATTAGCCCTTTGCCGTTCAAATGGCGGTTTGTATTAGGTTTTCTTTTAACGGATGAATTGTTTGCATTTTGTGGAAACCAAACGCCGAATCAATTTAAGCCGTGGTACGCTTTTGGAGCAGGCTGCAGTTTTTATTTGATTTGGAATCTGGCTACATTGATAGGTATTGTTGCTGGTACTACGATCCCAAACTTAAGTGAACTTGGGTTGGAGTTCGCTGTTGCTGCAACCTTCATTGGGATTGTTGTTCCCACAATAAAAAGCACAGCGGTTTTGGTTTCGGTCTTTGTTGCCTTGGTGTGTTCGGTTTATTTCGCATGGCAACAAGTTGAGGGTGGTTTGGTGATGGCGAGTATTTTGGCCATGGTAAGCGGCTATCTTTGTGAAAGGTTTAAAGACAAGGCATGATCTATCTTTATATATTGGCGATGGCATCCGTGGTTTTTTTCAGCCGTTATCTATTTCTAGAACCCAAGTTACCGCTCAGATTAAACCCTCAATTTCATCGCTTATTAAGTTATGCGAGCCCTGCGGTACTGACTGCTATTCTTGCGCCTATCGTCTTTGTACAGGAAGGTGAGATCCAACTCAACGTATCTAACCCGTATATTTGGGGAGCGTTGTTGTCATGTTTTATTGCGTGGAAAACAAAAAACGTACTGACGGCTACGTTAGTGGGTGTTTGCGCCTTTTTGATACTGAAGCATGTGTTATTTTGAGCATTCCTTTGCTGCCACTTCCTCAGTAATGTTATGAATTCAGGTTTCAGGCTCGCCGCTTACCAAGCATGTTAGAAAGCGGCGTGCCGCATGGATTCAACCTAAGTTCTTCACTTAGCTTATTCTAAAGATTTAGGATTCCATTTTAGTGGGATTGTTCACCGTATTTGAGCACAAATTCTTAGATTCATGAGCCATCTTAGAAAGGTATATCGATACCTCTGCGATGTGTGCGTTTTTATCGAAATCGACAATTTGCTCCTCTTGCAAGTAGGATTTTGCGTATTTCATATATACCCCTTTTTGTAAAAAGAGTAAGTACAGCTCGGCATCAATATGACCGGAGGTCGCAAGTTTAGTCATGATGGACAATGATTCTTTTAAACTTTTTGCTTTCTTGTAGGGGCGGTCGCTTGCTGTAAGTGCTTCAAATATGTCGGCAATCGCCATTACTCGAGCGGGTATAGATAACTCTCCGGCATATTGACCACGCGGGTAACCTTTTCCGTCCATTCTTTCATGATGGCTCCCGGCGATTTCGGGAACGTTTTGCAGATACTCTGGGTAGGGTAATCGATCAAGCATGTCAATGGTTTGAATGATGTGGTCGTTTATGATGAACCTTTCTTCGTCGGTTAATGTTCCCGCGCGAATAGACAAGTTGTAGAGTTCACCACGGTTGTGATGGTATTCGCCTGGTTTCAGAGTGAAGTTTTCTTTCCACATTTGTTTCGGGTTGAACCCTTGAGCCCATGGAATGCAATGCACTTGTTTATCGGATAAAACCGATTCCATGACCGGTAAAGGCGAAGCCGGGGCACAGCGGTTTTTTTCTACCCATGAAATGCCAAGCCTATCGCATATCGTTCTCTTCCACTGTCGCTTGCTGATTTCCTTTATGCGCTCAAGCTTTTCGTCATTCATGTACTCACTACCGACATTACATTCGGCGATGAATTCAAAATCTTTATCTAATGCTTGGAGTTCATCATCCAATTCTTTTTTAAGCCGAATTTTGTTATGTCCGGCACTGACGCCTTTCCAATATTTTGTATGTGCGGTTTGTTTGAGTAATTCAAATCGCATACGGACTTCGTGGATTCGGTCGTAAATGGTTTCGAGTTTGGTTGCTTTGTCTACCACATATTCTGGCGTGATGATTTTCCCACAATCGTGCAGCCAAGCGCCTAGATGCAATTCTTCCCACTCCTTTGCAGACATAGAGAAGTCGGCGAAGCGCCCAGTGTCGTCTACAACGGCTTGTGTGAGCATTTCAGCGAGAGCGGGAACGCGCTGACAGTGTTTGCCAGTGTATGGGGATTTGGTATCTATCGCAGACGCTAAAAGCTCAATGAAGGCATTTAACATGTCTTTTTGTTGTTGTATCTGATCGATATTTTCTTTTGCTATGGCGGCAAAGGAAAGCAGCTCTCGTAAGAAATCGTGCTTTTCTTGCTGCGCTTCGGTGACTTGTCGTTCGTAACCCAGTGTTAGAATGCCCACTAAGCTTTTGTCACGATTCAGTAGTGGGAAAAGGTAAAGATCGGAGTTATAAAAATACACCGTGTAGGGCCTCATCACCGGATCATCTTTAGATAGATGAACGGTTTCACCGTCTTTAAGTTTCTTGTAAACCTCTGGCGTGTTATCCAGCAGAAGGTTGATGTTGATTTTTAAAGGGATAATGGTCTGATTGACGCTTTCATCAAACTTCTTTGTCGCCTTGTTCCATATAGAAAGGACGATGGTTTCCGCTTTGGTGACAATGTAACTTTGATGTGTAATGTTTTTAGCGAGTAAGGAGAAATCGCGGTTACTCGCGGTGTCATGCAGCAATTTGAGTAAATCGTGAAGTGTATGCTCCATCAGTTCGACAGATTGAGTGAGGTCATTCACTTCTTTAATCATACTTATTGGGTAGCGTGTTTTGGTGAACTCAAATCGGCGTATGTTGTCTGTTTGCTTATACAAATTATGCAGTGGGCTAGCGATACGTTTTGCTATGTACCACACAATGACAAAACAGCCGAGTAACATGAGCATGGCCACAGAGACTTGTTTATCTCGCATGGAGTATAGGTTGGCGAGTAGGGCGTCCTGCGGGGTCGCTTCTGCGAGCCACAGCTTCACATTACCTGTAAGTTCTACGGGTGTTAAAGTTACCGACCAGTCGACACCTTCATGTGTCACGGTATGATATTGGTAGCCCAAAGGGGCATGAAGGCTGAGTTCAGAGAAAACGGTGTTCTCAAGTTGCACGTTTAAAGGTGAGTTATTTGTCGTATTGGGCGGTGTCTCCATATGATGCGACGCCAAGGGTCTTAATGCACTGTCAAAGAGCAGTAACTGGCTTTGTGAGTCGTATGCCAGCTCACTGATGCTGTTATGTAACCCGCCTAGCGAAAAATCGGCAGCAACGACAAACTCTAGATTGGCGGTTTTTCGAACAAACGTTACCCCAATATCTTTTAGCCAGTAGAAATAGTAGGGCTCCGTTAAGTGGATTTGTCCATCATCGGTGGCGTGGCTGTACCAAGGGCGATTACGCGGATCGTATTGATTGTCGTAACGGATAGACGCAGATACAACTTGGTTCTCACCATCTAAAAATATGGATTCATTTCTACCTTCGGTGTTTGTGGAACGAAATAAGATCTCACTACCAGAAGGGGCGTTGAATTGTTTGGCGGTTTTTGGGTTGTATAAAGGCCGATACAGCGTAAAATCGCCGTTTTCAGAACCGTAATAAAGCGCGACCAAGCTCGCATTCCTCTGAAAGATCATTTCCAGCGAATCTAGCCAGCCCCCTTTTTCAAGGGAGTCATGTTGGTGGCGAATGAAATGACTCATAGCCATGAAATCTAATGTTGTTAAAACTGGTGCGACTTGCTCTCTAAATAACGTTTCCAGCTTTACACTGTTTTCATTACTTAATTCCTCAGCGGAGCCTTGTAACAATTGTTGGGAATGATGGTAGCTTATTGCAATTAAAACACTTCCAATAACCGTAGCGAGCGCCATAAAGAGACTAGTAATATGGATGCTAAGAGGATAGCGGTGCTTGATCATACTTTTTCACCATGCAGCAAACTGACAAATTTCTATGTAAACCTGAACCAAATAGGTAATGGCTCAAGTGTGTTTATAGTTGAGCGGTATTGTCTCTATTATTTTTTTAAAGTGTTGTAACTGATACCTATGAAGTATCGTAGAGTGCCTTTCATATGCAAAATGTAGATAAGGTAAATGACGCATATATATTGAAATGTTTGAGCTAGATCTCCCCATGCTTTCGGAAACAATGTCACGTCGAAACACATTTTGTTATTTCTATAGGTATGAACTCGATGTCTGATATGATTTTGCTTACGTCATTATCGGGTTAGATATATTAGCGAGTCACCTATATGAAATTGCTTGTCGATACACATACACACACCTATGCCAGTGGGCATGCTTATAGCACGCTTATAGAAAACGCCAAGGCTGCGAAGGAACGTGGCTTAGCGATGTTTTGTACGACCGATCACTCTGAATCCATGCCTGGAGCACCGCATTACTGGTTTTTTAGTAACCAGCGGATACTTCCTCGGTTCATAGAAGGCGTCGCCGTTATTCGTGGTGTTGAGTCGAATATAATGAATACAAAAGGGGAGATCGATATCCCGCCTTCGGTTGATAACAACATCGATTGGGTTCTCGCAAGTTTTCACGAAGCCGTGTTCACGCCTATTGGCAAGGCAGCGCACACCGAAGCGCTGATCAATGTCATTTTATCGGGCAGGGTGGATGCCCTTGGGCACTTGGGTAACCCGAGTTATGATTTCGATTTCAATGCGGTGATTCAGTGCGCAGTGGAAAACAACGTGGCGATAGAAATCAACAATACGTCCTTAAAAGGGAACAGCCGAGCTGGAAGCGTGGAACGGTGTACCGACATTGCCGTCATTGCTCAAAAGAAAGGCGCATTCATTACCACAGGTTCAGACGCGCATTTTTGTATGGATGTTGGGGATCTAAATCTCGCCGCGAACTTAATTGAGCGCGTGGGAATTGCAGAAGAGAAGGTGATAACACATTCTCCAGAGCAGTTTCTGCATTTTCTCACGTTACGTGGCAAAAAAATCATTGATGACTATTCGATGTATTATTAACTCAGTACCTTTCCTGATTCGTCAAGCGGTCATCAAGTGAGTTTGGGTAACCACGAAAGGCTCTACACATTGCTTTGATGATCGGTTGAATCTGGATAGACGGATATTCTGCATTGCAATCGCCAGAGATGAACGATGTGATCACCGTTAAGTCATTCCGTTCCTCTTTTGAAAGCACTATAAATAAAAGATACCCTCCAGCGGATCAACAAGGAAGGGTTATGAACCGACGTTCTCCAACTAACATTTGTATGCTATTTGCCTGTGCCCTAAGTTGGGTGCTGGTTACGCTTATGCCTGTTATTAATGCGCATGGCAGTAACGCTGGCGTATGGGCGATGCTTTGTACCGTGAACGGTTTAGAGCGAGTTCAAATAGAAGAAGGGCAAGAGTTTCAAACTCACAACAGTAAGCCTTGTCCGTTCAGCCATTATTCCACCTTTCATCATAGCCACCTTCCAACGACACCGATCTTTCAACTGTTCCGTTTTGCTATGGAAAGCCAATATGTTTTTTTGGCTCGAAACGTGCGCTATCAATGGCAAACACCCCGTGCACCCCCTTCATTGATTTTCTGAACAAACCCATAACAAAAATTATCAAGCACTCGTATGCCTAGGATTTTGGGTTCGCATTACGCTTAGCTCAGTGAAGCGTAGAACCACAAAAAGACGGCAAGGAGTGTCTTTAGCATTTATAAAGGAAATGATTATGTTGGGAAGTACCCAAACCGTTCAACCTAAGCACTTTGCACGCGCAAAGTCCCTCTACTTTCTTACTTGGCGATGGCATTTTTACGCGGGGTTATTTGTTATCCCGTTTATGTTGATGTTGTCTTTAACTGGTATCGTTATGTTGTTTGATGATGAATTGGAAAGCATTCGATACGGTGACATACTGGTTGTTGAACCTGCGGATTCACGTATCGCCGTATCTGAGCAGCTGGCTTTAGTTAAGCAAGAATATGGCGGCGCAACGGTGACTCAGTTTATACCCGCCGCATCAGATACCTCTCCAAATCGCTTTAATGTGAGATTGGCTAATGGCTCAAACCTCCTTATTTTGGTCAACCCTTACAACGGGGATATATTGGGCAAGATTAACCGAGATGACAGCTGGTATGCACTGGCTAACGAGATACACAGTACGTTGCTGGTGGGCGATGTCGGCGATTATCTGATAGAAATATCATCTAGCTTATCCATCGTTCTTTTAGTCACAGGCATATACCTTTGGCTACCCTCCGATAACGCATCAAAAGCGGGGTTCCTAAAAATTCGTTCACAAAGTGGTGTACGGATTTTTATGCGAGATCTTCACGCCAACCTTGGCGGTGTGCTATCACTTGTTTTGCTGTTCTTTTTGGTTTCCGGGCTCGCTTGGTCGGGAGTTTGGGGAGGAAAGTTCGTACAACCTTGGAGCAGTTTTCCAGCTCAAAAATGGGCGGATGTGCCACTTTCAGACGAAACGCACGCCAGCCTAAACCATGGTGCGGAAGAAGAGGTGCCTTGGGGGTTGGAGAAAACCCCTTTGCCCGAATCGACAGGGCATGAACACCATGGCGGGCATGCGGGTCATCAAACTGACGAGCCGGCTCAGTTCGCCTCGACCGTGTCGATTGATGATATCGTTGCCACTGCCAGCAAATTAGGGATGACGCAATACCAACTAAACTTGCCGAAAAGCGAGACGGGCGTATTTACTCTCGGGGCAAACACCATGAGTGGCGACATTACCGACCCAACTCAAGATCGCACCACTCACATAGACCAGTATTCCGGTGAGATTCTGGCGGATGTCACTTGGGACGATTACAACTGGATGGCGAAGTTCATGGCCGCAGGTATTGCGCTTCACACCGGTGAAGTCAGCATCATCAACAAGCTATTGAACGTATTCTTCTGTATCGCCTTTATCGCGGTTTGCGTAACGGGTGTGGTTATGTGGTGGAAGCGCCGCCCCGCGGGTAAGAAAACATTGGGCGCACCGCCGCCATTTGAGAAAAGTGGAATTTGGAAGCTGGGCGCAGTAACCATGGTGTTGGTCGGGTTTGCATTTCCATTGGCTGGCGCAACGATCGTCACCGTACTGATTTTGGATGCGTTACTTATGAAAGCTACACCAAAACTGCATAATTGGTTTGCGTAACGCAGAGGCTTTAAATCGCCTTAGCGAAGTAGCAAACCATATCAAATTGAGTGGGTCGTACGTAGGCTGACGCTTGGTTAATTAAACGCTCGGTGTGCTTCATCGAGCGTTTTGTTTTTCGGACTAATAAGCGTTTTTCGCATTATCTAAATGCATAAAAAATGAACTTGCTCTAGTTGCAAACCTGCGTGTTAGTTTCTTAACGTTAACCTAAACAGAATAATTCTATCTTTTTGATTTAATTATCTGATTTATAATGATAAGTTTATTCTTACAAAAAAGTCATTAATATTTTAGTGATGAACAATTTCGTAGAAAAATCTGTATTTGAATATAGAAACTTTTTTCTTGTCAATGGTATGAGTGTTTATGAATACGATAACTAGCCTATTAAAAGTAACGGTCAAATCGGTTCTCTGCTTACTAATTGTTAGTGCATCAGGTAACTCTATGGGGAACACTTATTTTACTTGGGATAACTTTGTAAGTGAGTTTGAGGCTCAGAAGGCTTCCTCACAAGATGTTTACAATAATTTGGTCAATAATGGTCTTAAGGACTTTTCTCTTTTAAAGTTTGATTTTCATTTCGTATCTGACAGTGAGGTAAAGCTAGACGCACTATCAGTGTTCCTTAAGAGTAGCTACCCATATGACTTTGGTGAGATTATTCGGCGTGAAGACCGCTTGTGGGAACTCGCAGGTGTTACAAATGAAATCCCCGTAACTAAAGAAAACCTTATGTATTGGACGCTTGATCTTTATAAACGAGGCTATGAATTTGATGCATACTTCGACGCTTTTGGGGCGTCTTTAGATAAAGCTAATCAAACTTTTCCGGATTTTGAAAATAAGAAGGAAGATAAATTTTTTGATAAAGGGTTTAATTACTACAACAGTGGTAACTTAAGTGGCGCTATTTTCGAATGGACTAATGCCCTTCAAATAAACCCGTCCGAGCCAAATACTTTGTATTCTAGAGCAATCGTTAAAAATGAGCTTTATATATGGAGAGCAGCCCTTCGTGACTATGACAGAGCGATAGAGTTAGCTCCTCGCTTTGCAAGTGCTCTTCTAAACCGAGGCTCGTTAAAGGATGATCTCAGTGATCATGATGGCGCCATTGAGGATTACAACACAGTAATTCGCCTATATCCCGAAGATGCTGAAAACCTCAAAGATGCTTACTTTAATCGCGGTAATTCTTACCATCGGTTGGGTGTGCTTGAAAAGTCCTGTTTGGATTGGACAAAGGCTTTAGAGTTTGGCGCTTCTCATGCTGGAGAAAGGCTTAAGCAACATTGTGAGTAATGCCCATACAAATAACTACGGGGTCTTTTAAGGGATATTTATTGTGTGGTTAAAGCTCCCTCGGGAGCTTTTTAGTTCCGCGACGTAGCCAATTCTTGCTTCACGAAATCAATAAAACTCGAGACTTTGGCAGACATGTGTTTGCGGCTTGGGTAAATCAAATACATGTTAATTTGTACTTTGGGGTATTCACTGAACAATTCGACCAGTTCGCCTGTTTCTAGCTCATTGCCTAGGTTAAATGTAGGCATTCTAGTAATACCGAGCCCCTCTTTACACATGGCTAATTCAAGTTGTGGGCTGTTTGTTAGAAGTTTGCTCTTTACTCTGACTGACTTTTTGGTTCCGTCTTTCTCCCAATAGGTCCATTGAGAGGGATTTTTAATCAAGCTATAGCAGATCGCTTTGTGATCTTTTAATTCTGAAGGGTGGATAGGGGTGCCACAACGGGCTAAATAGGCCGGGGATGCAAAGGTGACGCTATCACTGGTCATCACTTTCTGGCTGATTAATGTTGAATCTTCAAGCTGGCTGGATGTACCTCTAATGGAAATATCAATGCCCTCTGCAATCATGTCGACTTTGTGATCACTTAAGTCGATATCCAAATCGACATTTGGGTATTGCTCTGAATATTTCGCCAAAACAGGCTTAATCCGAGACAAGCCAAAGGTGACGGGGCAGCTAATTTTAAGCGTACCTCTTGGTGTCGCGTTTTTCCCACTCAGTGTTTCTCCCAATTCCTCCACATCTAAGATCAACTGCTGGCAGCGGTCGAAGTACAACTCTCCCTCAGGCGTTAAGCTTAGTGTTCTGGTAGTTCGGTGTAGCAGTCGGGCGCTGAGCCTTTCTTCTAGCTTGTTGATTTCTTTACTGATGTAAGACGTAGAATGCCCTGTGCTTTCCGCTGCTTTGGTGAAACTGCCTTTCGATACCACTTCGGCGAAAATAACCATGCCATCAAGTAATTGAGTGTCGGTAGCCATGATCTTCCTTAAATTATGCAATTAAGAGTCATATGGAAATAATGATTTTACAGCGACACTATTAATCTTCAAATAGAATCAATGTAAAGTGTCTATCAATCGATACAAATCAGAATCATAAAAAGCGGTAGATTGAAGTAAAAGCCACGTCTGTCGTTAAACAAAATTAGGAAGGTATAAATATGAAAATTATAGCATTTGCAGCAACCAGTAGCCGTGAGTCTATCAACAAGCAGCTTGTGACTTATGCGTCTAGCCTAATTGATGGCGCTGACGTTGAGGTGTTGGACATCAACGATTATGAGATGCCTCTGTTTAGTACAGACAGAGAGAAAGAACTGGGGCAGCCGGCAGAAGCGAGAGTATTTTATGAAAAGCTGGGCAGTGCAGATGCTATTGTGATTTCCTTTGCTGAACATAATGGCTCATACACCGCTGCATACAAAAACCTATTCGATTGGACATCACGCATCGATATGAAGTTGTTCCAGAATACGCCTGTGGTTGTTTTGGCGACGTCACCAGGCCCTGGCGGCTCAAGAAATGTGTTGGCAACCGCCGTGAGTGCCATTCCCCATTTTGGTGGCTCTGTTGTCGGAGAGTTCTCGTTACCGAGCTTTTTCGATAATTTCGATATAGAGCAGGGCAGGGTAAAAGATGAGGTGTTCAATACGGCATTAACGGAATTGATGGCAAAGGTGCAATAACATTAGAATCAGCACCCCTCTGTTTTAATGGGGTGCATATGGCCTAATCGCTCGCGAGCTTCTCCACAATGTAATCGATGAATACGCGCAGCCTTGCAGGCATGTATTTTGTCTGCGCGTATTGCATGGCGACTGCACCATGGTAGTTACTTTTCAGTGTCCAATCCGGCAACACTTCCACCACACTCCCTTCTTTTAAGGCATCTTTCACCACAAAATCGTGGAAAATGCCGATGCCTAAGCCACTTTTTACGCCCGCTAATCGCATTTGGGAATGGTTAACGGCGTAACGACCTGAAACTGCAATCGTAAAGAACTCGTCGTCTTTTAAAAAATCCCAGATGTGGTCGCTGTCTGTTTCAGCGAGATACAAGCAATCATGTTCATTAAGGTCAGTCGGGTGGCTGGGTTTCCCTTTGCTGATCAAATAAGTAGGGCTGGCACACAAAACTAAGTTCGTTTTGCGTATTTCCTTTAATACCTGATTTTCATGAGGTTTATCGGTGAGCCGAAAGGCAATATCGATATTTTGATTCAAGTCGATATCGCCATCGACCGCACGCAATTTCAACTGGATATCTGGATAAGTCTCTAGGAATGGCAATATATGGGGTTGAAGAACCGAGTTTAAATAGGCTTCGGGGGCGGCCACCGTAATGCTGCCGGCCAACTCGGTATGGTCGGCTTCGGAGATGTCTATCGCCTGTTGTGCGGCGTTGACCATCACGACACTTTGCTCATACACCTTTTTCCCTGCTTCTGTAATCACCAATGAGCGCGTGGTGCGTTCAAACAGTTTGACAGCCAACGCCTGTTCCAATCGTGTAATAAGCTTGCTTAAGGCGGAAGGAGTCACATTCAGTTTCTTGGATGCCGCCGTAAAGCTTCCTTCATTTACGACTAAAATAAAAGCAGCGAGATCGGGCAGCAGGGCAATGAGTTTTTGATTCAGCATGTGGCGATGTATTCCTTATTTGTGCCTGCAATTCACTAATGGTTTTCCATTGTAAGGGATAATAGTCGCTAATGAGTTCATTTAAAATAGAAACTATCTGTACGCCAATACAATAACAATGAAGGAATGAGAACATGTCTTCTGCATTTTATCAGCAAATTCAAAACCAAATTGAAGAAGTAAAAAACGAAGGGTTGTATAAATCGGAAAGAATCATTACTTCTGCTCAAAAGGCAGCGGTTTCTATCTCAACTGGCGAAGAGGTGCTTAACTTCTGTGCCAACAACTACCTAGGTCTTGCTAATCACCCTGATCTCATCGATGCGGCGAAAAACGGCATGGATGAGCACGGTTTTGGTATGGCGTCCGTTCGTTTTATCTGCGGAACACAAAACTCGCATAAAGAACTCGAACAAAAATTATCAACGTTTCTAGGTAAAGAAGACACGATCCTTTACACCTCTTGTTTTGATGCGAATGCGGGGCTTTTTGAAACCATTCTTGATAAAGAAGATGCGATCATTTCTGATGCGTTGAACCACGCTTCCATCATTGATGGGGTTCGTCTGTGTAAAGCGATGCGTTTTCGCTACGCAAACAACAACATGGATGAGCTAGAACAGCAGCTTATCGCAGCGAAAGAAGCAGGTGCTCGTCATACGCTTATTGTTACCGATGGCGTGTTCTCTATGGACGGCGTGGTGGCCAACCTGCCAGCCATCTGTGACCTTGCAGACAAATACGATGCGTTGGTGATGGTTGACGATTCTCACGCTGTAGGCTTCATGGGCGAAAACGGTGCAGGCACACACGAATTCCATAATGTTGTTGATCGCATCGACATCATTACCGGTACCTTAGGTAAAGCGATGGGGGGTGCGTCGGGTGGGTATACATCAGGTAAGAAAGAAGTCATCGACTGGCTGCGTCAACGTTCTCGCCCGTACTTGTTCTCTAACTCTGTGGCGCCTGCCATTGTGTCTGCGTCTATCCGTGTGTTGGATCTGCTTGCTGAATCGGGCGACTTACGCACTCAACTTTGGGAAAACTCGGCGCATTTCCGTGCTCGTATGGAAGCGGCGGGTTTCACAATGGGTGGCGCAGATCACGCCATCATCCCAATTATGCTGGGTGATGCAAAGGTTGCTGCTGAATTTGCAGAGCGCGCATTAGAAAAAGGCATTTACGTTGTCGGCTTCTCATTCCCTGTTGTGCCAAAAGGGCAAGCGCGTATTCGTACACAAATGTCCGCCGCGCATTCTCGCGAGCAGTTAGACAGAGCAATTGATGCCTTCATTGAAGTAGGCCGTGACATGGAGATCATCAAATAATGAAAATTAAAGCACTTTCGAAACTCAAAGCTGAAGAAGGCATCTGGATGACCGAGGTGGAAAAACCTCAAATA
The DNA here is from genome assembly GCF_014694455.1 of Vibrio sp. S9_S30. GTDB lineage: Bacteria > Pseudomonadota > Gammaproteobacteria > Enterobacterales > Vibrionaceae > Vibrio. The sequence continues at coordinate 60,829 of NZ_JAAUWT010000015.1, read as the reverse complement.
GGTCATAACGATATTCTTATCAAAATCAAAAAAACCGCTATCTGCGGCACGGATGTACACATCTATAACTGGGATGAGTGGTCGCAAAAGACGATTCCAGTCCCTATGGTTGTCGGGCATGAATATGTGGGGGAAGTGGTTGAAATTGGTCAAGAAGTTCGCGGCTTTGACATTGGCGACCGTGTTTCTGGTGAAGGGCACATCACGTGTGGTCACTGCCGTAACTGCCGTGGCGGACGTACACACCTGTGTCGTAACACTGAAGGTGTGGGGGTAAACCGCACGGGCTGTTTCTCGGAATACCTTGTATTGCCTGCGTTCAATGCCTTCAAAATCCCAGATGAAATCTCGGACGAATTAGCTTCAATCTTCGACCCGTTTGGTAACGCAGTACACACTGCACTTTCTTTTGACTTAGTGGGTGAAGATGTATTGATTACCGGTGCGGGTCCTATTGGCATTATGGCAGCGGCAGTGGCAAAACATGTAGGTGCTCGCCATGTTGTGATTACAGACGTGAACGAATATCGTCTTGATTTAGCTCGCAAAATGGGCGTGACACGAGCGGTAAACGTCGCGGAAGAAAAGCTTGAAGACGTGATGCAAGAACTGGGTATGACAGAAGGGTTTGATGTCGGGCTTGAAATGTCGGGTGTACAAGCTGCATTCAGCACCATGCTTCAAACAATGAACCACGGTGGTCGTATTGCGCTTCTGGGCATTCCACCATCGAACATGGCGATCGATTGGAACCAAGTTATATTTAAAGGCTTGGTGATCAAAGGTATCTATGGTCGTGAAATGTTCGAAACATGGTACAAGATGGCAAGCTTGATCCAATCTGGATTAGACTTAACTCCGATTATCACTCATCAGTACAAAATCGATGATTTCCAGAAAGGGTTCGACATTATGCGATCGGGCATGTCTGGCAAAGTAATTCTTGATTGGGAATAAACGTTCTTACAGTTCCCAATAATGGCAGCTTCGGCTGCCATTTTTTATATCAATCTAGATATAATCCCTCATGAATATTGCTCTAAACATTAGGTAGTTACGTCTACTCTATTTAGGTAAGGGATTATGAGAATCAACATAACGGGTAATGCCGGTTCAGGAAAAACGACACTCGCAAAAGCGTTAGGTGAGGCTTTGGACCTGCCCGTTGCTAGCTTGGACGGGGTAGTTTGGAAAGAAGGCTGGGTAACGGCTTCAAAAGAAGAAAGAACTCGTGGTGAACAAGGATTGATTCAACCTAAGAGCTGGATAATTGAAGGGGTATCTAAATCAGTTAGGGAAAATGCCGATTTTATAGTTTTTCTAGATATTCCACGCCATATTTGTTTGCTTCGCTGTCTAAAAAGAAATCTTCCATACCTTTTCAAATCCCGACCAGAACTACCAGATAACTGCCCAGAGATTCTTATTCTACTAAGCTTGATCAAGCTTACATGGCTTTTTCCTTTAAGAGCTAAAGTCTCCATTTTAAAGTCTCTCAGCCAACAAAAGGGCACTGTGATTAATGAGCCGACCGAAGTCGAAAAGCTAGTTGCACAAATCATAGTCGCAATGGATATAATCAAGCTACCTCAAGGTGCAGGATTCAGAAGATAAGCTCTCAAGGGCGAGTTTGCTTGGATTTCATAATGCGTTACCGATTCTTGATTTAGAACCCCTAGATCTACAAATCGGTGGCTTGCCTGAAAACCAAGCAATTCTCGCTGAACCTAGCATCTTGAGGTAGCTTGAGTATACTGATGTTGCTCGAATGTAAATCCACCAGCCAATTGGCGGCAAGGCAGTTTAGCCAAACCTCTCGCCGTTTTTCTTAATTTTTGTCTAAATGCATAACAAGAAGGAATTGAAATGAAGATTACAGGTACGTTTGATATCAATCTCGATCCAATGGATACGTATGCTCAAGGAGTGGAAGGCACAAAGCTCGGTCATATGTCTATCGATAAGACTTTTCACGGAGAACTACAGGCGAAAAGTCACGGGGAAATGTTAAACGTTCTTACCCCAGTCCAAGGTTCGGCCGGTTATGTAGCCATAGAGCAAGTTGTTGGCGAATTGTCTGGTAAAAAAGGTAGCTTTGTTCTTCAACACTATGGCGTGATGTCTAACGGCAACGACAGTCTCATTCTAGAGGTTATTCCTGATTCAGGGACTGGAGATCTGGTTGGTTTAGAAGGGCAAATGGCCATTTGGATTGAAGATGGGCTACATCACTACGAATTTGAGTATCAGTTGTAGACATCGATCAATAGCTTGAGTTTTCAAATTAAAAACGGCCAAGTCACTTTTCACTGTGAATGGGTAAGCTTAGACAATGAGTATTGAATACACGCTAGGCTTTTTGTCATTTCTCACCTCATTGGTGGCAGGTGTCATTGGTTTTGGGGGAGGGATGTTACTGATCGCCATATTGCCTACGTTTCTGCCACCCAGTCTGATCATCCCTATACATGGTATTACTCAGTTAGCGAGCAACTCTTCAAGAATGCTCTTTTCTTTAAAAGACGTACAGTGGGCGTTACTTCCCAAATTTTTAATGGGATCACTGGTAGGCGTAGCGCTGTTTGGGTACTTATTATCGAATATATCGATGGAGTATGTTCCGGTTGGAATCGGGCTCTATATTCTACTTAATCTTTGGAGCCAACGATTTTCGAAGTTTATTAGCCGATACGAAAGTTATTATCTGATTGGAATGATCCAAACAGGGTTGGGGCTGATTGTAGGGGCAACAGGGCCTTTGTCTCTTTCCGTACTAACAAAAGAACTAAAATCAAAAGACCACATAATCGCCACCAGCTCCATGTTCATGACCATCAGCCATCTAGCCAAAATTCCGGTATTTATGGTGATAGATACTTCTCTTTTCGGTTCTGTTCAGCTTCTTGTTTATATGGTAATTGGTTCTATTTTGGGCTCATTTGTGGGAACAAAGTTAAGAATGGCGGCGAAGAACGAAAAACTCATTATGTGGATTAAAATTTTGCTCACTGCCATGGCAATTAAGATGGTGGTTAGCGCATTACTTTCGCTTTCTAACCTATAAGTGAATATAGTGTAACGTTCAGATAAATAAAGAGAATAATATGGAAGTGTCGCTTAAGGAAATAGATCTTACATCCCGTCATATTTTGGAAAACCTCTTTCCTCTTTATATCTACGACATGTCTGAATACATGGGATGGAGCCCTAATCAAGAGGGGTTATGTGTTTACAATAATTCGAACTTTGATGTTTATTGGGATAGAGAAGATCACACACCGTATTTTATCTGTGTTGATGGTGACATTGCAGGGTTTGTGTTGATTCGAAAGTACCCAACAAATCTTAGCCTCTACGATATTGAACAGTTTTTCATCTTGCGAAAATACAAGAGAAAAGGCGTTGGGAAAGAGGCTATTGCACAAGTTTTGAATCACTACCCAGGTGAATGGCAGATAAGAGTGCTGCTTGAAAATTCAGGCGCATTGGCTTTCTGGGAGGTGGCAATTGCGAATGCGGTGGGGCGTAAATACACATTAGAAAAAGACATCGACGTAGATAAAGAAATGCATTTTATACGTTTTAACGTCCTAGATAGGTAACAAATGGAAAATAGACGAATTCGGTTGGAATCCCCTACGGTCGAGATTGCACCCAAAATGCTTGAAGCAATCATCGAAAGCAAAAAAGAACTTGAAGAATACTTACCTTGGGTGCACAACGCATTGACTCTTGAGCAAGCGACGAAAAGCGCACAGGAAGCGGTAGAAAAATACGAAAACTTTGTTGATGACATTCGATACAGCATTATTTGCAAGGAATCAGGAACACTGCTTGGTGCAATAGGATTGATCATCAGAGATCAGTCTGTGCCTTTTTTTGAAATAGGGTATTGGTTGAGAACTTCTGCTGCGGGCAAAGGCATCATGACAGAAGCCGTTGCTCTACTTGAAACCTATGCTTTTGAAGAACTAGGTGCAAACCGTATTGAAATTAAAGCGGCAGAGTCAAACCAGCGCAGTTGGATGGTCGCAGTACGATGTGGCTACCAGCTTGAGGCCACAATGAAAAATACGCGAAGAATCAAAAACGGGGATTTAGACAACACTGTCATTTACGCAAAAACTTCTCCATAATTGGCAAGTATGCTGAAACAGGCTGGAATAAAAACGAGGGACTGAAAATGAAAACGGCTTTGATAACAGGTGGTTCAAAAGGCATCGGTTTAGAGATGGTACGGCGATTACTTGATCAAGGTTTTCAAGTGATAACTTGCTCAAGAAATAAAAGCGGTTGGGATGAGTCCATCCGTCAGTACCCAATTCTTGAAGCCGTCGATTACCATGTTACCGACATTTCAGATGAAGCAGCATTAAAAATGTTATTTGGACATGTTGCGCAGCGTTACGGAAAACTCGACATTGCTGTGAATAATGCATCGCCAGCGATAGGGTCTCTTGGGCAATTTCACACCGTCGATTCCGAAAAGTTAAAAGATACGCTTAATCACGATTTTTGGGCTCAAGCACTCTGTTTGCAAAGCGAGCTTAATTTGATGTCTGAAGGCGCGGCAATTGTGAATGTGAGCTCAATAAATGGGTTGAGACCAACGCCTAATGCGTCAATGTACAGCGCGGCAAAACATGCTATTGAGGGTTTAACGCGTTCTTTAGCAATTGAAAATATTGAGCGCGGAATACGCATCAATGCTGTCGCCCCCGGTGTCACTTGGACCCCTCGGTGGGAGGAACGAGCGAAAACAGATCCAAACATCAGAGAGAGTGTATCTCAAGCTGTTCCCATGAAACGATTCGCCAAAACGAAAGAAGTCGCCGATGCGATAGAATTTTTGCTTTCCGATAAGGCCAGTTATGTTGTTGGCCATACACTCGTTGTGGACGGCGGTATGACGCTTAGTTAGCTGAAAGGCGTACCTAGGTGTATTTACGCTGTTTCAAAGCCGAGCCAAGTGCTCGGTTTTTTCATTCCACACAAAGGATGGGATCCAATCCCCATCAAATTCATAACACTTGCTTAATAATGAAGAAAAACAAATATAAGGAAGTAAGCCATGTTGTTATTGATGTTAGGCATTCTTGTGTGGAGTGTCATCCATTCCATACCGTCACTCACCCCACAAGTTAAAGTTAGCCTAATCGAGAAAGTCGGTCCCAACGGTTACAAAGGCATTTTTTCATTGGTGGTTATCGCTGGATTACTGATGATTATATTCGGCTGGCGTAGCACCGTACCGAATTACTTGTACGTCCTTGGTCCGGAATTTCGTGGGTTAACCATGTTACTCATGCTGGTGGGTTTTATTCTGTTTGGCGCAGCCCAAGGGAAGACGCGATTGAAGCAGTACATTCGTCACCCTCAATTGATGAGTGTGATCGTTTGGGCTGTGGCGCATTTAGTTAGTAATGGCGAGCAGCGTTCCGTGGTGTTGTTTGGGGGATTGGCACTGTGGGCAGCCATCCAAATATGGCTTATCAATCGACGAGAGGGCGAGTGGGTTAAGCCAGATATTCCACCAGTTTTGCAAGAAATAAAAACGCACGTAATCAGTTTGGTTCTGTATTTTATTACCGCATTTTTCCTACACGTATACCTAACGGGTATTCCACTTAAATAATGATTAAAAATCGTGTTAACGGTTCCCAATACGAGAATATATGTCACCTTGCATTGGGTGGGGGCGATTAAGGGACGGGGAGAGTGTGTATAGAACAAGCCAGCTTAGGGAGCCTAAACCGATATGTCGAGCATAGAGCCGATCATGTCGTTGGAACGAGAAACCACGCTGGCTCCAACGCTATTGTAACTTTTGGCTTGATTGAGTTTTACAGCAGCTTCAATGTAATCAGATTCGTCTCGGCGTTCATTTGTGATTGCTTTTAGCTTGGTGTCGCGTTCTTCTTCAGCGCTAGGCAGGCGATTGAACGATTCTTGGTAGTCAGATTTGGTGTCTCTTACCGCATCGGCTTCTCGAGTGTCTTCGGTTCGTTCTGAAGCCCGAATTTCTTCATCAGCTTGAATTTCTTGAATTCGTTCATCGTCCGCCATTTTTTCCGTGCGTGCCTTTTCCAGACGAGCCTCTTCATTGAGCTCCTCTGTGGCTTGCCTTGCCATGGTTCTCGACTGCTGGAGAATAACATGACCGGAATGTATTGATGAGACTGGCATAGATCTTTACCTCAGAATCTACCTGTAGATTAAACTTTAACCAGTAAAAATTCAACTTTATGAAGTAATCACTCTTTAAAAAGGTGACAGATAGCCTCGATTTCTTCATGAGTAAGCTCAATCTGAGTGCCGTTTTTGTCTAGCTTCCCTTCAATTTCTGTACGCAAGTCTTTCAACTGAGCAGGGGTCAACTCCAAAACTTTACTCCTCAATTGTTCATATTGATGCTGTGGCATTTCTCTTTTCCTGACCTTAATGATTTCTCTTTTCCTAATTGCAACGAGTTAATGTCTCAGTGACACCGATGGCGAAACTTTGTGCACTGAATACTAACGCAAACCTACATTAAGGACATTAAGGGCATCAAAACCATTATTTGTTCAGTTTTTGTCAGGAAATGAGCAAATAATAAAAGATATGTGATCTTTACCCATAGACACATTACCGAGACGTGACAACGAGGATTAAGGAATACATGAAAGAGCGCGTACAGACCATCATTAGGTAAGCAATGCAAAATGGAGGAGGGCATGGCAGCCCTCTGTTGGTTGAGCGTTTAGGTTGCGATATTTATCGAGTGCTATTCGGAACTCGCGCCGCAAATTTTGCGGCTAACGAATGAAGTTCGGGGAGCATTCGATAGATCAAATGAAGTTGTTGCAAGACCAATCGAGCCGAGTTTTCATCTTCATCTCGCCATTCACTTAGCCGTTTTCCAATGTCTGTTTCTTCAATACTTGAGGTATCGCATTCCTCACAATGGTTGTTTAACTGGTTGTAAAGGATCTCAAGATGCTGGTGAATGGCTCTGTGCGAATCCAAAACAAGTTGGTGGATGGTTTCATCTTGCAATCGCGTTCGGTGAGCCCCCAAAGCAGAAACATAGCTCAGTAAGGCGTGATTCAAAGTAAGAAAGCGAAAGCTCTCGTCGACGGCGGATCGATACTTACCGGGTTCCACCAGCATGTTACTGATTGAAGAACTGAGGTTGGCGTCCTTATTGTGCGCCTCACGTCTTGAAATACGGTACGCCAAGGTGTCTTTTTTTCCGACTCTATACTGACCAATAATTTGAGCGAGATAGTTTTGGTTGGCGATAACCGATTCTGCCATCACTTTGTGTAATCGTTTCGAGTGCCAATCCGGCAAGATAAATGCGACGGCTAATACCGCTAACGCGCACCCGATCAAGGTGTCCATTAGGCGAGGTAATACTACGGCAAACCCTTCACCCAATTGGTTGAAACAAAATAGAACTAAAAGGGTGATAAAGGCGGTCGCAAAGCCGTAATTATTAATCCGGAAGGCAAAAAACAGAATACCGGAAAGCACTATAAAAACGAGCTGGCTTTCTAAGGAAGGGAAGAACGTAAGCAGCAGCACACCGACCAATAAACCAGCAATTGTACCGAGAACTCGTGCGATGAGTTTTTGCTTAGTCGCACTGTAGTTTGGCTGACATACAAAAAGTGTAGTGAGTAAGATCCAGTACCCTTTATTAATGTCGAAAGCCTGAATCAAACCGTACCCTGCGGTTAAAGCGATCGACATTCTTACCGCGTGACGGAACAGAATGGAGCTAGGTGTCATGTTGCTTTTAATCCGTAACCACATCGTTTTTGGGGTATGTGCGGTCGTATCGTCTAGCGCATCATCATTTTCGTTTTGCTTAACGTCGGGATTACTGACGTTACAGAGTTGCTTTTCAACCGTAGATAAGTTTCTAAATAGGTAACTCAACTGGCTAAGAGATAGGGACCAATCTTTTCTTTTTTGTTCCTGCAAAAACAAAATGGAATCGTTAAGTTCATTTAACACTTTATTGTTTTTGTCGTCGTGTTCGTATTGATTCCCCAGACGCAAAGACTGAGATATTTCTCGACAAGCACTTGCTTGCATTTGCAGCAGGTGTTTAAAGCGAAACAGCACGTCACTGTGCTTGAATTGATCCGCGAGATCTTGATAGCGAAAGTGGGTCGAACTGACTCGCTCATGAATGTCTTGTGCAAGGAAGTAAATATTCAGGAACCTATCGCTAGGACCGTCTATATGCCCTCGTTTAGAGCGAGACAGCAATGTGGCTTTGCATTGGTTTAGGGACGTAACGGTCGCGGCATTTAAATTGGCTTCACGAATGCGGTGAGGCTGAGGTGTCAAATTGGTCATGGGGTGGAACAGCTCACTTTTAGCATCGAGATAATGGGCAAGTTCTTCAAACACTTTGCCTAAGCTTTGTTGCACAGGCTGCATTGGCCAAAATATTTGCCAAATCATGGAAATGAAGTAATACCAAGCCGAACCGGCCAAAAGCATTACGGGTTGAAACCAAATAGTAGGGCTTTCATGCGCGCCTAACATGGTATAAATCGCAATCAAAAGGGAGCCAAAGGCAATGCTGGCGTAGCGTGGACCTATTGCACCGAGCATGATGAAGACAAACGTTGAAGTGAATAACCCAATGGTAAATAAAATGGGTTGATAAAATAAAAGCTCAATGGAAAACGCGGCGATAGCAAAACAGATAAAAGTAAGTATAAGTGCTCGCATTCGTCCCCAAAAGCTGTCGTCGGTTTCCGCGAGGGCTGCGGCGATAATACCTAAGATGAGTGGGACAATGGCCGCGTTTTGTTCGTAAAACCAGCAAGGGATAACCACCCCAATAAGAGCAATAGTGATGCGAACGCTGTAGTTGACGGTTTTATTAGACCAGTAGTGGCGAAAAAGAGTAAATAGAGGCACAGTTTTATGATTTCGTATTTTGTCAAAGAGAAACACGCAGTAGTGTAACTGATGACAGTATCAAGGATATGACATAGCACCAAGAAAAAGTGAGTATGATGAATTAATGCTCAGTGTGAAAGGACTTAGCGTTGTTCTGGAGCGCGGTGTGATTTAAGATTCCCCAAAGACCAAATTATACCGAATTAGGGTTGAGTAAATGCAGTTAGCGGCATCACGATCTGCCAAGTTTTTCATTCAGACGGAATACAATGAAGTCACTATCGAAGACGACAAACTCGTTTTGTACTCTGCACAAAGTGAAGAGCATATTCCTTTTTCGGTTTGGGACGGCTCTATTACGTTAAAACGTGGTTTGGTTTGGGGCAGTTTAGTCTTTCATGCGCATGCAAAAAACGGCACTCAACGAGCTTGGTTGGTGCAAGGTTTGCCTTGGGTGGATTGTCAGGCTTTCATTCAGCATGCTCAGAAAGAATATTCCGATTGGCATTTTCACCAATGTCACAACCTAAATGAAAAACTGCCAGCATGGCGGGAAGCGCTGAACCTCATTCGAAATCAACCCTCCTACCTACAAACCTCTCAACTTCAAGCTTGGAAAGACAGCGTTATTAACGATTTCAGTGTGTTGAATATGAGTTTAGAAGAAGCCGAGCAGCGAATGCCCCAAGCGATGGTTGAGGTGGCTGACTGGCTTACCAATGGTGCTGAGAATCAGAAAACACGCAATGTAGAATGGTTAGAAAAAGAGCGTGAATATTGGCAAGTATTATTTGCACAATGCGAATCGAGCCCGCTTAATCTTTCACAGCAACAAGCGGTGTTAATGAACAACGATCATAACCTGATACTGGCGGGGGCGGGGACGGGGAAGACAAGTGTTCTTACGGCCCGTGTTTCTTATCTGCTCCAAAGCCACCAAGCCAAACCAGAAGAGTTGTTGATGGTGGCATTTGGACGTGATGCGGCGGATGAAATGCGTCAGCGGTTAGAAAGCAAACTTGGCAGTGATGGGCAGGTAATTACAGTCAAAACGTTCCATCAATTAGGCTTAGATATCATCCGTCATGTTGAAAATGAAGCGGTAGAAATTACGCCATTGGCGACCAATGACAGCATGAAGCAGGCGTGGTGTGTGCAATGGCTAAAGCAGCATTGGGCAACGCAAAATCAATTTAAACGCTGGCAAAAACATTTATCACAATGGCCAATTGCTTATTTGAAAGGGGATGATGAGCTCGGTTCGCAATCCGAGAACCCTAAACTCATTGCGTGGTTACAAAAACAGCTAGAGCAGTTGTGCGCAATGAACATCGGTAAGAAGCAAATCCAACAACGCCTCGTTGAACATGAAGAGTATTCGCGTCTTAACAGTGAATTGCAGCTTGTCTGGCCATGTTATCAAGCGTGGGTACAACTGTTAAAAGACAACAACCAAATCGATTTTGACACGATGATCACGCAGGCAACTAAGTATGTGGCTAATGGTAAGTATCGACCGCAATGGCGCTATGTTATGGTCGACGAGTATCAAGACATTTCGCCTGCTCGACTCGAGTTGTTAGAGGCGATTTGCCATCAACCTAAAACAAAACAACGGGCTTCTTTGTATGCGGTAGGGGATGATTGGCAGGCCATTTATCGGTTTGCAGGCGCGGATGTCAGCCTAACGACAGACTTCGACTCCCGATTCCCTGGGGCCTCCGTCCATTACTTGGATACGACATATCGCTTTAATAACATGCTCGGTGACGTAGCAAACACGTTCATCCAGAAAAACCCATCGCAGTTGCATAAAAACGTGACAAGCAACAAGATGGCGAAACAAAAGTCAGTAATACTGTTGCATATGTCTATACTTGAAAAATCCCTTCTAGAGCTGGACAAAAAGCAGACCTCCCCAAAAGAGGTATTACTACTAGGGCGCAATCATTACCATTGTCCTGAGCAGCTAAAAGATTGGCAAAAATCTTGTTCAAACTTGGACATAAAGTTTATGACATGTCACGCAAGCAAAGGTCAGGAAGCGGATTTTGTCTTTATTTTGAGCGTTGATGAAGGCCAGTTTCCAGCGTTGGAACGCCAGCGTCATCTCGATAGTGCACTTATTCAATCCCAAGATACGTATGCGCATGCAGAGGAACGTCGTTTGTTTTACGTTGCTTTAACTCGCGCAAAATCTAAAGCGTGGGTAATGTACGGTGCTCAACCTTCTTCATTTGTCGAAGAGCTGAGAGAAGGAGGTTACCCTGTTGTCAAAAAATAAATAGGCTAGGGTAACCATGAATATCGGCATTTTTATCTATGAAAACGCAGAACCTATCGACTTTACAGGACCTTATGAAGTCTTTGCGACAGCCAATAAATTCGCCGCACACGACGACGTGCAGTTTCTTCCTTATTTGATCAGCGAATCTGGCGATGCCATTACAGCAAGGCATGGCTTTCAAGTGATTCCACACCGCTCTATCCATAATCACCCAGAATTAGACGTATTGATTGTTTCAGGTGGTGTTTACAGTCATGAAATGACAAATAGCCGAGTCATTCGCTGGCTGCAGGACCAAGCCACGAAGGTCAAAATCGTCTCTTCAGTGTGTAATGGCGTCTTTTTACTGGCTCAAGCGAATTTGCTCACTGACAGACGCATAACAGCACATAAGCAATATTTGGATGATCTTGCACAGCAATTTCCAAACGTGAAACTTGTTAACGGTGTTCGATGGGTAGAGGATGGGGAGATTATTACTTCTGCAGGGATGTTGGCAGGAATAGATATGAGCCTGCAACTTGTGTCTCGCCTTTCAAAAATGGAACTTGCCTTAAAAACAGCCGATCAACTCGACTTTCATTGGAGATGCAAACATGTCGTCGCTTACTGATTTTGAACATCATTCAATCAATTACATTGAATTTGCCGCAAACAACCTAGAAGAAACCAAGCGTTTTTTTGAGCAAGCGTTTCAGTGGGAGTTTACAGATTATGGTGAAGCGTATACGGCTTTTACCGCAAAGGGTTTAATGGGGGGATTTTTTCAGTCGGATGTGGTGAGTGCAACAAAAGAAGGCGCGCCGCTGCTGGTGCTGTTTAGCCGTGATCTTGAGCGCTCGTTTGAAGCCGTGAAATCCCAAGGCGCAGAAATCACACGATCTATTTTTACCTTCCCTGGCGGGCGTAGATTTCAGTTTAAAGAACCAAGTGGTAACGAATTGGCCGTATGGGGCGACTAGCCATCATTATTTTAATACCCATATGATATGCATTAAATTTATTATCTATGAGACATCCGGCTGTGATTTACTAAGGTGAACTAAACGCAGGATGTTTGGTTTTACAAAACCACCGCTCTTTCTTGATAAGCAAACTGAAAAGGCACTTGAGCGAAAAGAGCTCGTTAAAAAGAGCGTAAAGAATCTCGAAAGGAATTGAGTATGAAAAAGTCCGCAAGACGACTATTAATGGCTTCAGCGTTGTTCTCGTTATCTGTTTTATCTGCATTCCCTGCGCTTTCAGCGCGCGACCAATATTTGTTAGACTCTGATGTCTCTTCCGTAAACTTTGCGTCCATAAAGAAACAATATGTCGTCGAACCCGCCAGTTTTACTGGCATTGATGGAAGAATCGATGCGAATGGGGCATTCACTCTCGACATCGAATTGGCGTCTGTTGATACTCTTGTGCCAATCCGTAATCAGAGGTTGAGTGAGCTTTTCTTCAATACAGGCAAATACCCTAAAGCTACCTTGAGTGGGAGAGTTGATCTCACTGAAATATCGAGCCTCACCCAACCTACGATCAAAAACATTGAAGCGACATTAAATTTCTATGGTATTGACAAAGAAGTGACGTTGTCTCTTTTGATTGTCAACACCCCACAATATATTGTCGTCAGTTCGGTTAAGCCCGTCATTGTAAGTGCAGCAAGCTTTGGACTGCCAGACGCGAACTTAACAGCACTGTCGGAAACCGTCGGGGCGATCGCCATTTCACCAACGGTGTCCGTCAATGCTTCGCTTGTTTTTAAAAGAAAATAGCATAAACAAAAAAACGCCGAATGACGGTCACTCGGCGTTTTCATTTCGTTGTATCTTCTTAATGTTGTGATACCTACCGAGAGGTGATAAGCGCCTAACTTTATTCTGTTACGTTCGCTCCGCAAGATACGCATCGTAGTCGGGTATTTCTATGTCCACTTCTTCATTGAGTAACGTGGATGCAAACAAAAAGTTAGCGGTAGCGCGGTTTGTGGCGACTGGAATATTCCATACACTCGCAATACGAAGTAATGCTTTCACGTCTGGATCATGTGGAACGGCATTGAGTGGATCCCAAAAGAACACCATTAGGTCAATTTTCCCTTCCGAGATTAAAGCCCCAAGCTGTTGATCACCGCCCATTGGACCACTGATTAAATTTTTTATCGCCAAGCCCGTGTTTTTACTGAGCATATGGCCGGTTGTCCCAGTGGCATAAAGAAAGTGCCCTTTAAGCGTTTCTTTGTTCTCTGTTACCCAGCGCAGCAATTCTGGCTTGTGATTATCATGCGCGACCAGAGCAATATTTTTGTGTGCAGGCATTTTTCTTATTGTTTTCTTCATTCTTAACTCCTTGAACGATTCGCCTGACTATTGTGCCAACGTTTTAAGACAAAACACAACAAACGGTGGGTGAATCTGCAAACTGACAGGCTACTTTATTATGTATTTGGGGATAGTGAGCACACATAAAATGGGTGATACTTGGGATTCTACAAGGATTACGCTGAGTGCATTAGTAAGTCGAGAGCATTAGCTAAGTTGAGTACATTAGCTAAGTTGAGTACATGAGCTAAGTTGAGTACATGGGCTAATTAAAGCCAAACGAATCGAACCGGAATCTAGGCTTTTCGAATCCAAGGCTGCTTTGAAAACGTTCGATCTTTAATCGGATAAATGACTGGGATTAAAAACCCCGGGGGTTGAGAACCGGGGTTTTCCTGTATTCCTTGTGTCGCGATGAAAGTCATCGCGATCGGGCTAACAGATGTTAATCGTCGGTTAAAAACGAGCCGCTTAAAGCATAGGGATCTTCTTCCATTCCATAAGCGATTCGTCTTCTTAGTTGTTCCAATTCATTTTCTAGCAAGTACATTTGGTCGAAGTTGCCTTCAGAACATGCGATGAAAATCTGTTGTTCCAAGTCTTCAATTTTGTCTTGAATACCCATGTTAAACCCCCCCACTATGGAATGATTTTCAGAGCGATTGACCCAAACAAAAGGGTGACTCTTACACGAATTATAGCCAACGATTTCAGTTGGATCATAAGAACTCGGTTTAGGCAAAAATAGAGGAAGGTACAAACCAATAACTTATAGGTGACTGCTTATAAAATTTAATTAATAACCAGCGACTTATAAACTTAAAAAAAACGCCAATTATTTTGTATTTTTTTTGGGAAATTTACGTAACAAACTTGGGCATTTATTCCAATCTGTTGGCATGCATGCAACCACCGTACTTGGTTTTGCTGTAGCTTATCGCCAGGTCCCTTTACTTCGATGAACCTAAATTGATTGCCTTTAAACGCCACCAAATCAGGTTGACCAGCGCGGAAATTCCGCATATCAGACAGCATCACTTTGAACAATTCGACCAACTTTTCTTTCGGCAATGCACGTTTCGCAAGTTGGATATGTTCCCGTGTCAATACCTCCCAAATGACATAAGGGTTGGCAATACCTTGTTTTGAAATGTAGCGTTTCTCTAGGCTTTCGTATCCATCGTCTAAAAATTCATGGAACGCTTTATCTAATTCAATCGCTCTCTTTTGTGAAAATTCGGGGCGATAAAGATCCAGTGGTCGATATTGGTACGCGTGGTTGAACGCACCTTGCACGGGCGCAAAAATGCAATCCCAAAACGTCAAACCAAATAACCCGTTTAAAAAGCTGTTTTCAAGATAAAATACATCCCAACCTTCACGGCTAAAATACTGTTGAGAGGCGATCTCGACCCTGTCTTGAGACAGATCCAACTCGATGAATACTTCCTCAAATGTTGGCTTTTTTTGTGCTTTGGCATTGTGCCCAAGTTTTCTTAGTAACTTGCGTTCAATTCGCTGTGCCACTTCTTTTTCATCGACATCATATGGAGATTGAATCATCTCTCTTACAAGCTGCAAAGCGTGTTCATCTTTATTTTGCTTCTCCCATATTCGAGCACGTCGTTCTCGGCTAGGGGGGAGGGCATGTTCGTCAAACCATTCAAGAGCTTTATCGTATTGCTCGTAGCGTTCTAATTCGCGTGCGAGCTTATTGATAAAGTGGGCGCGTTTTTTATTGATGTCGTTGTGGACGCAAGCTGGTGGGAGAACGCGCAACCAATGATTCACTTGATCTAATGTGGGTTTACGTTGGTCATAGTATTGATTGTTGAACTCGTGAATTTGGAGCAACAAATCCAGTTCATCGCGGTGCTTAAAATAACGAAGTTCGTGGTTAAGTTTGTAATGTTCAAATTGATTTAAACCGAGATCGGAGAGCACAAATTGCGTGAAATCTTGTTGGGTATTGGTGAAAAATAACGCGGTAAAGATCGACATCAAATTTGCGTGAAGCAACCGAATGCAGGAAAACTCAAACTGTTGAGTCTCTATGTCTTCGTCTGGTAAAGCCTCGATAATCGCGGCTTTAGGGAACGATTTTTGAATAGCAGGAAATAGAGTTGTTATTTCTGGCTTTGTGAGTAATTCCTGCGCAAGCGTTCTTGCACTTAGGGCTGAAGGCAGCTGAATTAAGCTTTGTTGTTCGAGCTCGATAAGGCAAGCCGGTATATTGTGTATTTCGTTGTAAACAAGCTTGTCGCTTCGAAACCATTCCCCTTTACGCGATAGCATTCTTATCAGCAAACATTGCGACGGAATGCTCATTGATTGAAAGCGACCAATCCAGAGTAATTCGTCTTCGGATAAAAGGTCACCGTAGAGAGAAACCGCGTGATCGAGAAGAATGTGAAAGTTTTTGCGGTAGTAGTCGGGCGCGAGTTCAGGAGTTGGGTGCATTTAAATACGTATAAAACAAAAAGAGCCTACCCCTAAGGGTAAGCTCTTTTAGAGAGGATGTTCAATCGGAATTAGGCAGAAGCTTTAAGTAACTCTGCTTTCTCCTCGGTGATTGGTTTGGTTACCAATGCGAGCGCAACACAAACGCCCATCATGACCGCTGAAATAGTATACGCTAAGCCAAATCCAGTGCCATTTGCCATTGAATAACCAACAACCGCAGCACCAATGGCACCGCCGATACCCCAAGAGGTATACAGTACACCGTAGTTCGTACCATAGTTTTTAAGACCATAGTATTCAGCCGTGATGGATGGGAATACAGCAAGCAGAGTGCCGTAGCCGACCGCTGCGATAGCCGTTCCGATGATCAATGTGAATTCAGAAGTGAAGGTTGCAAACAGAATCATATTCACACCTTGAAGAACAAACGCTAAAAGAAGCGTGCGTACGCCACCAATTTTGTCGGAAAGTATGCCTGCTGCCACACGACCGCCTGAGTTAAATATCGCAAGGATAGACGCTAGGTAAACCGCATTCGGCAAGTTAGCTTGAACACTCGCAATGTTGGTGATGTTACCAATGATCATCAAGCCCGCTGATGCCGCGAATGCGTACATGATCCACAAAGAATAGAACTGAGGCGTTTTTAGCATGTTACGCCAAGTGATGTCGGTCGGTGTTTTGGTTACGATAGGCGCTTTGCCGGCTTTCACTTTTGGCGCTTCCGGTGTGTAACCTGCTGGTGGATTATTGATGGTACAAGCCAGCGGAACAGCGATGATCAGTACGCCAACACCCAAGATCATGAAGCTTGAGTTAATTCCGTAAGAAGAAATCAGCGCAGACGTCACAGGGGCTAGATAAACGGCTGCCAAACCAAAACCGGCGGCAATTAAGCCATTCACTAACCCTTTCTTAGAAGAATGAAACCACTTCATTGCGGAAGGAGAGAGGCAAGCGTAGCCAAAACCAATGCCAGCACCAGTGATTACGCCAAAAGTGATATTCAGCATAAGAACGGAATCGGCATAGCTTGAACCTATCATGCCAAGACCTGTTAGGGTTGTGCCTAAAATAAGAATGTTTCGTGGACCCATACGATCCTGAAGTACGCCAGCGACAAGAAGACAGATAGAAAAGGTAATCGTGGCGATTGCATAAGGCTGTGATGCATCGGAAGCGCTCCAACCGAAATCACTGACTAATGCTTTGTTAAAAACACTCCAAGCGTACAGAATACCCAAGCAAAGGTTGATACAGAATCCGGCGAGTAGAATTCGCATCGCTCTATCGATTTTTTTCATTTTTTATCTCAAATCACCCGCGAGGGTTTGTTAGGTTCTAAAATATTTTTTGTCTTTATCAAAAAAAGACACAAGAGGTGCGCGCGGATTATAAACAATCCCGATGTGATTGGAATCCCCTTATCAAGATAAATTCGCATAAATTTAGAGATCGGCGTTTTATAAGTTAGGGATAGGTATTGACACTGTTGAAAAGTTGTTAACTTAAAGTTGAATTAGCTGTAGAAATCTTTGTCGGTAGTGACGATGCAGTTTTTTCCTAATCTTTTTGCTTCATACAATGCGCGATCCGCACGTTGAATCATGGCGTTGTAATTTGGGTCTTCTTGACAAGAACTCGCAACACCAAAAGACGCGGTTGTCGCCTCTTTAAAGCCCCATTTGTTTATCTTAGATTTTATTGCTTGAGCGTAGCAAAGTGCTTGCTCGTATTTATGATCGCTCATGCAAACGATAAACTCTTCACCTCCCCATCGTGCACTAAATGCTTGGTCGCCCAATATGTCGTTTAAAACTCTTGCGAACGCTTTGAGTGTTTTGTCGCCGCCGGCATGACCGTATTTATCATTGATCGCTTTAAAATCGTCCAAATCAATCAAAATGCAGCTTATCGATTGATTGAGGGCATAACGATTTTCTAACGTTGAGGTCATGAACCGGCGGTTATGAAGACCGGTGAGTGAATCGTGATTGGCTTGATAGGTGAGTTTCTCTTCTAAAAAGAGCTGTTCGGTAACATCTAATACTGAAACCTGTACTGCGGGTTGCCCATCCCAGTCGATTAAACGTTCAGAAAGCTTAAAATAGGCGGTGGAACCGTCAACCCGCGTGCTTCTAACGGTTACGTTTTGGCTGGTACTCTTGCCATCCAGTAACATCTGATACCGAGAGAGAGCAACTTCCTGATAGTTTTTAGGAATATGATTAAACACTGATCCCGCCAGCATAAAAGAGTCGACATTTTTGTACCCGAGCATTTTCGCATACATCTGATTCGCCAAAAGCGGTTTGAAATCTCGGTGAACAAGAAGACCTTGAAGCGATCCCTCGACCAACTCTCGATAGCGCCTTTCATTTTCACGCAGCTGAATCATGGCTGCTTCTTGTGCTGACATATCAATAATGGTGACTTGTAAAGCGGGCTTTCCTTCCCATTCAATAACATGATCAATAGCCAGCACTGAAAATTCTCTGCCATTTCTATCGACATTAATAGACGAATGCATTCTTGGTCGCTGCTGTTGGGACAAAATCTTCCGATAAGTCTTAATGGCCTCTTTATGATCACTTGGTGCGATGAGGTCGAGCAAACTGTCCAACTGATAGATCTCGTCTACGGAGCCAAATCCATAGATGTTGGCAAAAGCGATATCAACGTAGAGTGCCTTGAAGTCGCGCTGAATAACAACGCCATAAGTACTATCGAACAAAGTGAAGACTCTATCTAATGGTAGTGATAATGAAATGGTAACTCACAACCCCGTAGGGAAGGTGATGATCGACCTCTCGAAAACGACATTTCTATTGCTTTAGTGATGAGATTTTTCAATGTTAATTTTATGTGAAAACACTTTAATTAAGTTGCATTTCGATAGAAAAATCGAGCGTTTATCGAGTAAGTAAAGATTTTTTGTGTTAACCATTTGTAAATAATCACTTATGCGAGGAAAAAATGTACGTTATGTAACATTTATTTACTTGAAATTGATCGGTAAATGAGCAAAATGGCGCTGAAAACTAAGATTCCGATAATGAAAGGACTCATTTCCTAATTTAGGCAATGGTGAACATATGAAACTGATATTAATATTACTGGCTTCTGTCTCTGCGGGTGTGGCTTCTGCGGATCACTTTCATTCTTTCATGTTAGGCCTTGCTGTTTCAGCATTGGCTGTTGGTAGCTGCTACTGGTTCTGCTTCCGCAGCACTCGCTTCCCTGCATTGGCCGTTGTACTCCTGCTTTGCGGTATGCTCTCTAAGCTTGCTATTACCGTGTCTGGCGTAATGATTGGGGTAAACGAAGGCTTGATGACTTCTCCGTTAGTCTTTTCATTGACCTATCTTTATTTCTCTATTGTTATTACGTATTTGTGGTTCAGTTATCGTCAAAGCATTACTGAGTTTCCTAAGCGTTACAGAACTTCCTAAGAAGATCGCGACGGCAAAAATGCAAATAGCAATCTGATAACGTACAAAGTCGTTGCCACAGCAAAGACGGAATGAATGGCCTTCCTAAACGGAGGGCTTTTTTTTGCAATAAAATGTACCAGAGTCACAAGCGTAAGATTTTTAGGGATAAAATAGAGATTTCAGTAAAATTCGCTTAGTAATTAACCACTTATACAATAGCCCGTTTCTTAGCCTATTTATATCCTATATTGTATATAGAAGTGGTGGGAATCTTGCGCTGATTTTATCTTTAGATGCTTTCCAATCCACCCTTCTTTTTAAAGGTGCCCAAGTTAAATTTTAGTGAAAAAAGTACTATGGTTTGGGTATAAGCATTTATTTTATGTATGCATTTCATACGCGACCTATGGTGAATCAATGTCATTTCCTATTCTTATCTGTGACGACTCTGCACTGGCCCGTAAACAGATGGCGCGTTCACTTCCCGCTTCATTAGGGGTAGATATCACTTTTGCTGTTCATGGGCTCGACGCATTAGAACAACTTCAAACGCGTGACTTTAAACTGATGTTTCTCGATTTGACCATGCCAGAGCTGGATGGGTACGGTACGCTTGAACAGATCGGGAAGCGTGGCATAGACATTAAAGTAGTGGTGGTGTCGGGGGATATTCAACCTAAAGCGAAAGAGAAGGTGTTGTCATTGGGTGCAAAGGCTTTCTTGCAAAAGCCTATTGATAAAGATCTTCTAAAAGAGGTGCTTAAATCACTGATTGAGCCACCTACACAGCCACAAATTTACATGCCAACGTCAGTCGAACTGCCTGTGCTGAAAAGGCGCGACATATACATGGAAGTGGCGAACGTCTCGATTGGTCGTGCCGCTGACGCACTTGCTCGCCATTTCGACGTGTTTGTACACCTACCACTGCCTAACGTGAATATTTTTGAAGTCAGTGAACTGCACATGGCGTTGCGAGATTTGGCCGACAACGACCAAGTATCGGGTGTTTGCCAAGGTTTTAGTGGTGAAGGGATTGCGGGAGAAGCCCTTGTATTACTGAGTGATTCTTCGGTAAGCGACATCAATAAACTGATGAAAGTACCAGCTGACAACGAGCATGAAGAACTTGAGCTGCTTATGGATGTATCCAATATTCTGGTGGGTTCGTTCTTAAATGGACTTGGTGAACAATCAGAAGTACGCTTCTTCCAAAGTTCTCCTGTTTTGCTAGGACAGCATATTCCTATCGATTCCGTTATTCAGTCTACTTCTGGTTCTTTCACCAAAACCATGACCTTCGAAGTAAGTTACCACATCGATGGCACAAACATTAAATGTGACTTGTTGTTTATGTTTGTAGATGAATCTCTTCCTTTATTGGATAACAAATTAGCCTACTTGATGGAGGATGAGCTGTAATGCTGAATCTACCCGCAGAATTCGAACAGTTCCACTGGATGGTGGACATAGTGCAAAATGCCGAAATGGGGCTAGTGGTGCTGGATAGTGAATACACTATTCAGGTTTGGAATGGATTTATGACCCATCACAGCGGAAAACAAGCGCACGAGGCCATTGGTAAATCTTTGTTTGAGGTGTTTCCTGAAATCCCCAGAGAATGGTTTATCCTGAAAGCCAAACCTGTATTCAACATGGGGTGCCGCAGTTTTATTACATGGCGACAAAGACCGTACTTATTCCGTTGCAGAAACGTTCGCCCCATCACGCAGCAGGCAGACTTTATGTACCAAAACATCACACTTAACCCGATGCGAACACCAACTGGGCAGGTTAAATCGATGTTTTTATCGATTCAAGATGCGACGGCAGAGGCTGTTATTGCTGGTGTAGCAGAAAACACTCGATAGCGAGGTTTTGCAGTTTGGCTTAAACAAGCAGGCAAAATAAAGAGTCCTATCAAAAAAAAGACCCGATAGAATGGCTCTATCGGGTTTTGGCATCATAAGTGGTTGGTGAGTTGATCAAAACTTATGCTTTTACTTCGTTTACACTGCCACCAGTTTGGAATACATCCGCAATGTTCTGTAGCGTTACCGATGCAATACTGCTTAGAGCATCGTTCGTTAAGAACGCTTGATGACCCGTGAAAATGACGTTGTGGCACGCAGACAAGCGTCGAAACACATCATCGACGATGACATCACTCGATTTATCTTGGAAGAACAGTTCTTTTTCATTGTCGTAAACGTCTAGCCCAAGTGAACCAATTTTACCAGATTTAAGCGCCTCAATAGCATCTGCGGAATCCAGCAAGTCTCCACGGCTGGTGTTCACAATCATGACACCGTCTTTCATCTGAGCAAATGCATCGGCGTTCAACATATTTTTGTTTTCCGGAGTGGAAGGACAGTGCAGGCTAATGACATCCGCATATTTATAGACGTCTTCAAGTGAGCAGTATTTTACGCCTAAATCGATCGCTAGCGGATTCTGGTAAGGATCGAAACACAAAATTTCCATCCCTAACCCTTTTAAAATACGCATGGTTGCTAGCCCAATTTTCCCCGAGCCTACAATACCGGCGGTTTTACCATGAAAGTTAAAGCCGACTAAACCTCCAAGGTTAAAGTTGGCATCGCGTGTGCGCTGATACGCTTTGTGATATTTACGGTTAAGGCAGAGCATTAAACCTACAGCGTGTTCGGCAATGGATTCCGGTGAATACGCGGGCACACGTACAACTTTTATATTCAATTTCTGAGCCGCATGGAGGTCAACGCGATCGAATCCCGCACAGCGCATCGCAACCACTTTTACGCCAATATTGGCAAGCTGTTGCAAAACGGAGGCCGATAAGTCGTCATTTACGAATGCGCATACCACTTCGCAGCCCGAAGCTAGTCGAGCCGTTTGCTCGGTTAATCGGAAATCATGAAACTCAAAAGCATAAGAATAATGCCGGTTTTCGTGATGAAAACTTCGTTCGTCATAAGATTTAGAGCTAAAAAATGCGATCTTAAGCATGACTATATCCCTCAATATAGAGTTAGTTATTAATATAAGTGGTATTGATACGCGTGATTGAAAGAAAAATAAACCCCAAATTTATTAAGCGTTAACTGATTGTTATTAAGGGGATTGACGGGCTGTAACGGGGTGGGTTATGAGGAAAATAAAAAGGACAAAAGTAACATCGAAAAGTATTTGGTATGGTATCTCCTTAAAGGTAGCACAATAAAACGACGATTATCAGTCTTGTCAGGAGCCTTTAAGTGCCTATAATGTTGAAAACCGGAGTGTCTGCCAACGCTCCGGTTTTTTTGTGTCCGAAAAACGTGACACTCTTTTGCTAAAGAGATTCGCGCTTGCTTGAAAGAGGACCTGCCAGCCAACTTTCTACGGGCATGCAATACACAGTTAAAGGAAATTACATACCATGCGTATCGAACAAGAACTCAAGTTAGGATTTAAAGATGTCCTGTTTCGCCCGAAACGTTCTACCTTAAAAAGCCGATCCCAAGTAAATTTAACCCGCGAGTTTACATTCAAGCATAGTGGTCGTCAATGGTCTGGGGTGCCTGTCATTGCAGCAAACATGGATTCTGTTGGAAGCTTTGAAATGGCGATAGCCCTTGCGAAAAACGGCGTTATGACGGCCATACATAAGCATTACACTGTAGAAGATTGGGCAGAATTCGTTAAGACATCGAATAAAAGCGTGCTCGGCAATGTCATGGTGAGTACTGGTACTTCCGAGGCTGACTTCCAGAAAACCCAAGACATCCTCGCCCTAAGCGACGAGTTAATTTTCATTTGTATCGATATAGCCAACGGCTACTCTGAACACTTATGTGAATACGTATCTAAAGTACGCGCGGCGTTTCCTGATAAAGTGATTTCAGCGGGTAACGTAGTAACAGGCGATATGACGGAAGAACTGATTCTAGCGGGCGCGGACATCGTAAAAGTGGGTATTGGTCCGGGCTCAGTATGCACCACGCGTGTAAAAACTGGGGTCGGTTATCCGCAACTTTCTGCGATTATTGAATGTGGTGATGCGGCACATGGATTAGGCGGTACGATCATTGGTGACGGTGGTTGTTCTTGCGCTGGAGACGTTTCTAAAGCGTTTGGTGGTGGTGCCGACTTCGTCATGCTTGGTGGCATGCTAGCTGGTCATGAAGAGTCTGGTGGGGAACGGCTTGAGAAAGATGGCAAAACCTACATGAAGTTCTACGGCATGTCTTCACAATCGGCGATGGATAAACACTCTGGTGGTGTGGCCAAATACCGTGCGGCGGAAGGAAAAACGGTACTGCTACCGTTCCGTGGACCTGTAGAAAACACCATTCAAGATATTCTTGGAGGTGTACGCTCCACTTGCACCTATGTTGGTGCGGCTAAGCTGAAAGAACTGACCAAGCGTACCACTTTCATTCGTGTTCAAGAGCAAGAAAATAATGTGTATGGGAAAGAGTAACGATACGTTACTACATAATGCAAAATAGCCTAGTCGCTCTCGAAAATGATGACGTGAGAAAGCTGATTCTGATGGCTGTCATGCGTATCGATATGGTATGAAAAGAATAGACTAAGAGTGCTCTACGAAAAACGCAGCGCCGAATCGTTTGCTGCGTTTTGAATAATAATGCTCGCCAGCTTCAGAGGTTATTTGTATAAACCTTCCACTTCCTTAAAAAGGGTGGTGATTTCACGTGTTCTTGTAATACCGCGCTTTTCCAAGATCCAGTCCTGAACCCCTTTATAAGCTTCCCTGAAGGTGCGATTCTTTAGCTGCCAATCGGTCGATACTTGCTTACCATTGACAGAAACTTGCGCTCTAAGGACTTCGACGACACTCCCGTTGCTGGTTCGTCTAAGGCGCTTGCTTAACCCTTTAACTGAGCCATCGGGGTGGAATATTTGATTGACATCGAGTGTGAGCCGTATCTCTCTTACTTTTCGTTTTTCAGAGAGGTGATTTTGGAATTCACGAGCCGACTTTTCCGCTTTTTGAGGGGTTCCAAACTTAGAGAAAGGGAAGTATTTCTGAACGTTGAGTACTTTATCTTGTACACGGTAGCCTTTTGGCGATGTTTTGGTAGGGTAAAGCATTACTGTCATTACTTGAGTCTCTCTATTCACGCTATCTTATTTTGAGCTGCCAGATTAAGTTGGTGGCAATAAGTATAAGCGCTTTATTGCGCATTTGTTTGGACTGCGTGTACTAGCAATTCATTTGATTGTACAAGCAGCACGTCATTCAGTTAATTGTACACCAAAATAAATATACTAATGTTAATGTTCTAACAAAAAACAAGTTTAGTGTTTTATAACAAGATGTTAACTTGAGCTCTCAGTATTGAGAGGAAGCTCTGGATATAAAAATAGCAAAAGAAATTGATATGGTCGCACTGATGGAGCTTGCGGAGAAAGTATCCAATTCCGATATTTTACCTCATTTCAGTGAAGAGAGAAGGATGACCTTTATATCAAAAGTGCTTCTGGACGTAAAAACAGCGTTCGACACCGATGCCTTTCACCGTGTTAAAGCTGCTGACAATGATAGGGTAATTGGCTTAGGTGCGTTGCGAGAGGGCTCTTACATTACGCATTTATTTGTCGCTACAGAGCACCAAAGTGACGTGGAGGGCTAAAATGCGATACCAGCACCTCTTACACAATCTTTATCGAGCGATGTAAGGTTAATGGCGTCAGTGGTTGCTGTTTCGTTTTATAAAGCGTAAGGGGACGGGGTCTGGATCGGAAGTGAGCGGGATTCGATTTGTCCCTATGTGTTACTTTTTTAAGTGAAATCTAATAGTGGAACTTGCTGTTTTTCATTTTAATTTATTGATATTGTGCCATTTTGTCGCTTATTAATTGGACTGAATTTTTGTCGTTAAGGCAAAGTAACAGATACGTATTTCGGAGTCGTTTTGTTAGAAAAGATAAAGTTTATCGCCACCGATATGGATGGCACCTTGCTCGATAGTTCAAAAAACCTTCCCTCAGACTTCTATCCTGTTTTCAATGAATTACGCAAAAAAGAGATTCTTTTTGCTGCCGCTTCAGGTCGGCAATATTACAGCCTGTTGAGTATGTTTGAATCTATAGCCGATGACATGCTTTTTATTGCAGAAAACGGTGCGATCGTTATGCATCGAGGGAACGAATTGTACAGTGCTGTTATTCCTAAAGAAGACGTGCACGATATTGTTGTTACTGTTCGGGGTATTGCAAACTCAGACATCGTTTTATGTGGAAAAGATTCAGCGTACATTGAAACAAACGATCCAAGCAAGTTTGAGGAAATCCAAAACTATTACCATCGCGTAGAAAATGTTGACGACTTACTCGATGTCGATGATGAATTCATCAAAATAGCTGTTCTGAATTATGAAGGCACTGAAGAGCACGTGTACCCAGTTGTGTCTAAAAAATTCGGGGACTCTCATCAAGTGGTTGTGAGTGCCAAAATTTGGCTAGACTTTATGCATAAAGACGCTTCAAAAGGCACAGCAATAAAACATTTGCAGAAACTGTTCGGTTTTAGTTTTGAGCAGAGCATGAGTTTTGGCGACTATTTTAACGATGTCGAAATGCTCAAAGAAACGTATCACAGCTACGCAATGGCAAACGCCCATCCTGAAATAAAAGCGCTTGCTCGCTTTGAAGCACCACACCAAGATGCGCAAGGCGTGTTAACGGTAATCAAAGATAAGGTGCTTGCCTAGATCAGGGATGAAAGTACGGCTCGTGCCTGTAGGTTTCTTGCTACGGGCATGACGTTACAGTCGCAGGTTCTAATGCTAGGGAGCTCAATTATTTTCCTTACCCAAGGCTGCCTTCACAGGGAAAGTCAATTGAGATCTCGATGCTCATCCAGCCATTCTTTTAACTTGTTGGAATGCTGTAACATTTGCTGCATTTCGTCATTCTCCCAATTCTTAAAACAAGCATCAATTGTGGGCAAGAAACTTGTGAAAGCGAGCTGAACCTTATCTAATCCAGCGCTGTTTATTTTAATCCACTTTTTTCTTCCATCCGTTTCGTCTTTTCTTATTTCGACTAACCCATCTTGTGCGAGCTTGTTGATCACTTTAGTAATACCAGGTTGGTTCATTTGCATAACCTGGGCTAATTGGCTGATGGTCTGTTCGCGTTCCGGCTGGTTTGAAAAGTGATTGAGTAAATTGAACTGTGACTGGTTAATTCCAATAGGTGCTAGTGCTTTGTTTAGCCAAGAGTCGGTTAGTTGATTAATTATTCCCAATGTAATCATGATATTAATGGACGCTTGTTGTTTTTCTGTCGACATGATGAATGAAACCTCTTGATATATATTCCAAGGAATGTATATTTATTCCATGGAATGTAGTTTAACAAACGAATTAAAGAGGGTATAGCCATGGATAGACGGAATTTTATTAAAGTGATAGGCGCTGGGGCTGTCGTTTTGGCTGCAGCGCCTGTTGTGGTCAGTCACGTTTCAGATTCTGCTGACCTTTTTAGACCCGTTCTAACTTACTCGGATCTGAGAAAGACACTTATTAGCTACGCGATGCTGTGTCCTAATCCTCATAATATTCAGCCGTGGAAAGTGGATTTTGAAGATGAGAATACGATCCTGTTGTATGTCGATGAAGGTAGGCTGTTACCACAGACGGATCCGATTCATCGCCAAATACACATTGGGCAGGGTACATTTATTGAAAGCTTAACCGTGGCTGCAAGCCATTTTGCTATGAGAGCGGACGTACAATATTTTCCGCAAGGTGAGTACGGTAATCAGGTGTTGGAAAACAAGCCAGTTGCCGCGATTAAACTGGTGCCAGATGCGAGTATTCAGCCAGATCCTTTATTCTCTTATCTTGTTACACGTCAATCCAATAAGACCGAATACACAAATGCCAAGCTTACCGATACTGAGCTGAATGCAATTCTTAATGTTGTGAAAACGAATGGCAGCGATTTGAGATTGATACAAACGGAAAAGTACAACCAAGAAATGCGACACTTCCTGAATCAAGCAATGGAAATAGAAGAGCAAAAAAGTGCGCGCAGCTTGGAAACAATAGGTATGTTCCGTTTTAACGACGATGAGTTTAAACAATACCGAGACGGCTTTGGTTTGCCACAAAATGGTGTTGTGGGTGCTAAACGGTGGCTAGCCGAGCAGTTCTTTTTGAGTCGTGAGTCGGCTGAGAAAGATCCTACGGCTTTTGGAAAAGAAGGCATAAAACTGACAAAGGCGGTGACGGAGAGCACACATCATTTCGCTATATTGGTAACGGAAGGAAACACAAGGACAGACCAATTAGAAGTAGGGCGTTTGTACAACAGAATCAATTTAGTAACGGCATCAATGGGCATCGCACAACACCCAATGAGCCAAATCCTGCAGGAGTATGAAGATATGCTTCCACTGCAAGAACGCTTCAAACAGTACTTTAATGTTAACAAGTCACATACCGTGCAAATGGTGTTTAGACTGGGTAAAGCGAACCCCACACCAGAATCCCCTAGAAGAGAAGTGAGCGATTTACTCATGTAGTTTGAATATCCGTTATATTTTTAGACGAGTGAAAAGATCGGTAGCGGTCACAACATGCTATCGATTTTTAGTTCGCTACTTGGGTATTCAATATTAATAACCTTTGTCTTATCTCTGCTATTCGAAGCTCTGACCAACTGTTATCGTGCTCGCATATTTTGTTGATGTACTCAATTAGACTGGAGTTGTGCATTGTTTGCTCACTTAAAATGTTTACAAGGAGGCAACATGAATAGAACTCACAGCTCACATCGCGGTGGTCATAGAGGAAGCCCGAGAGCGCCGTCCTGCCAACCTAACTCAGGAGTAAATTGGCAGCGTTCCTCAAGTAGTCCACCTAAAAAGCCTCAGAAAAATGTGAGTAACACTAAGTAATTCAGTAAGGTAACACATGTCTGGCATCTATGATTCTGTGTATGGTAACGATGACTAGGTGCCTTTCTAGATGGTGTGCTTTACCTTCAATTGAGAATGCGAGTCACTTATCATTAATGTGTAATGTTAACCTAGCATTTACGTTTTCGTGACATACTCTAGTTTAATCGACAGTTAATATTCAGACTATGGAATTGTCAGATATAGAAAAAGTGAAACTATTTATCACTTCACTGATTCAAGAAGATTTAAGCGATGAGGGGCTTATGGATGCCTCTAAAGAGCTTTTTAAAGATACAGCTAATTTGCTCAACAAGGATTTTATGGAAGCGCTTCTTTCTCGAAGAGTGAGTCAAGCGCTAGCAAATATAAATATCATTGTTGAGTTTGCTTATCGAGGCTCGCCTGTCGCTCAGCTACTAACTGGTGTTGATAGACTGTTCGGTTTGGGATCGGAAAAAAATGAAAGTGAGGGTATCTTTTGGCTGGAGCGCTCCTACCGTGGTAGGAATGCAACCGCTGCAATGATTCTTTATACCGTTTATGCGAGTGGTATCGGTGTATTTGAGGACATGGTGAAGGCTAGGAGTTATTTAAATAGTGCTGCCGATCTCAATGTGCCCAAAGCGCAATACATGCTTGCACTGATGTCACTGAGTGGCGAAG
Organism: Vibrio sp. S9_S30; assembly: GCF_014694455.1. Lineage (GTDB taxonomy): Bacteria > Pseudomonadota > Gammaproteobacteria > Enterobacterales > Vibrionaceae > Vibrio. Next base: position 31,864 of record NZ_JAAUWT010000015.1, on the reverse strand, counting down.
GCGGTGAAGTGGATGAAGATCATGCTATTGAATATATGTATCGGGCAGCGAAAAACCATTGCCAAGATGCTATTGAGTTTTTGTCTAGGAGCGAGCTGATTCTTTCTTAGTCAATGCACGTGATATTTGAGTAATTATCCCCCTACACCTACACCTTCACTTAGACGAATAGCGATCTTAACGCGTGCAGCCGCTTAAGATCGCATTGAATTAAATCAGAGTCGCCTAATCGACAATAGGATATACGCCGTTTTCGTCGTGAACTTCATTGCCAGTAATCGGTGGGTTAAATACGCACGCCATGACCATATCTTTGCCTTTATACGCTCTTAGGTAGTGCTCGTCATGTTTATCTAGGATGTAGAGCGTACCCGGTTTGATTGGGTACGTTTTGCCGCCAATGATTTCAATTTCGCCTTCACCACTCATACAGTAAACGGACTCAAGGTGATTCTTATAGTGAATGTGAGTTTCCGTATTTTCGTAGATAGTGGTGATATGGAAAGAAAAACCCATGTTGTCATCTTTGAGCAACATACGAACGCTTTCCCAGTTGGCTGATACCACGCGGCGTTCACTGTTTTGGCATTCTTCTAAAGTCCTTGCAATCATTCTAAAGTCCTTGCAATCAATCTGAATTTCTAAGAGGCTTTTTTAACTATCTGTTGAGCGGCGACCTCAGAAGACGCTTCAAATATTTCTAAGCCTTGAGCCAATTCTGCTTTTGTAATCGTGAGCGGGCAGAAGAATTTGACCACTTCGTCATTTGGCCCCGCTGTTTCGATGATCATACCGCGTTCAAAACAGTTACGAGTAATGAGGCTTGCGACATCAGGTTTTCTACATTCAATTCCAATCATCATTCCACGTCCTTTTATTCTTTTAAATAAGTGAGGAAATTTATGGAGTGATTGTTCTAGGTGTGCGCGAATTTGGCTTGAACGCTCGGAGATGTGTTGTTCGAAATGACTATCTGCCCAATATAGTTCCAACGCTTTTGTCGCCGTTATAAAAGCGTGGTTGTTACCACGGAACGTCCCGTTATGTTCACCAGGATTCCAAACATCCAGCTTTGGCTTTAGTAATACAACCGCCATTGGCAAGCCAAACCCACTAATGGATTTAGAAAGCGTGACGAGATCGGGCTTGATTCCCGAAGGCTCAAAGCTAAAGAAGGTTCCAGTACGCCCACAGCCAGCTTGAATGTCGTCGACAATCAATAGGATTTGATGCTTTTGACAAATGGAACTCAGTTTTTGAAGCCATTCATTGCTGGCTACATTCAAACCGCCTTCACCTTGCACGGCTTCTAGAAGAACAGCCGCTGGCATATCGAGACCACTGGAGCTATCTGAAAGCAAGGTTTCAAATAATGATAGCCCATCAACGTTAGCGTAATTTTCGTAGGGTATACGTGTTACCCCTGTAAGCGGCATTCCCGCGCCGCCACGATGGTGTTGATTACCAGTAGCAGCAAGTGCGCCCATGGTGCACCCATGAAACCCATTGGTAAACGCGACCACATTTTGCCTACCCGTGAATTTTCTCGCGAGCTTTAATGCTGCTTCGACCGCGTTAGTACCAGTAGGACCCGTGAACTGAACTTTGTAATCCAGATCGCGTGGTGCGAAGATATATTTTTCCAATGCATGCAGAAACTCCGCTTTGGCTTCAGAGTGCATATCTAAGCCATGCGTGATGCCATCGTTTGTAATGTATGTGAGCAAAGCATCCTTTAATATCGGGTTGTTATGCCCGTAGTTTAATGAGCCTGCACCTGCTAGAAAATCTAAGTACTTATTGTCGTTCTCTGCTTCTAACCAACTCCCCTGAGCTTTTTGAAAAACAACAGGAAAGTTATTTGAATAGGATCTAACTTTAGATTCCTTTTTCTTAAAGATATCCATTGTGGGACCGCTTTTTCCTTGGGTTAAAGTTTAAGTAGAGGGATGCGATACAAATATTCGGTATCGTGCTTGCCTTTGAAATGTACGTCTTCATCCAAAAATGTGGATTTAATTCCGGTGTTGCCATTTTCTTTGTCTAATTTATTGAATAGGTTCCATGACGCCTGATTTGATTCGGTGATTGTGGTTTCTACACACTCTACTGCTTTCAAGTTTTCTCTTTTCAATAACGCCTTCAACATTGAAAACGCCAGTCCTTTTCCCCTGTGATTTGGGGAGACGGCAACCTGCCAAACAAACAAATCTTTCGGTGAATTAGGCTTGCAATAACCGGATATGAACCCAGCTAATTCGCCATTACACTCCGCAACAATGCACGTCTCTTTGAAGTGAAAAGATTGTAAGAAATTACAGTAAGAGGAGTTGGTATCTAGAGGGGGACAGCTCTCTATCAGCTGGTGGATGTCATCCCCGTCTTGCTTGTTAGGGCTTCGAAATATCCACTCTGTTTCTGGCTTTTCTAATGGGTCTGGGTTCGCTACCCAAGCGGTTGAAATGGTCATTTTATGTCACGAATATATTTAGAGGTCTAAGTATTATTTATGGTTAAAAGGGTACATTATTTAGAAATCAAATCAAGGGTAACTGAAAAATCTTATGTTTTTTAGGGTAAGAATGACTAAATTTCGTTTAAAATGATTGAGTTCAAAATGTTAGTGTGCGAATCGTTAAGTTGACCAAGTTATCGTTGGAGTTGTTACTCATGCGTCAGGTTGTTAGCCATGCGTCAAACGGACACAAGCACCGAGCTTTTTGGGGGAGTAGCGTGAAAATACAATGGGGGTTTCAGGGAAGGGGCATGACCAACACATAACCTCGGCGAGATTGAGGTTATGTGTGGCTTTAGTGCGGTGATTTAGAACAAGGCATCTGTTTTTGCGGCGCAGATAAAATCATTTCTATGGAGCCCCTTGATCGAGTGACTCCACCACTGAACCGTCACTTTCCCCCATTCGGTGGTAAGGGCAGGATGGTGACCTTCTTTTTCAGCCATCTCTCCTATTAGATTGGTAAACGCTAAAGCTTGCTTGAAGTTTTTAAACGTATAGATTCTTTCAAGTTGCAAAATGCCATTTACATCGATGAGTTGCCATTCGGGGATCTGTTTTAGTAGTGTTTTGGCTTCTTCTGTTTCAACTTTTGGTGCATCAAATCGGCATGCTTCACAAGATGACTCTAATAGTGTTTCTGACATGGTTTTTCCTTACTCGTGTTCCAGTTCATACATTGGTGCATGTAGACCCAACGTTTTTGCGTGTTTAATGAGTGACATAATATCGAGGTTGGCTATTTCGAACAGCTCGTTAATATTGTCTATGTAAAAATATTTTGGTTGCATGATGTTGATTCGGTATGGTGTGCGAAAAACATCAATGGGGTCTAACGGAGCGAATACTGGTTTGTCGCTGTACACATACTGAGTCTCCCCTGGGCTAGAGAGTATGCCTCCACCATAAATGCGCATCCCTTTGGGGTTTTTGATTAGCCCAAACTCAACGGTAAACCAATAGAGCCTAGCAAGGTAAACCCTGTCTTCTTTTGAAGCGTTTAGCCCTAACTTGCCGTAAGAATGGGTAAAAGCCGCAAAAGCCGGGTTTGTGAGCATGGCGCAATGCCCAAATATTTCATGAAAAATATCGGGTTCTTGAAGGTATTCCATTTCCTCCCTTTTCCGAATAAACGTTGCGACTGGAAACTTACGTTCAGATAACATTTCGAAAAATCGGTCGAAGCTAATTAAGGCAGGTACAGCCTCACATTGCCAGCCTGTTTCTGAAGAGAGGACCGCGTTAATTTCATGAAGCTGCGGAATACGTTCATGTGGGAGGTTGAGTTTTTTTAGCCCTTCCATGTACTCGGTACAGGCTCTATTTTGTATGCAGTTAAGTTGCCTCCGGATGAGTGTGTTCCACACATTATTTTCTTCATCAGTCCAATGAATGACGCCATTTTCATCCGCTTTTTTTGACTGATACTGGCTTTGCTTAGTCATAAATCACCACGATGTTTCGAATATGTTGCATTAATGTGGTAACTATCGATGAAAACTAAATTATCGTCTACAAAATCATCAATTTCCCAAAATCTCAGCCTGTAACAATTAATTTACATGCGTTTTTTAGAGCCCGGTGATGCTTGAGGGTAAGAGCAATAAGGTGCTCTAAATCACGTAATGAACAGAAGTTGTCACCGGATGCATCAATCATTCTATTGATATGCATATTAGTTGTGTAGAATTCCGCGCGCTTAATCAGTTGTGAGACTTTGGTTCTATTGTTGGATTATTTTCTTGCAAAATTTAATTTACCCATAAAACACTCAAATCAGTTGGATGTCGTTTTGAAAAAACAGTTTGCTTTCGTTTTCGCCAGTACCGTCGTATTGTCCGCTCATGCTGGGGCAGAAGTTCGCCCAGAGACTTACCAATTATTTACTGCAAAGGTTGGTGGATCTCGTTTCCACTCCCAAGTGGCAAGTGTTGGTGATTATGAGTTGGTAGGGCGATCTTTATCACTTGAATATTCACGTATGACATCAATTTGGACAGAGGAAAATGATGTATATTTAGGCGTTTCTTTCTCTGGTGATATTCATTACAACTCAAAGAAAAAGTCCGATACACCTTCCTTATACGAAGTAGAAGAGATCAGTTCTCTTGTTTTGAATGTCGCACCAAAAATAACGCATTCGCTAACCGATCGCATCGATATTTATGGTGCTGCTGGTTTATCTTATGGGTATGTTGAAGCGCTAGAATATAAAAAAACATTGACGGTCGATAAAGATTCCAAGCCAAAAGCAAAAGGGGCGGGTTACATGTGGGCAATTGGAAGCAGTTACCGATTGCATAACAATTTTGAGTTTGGTGCTGAGTTACGGGGTAACAAATTGGCACTCAAGAAGGTTGATAAAAAAGGGGATGCAAACCTGTATGCCTTCTATGTCACAATGGGATACGAGTTTTAACGCATTATCGATTTTGTCGTATTCAGCGCGGTTGGACTAAATGGCATTTTTTAGATGATGCTGTTTCGTCCAATAGACAATGTCCTCTAAAGTTTGTGCGCGGCCATTGATAAATCCTTGAAAATAATCACAATTCGCCGTATCAAGCAATGCCATTAGTTCCGTTTCTTCTACGCCTTCGGCGATCACGGTACAATTTAATCCGTGTGCTAGTGAAATTGAAGCGCGGACAATGGCATGATCCGAATCACTTATGTGCATCCCCGATACAAAAGAGCGGTCAATCTTAATTTGATCAATCGGTAACTCTCTTAGTAACGTCAGTGATGAGTAGCCAGTGCCGAAGTCATCCAAACTTATCTTGAATCCAATAGCCCTTAACGCTTCCAATACTTGCTTAGTATTTTTCATGTCTTTCAGCATGTCGCTTTCTGTGACCTCGAGGACGAGTCGATTTGGGTCGATTTGGCCGCTGTCTACTAATTGTTTGAGGTTATTAAACAGTGCGCGGCTATTGAGGTCTTTTGCTGAAAGATTTAAATGAATGCTTGCATCTATACCGGACTCGCTAAAAATTTTCATATCAAGTATGACTTGGTTGACCACCCAATCTGTGATGTCACGAATGATGTGTGATTGCTCCGCGATAGGAATGAATTTCTCGGGTGATATGAAGGTTCCATCGGGTTGTGGCCAGCGAATTAACGCCTCATATCCGTATAGAGAATTGTATCTGGTGTTAACAATCGGTTGATAGTGAAGCTCAAATTCTTGATTGTGGAGTGCTGATGTTAATTGGCTGGAAATGGTGAGCTGTTCATTAGCTTGGTCTTCTAGGTTACTTGAATAGAAATACAAGCCGCAGCCTGAACGCTTTGCTTCATACATGGCAACGTCGGCTTGCTTTAGGATCTGATCTTTTTCTGTGCTGTATTCTGGGTAGATACTGACTCCAGTACTGATGGAAGTGATGACGCTGTATTCTCCAAGGTGGTATGGATGGCTTAGTTCTTCCAAAATTTCATAGTAAAGTGTTTCAATTGGCTTTCGACCGCCAGTACGCAATATGATGACAAATTCGTCCCCTCCGATTCTTGAAAAGAAAGCTTGTTTCGGCAACACCATACTCAGCCTCTGGCTAATTTGCTGAAGCAGCATGTCCCCAAATTGGTGTCCCATTGCATCATTTACGTATTTAAAATTGTTTACATCGAACAGTAAGACAGAGAAGGGGGTTCTACGCTCGATATACTTGTCGAGTTGACTCATACAAAATTGTCGATTGGGTAACTTGGTTAAGGAATCGTGAAGTGCGTTATAGCGCTCAAGTTGAGCTATGTCGTCAATTTGATTGATGGTTTTTTGGCTATAGCTGACGACCAAAACAACAAAGATACTGCCACCAAATAAGATAGTAGCGATGCCAAGTTCAATGAAACCGGCTGAGTGCTGGTTCAATAAATACAAAAGAAACAACGTGTAGCCAAAGCCGAATGCAATAATGAGGGCTAGCAATATTTGCCACCCTAACTCATGTGTTTTCTGACAAATCTGGATAGCGGGTCTGAGCCCTAAGCCCAAAAATACAACTCCCAGAAAAACGAGCAAGTCAGCAACTAGAATCACATTTAACCCTTAACAATGGCAGCGCGAATTTGCTTTGCGCATAAGCTGTAGATGCATCAGAACTCTGTTTCTTACATCCATTACATCTATTACAAATAAAGTATAGACAACGTTACAAACATATTTCGCAAAATGGTTAGTTTGGTAGGTTCTTCAGTTTGATAATTCAACATGCTTAGCGCTTTAGGGGATCTAACCGCTATAGAGTTGATGCCTTTTTATATTAATACAGATGCTTATTGGTGCTCTTTAATTTTCTACACTAAGTCAATGCTTTGCTGCGCTAGATCAACAAAACGCGTATTCTCCTAACCTGATGATTAAAATAAAGTTGATAGATTAAAAAATCATTGAATAATGGATTCATCTTCGATGAAAGCATATCGCTTCAGAATATTAGCTAAAAACAGGATTCATAACCTTATGCCTCATTCCTTCGTTCTGGTTATAAACTCAGGGAGTTCTTCTCTTAAATTTGCTGTGATTGACTCTGAAACGGGTGGCACCGTTATTAGCGGCTTAGGTGAATGCTTCGGATTACCTGATGCGGTAATCAGTTGGAAACATGATGGCAATAAGTTTGAAGAGAAGATTGGTGAACCTGAAAATCATCATCAATATGCTATTAATCGAATTGTGGGATTAGTGGATGAATGCAAGTTAACTGAAAACATTGTTGCTGTAGGTCACCGAATTGTTCATGGTGGCGAACGGTTTACTCATACTGTTCGAATTAATGAAGATGTCTTACAGGAAATTGAGAGCCTTTCGGATCTAGCTCCGTTGCATAACCCAGCGGGTGCGATAGGTATTCGTGCGGCAATGTCTGTTTTCCCTGCTTTGCCTCAATTTGCTGTATTTGATACGGCTTTCCACCAATCTATGCCTCAAAAAGCGTTCACTGAGGCGATATCGAACGAATTGTACAGAGAGTATGGTATTCGTCGATACGGTTTTCATGGTACAAGCCATTATTTTGTTAGCTGTGAAGCGGCCAAAATGCTCAACAAACCAGTGGATGAATCCAGCTTTATCTCGGTTCACTTAGGCAATGGCGCATCTGTGTGTGCCATCAGTAATGGTGCTTCTGTGGACACTTCTATGGGCTTTACACCGCTCGCTGGGCTAATGATGGGCACACGCTCGGGCGATTTAGATCCAGGCATCATTGAATTTCTAATGAAGAAGGGGTGGAACCAAGAAAGGGTGTTTGAAACGCTGAACAAGAAATCGGGTTTTCTTGGCGTTTCAGGGCTGACTTCAGACGCCCGTGGCATTCTGGATGCCATGGATGAAGGGCATGAGGGAGCAAAGCTGGCCTTTGACGTCTTTACGTACCGTGTTGCAAAGTACATTGCTTCTTACCTCGTTCCACTCGGGCACCTTGATGCCATTATCTTTACCGGAGGTATTGGTGAAAATTCACTACCAATTCGCCGTGAGATTTTGAAAAATCTCAAGCTCCTAGGTTTTGTTGAGGATCCGAAAGGCAATGAAGCCGCAAGATTTGGTGAAGCAGGTATTATTGCTCGGTCGGATATGTTGGGGGCTATCGCCATGGTCGTTCCAACCAACGAAGAGTTTGTGATTGCCCAGCAGTCCGTAGCATTGCTATAACGGGTTGCCACGATGAAACGTTAAAGCGAGCATATAGCTCGCTTTTTCGTCATCATAGGTGAGCTCGCCGTTGGCGACTATCAAACCACCAGTGATTCGATAAGATAATCCAGTGTTTGATTACTACTTTCTTGGGTGTTAGTTGGAGGCAAGAAAGCGGGCGATTTGAGCCAGCCACGACTCATTAGTTCATCCAATAAGTCGTGGTAGCGGAAACTGCATTTACCTATGTACAGATTCTCGATAGAGCGGGATTTTTCGATGTTCAACGCTTGCAAGAATCCCTTCAAATAAAGGTGATCTTTTGTAAAGCCGCCACCACGATAGACACGAGTAGTCAATGAAAACGCGCTGTCCTTATCAAGATTCAAGTCATCTATTAGGTAACTGTATGTTTGATAGAAATTCTGTTCTTTCAACATTGAATCAACGGCAAGAACTCGTTTAGCCAGCATGTTAAGGCGTTCATGTGACAAATACCCTGATTTGTACTCGGCCAATATTGCTAATCCCTCTTGCGATACCGTAGAGCCCGGTAACCCTAAACGAAAAATCTTCAATGTCTGAGCACGGGCGTTATAGTTGGTCGCCATATGCACTCCAAGTTCATGCTGTACTAAACGCTCAATCTCTCGATTTGAAAAGTTCGATTTATTATTGACAAAGAGAGTTGGCGGGTTCGCAGTTACCATTGCTTTGGCTGCTAGCGTATTTGAACCGGAAACTTTACATTTCATTCTTAGATCGCGGGCGGCTTCCGCCAGTTTCTCTATCGCCTTTGTAGCGTTAACGTGCTCATGGATATCCTCATCAAGCAGTTTTGCATACAAAAGAAACCGCGCATTATCTAAATCCTGATTACTCGGACGTCCATGGTATCGCAATGCATTGTATAGAAAAGCCTCGCTACCAACCGAGGTCAGTAAATCCAACTTATCATTGAGCTTTTGTACCATATCACTATAAAGGTGGCGCATATCAGGATCGGAGATCCCCTCAATGGGTAGCCGATAAAGCTGCTGTTTAAACTCACTGACGTTAATGGGGAGTTGCCGGTAACGATAGTTTGGTTTGTAACGACTTGGTGCAGACTCGAAGCGCTTACGTTCAACATTTAGGTTGGTAGGGTTGACGTATTTTAATGTTTCTACTCCACAGGCGAGTTGGTATAACTGTTTATCGACAGCGATAAGGTTAGGTTCAATACTCGAACTCAACATGTCAGCTTTATTGATACGGCGCTTTTTATTGAACTTACGTTGAACAAATGCGCTTGTTTGGCTGAATGCTTCCTTTAAACCAGAATGAAGCGCGTCGAGCACTAATGGGAAAGGGGTGCCGGATTCTTCCTCCATAAACACTTTTTTGACCTCGGTGGGCAAAACCAAAGTGCGGTCAAAATGGGCATTAGTATGAGATATGAGGTAGCCCCTTCCTTCAAACACTGAGTCCATTTCCGCACTGGTCGTCACGTTAGGCAGAGAAACCTTCGACAGCTCTGAACAAAAACGATGCACCACCGTTCCCCAACGCTCCATATCGATTTGGGCGGTGCCAATGTTAAACACGGGTGCATCGCTTCTTTGACGTTTATAATTGTATGAGTGCAGATCAAACACCACAACGCTGTCGTGCAGTGATTCAAGTTTAGAGATGATGGCTTCATAAACGGTGTAAAACGCCGTGTGCTTTCGGTGGCTTTCTGCTCTGTGCTTCGCTCCGAGTGGTTTCTTCCAAACCAATCGATTCCACGCCGACTTATAGTATGTACTTAGCGTCAATGCGCGGTTGAGATCATACTCAAACCTTGAATCCAAACCGACGAGAGTGATTGGCTGTGAGGCAATCATATCATCAGTAAACGGGTCTTCTTCGAATAGACGCTCAGAATTCTCTAACACACAGCGATGGAGCAGTTCATCACGGAGACGCGAGCCAGCATGAATGGCGGTACAAACAACGGGAAGATACTCATCAATTTTGACTAGGCATCCGGCATCAGTAAGTTCGCCGGAAAAAGGTTGCCCTCGCTGAATCAGCGAGAGCATTTCTTTAAGAGTGTATTGCTTATGGTTCAATGTGGGCATTCTCAACAGCCATACGGAAGGTGCTCTTTCTCTGCTGTAGAAGATCTTTCGAATTGACTATATTTTCGACAAAATCAATTACCGGACGTTGAAGACGCACGCGATTCAACTTGTTGATACGCATAATGCCCCCTGGGCTCAATACGTTAACCTCAACAAGTTTGTTGTTTATGACATCTAGACCAGTGAAATAAAGACCATCACGCACGAGCTTAGGACCAATAGCCGCGCACAACCGTCTTTCTTCTTTGGTAATGCTGTGCTTCACTACGTGTCCACCTGCGTGAATGTTCGAGCGGAATTCACCACTCGCTGGCACGCGTTTCATTGCGCCAATAGGTTCTCCATTTAGCATCAAAATACGCTTATCACCTTCTTCGGCTCCTTCTATGTAGTCTTGTAAGATGACATAGTTACTTTGTTCGCCTTCTCCTATATAGAAATCAAGCAAAGAGCGGAAATTCTGCTGAGCACTTTTCTCAATGACAATCACACCGTGACCCCCAAAACCATTTAATGGCTTAAGAATCATTTTTTCACTGTCACTTTCTTCAAGTACTCGTTGTAGGTAGTCGCGATTTTTAGAAACGTGCGTCGCCGGAATGAATTCGCTCGCTGTGCCTCCCATACTGGCCGTGTACAGTTTGTTGTTAGCTAGACGTAGACCCTCAAGATCATTGATGATCAGGGTGTCATCTTTAATTGAGTCTAAAAAGTTAAGTGCAAGATTGTCCAAGGGAGGGTTTGCACGCATGAAGATGACATCGAATCCTGCCATAGGTAATCGAGCTTTAGAGAACTCGACTTGGCGGTAGAACGTAGGAATTTTATCCGAAATTTTTTGCCCTTTTTTGATGACATTACAGAAACCAAATACGGTACTGTCTCGAATAGTCAGCCCACTGGTCGAAGTAATTGCAACGGTATGCCCACGTGAAGCACACTCATGAACAAGGCGAAGTGTAGTATCGGATTCTGGGCACACGCGATCCCAAGGATACATAAGGAAACAAATGTGCATTAGTTATTCTCTACCAAATCGAAGCGATTGTAGCCATCATCAGAGACTGAGGAGTTACTATTCAAAGTGTGGAAAGGTTTTTTACTGCGAGAAAGCTTCACGTACTTCATCCAAGTACGCTCTATTTTAGTACTAGGATCTTTTTTGCCGTGAACAACGTCTAGGAAGTCAGATTCAGCTTGGTTCTCAGGTGCTAACTTACGGGTTTCAAGTCCAAGCAACGTTTTTCCAAAAAAGGTTAGGATTTCATCTTCAGCTAATGTGAAGTCTCCAGATTTAGAGAATCCATGTGAGAAATGAACGTTGTCGTAGAAGTGTGCTTTACCTTGCCGAATTTCTTGAAAAGGCATCGGAATTGTCTCAATTATACAGGGTGACTAGTATGCGAAAGATATTCGTAGAAAGAGAAAGATAACAACAAATAATTTTTGTCGTAATGATTAATTTGTTCGATTCCCTTATTGTGAGATCATCCGTCAATCAAATTAAGGGATTGAGAGCAAATCTACAAGGTCATTAATGAAGTATTTGCTTTAGTCAAGCAATCGATTGGGCTATTAAAAGTCAGAACTTCTATAAAAGTCACCTACCGGAAAAAGTTACCTACCGGAAAAATACGTTACTTCGACTCACTGTATCTGCATAGTTTTCTATTGATTAAACCCTACCCAATGCACGAATGATCTCACTCTAGAATCTCCTAACGGTGAGGAGCATTTTAAGGAGCCTTATCGATATACTGATTCTTTATTTGTGTCAATCCATTCCTTTTGAATGAGAATTTGAGGTTATTAGGGAGGCATGCCTTCCAATTGTACCGGAAGACATTTTAAGAAAAGTTTGAGTGACTTGAAGGTATTTTAAGTCACTGGAAGGTATAATGATAACTTAATCAGTTTAAGAGTCATCATGTGTACATCTAACGTGAAGTTCGGCATTTCTGACGTCAAAATGAGAGGGTGGTTTCTTCCGTTATTTAATGTATATCATTCTCACTTTTGGGATTGAATGAGTAAAAAGTGGCGAAGCGTAGGTACGATATGCTCTCTAGCTTATAGGGGGAAGGATTGAAACTGGAAGAAGCCGTCTTTACAATTCGAAGTAGACATTGTGCTTTAGCTAATTATTTAATTTAAAAAGGAATTATTTAACTGGTCGCAGAAATTTGGCGCGGATCATACTTCACTCAGTTTCAATGAATCGAGTATTATTCTGTGCTATAACTAACCCGACTATCTGATAAGAAGAATCGTGCTTTGGCTAGGGATATGAATGCAGTTTGATCGCGCTAAAAAGATCTATGAATACGCGGAGCCTAATCTGACCATTGTGGCTTTAATGGGGATAATTGGTTTTCCCGCTTATTACTTCGTCTGGACATGGCTGGCTCCGGAAAGCTATGAAAATTTAGGCTTTAGAATTGTATGTGGGTTGTTGCTCGTCCCCATATTACTTAGAGATGTTCTGCCTATCTATTTGAAGCGCTACTTACATATTTACTACGTCATATCACTAGGCGTGTGCATTCCATACTTTTTTTCCTACATGCTGTTAAAAAACGACTGGTCTATGATCTGGAGCATGTCGTTAATGTCCGGGATTTTCCTACAGATTTTACTGATTTATGACACCCGAATTGTATTTTTTCAAAGCCTTGCTGGGTATAGCGCCGCTTACGCTACCATATATGTACAAGGTGATCCTGTAACGTATTTTGAGTGGACTTTAATGCCCGTTTTCTTTTTTACGTATGCATTTGGTACGCTATTTTATTATCGAAACTTCACAGAAAATGAATCGAAAGTATCACTGGCAAAATCGTTTGGGGCAGGGATTGCCCATGAAATGAGAAACCCTTTAAGTGCAGTATACAGCTCCATTGAGGTCGTAAAACATTTACTGCCTGAACGCAGCGCTCAGCAGCTATCCGACTTTTATCCCCTTGACGCAAAAAGCTTAGATGAGATTAATGGGATTCTTGATGATTCTCTGAATGCCATAGAGCGCGGTAATGAAACAATCAACCTTTTACTGACTTCAATTGATGAGCATAAGCTTTCCACTTCCAGTTTCCGACGACATTCATTAGGGGAAACATTGGAAAGCGCAATTGAAGGTTTTCATTTTAGTAGTACAGCTGATAGAAGTTTGATTCGACTCACATTTGATGAGTCCGAACCTTTTTTCGGTAGTGATGTATTACTGCGTTATGTCATCTTCAATTTGTTGAAAAACGCACTGTATTACAAGCATCGAACAAATTTTCAGATTGACATCAAACTTGTTGTTGGAGAGGAATTTAATTCCATATTTGTAGAAGATACCGGACCAGGCATCGATAGTGACAACATCGAACAAATATTCAGTGATTTCTATACGTCTGGCAAGAAAGGCGGCTTTGGATTAGGGCTACCGTTTTGCCGCAAAGTCATGCTCGCGTTTAAAGGGTCCATCATTTGTGAAAGTGAAGTAAACAAAGGCACTCAGTTTGAACTCAGATTCCCTAAGTACGAGTCTGAGCGCGTCTTTGCTTTGAAGAGCAGTGTAATAAAAGACAAATCTCTGCTGTATCTCGGTGGGGCTGGGGAAACACTCAGTGCGCTTCAATCTCATGCTTTTTTTACGGGGTATGAGTTGACTCATAGTGACCCTGTAACCTTGGATTTAAACATAAGCAAACTTACCCAAGATGTCATTTTGGTAAACCTATCTAGTTATCAAGAAGATAAAACACGCTTCATTTCCCTTGAAAAGGCACTGTGTGGTTTTGAGGGAAAAATCGTTTACCTTTACTCCGGTAACATACTGAATTACCTGTCATTGAATCGAATACTGTCCTATGAGTTGCTTGAGGTAACCGCCTTCACAAAAGGATTAGCGACCAAGTTAGATAAGCTATTTTTTGAAGAAACAGCCAAGGGTAGTGATGCATCAAGAGTAACGAAAGGTTATAAGGGAAGCACAACCATTTTAATAGTGGACGACAATGCTTCCCTGCGGCTTTATTCGTCTACTCTTTTGGAAAGGCAGGGGTACAAAGTTCTTCAAGCCGAGAATGGTCGAGAAGCGCTACTTTTACTCAATTCGAATGATGTCAATCTCATTCTAATGGATTTAGAGATGCCAGAAATGGATGGAATAGAAACCACCGTAGCAATACGAGATAGGAAATATCAGCATAATGGAAAAGATATACCGATCATTTGCTTTACTGGTGAAAAATGCGAGAAAACGCTTAAGTCTATTTCAGAAAGCGGTATGAATGACTACATTCTGAAACCAGCATCAAAAGACGTACTGATCCAGAAAGTGTCAACTTGGATATAAATTGAGCCGGAGACAAAAGTTGGGTTACTGCGTTGGTAAGTAAAATTATCTTGCATATAACCCAACTCATTTTATTTCCTAGTTAATTAATAGTTAGAGCGTGTAAATAGAAGAATAAATTTGAATAAAGAATTCAAGTAAATTTCATATTAAGCTAACAAACCTTGTTTTTTAGCTAAATTGAAAATGTTTAATACTTTATCTAATTGTTCTTCACTGACATCACTATTAACAGAAAGTCGAATTACGCTTTTATTCTTTGGTGTCGCTGGGCTACAGAATACGGCACCAAAAATTCCGTTAAGCTCTAAGAAATCACGCACTTTTTCGGTGTTTTCTTCTGTTCCTGTTTCTACTGCAACTATTTGTGAATTACTGTTTGTTTCTATATCTAATGATTTTAATCCAGATATAAGTTTATGAGATTTATCGAATAGTCTTTCTCGTCGGTCATCACTTTTTTTAATCAGCTCCAATGTTGCTTTTAAGGCCTCCATTTCATATGGGATTATGCCCGAACTAAAAATCGCTGGTAGAGAAATAAAAGGAAGGCATTCATGTACCTTGTGATGGCACAAGATTGCGCCAGCACGGTAGGAGAACGTTTTCGCTAGGCTGACTGTAACAAAGTCCACGTTGTCTGTTAAACCGAGCTCTGCGAGCAACCCAGCACCATTGGGGCCGTGTGTGCCAATCGAGTGAGATTCGTCTACGATGATAGCGCAGTCATGATCGTTTGCTATCTGGACGAATTCTTTGAGTGGTGCAACGGTACCGTGCGTACTGTATACAGAATCAATAACTACGATGCCAGGTCCGTATTTCTTTATCTGCTTAAGTAAGTTTTTTGGCTTATTGTGTAGGAACGGGTGAATCTGACTACCCGCGTTTTGCGACCCATGCCATAAAGACATATGGGCAAAAAAATCAATATAAACGTGGGTGTCTTGGTCGGCAATCGTTTGGAGTAAACCAACGTTCGCTGCCCAACCCGATTGGGTGGTAATGCAGTGGTCGAACCCTAAGAAATCCGCAAATTTCTGTTCAAATGAGCCTTCCTCTACGACTTGGCTTTGGAATACGGCAGACATAATAGGTTGACGAGTCGCCTGACTCAGTGCATTAATTTGCCGAGCCTTAATAAAGTCGTGATTGCATATGGCTAAATAATCATTGCTTCTGAGTATGATAGAATCGTCATTAGGTTGTAAGCCTTGTACTATGTGTTTGCCGTTACTCCTAGAATAGATGTGCTTTTCGAGATATGACTCGAGTTTATTCTCAATAAAAGACGGCAGCGGTTTAGCGGTAAAATTACTCATGATATTTCTCTTCTATGGATATTTGTGAGGTCGTCTGACCCTTTTATTAATATCCCGAGAAATAGATTCGTCATTGTGCAATATTTATGTTTTTGGCGCTGATTGCAAAAAAAGCCATCCTTTATTTAACTATTTATTATCTAAAATACCCTTTAGGGAGTGTGGCTAAATAGTTTTGTTAAAATAAACAAACTATATTCCATTCGTTTTAACCATAGGTTACTAGGGTTTAGTTACCTTTAATGATAGTTCCGGCCAGTACATTTTAAGATAATTAGCAGACACCCAAACCACCAATATTGTCGCTATTGTAATTTCAAAGAATCCAAACCAATGTAACCATACCCACTGAGTGTGTTGCTCTGCAAACCATGTGGTTAATCTTTGCATAGCGATTGCACTGATTACAGAAGGAAAGGTGACGGCAGCAATCGATGGCTGAAATTTCAGCCTCATAAGCTTGAAGTAACAAAGGTAGATAAGCAGAGTCATTGTAATTGCGATACCCGATAGCGCACCGGCTAGAATGGGATCTGGATTTGGGAAATTAACTAGATAAGCAGCCAGTGAAAGGTTAACTGGTGCTGCCATTATCGCTAGGGTTGGGCGAGCTGGTCGCGGGAGCTTCCCTGCGAAAACCAAACGGTACAAAACCATTGGCAGCATAACAAAGTAGATGGCAATGCACACCATCGCCATGTTTTGTGAAAAAATCGTGTGTCCTAATGCGCTTCCAGCAAGCGTTGAGCTGATCACCCCAACTGGGTAGAGAAACCAGCTAGGGAAAATATTAGTGAACTTAAAATGGCGAATCTGAAATGAGAAAAACAGCACCATCATAGTGATATGTAAAGTGAGCGCGGCAAACCAAAGTGGATGTGCAATGGTGGGGAGTAAGATGGCGAGATAATCACATAAGACTAATAACGCCATACTCATCGGAGCCATAAGGCTTCCACGAAGTGGGTGCTTTATATCATGAAGAAACACGCTCGGAGAGGCGATATACCTAATGAGAACCGGAGTAAGGAGTAAAGAGCCAACGATGGAACAAAATGGGCGAATAACATCACTAAGCAAAGGAAAGTAAAGCGCCCACGCTTGACCAAGGCCGATAAACCCCAATGCGAGCGACGCTTGTGCTGTTGGGACATGTTGGAAGTAAATAAAGCGTTTCCAGTCCAATGATGTAATTCCTTATACTACCGAGTTCTAACGCGCGATGATTTTAGCCTATTTGTGCATATTAAAATCGCGCGAATATATGGCAACGTTTGCTACGCCGATAGCCATCAATAATGACATATCAAAGGTGCATAAATTGAGTGCGCGTATTATACCCAAGGGCTTCTAATCTGCATTGGCTACGAAGAAATAATGCGAGGTGTGCCGTTTTAGTTTTGAGTGTTTTCTCGGCTGACCATTTTAATGGCAAAAGTGTGACATTGGCAGTTTATTTAAGCGATCTTTCTGTTGAATCGTTTGCAAAATTGCCGATATGGACAATACTGAAAGTGTAGAGCAAGCATGACACTTCATTGAAGGGAGAAATTTGGCTCTACATAAAAATTTGGTAGAAAAACACGTAAAACACAGGAAATCCTCGTAAGTTGTTAGTACCCGATTGGTCGCTAATTCGCAAACTCACGATTGAGAACGAGGTCTGAGGCGTATCACGTTATGTGGTACGCCTTTTTAGTTTTTATTCTATTGCGCTGACTTATTACTATTGCTTGGGCTGAATGATCTATTAGCCTTGATCACACCAGCTGTTGGGAAGTGTAATGGTATAACATTTTGAGTATAATCCCGTGCTGGTTAAAGCTGAACAACATTTGCTCAAAGGAAATACAATGGTTCCAACGAATATTATCACTGGATTTTTAGGTGTAGGAAAAACAACGGCAATTCTCAACCTTTTAAAACAGAAGCCAGAGCATGAATCATGGGCTGTTTTAGTTAATGAGTTTGGAGAAATTGGGATTGACGGCGCACTGTTGACCGACAAAGGGGCGCTTATTAAAGAAGTTCCTGGTGGCTGCATGTGTTGTACGGCTGGTGTTCCTATGTCCGTCGGGATTACAGCATTGTTACGTCAAAAACCTGATCGTTTGATTATTGAACCGACGGGTCTAGGGCATCCTAAACAAGTCATTTCTACGCTGCTTTCCGAGCAATACAAAAATTATGTAGATTTGAAAGCAACGATTGCTCTCGTTGATCCTCGTAACTTACAAATTGAAAAGTATATAGAAAATAAAAACTTTATTGACCAACTTGCCAGTGCGGATGTTGTGATAGCAAACAAAGCCGATAAGTGTACCGAGTCGGATTTACGTTACTTTAAAGATTGGGCTAAAAAACAAAAGAACATCAAGCAATCAATAGTAACCGAAAACGGCGCTTTGGATTTTGAATTCCTCGATATTGAGAGAGCAAAATCATCGGCTCAAGCAAGCAATTCCCACTCTTCTTCTGAGGTAGAAAGAGCTGAACAACATGAGCATGCAATAGACTCACCCGAGTTCATTCTGTCACCTGATCAAACCTACTTAAGAAAGGAGAACAAAGGGCAGGGTTTTTACAGCTGTGGTTGGGTTTTCGGTTCGGAATGTGTCTTCAATTTTGAACAGCTAATGAGCATGCTGCGTGATTTAACTGCCGAGCGAGTAAAGGGTGTGATTAATACGGATAAGGGGTGCTATTCTATCAACAATGCTAATGGTGTCATTTCTGTTAATCAGATAAGCCTAGAGGGCTTTGAAACTCGTATCGAGGTCATCGACACACAGCTTATGCGCTGGGATCAGCTGGAATCTGTGTTTTTGAAGATCTGCGGCCTCGATTAGTACCATTCACGCCATATCAGCCGTTTCGAACCCACGTCAAAACGTTACTATTATACTTTTGAAACGCACTTAAGGGGCTCAGGCATCGAAAAGAGATAGCCTTGATAGAAGTCTATGCCTAATGCCATCATCGCGTTGTATTGTGCTTTTTCTTCGACACCTTCAATGATGACCTTTGCCCCAATACTTTTAGCCTCACGCACGATGTCTAATAGTGCCGTTTTATTCTCCAACATATAATTCACTAATAGGGAGCGATCGATTTTCACGATCTCCGGTTTGATCAACTGGAGTCGGTTGAAGTCGGAAGATTTGACGCCAAAATCATCCATAGCGACTTGGAAACCGGCCTCTTGCATTGCGGTAGTAGCATCAAGCAGTAGTTGGTTGTCAAAAGCGGCACTTTCTACAATTTCCATTACGATCTGTCGTGCGTTCAATCCTAACTCAGTAATCCTTTTTTCAAGCAAACTCGCTTTGATGGTCATAAAGGCATTGTATTCACCCGAAATCGGTAGAACGTTTAAAAAAAGCTTAAGATTGGCTCGTTTCGATTGCGAAAAATTCCTAACGTGAATTGCTCGGGTAAGACGATCTAGGTTGATCTTTTTAGCGATGGACACTTGTTCTGATTCAAACAGAATATCTGGGCGAATACTTTCCCCAGTTGTTTCACTTCTAAATCTCGCGAGCGCTTCGTAGGCGAAAGGTTGCAATGTTGGCGTTACGATGGCGTGAAAAGTACTCGTAATGATCAAATTGTCGTATTTTGCATAATGCAGCCCAGCATCGTCTACGAAACAATGTGTATTAAACTCTTCACGACTATTTAAAATCATAAGCAACCTAGTAGGCATTAAAGGTTAAACCACAACCATTAACAGACGTGCAATTTAAGGCAATGGATCTACTTGTATGGCAAGAACGATAACCAAATTCATTTTGTGTAAGCCTAGGTACTATATCAAATTATCAATAAGCTATTACAGTGCGTCTTGTAGGGTTTAAACAAGAGTTCATAGACGTGTCCCAAAAATGAAAATCTTTGCATTAACTAGCGGTAAAATTTTCTGGATAGAATGACGGTGACTACCTGCATCGAAACGGATTTTCAACAGTATTAGTTACAACAAAATTGTTGGCGACAAAATGCGCTGAGACAAATCATCGTTTGAAGGGGGGATTGTCGATATAAACACGGCAACTCAATTCAGAAAGTATCAGCCAACATTAAAATGACGGGCACAAATTTAGGGTGTCTCAGGGAAGCGCATTCACCTCACCATAAGTCGGCCGATTGATGGACTTAAAGTGAGGTGGTGCATTCGTTGGTAAGTGTTTATCTGAACTAATACAACTAATACAGTTTATCGCTTATTTTTTAAGTAACGTTTACGGCGTTCTTCTTTCTTTTTGACTTTTTCTTCTGCCTTTCGTTCGGCTTCTTTTTCAACTTCTATGAGCTCTTGTGTAATCATCTCTGGGCGCTCCAGAGTAATCTGACCAATAGTACCGCTTCGCAGTTCATGAAGGAGGATCTCGGATGCTTTATGTAAGTCGACGCGGCCGCCTGAGCGAAGAGCGCCTCGTTTGCGACCGATCTCTTCCATCAGTTCAATATCTGAAGTCGGCAGGTTTTCTAATTGGTAACGCTCTTTTAGAAGGTTAGGGTAATGTTCAGCCAAGTACTCGACAGTGTAAAAAGCCACTTCGTCATATTCCATCGCGGTATCTTTTACGGCACCTGTAGCGGCGAGTCGAAACCCACTGTGTGGATTTTCTACCTTTGGCCAAAGGATGCCTGGAGTATCCGACAATACGATCCCATTTTGTAAATTAATACGTTGCTGGCGACGAGTCACGGCAGGCTGATTCCCTGTTACTGCAATAGTACGACCTGCAAGTGTGTTGATGATCGTGGATTTTCCTACGTTCGGAATCCCCATAATCATAGTGCGAATATTCTTCCCCATTTGTTCGCGGTGGGGCGCTAACTTACGGCACAACTCCATGATCTTATGAACTTCTTGTGGGTTAGACGTTGTGATAGCCATGGCTTTTACGCCCTTTTCCTTTTCGAAGTGCTCTATCCAATAGTCGGTCATAACAGGATCGGAAAGGTCACGTTTGTTCAAAACCTTAACGCAGGGTTTGTCCTTACGAAGCGAAGAGATCATGGGGTTTTCAGAGCTAAAGGGAATTCTCGCATCCAATACTTCGATGATAACGTCGACTTGAGGAATGACTTCTTCGATCTCTTTACGGGCTTTGTGCATGTGACCCGGAAACCATTGAATTGACATAGAGTAAACCTAGGGGAAATAAAGAGTTTGGGCTCATTGTAAAGCCAAAAAATAAAGAGTAAAGGCAGATTGTGACGCTTAAAGCGGATTACTGCGTTAGCCAAGCCCTATAAAGTTGAAGGCAATGTCCTTCAACTTTAGATCTTCAACCGTAGAGATGACGTTAGCAAGCGTTAGTTGCCGAGCTTTCTTGTTGATTGGCGAACAACAAGTTTTGGCTGTAACAAAACTTTGCGAGGAGCGACGTCTATTATTTTTTGAAGGAATCTTGATTTGGTTTAGTAAAAGAATGCAAATTTAGTTAATAGAATGCAAAGGTTCAGGATGGGCTAAGTGGTAACCTTGAAACATATCGATATTCAAAGAGACCATGTGTTCGAATTGTTCTTTCGACTCAATACCTTCAATGACGGTTTTCGCACCGACTTCTGCGGCGACACGCAATGCAGAAAGTAGAGGTGATGCGATACCGCCCATAAAATCATTCATCAAACTCTTATCAATCTTCACTATCGAGGGGTTGATGAGTTTCACTCTATCTTTTGTTGAGGCTTGTTGACCGTAATCGTCTACGGCAATACCAAATCCATTTTGCGTCAGCAATGAAGTCACCCGAGACAACATTTGATTGTCGTTAACTTGAAGCTCTAGAAATTCGATAACAATTTGCTTTGTTCGGATTTTAAGCTCACCGAGTCTATGGACTAAAACAAAGCGGCTTAAATCGTGGAAAAGATTATGCTCAGGATCGGGAAGAGCATTGAGAAAGAGTTGTTTATTTCTATGTTTCGATTGAGCAAAGTTAAGTATGTGTATAGCTCTGCTTAGTGCCTCTACATCTATACGGGTTTCGATACAAAATGTGTTGGTATGAAAGAATAAATCGGGACGAATGGTTTCACCTGCTCGATCAGACATTCTAACCAGAGCTTCCACCCCAATGATTTCTTTGTCAGAATTGAAAATGGGTTGGAAAACACTTCTCAATACGAAATTGTCGTATTCTGCGTAATGTTCACCCGATTTGTCTTGCTTAAGGCACAGTGTAAAATTTTCTGAATTAGATAAGATCATACTTTCATACAAGCTCAAAAAAATACTAACTTCGATACGTTAATATTTAGAGTAATTAAAAATCCACCCTATTCTGAACAGATTGAGAATATTGTCAAGGCTATTTATTTTGTTATGTTAAGTATAAGTAAATCAGGTGTGGGTTGTTATAGTTATCTTGATATATATTTGTTTTTTAAGTAAAAAATCAATAATTACGATAGTTTTCATAATTATTAATAATAAGTGTGTTATAGAATTTATTTTACAAAATATAGCTCTCGTCACATTCTTTATATATTAGGCTTTTTCATAGATCAAACGTAGATCACATATGGTTATAAGTTGTACGTTATTTAATGTGTAATAAATACTAATTTCATTAATTAAAATAACTTTTTTCATTTGGATCATAAATATGATGTCATAAGATCTTACGATCCATGATTAATCCATCAATCAATGTTCGATATTTACGCATTATCTTTCATCGTGACAGTCTTTATTTCCAATATGTTTCTCGTGTGCTTAGAGTAATGGCTGTTCTACGCGTTCTATCGTGTGATCGATTTAGCGTATCTTTCTTTTGAGCGAGTGTGTTTTAGATGCGGGTGTGTTTTTCTTAGAAACCAGTATGTGAACTCCTGCATCTACGGACTAGGGATGCTTTCTTTGGCTATAAGGCGATATCAGCAAGAACGCACGGCTGTTTTAGAGATATTTAATCGACATTTTGAAAAACAATCGCACACGTGGACGATTTGTATATTATGTTGACTGAGAGAAATCGAAATCAGAGAGATACCGTTGAACAGCCCAATCACATTAGAAGCGCTACATATTCTTGATGCTATTGATAGACGTGGTAGTTTTGCCGCGGCCGCGAATGAACTTAGCCGAGCGCCATCTTCTCTTAGCTATCAAATTCAGAAGTTGGAGCAAGATCTTGACCTGGTTATTTTTGACCGCTCCGGACACAAAGCCACGTTTACTCATGCGGGGAAATTACTGCTCGAACGTGGAAGGTTGTTACTCAGTGCAGCCGAAGATATGGTTTCTGATGCCAACGTATTAGCGCATGGTTGGGAGTTGGATTTAACAATTGCTCATGATGGTATTGTCCCCGTCAATACGTTTTTTCCGTTGGTGGAACACTTAGGAGCCGTGAGTAAAACGCGTGTTAAATTGCAGGAGGATATTTTAGCTGGGTGTTGGGAATCGCTTGCGTACGATCGTGCGGATCTTCTCATCTGTCCAAAGCCAGATACCTACCCGCAAGATGTAAAAGCGGAACCCATCGGTATGATGTCGATGACTTGGGTTGCGGCTTACGATCACTATATACATCAGAGAAAAGGGGACTTTGATAATGATTCACGGAGCCATTATCGCGCTATTGTGATTGCAGATACCGCAAGGGAAGCCCCAGCACTGAGTAGAAATATTTTAGACGAGCAACCCAGATTAACGGTGACAAGTTTTCACGCTAAAGTCGAAGCGTTGATTGCGGGACTTGGCATAGGAACCATACCAACGCACATTGCAAAAGAAATGATTGAAAAGAAGCTCCTAAGAAAAATAGCAGGGACGGAAGACGACCCTGTTGAAATCGTTCTTGCTTGGCGAAGAAATAAAATGGGTAAAAGTAAATCTTGGTGTATTCAATACATCAAGAAAAACTGGAAAGTGGATTACTCATTTAAAGGTAGCCTCATATCGGCTATGCCATCTTCAAATTGAATGTCCAATTCAAACCCCATTTTTTGAGCGAGCATGATCATGCCGCGATTTGTCGGCATGGTCATACCTGACATCTGCTTGGTGCCTCTTTCTTTGCAGTATCGAATCAACTTATCCATCAACACTCTTCCCAATCCACACCCTTTGAGATCTGAGCGCACGAGAATGGCAAATTCAGCATCAAAATTTTCGGGGTCGGAAAGTACCCTTGCAACACCAATAATGCGTTTTTTGCCTTCATAGTTTTGTTGGGCAACGAAGGCCATCTCTCTATCAAAATCTATCTGCGTAAAGTTAGCTAATGCTTCGTGATTAAACTCACCGACATCACTGAAAAAACGTTTATAGAGATCGTCTTTCGATACGTTAGAGATGAACTCAGCATGATCAGGCTCGTCCTCAGGGAGAATAGGGCGTAGCAGCACTTCGCTGTTGTCTTTCAAAACAACGTACTCTTCATGCTCAACTGGATAAGGGCGAATGGCTAGGCGTTGGTGTGAATCACCGTCAAACTCTTCAATGGTTAGGTCTGCATCTAAAATTGTAAAATCGCTGCCATTGGCAAGTACTGGGTGTATATCCAGTTCCTTAATTTGCGGACAGTCTATGACCATTTGGGAGATACGGACGAGAAATTCGCTTAGTCCATCGATGCTCATCGGGTTAGGCAATTGCTGGACTCTAAGCTTGTTTCGCTTGAGGGCACGAACGATAAGATAACGAGCCAGCGTCATATTCAACGGTGGAATCGCGGCGGTCGCATCCAGTGCTTCATTCCATTCGGAACCCCCTTCCCCTAATAATATGACAGGACCAAAGGTTGGATCGGATTTGACTTTAATTCTGATTTCTTGAGCCCCAGCCCGATTAGCCATGCCTTGAACGAGTAAGCCTTGTATGCGCGCGCTAGGGTAAGTAAGGGAAACTCGGTCGAGTATAGATTGTGCAGCAGAAGCGACTTCTGCACTGTTTCGTAAATTCAGCATGACGCCTTGCACATCGGACTTGTGTGCGATGTCTGGCGAGCGAAGTTTCACCGCAACGGGATAACCGATATTCTCTGCGATATGAACCGCTTCAGATGGGTCGCTTGCTAGCCAAGTTGGTAAGGCATTGAACTTGTATTGCTTAAGTAAGAAATCTATTTGGTGCGTGTCTAAATGGGTATTCCCTTCAGATAACTGGTTATTTATCCAGTCTCTAGCAAGATCAACATCATTGTGTTCAATTTGACCGGCTGACGCTGGTGTTTCCATTAGTTGTTTCTGATTACGCCTATATTCCACCAAATGCATGAATGCAGTAACGGCGCTTTCTGGTGTTCGGTAAGTGGGGATACCAGCTTGCGTAAAAAGCTGACGTGCATCTTTGGTACTTTGTTCACCGCACCAATTCGTTAGCACGTTAAAACGTCTAGCATTTGGGTGCTTCTTGACGCAATCAATAATGGCTTGTGCGGTCTCGGTAGAATGTGCCACCGCAGATGGGCTGTGCATTATCAGCAAAGCATCAAACTCGTCACCGTCCATCAAAGTACTGATCGTATCAATATACCTTTGGCTATTGGCGTCACCGATCATATCGATAGGGTTACAACCAGACCAACTGGTGGGCAGTAAAGCTGAGAGCCTGTTGGTGGTATCCTCACTCAATTCAGCCAAATTCCCGCCTTTATCCATCAAGGTGTCAATGGCCATAATGGCGGGACCGCCACCATTTGTCACAATAGCAAGGCGTTCACCTCTAAGAGGGACGGAATGAGTCAGCGTTTCTACTGCGGCAAACAGCTCATGTGTGTTTTTTACGCGTAGCATACCAGAACGCTGTATCGCAGCATCGTATATGACGTCCAAGCTCGGTATGCTGCCTGTATGTAAGGTTGCGGCCTTTTGTCCGGCGATGGAACGACCGCCTTTTAACACGAGTATCCGGCGATTTCGGCTGGCAGCGCGCGCCGCAGACATAAAACGTCTTGCATCTTTAATGCTGTCTATGTACAACAATATCGCCTCGGTTTTACTATCGGTGCAAAGCGTGTCAAGTAGCTCATCGAAATCGATGTCCGAACCATTTCCTATTGAAATAAAAGCAGAAAAACCGATCTGCTTATCATTTGCCCAGTCCAAAACCGTGGTACAAACAGCCGCAGATTGAGAAATGAATGCGATTTTCCCAGGAAGAGCAGTAACAGGAGAAAAAGAGGCGTTGATATGGTGCCAAGGTAATATGAGCCCTAGGCTATTTGGACCGAGAATTCGTACGTTGTATCGCCTCGCCAGCTCAAGGCATTTTTCCTCATAAGACCCACCGCTACTGTCGGTTAAATGCATGTCAGAAGACAGTATAACGACAGCCCCAACGCCTTTTTTTGCGATTTGTTCAAAGATCTCAACGTTTCGGGATGCATGAGTGCATAAAATGGCTAAATCAGGGATGATTGGTAAGGATTCAACGGTAGAGTAGGCGAGTACACCGCATACAGACTGGTATTTTGGCGACACGGGCATGATAGCGCCCTGAAAGCCACCTTGGAGCAAATTGTTCATTACGATGTAACCAGCACGAGTAGGTAGCTGAGAAGCACCGATAACCGCGACCGATGTTGGACTGAGAAGCTTATTTAACCGATTCATCAACGCTCCATAAACACATAAAAAACAATTTAATAAGTACAGGCTCTAGTATATAACGATGTAATGAATGATTTCAGGATTCAACGCCAAATTCTGACGTTAACTCTTTGGGATGAAATAATATAGGGACCATTTTTTAAGCCATCGTTTAGGTCGATAACAGTGTGTGATCTATCGCAGTGTTTGGTGCCGTTCGCTTCAAATGAATAGCAAGAAAATTCAATACTCACTCCTCTAGCGTGAATATTGTGGGAATCGTCACGAGTTGAGTTACAATTAACCGGGTACTGCACTTGATTCTGCTTGAATCAATGTGCATGATTTGAAAAGAATAAATTAGCGTAAGCATGACACATGAAAAAAATTTCAATTATTAGTCTTTCAATTTTATTGGCAGCTTGTGCCTCGGATACATACGAGAAAGGGGTGACCAGTGAATCTTATAGCGAAAATTACAAAGTAGACTCGATCCAAGCGCCAATTACTCAGCAAGCGCAAATACAAGAAGTTTCGATCAGTGAAACGACGAATATGGTTGCGCAAACGACTGCATCACCAGTTGCAGTTCAAGAAGAGAAGAAAGTGGTTAAACTTGCTCCTAAACCGCAAGTTCAAAAGAAGAAGATTAAGATCCT
Organism: Vibrio sp. S9_S30; assembly: GCF_014694455.1. GTDB lineage: Bacteria > Pseudomonadota > Gammaproteobacteria > Enterobacterales > Vibrionaceae > Vibrio. Next base: position 4,717 of record NZ_JAAUWT010000015.1, on the reverse strand, counting down.
TCCTCCAACAAATAACCAGCTGAAATCAAATCCACGCTATGGTTACACCATTCAAGTTATAGCATTGGATAGGGAAAATAAGCTCGAACAATTTGCTAGTCAGTTACCCAAAGGGCAACCAATTTGGGGGAACTATAAGCAAGTAAATGGAACAAATTGGTATACCATCCTCTATGGAGATTACGCAACGTCGGCGGAAGCTAAAGCGGCTATTGCTACTTTGCCGGAGGATTTCAAAAAGTTGAAACCTTTCCCTAAAAGCATTGACGCAATAAAAAACTCTGACTATCCAGTTATGGATAAATTGAATTAGGTTCCAATGTACGACGAAGAGGGCGAAGGCCCTTTTTTTGCGCTCAAATTTTATAAAAGTTATAAATAATGACCAGTAAGGCTTATATGCTGACCAGTTGCGCATCAAATTACCTAAAATTTACTGAATATCGGTATTCAAACCTTTAGAATAATGGCAGACAGTTTTTCATGGAAAGGCTCCATAAGATGACGAAAAAAAATATCCTTTTACTATGCGGCGGGGGATCCAGCGAACACGAAGTTTCTCTGGTGTCAGCCAATTTTATCCAGCAACAGCTCCAATTCAATAGCAGCTTCAATGTTATTCGTGTTGAAATGACAAAGGAAGAGTGGCGTCTAGACTGCGGTACAAAAACGGAGATGGATATTGCGAATTCCATGCTTAAAGGCGACGCTCACGAATTTCATATAGACTACATTGTTCCCTGCTTGCATGGGTACCCAGGAGAAACAGGGGATGTTCAGTCTATGTTTGAGCTTGCAAAGATCCCATACCTTGGATGCGGTCCAGAAGCGTGCTCAAATAGTTTTAATAAAATCACCTCAAAGCTTTGGTACGACGCGTTAAGCATTCCAAATACACCTTATATTTTCCTTTCAGACAATGACGAGCAGTCGTACCAAAAATCATTGGACGCACTCCAGAAATGGGGAACGATATTCGTGAAAGCGGCAAGACAGGGCTCATCAGTTGGTTGTTACAAGGTCACAAAAGAATCGGAACTTAGCAAAGCCATCGATAATGCTTTTTCGTTTTCAGAACAAGTTTTGATAGAAAAAGCGGTAAAAACAAGAGAACTAGAACTCGCAGCATTTGAATACCAAGGGGAACTCATCATCACCAAGCCTGGCGAGATTATGGCGCCAGAAAATGGCTTTTATACTTATGAAGAAAAATACAGTGCAGATAGCCATTCAGTTACGAAAGTTGAGGCTGAAAATTTAACGGAACAACAAGTTGAAGAAATTCGGGCGTATGCTAGAAAAGTATTTCATCATATGAGGTTGAAGGATCTTTCACGAATAGACTTCTTTTTAACAGATGATAATGAAATCTACCTAAATGAAGTCAATACATTTCCGGGAATGACTCCCATTTCAATGTTTCCAAAAATGGTTGAACACCACGGTATTAATTTCACCGATTTTTTAAGTGATGCCATCAATAAGTCACTACGTTAATCCCAAGGTTTAATCGTTACAAACTTTAACTTTTCTTTATCCGCAGTGCCTACTTTCCCCAAATATTGGGCAGGCATTGCGGGGCTCAACCATCTTCCAAAGTCTTGAATTTCTTTTAGTTTATAACCTTGAGATGCCAGTTCTGTTACCGCCCCTATACGGCTAGATTGCCCCGAGAAATGGTCATCGCCAGACAACCCTAACAATGTGCTACCTCGTCTAAAAATACGATAGATCGACGAGTCGTCCAATGTGGACTCATACAGGTTCTCGTGCTTGTCGATACGACAAAAAAGAACGTTAGTATGATTTATTTCTATCCATTTGCTAAGGGCACGAGAAGAGTTTGCACTCAACTCATACGCTTTATCACCCAAGTGAATAACGGCTAAGTTGTTTTTAAAAGCAATATTTTCAACATTCAACTTTCTAAGTTCTGAACGTTTAAGTGCGCATTCGAACATGATGCTATAGATTGCGAGATCGCGAATGTCCTTGGCTAAGATCGATGAAGAAAGCAGAATGTGCAAATCAAGTAAATACTGGCTTGTAAAAGCGTGTGCGCTTTTATTGTCACCGTGCTTTTGAAGTCGGAGTGCGCTAAGGACAAACCTGACTTGGCGATGATTGGTAGGATCTGAATAAGAATGAATTTTATGTATTGTTCCGATAGTTAGACTGCATCGTCGGATCGAAGCGAATTTCTTCTTAGAAGATTCCTTTTCGATAAATCGCTTAACGGCAGTTACAGAAGCGGGTAGGGAAGCAACCCCATTTTCTGCGCAAAAGGAAACGAAGTTATTCCAATCATTAACCATCGACTTCAATGAATTCACCGAATACTGACCATCGGTAATTTTGTCTAACTCTTCGAGGTTAACTGATCGTGAAAACAGTTTTATACTTGCAGCTCTAATTGATAAATCTGTGATAGGAGTTATATTTTTCTTCATTTTCACGCACTATAACTAAGCATATTGTTAACAATTCTACTTGCGAATCCAAAGATTACAATTATTATTAATAGAAACAAAGAGCTAAGAGTTCAATAATATGGCAACGAGTATACACCGAGGTTTTACTTTGCAGTCATCCAACGGCGAAGTATGGCAAGTTAAAATAAAAAACCGAGTACTTTCCGGAAACTTGGCTTCTGTTAAGAAAAGCATTGACTGGTGGTGTGATACTGCATCTCTAATTGATCCCAAAGAGTTTGCAACCTTAGAGGCAAGGAAAGTTGCTGCCGGAACAGAAGAAAATTACGTCGGTTTCCAATTGAAAAACGATACTGGCGCGCCTAACGCATGGTATTGCTTCTTTAATGGAAGATTAATTAAGGGTGGAAAACTCGCCATTCAAAAACACATAGATGCGCACTTGGCTGCTGCTGCCAAAAAAGGATAAAATAAAGTTCTTTGTCGATAGAATTGAGAAGTAAACATGTCCCTAGTGTATTCAACAGAAATTGGACGTATTAAGCCAGAAGAAATCAAAGAACAACGCCCTAAAGGTGATGGCATAGTTAGGATCCAGCGTCAAACTAAAGGACGGAAAGGCAAAGGTGTGTGTATTGTCACAGGGCTAGATTTAGATGATGCGCCTTTGAAACTGCTCGCAGCAGAACTAAAAAAAGTATGCGGATGTGGTGGCTCAGTAAAAGATGGCACTATTGAAATCCAAGGCGACAACCGTGACAAAATAAAAGCGCATCTTGAAAAAAAAGGTCACACGGTTAAGTTAGCCGGCGGCTAAGACTAAGACAGACAGCTTTTATTACTTAAGTAAAGCACCACAGATCAGAATGCTAGTAATCATGGCTTAATCTCCGATTAAAGTAATGATTATTAGCTATTTTATGGTAAATAGGATTATGGTTAAATAGCACGAATTTCGGCAGTGCTACCACAAATACTACAAAGAAGAGGCGAAGATTTTACGCAAGCTTAAATCATATTTAACATAAGATAGATAATGCGCACTATTATCAGTGTTAACACATATGGAGACAAAAGTAATCGATCAAAAAGAATCAGAAAATACAAGTCAAATCTTTGAGAATCAATCACATATATTCAACGAGCAATTGTCAATTAAATGACCGAAAAGAAACTGTTTGGGATAATATCCCATAAAATAGCTGATCAATGTCACATCTAACCGCGGATATCCCTATACATTTAATACTATGAATCGCATACTTAACCGAACAAACCTGTGGGTTTACTTATAGCAATATTAATGGGTATATTATAATTATGAAGAGTCGTTTCGTTCTGATTCTTGGAACTTTGATCCTGCCAGGATGTGCAACAACGCCAGATAGCAATGATGATACAAAATCAACGTTACAATCCCACATTTCTAATACGTTAAAAGACAGTATCAAATATTATCCTTACTCATGGACAACTCAAAAATTCAACGCTTATTTGCAACTGCCTTCAAACAAAGCGTTTGCGGTACATTGGAAAGGTCAGCGTGCGATGGCATTTGGTTTCGCAAGCGGTAAGCTTTCTATAGAAGCAGCCAAAAAAGAGGCTCTGTTTCTCTGTTCAGCAAGATCGACTGATCCAGAAAAATGTAAAATTGCCGCATTTGAAGAAACAGCGATAGACATCGATACCAAAGGCTACCCTGTCGAAGTATCTAGTATTAAAGATATAGAAACGTTCGATAAGTTTAACTCTAGCAATAGCCATTCAGCAATTGCAGGAAATCAACTTGGACTGCTGGGGTTTGCAAATGAAGTTCACTCGCAGTCGGAAGCGGAAGATATGGCTATGAGGCAATGCCTCAAAAGAACACATTATACTTTACCTAAATGTAAGATCATCGCTTCTAAGTAAATAGCGTTACCGACTTCTATCCTAAGATAAGGCTCCTTGTATAAGGAGCCTTTTTTGTACGCCGGAGAAAAAACTGAAAATTAATTACAGAATGTGGATAAGTTGTTATTAAGTTGGATTTTTGGTTCTTTTAGCCATAGCGTGTACTCACTGACCAGATTTCAACAGTGGCGATTATTTATAGATCCGCTAATGAGTTAATGTCTTCAACTCTTTGATATTAAAATAAAAAATAAATTTTTTAGGCGTTTATTCTGTCGTGATTTGGTTGTTTTTTATTTGCAGCTCACAATGTCACTTACCAGCCGCGTAACTGAATTTTTTAAAGGATACGTCGGAATTTAGAGTATCTATTTGGTTTTTTCGTCATTGTG
>NZ_JAAUWT010000014.1 GCF_014694455.1 Vibrio sp. S9_S30 | reverse complement strand
GCTCAATGAATACTGATTACATTTACAAGTAAATGTTGAATTGACTGTGCTAAGTCTTCTTATGTTTCCAGAAGAAGTCTTGGTTGGTCACTCAGTTCATTGAAACCTAAAGTGTTTCCTAAGAAACGTTTTGGATTATCATCAACGAGTGCCCACACAGATTGATAGGTCTATATTGTTAAAGAGCTTTTTCTAACGATACTTAGCGCTCTGCGCTTGGCCGCTAGGGGTGCGAATGATACGCTCCCATTTTTGAGAGTCAAGATTTTTTTAAACTTTCTTTCTCTCTCTTACCCGCTCGTCGTGTGATTTCCATCTCACTCCGTGTCGGTGAGGCGGCATTATAGGGAGATAGGAATGGATGACAAGTCTTTTCTTTAAATTATTTTCCAAGTGAATAATTTTCAATCAAAACTCGAAATATCGAATAAAATTTCAACATTTGAAGGGTATCACAGCAATTGGTTGGAATTTCATCATGCTTAAACGTAAGATCTGTGTGTCTATTTTGTTAATAGCGCTTTGCATCTTATTACTTCACACTTTCAATGTAGTATTCAGATATGAACTCAAAAAAATCTTATTTATTCGTTATCGCACTGGCAGTATTGGGCGCTGCAGCCTTTTCACAAATTGCAGCACCACCAGCTACCGCTTTTATTATTGGCGTTTTTACTTGCGCGCTTATCTTATCCCTTTCTAACCCCTCTTCAGAGCATGCAAGTAATGACAAATCAGCTACGACCACTCTTTATGTGGGGAACCTTCCTTATAAAGCTAACGAGACCCATGTTCGGCAATTGTTTTCTAAACACGGACAAGTATTCGCGGTTAGGTTAATGAAAGACAAACGTACAGGTAAACGTAGAGGTTTCGGCTTTGTCGTTGTATCAAGGGAAGACACAGATAATGTCATTCAAGGACTAAATGAACAGGACTATATGGAGAGAACACTTAAAGTTAGAGTCGCCAACGATCCTAAACACCCGGAAACGGCTGAATAACCGTTTCTGAAAAACCCATCTTTTTTAATGTAGAGTTAAGTGCATCATCGCCTCGTGGTGGTGCACTACAAAAAATCCGATTTAACTGTTTCCTCTCTAACCCCGAGCTTGCTTTCAAAAGAAAAGCGACGCGACGAGCAATAGCGTTACCGGAATCGATTAATACAACGCCGTTCAACACTCGACTGATTTCATCTTTTAATAGTGGAAAATGCGTGCACCCCAATACTGCGACATCGATTTGGTTAATAAGCGGTTCGAGTAATTCTCTCATTTCTTCCGGACAAACTGTTTCCGAGCGCAACTTTCGCTCGGCCATTTCCACCAGTTTCGTGGAACCTAATAGCTTTACTTCTGTGTCTTTCGCGAAGTCTTTGATGAGATCGTGTGTGTAGTCGCGGGTTATCGTTGCGGGAGTAGCAATCAGACCGACGCCTATTTTGGAGATCAATGATGCTGGTTTTATAGCGGGAACTACTCCCACAATAGGAATGGATAACGCAGCCCTTAAGTGGGGTAAGACCAATGTACTGGCCGTATTACAAGCGATAACCACTAAGTCGATATCGTATTCTCGACAATATTGAGTGATCAAGGTTTGAACGCGATATACCAGCGTATCGCCATCCAGCTCTCCATATGGGTATGCCGCGTTGTCAAAAAGATAGAGGTACTCCAATTGCGGAAGCAACGCTTTCAATTCTATGTATACGGAGAGACCTCCAACACCAGAATCAAAAATGAGCACTCTCTTTTCTGTTTTTTTATCCACGTTCGTTCTTACCCCAATAAAAGCTGGACGTATATTACTGGTAAAGTGACTCCTCGCCAATATTCGCCACATAACGTAAGTGGTGAAATCGCTCGGTGCACTCAATGGAAATAGACCACAAGCATAAATTATGGCTAAAACAAGGAGCCGATGTCACTAACGTGTGAAATTCACCATTCTCTCCGCAAGGATCTATTTCGTTAGGTAAGTTAGCGATCAATTCTTTGCTATACCACTCACCACATAGGCTGGAAGGCAATTTGTTCCCATCCACTGTCACTACAATGGTTTCAATGCCTCTATCCAGTATTTCATTCGCTAATTCTGTACTGGGTGTCCCCATCAACGGAAATACACACTCCCACCCTGCTTTCTCAATATAGCTTTTTCGATATTCCATGATGCCATTACAAAACATATCGCCAAACGCAACGGCATCTATCTCTAGCTTTGAGTTTTTTAACCCTTTAACTATATAACTCTGATACACCTCGTTGGGTGGAAATACTTCTGGAAGTTGAATCGTGACTAACGGCAAATTGGCGAGTTCCGCTTGCATTTTTACAACCGAAATGGGTGTGACTTGAAATGGGACTTCGCCGTCTACGTGAGTCGTGTACAACCCGACGACTTCATATTGAGGGTCTTCGAGTAGACGAATGAGCGTTAGCGTGGAATCTTTACCTGATGACCAACTGACGATGACTTTTTTAGATTCGTTTTTCATAGAAATTAAAAAGCCGCCCTAAGGCGGCTTGGAATTAGAATTGGTAAGCAATGCTTAAATAGATAGTACGTTCTGATGCCGGATATCCGTTAGCAGTCTCGTACTTTTCATTTAGTAGATTATCAACACGTCCACGAATCGCAACATTAGGCTCAACCCAATAAGTCGCTGCTGCATCTAGCAAATCATACGGCTTCAGATAAATTGGAGTTGCGTCATAATCACTATTTCTTCGTTTTGTGTAGTACTGATAGCTCAGTGATAGATCTACATCGTCAAACGAAGTACTCACATTCCATTTAAATGCGCCCTTTGAACGACGAGCCAACAATTTGCCTTCATCATTTTTTGGATCTTTCAAGTCAATAGAGAACGCATGGAATATCGAACCTGTTTCAAAGGCAGCTTCTAATTCAACACCTTTGATTCGGGTTTGTCCTTCAACATTTACGTATTGTCGCTTATTACCGTCATAATCAATCAAGTCATCAATCTTGATATCGTATCCCGTTACAGCCCAATCAATATCCTTGACCGTTCCTTTAACACCAATATCTATGTTTTTCGAAGATTCAGGTTTTAAACTTTTATTTTCCCCGACCCAAGCAGAACCATTTTGTTGTGATAACGTTGGGGCTTTAAAAGCCGTTCCATAAGAACCAAAGACTTGAATACTTTCAGTAATGTCGAAACCTAATCCTGCATTATATGTGGTATTTCGACCGTAATCTTGGTTGTCATCACTACGAATAGATAGTTCGACTGTCACAATTTCTTGCTTGGTCGATAGCACACCAAACACACCTGTGTTTGAACGATCTTGCGTAGAATCTGCTTTATCGTCTTTATAAAAGTCTTTTCTCCAATCTAAACCACCTGAGACCTGAGTTGACTCATTAATTTCATAGCTAGAGATCCAACTGACATTATCTTGCTTATAAACATTTCGATATTGATCACTAGCACTTAGATCATATGGATTTGATGTATTAGAACGTCCAAACTCATTCGAGTAAGAAAATGTAGATGCAAGCTGATCTTTTGTATAACCAATAGAGCCGCCAATTACTTGACTTGAAACATGTGACTCAGATGTTTTACGAGAGCTAGAGCTATTGTTGTCATATTGATACGTATTATCGTAAACGCGCGCGAAAACAGATGCTTCTATTACGTCATTAAAATTATGTCTGTAACCCAGTGAACCATTGATGGAAGAAAAGCCATGCTTTTCACCATCGTTCACACCTGGTACTGGTTTTACATTATAGCCTTCATCTTTTTCATAGCCCGCAGTCACTGCAAGTTTGCCAGATTCAGACGTAGAAATAACCGAATCAAAGTTTGCTTCTTGACTGCGACTACCGACACCAACAGATAAGTTAGATATAGCTTGGTTCTTAGTATTCGAATAAGTGATGATATTAATGACACCACCAATAGCTTCAGAGCCATACATTGCAGCACGAGCACCACGGACGTATTCAATTCGCTCTATCTGTGAAACAGGCACTTGGTTAAAGTCCACACTGCCTGTTGAAGATTTAGCCATACGCACGCCATCGATGAGCACAAGCACCTGATCTGAGCCAGTACCACGTACGTACACACTCGCAAGCTGACCTCGCCCACCGTTTTGAGCGATCTCCACTCCTGGAAGTTTACGTAATACTTCAGGTAGGCTTTTAGCTTGCGACTGAATGATTTCCTGACGCGTGACAACGTTTACTGGTGCAAGAACAGATTGAGTACTTTGCTCAAATCGGTTCGCTGTCACTACGAGAGTTTCGGTATCTGCCGCTTCTTGAGCAACAGAAATGGAGGCGTGTGTAAGCAGCGACGCTACTGTGGTCGCTAGAAGAGTTTTTTTCATTGTCATTTCCTAAATCGCGAGAATCCTTCTAAGACCAAGCAGTACGTTTCTACGTGGCTACTATCCGCTTGGTTCTTATTGCTGGCAGGTATTCGGACTTAAGAGCTCACCCTAATCTACAGGAACACTAATTCCATACAGATTCAGATACCTAGCACCTCACTTCCCACTTACAAACCGTAAGCAGTGTTTGGATTCAATCCGAGGTGTTCGTTCTCTTTTACCGCTGCGCGTCAGTTCTGGATTTCCACCAGATTCCCTTTTCAGTCAAAATTTGACCACCAGCTTGAACGAGGATACTAGTTCGCATTCTTATGACTGTCTAGACGTATTTCTTCTAACCTATTATCACTCTCGTCAATAGCACAAACATTCATCAAATTGATTGTAACAAGAGTGATTGATCCATCTCATGAATCCACCAGAAAGACAAAGCTGGACAAATAAAGTGGATTGAATAAAATCTGCGCTCCCTGTACCTAAGCAATAAGGCATGACTCCATGGCGTCACTTGATGTAAACCCAGAGCATTATCAAGCACAACTTGCGGATAAAACCCAGCGCCTGACTGAGATGTTTGCTCCTTTCAATGCACCAGAATTGGAAGTGTATGAGTCTCCAGATCAGCACTACCGCATGAGAGCGGAGTTTCGAGTTTGGCACGAAGGTGAAGAGCTCTACTACATCATGTTCAATCAAGAGACGCGTGAAAAATATCGCGTGGATACCTTCCCTGCGGCAAGCCGTTTAATCAATGATCTTATGCCCTTGTTGATCGACGCGATGAAAGATAACGATACGTTGCGCCGAAAGCTGTTTCAGGTCGACTTTTTATCCACACTCAGTGGCGAGATTTTGGTGTCTTTGCTTTACCACCGTCAATTAGATGATGAATGGATTTCACAGGCAAAAGCCCTAAAACAGCGGCTCAATGATGAAGGGTTCAACCTCAATTTGATTGGTCGAGCTCGGAAAATGAAAATCGTACTGGATCAAGATTACGTTATTGAAAAACTGAATGTTCATGGCGAAACTTACGTCTATCAGCAAGTAGAAAACAGTTTTACACAGCCAAATGGGATCGTTGCGCAAAAAATGTTGGAGTGGGCAGTAGATTGCACTCAAGAGAGTACAGGGGATCTTCTAGAACTCTATTGTGGTAATGGAAACTTCTCGTTGGCACTGGCACAGAATTTCGATCGCGTATTGGCAACCGAACTGGCTAAACCCTCTGTCGATTCTGCACAGTTTAATATTGAAGCGAACAACATCGACAACGTGCAAATTGTTCGGATGTCCGCCGAAGAGTTCACCGAGGCCATGGAAGGCAAACGAGAGTTTCGCCGCTTGAAGCAGCAGAATGTCGATCTAACAAGCTATAACTGCAACACCATCTTCGTCGACCCACCTCGCGCTGGCATGGATATCGACACATGTAAGATGGTGCAAGGGTATGAACGTATTATGTACATTTCTTGCAACCCAGACACATTGAAAGACAATTTGGATATTTTGAGTAAAACTCACCGTATTACTCGCTTTGCCTTGTTTGATCAATTTCCCTACACCCACCACATGGAAGCGGGTGTGTTCTTAGAAAGAAAAGCATAAACAAAAAAAACCACTCATCGGAGCGGTTTTTTTATGCGTTTCGGTGATCGGGTGATCTATTGAGGCTTAGCGATATACCCGAGTTTCTTACCAACCCAAACAAGGAGAAGCAGGGTTACGATAATCGAGAAGAAATTGGAGCCTGATTCTGGGTATTGTGCTCCAAGGAAAGCAGAATACCCAAACGCCCCAACAAAGAAACATGCCAGAGCCACCATCGGGATATCTTCAGAAACAGGGTGACGTAGATATTCCTGATACAGGTTCTGTACTGCCAATACCAATGCTATGACTGGGAACACTGAAAAAGCCACTTCACTGACTGTCAGTGCTGACAACAGAGCATTACTGCACATACCCGCAATTAGAGCTAAGAGGAGAGTTTTCTTTTCTGACCCTTGGTCAGAGATAGGAGCTTCATTCGACATTGCTTTGTCCTGCCTTATTCTTCTTTAGTTCATTTTCTTTTCGGTACACATGGGCACCTTTTGCAATCATTCTGAGCTGAGTGATCAAGCGATTCGCCAGCTCATTTCGTTCATCTTTTTCCAAATCCAGCGCTTCTGCGCCAGAGCTGAAAACCAGCGTCACCGATGCTTCTGCCTGAGTGTAAGCACCTTCTCGAGACACACCATTGATCACCAAGTATTCAGTAAGTTCTGCAACAAAGTGCTGGATTTCTCGAGCAACCGCCGCACGAAACTCAGACGATGTCCCCGAACGCTCTCTCAACAGCAACCGGAAAACGTTTGGGCTACTCTCGATAAACTCCATAAACGTGTCTACCGAGGTTTTAATCACGCTGCCCTCTTTGGCAATGCGCTGCCTAGCTTGACGCATCAATTGACGAAGCAGTAAACCGCCTTCATCAACCATGGTCAATCCAAGTTCATCCATGTCTTTAAAGTGACGATAGAAAGAGGTCGGCGCAATGCCCGCCTCTCTCGCCACTTCACGTAAGCTTAGATTAGAAAAGCTGCGATCGGCACTTAACTGACTAAAAGCGGCATCGATTACTGAGCGTCGGGTTTTTTCTTTTTGTTGAGCCCGGATTCCCAAACTCTTTTTTATATTCTCGTTTGTCATTCTTAACTACGCTTTATAGAGAAACTGACCTAACAGGCAAGCCTTACTATACCGTGAATGCAGTAAGAGTCTATGAGACAACGGTGGATACTTTACGGATTTTTCACGGAATTGCTCGCCTGTTACTCGAAGTTACTGATGACTTCACAAATTCTGATTGAAACACAACGTGATCCTCTCCACTGTCTACTGGTGAGGCCATTTACCTGTAAAATGAAGTCGTTAAAATATCGCTACAGCAATGTTAACTATCATTACAAAAGGCAAATATATGACCTCAACGCACTTCGATGCAATAGTAATAGGCAGCGGTCCTGGTGGTGAAGGGGCGGCAATGGGCTTAACAAAATCGGGGTTAAACGTTGCAATCATTGAGCGGGAGAGCAGTGTGGGCGGGGGGTGTACTCATTGGGGTACCATTCCTTCAAAAGCACTGAGACATGCGGTTAGCCGCATCATAGAATTCAATAATAATCCTCTCTTCTGCCACAATAATTCCAGCCTACACTCTACGTTTTCCAATATTCTCGGCCACGCCAAAAGCGTTATCGACAAACAAACTCGCTTAAGACAAGGTTTCTACGACCGCAATGAGTGCTCTCTGATTTTTGGTGAAGCACGATTCATTGCCAGCAATACGGTAGAAGTGCTGCAACCCGATGGCACTGTAGAACAATACACCGCCGATAAGTTTGTTATCGCTACTGGCTCTCGACCCTACAGACCCGCTGATGTTGACTTCAGTCATGACCGTATTTACGACAGCGATTCTATTTTGTCGCTCGAGCATGATCCACGACACATCATCATTTATGGTGCTGGCGTTATCGGCTGTGAGTACGCCTCCATCTTCCGCGGGCTTGGTGTGAAAACCGACCTCATCAACACTCGCGATAGACTACTTTCTTTCCTAGACAACGAAACCTCCGACGCACTGTCTTACCACTTTTGGAACAGTGGCGTGATCATTCGCAACGATGAAACGTATGAACGCATTGAAGCATCCGATGAAGGTGTGGTGATTCACTTGGAGTCGGGTAAAAAAATGCGTGCCGATTGTATCCTCTACGCTAACGGACGAACAGGCAATACGGATAAGTTGAGTTTAGAGAATGTAGGTCTCACGCCAGACTCACGAGGTCAGCTCAGCGTGAACACCAATTACCAAACGGATGTAGAGCACATATACGCAGTTGGCGATGTGATTGGTTACCCAAGCCTTGCGAGTGCGGCATACGATCAGGGTCGATTTGTGGCGCAGGCCATCACCAAAGGGCAAGCCGACAATCACTTGATTGAAGACATTCCGACGGGGATCTACACCATCCCTGAAATCAGTTCTGTGGGCAAAACCGAGCAAGAGCTCACCGCCGCGAAAATCCCGTATGAAGTGGGTCGATCGTCATTTAAGCATCTTGCAAGGGCGCAAATTGCCGGAAAAGACATTGGATCATTAAAAATTCTTTTCCACCGTGAGACAAAAGAAATACTGGGTATTCACTGTTTTGGTGAGCGTGCAGCGGAAATTATCCATATCGGGCAAGCCATTATGGAGCAAAAAGGCGAAGCGAACACCATTGAGTACTTCGTCAACACTACTTTTAACTACCCTACAATGGCAGAGGCATACCGAGTCGCGGCATTGAATGGTTTAAACCGTTTGTTCTGATGTCAAAGCATCAAAAAAGAGGGTCAGCATACGCTGACCCTCTTTTTGTGTTTAAAACAATACCGCTACAAACAATACCGCTACAAATACTACGCTAGAAACCGATTTCCTCGCCATTGATAGACAAACACCACCGCTAACCCCAACCCTCTCATCCCCATAAAGCTCAGCATAGCTAGCCATAAAGCATGATTACCGAGATCGGAAAAAGTGAAAAAAACAAGGAAGAAACTGCTTGTCGCAACAAACATGCTATTGCGCATTTCTTTGCCTTTTGTTGCACCAATGAAAATGCCATCAAATAGGAAACACCACATAGAAACCAACGGCATCGCAATTAACCATGGTAAGTAAGCGTTGGCATGTTCTCGTACGATAGGAATGTCTGTGATCATCGAGATCAGCAGCGATCCCCCAAAGGCAAACACCAACGTCAGCACCGCGCAAATCATTAAACTCCAGAAAAACGTTCCGATCAGCGACAGTTTCAACTGCTTCTTATCTTTTGCTCCAATGGCTTTCCCTACCATTGCTTCCATCGCATAGGCAAACCCATCCATGCCGTAAGAAATCATCATCAAAAAGCTCATCAATACCGCATTGGCTGCCACCACATCATCGCCAAAGCTGGCACCTTGAAAAGTCATAAACACAAACGCTGCCTGTAAACACAATGAGCGTAGAAATATGTCGCGATTAAGACGAACAAAGCGCCCTATTCCATTGGTTATGACCCCTAGTTGGCTAAAAACAGATGGCAGCGCGAGTTTAATCCATGTGCGATAAACAAAAAATAAACCGAGTGACATGCCCAGATAATCGGCCAGTACGGATGCCAATGCTGCTCCTTCCACCTTCCAACCAAAACCGATCACGAACAGCAGATCGAGCACAATGTTCGTAAGGTTGGACACAATCACTATCCACATTGGTGCTTTCGCGTTTTGCGTTCCTAATAACCACCCGAGAATAACGAAATTGGCGAGAGCGGCTGGCGCACTCCAAACGCGGATTGAAAAGTATTGTTGACCGTAAAATTTAACCTGATCACTCGCGTCACTCAGCACAAACACCCACTCTGAAACCCACGGGTGGAGCGAAAGAAATAATAACGCGAATATTCCAGCCATCATTAAACCTTGAAGCAAAACAAGGCAAAGTAGCTCTCCACTTTTTGCGCCCGTTGCTTGCGCGGCTAACCCAGTTGTTGCCATTCGCAAGAAACCCAGCAGCCAAAACGACACACTGATCATTGTGCCGCCTAATGCGACTCCGCCCAAATACCAAGCATGTTCAAGGTGTCCGATAACCGCCGCATCCACCAGCCCAAGCAAAGGGATAGTGATATTGGATAACACCATGGGAATGGCAAGCCAAAGCACTTGCTTGTGCAAAGACCAATGAGAAAGAAAGGAAAACGGTTGGGATTTGATCACATGAAACCTCGACAATGATAGCGTCGAGGTTAGCGCCTAGCGATTGATTAATCAATCACCATCGCATGTGCAAAAGAACAGGAGTCATTCGGTGCTTGAAGAAGGACATTTTGGACAACCAACGTTGCCAACGTTTCCATCGGTTGCAGTTTTTATCCATGGGGGAATGAAGCGTCACCCATTGATACCAAGGAAGCCAGTTCAGTAGCTTCTCTTTCGGTTGCCTAATCGCATGTTTGTAGCCTCCCCCACCGAGCTTTTTCCCCCAATGAGAGTTTGCTAAGTCACCAGCTAACACGAAACACGCTTGGGCATGGATAAATCGACGACCTAATGTTCGGATAAATTGGGCAACCTGAGATTCGTCACAGTCGAGGAGGGCATGTTCACAAACAATGAGAACAGGGGAAGATTCAGGAACGGGTAAATCATTAAGCCAATCAGTATCGACGACACTGCCACATCGAAGCTGATAACGCTCACTAGGGTGAAAGAGCTTTTGACGCCAGAGTAAATTTTCGCTGATATCCAGCTCCAGCCAATGGCAGCGGCCGTTATCTAAACGGTAGAAGCGGGTGTCCAATCCAGCTCCAACATTCAAGATCCAAGCTTCAGGGTTATCCATCAAAAAGCTTTTTACTCTTTCATCACACAATTGAGTAAGTGTGGCATTCAAAAGTTGCTTTTGATCAACGTCGCCAGACAAACATTCCGGTGCCAGTTCACAACGCTGGCAAGCATTGGCCGCAATAGGATCGTAAACCAACCCATCATCAACCATGCTTTCTCTGCTTCGCAACCACATAGGCTGAAGCAAATTCGCTGGAATCTGGTAGTGAGACTTAGGTCGTTTGAAGTGAGGTTGTGTCATTATCATCTTCCCTACAATAATAGTAAGATGATAATGACTATCATTTAATAAATCAAAGTTTAATTACATCCAATCAGCATTTCTGATCACACCCACAGCAATACCTTCAATCGCTAAGTGCTGTGAGGTAAGGTCGACTTTGATCGGTTCAAACTCTTCATTTTCTGCATGAAGTAGAACCGTCGAGCCTTTGCGTTCAAGACGTTTTACTGTTACGTCGTCATCGACTCGAGCCACAACAACCTGCCCATCACGCACATCTGATGTTTTATGAACAGCCAATAAATCACCATCCATAATGCCAATGTCTTTCATACTCATACCATTAACACGAAGCAAAAAGTCGGCTTGTGGTTTAAACATGGTCGGATCGACTTGATAGTGCGTTTCAACGTGTTCTTGAGCCAGAATAGGTTCACCTGCTGCAACCTGACCAATCAAGGGTAAACCATTTTCTTCATCTTCCAGAAGAATTCGGATGCCTCGAGATGCACCGGGAATAATCTCGATCACTTCTTTTCTGGCAAGAGCTTTTAAATGTTCTTCTGCTGCATTGGCAGAACGGAACCCCAACTCACGGGCAATCTCTGCACGAGTGGGTGGCATACCGGATGCTTCGATCTTATCTTTGATCAGATCGAAAACTTGTTGTTGGCGCGGCGTTAATGGCTTCATGGTCCACCTGTCTTTTTATACAGTTAACTGTGAGTATATCCAGTAAATCGTCGAAATCAAAGACAATTGTCTATTTTTTAACGGATTGGTTGTTTTACGCTCATACAATGCCTATCCGCCTTCAATAGGCAGCACCATATAAGGGCGAGACTCATCTTCGTTGCATTGATGCGAGCCGATGTAACGCTTTAGAGATAGTGACAAATTTGAATAAAAGGTTAGACCAGTTTCTGCTATCCTTGCAGCGTTATTAATCAAGTGGCGATGTTTTAAACACATCGCCATCGAAACAAACCTGTTGAGGCAAACATTCACTATGTCTTCTGGACAATCTCTTTCTCGAACTTTGATGAAGTTACCTTTGTCTGTATTGGTAAAAGGGACAACTATCCCATCGGATCCAGTGGAAGATTTGGGTATCGATATTTCCAAACCCATTGTTTACGCACTGCCGTTTCGGTCTAACGTCGATCTACTGACATTCCAAAGGTATGCCTTGGAGCAAGGGTTACCGGATCCATTGACTCAGCTAGAAATTAATGGTCAACCGTTTGGACGCTTTGTCTTTACCTCCTCACGCCCGACTTTGATTCAAAATGATCATGATGCCCCCTCAGAATCCGTTGATTTGTTCACGAAACTGCTCGGGCTGCACAGCCATGACCGTGATTTAGACGTTCAAGTGCTGCCTGTCAGCGTACTTTGGGGCAGAAAGCCAGGCAAAGAAGACAATCAAAAGCCGTATCTTGAAAGCTTAAATGGCCCTCAAAAAGTAAAAGCACTGTTGCTTTCTGGACGAGACTGTTTAGTGCGATTCAGCCCTGTGGTGTCACTGCGCTTGATGGCTGACAGCCACGGTACCGATCAAACCATCGCTCATAAGTTAACACGAGTGGCTAGAATCCATTTTTCTCGTCAAAAACTGGCGGCATCGGGCCCCAATCTTCCTAACCGCCAAGTGTTATTTCAACGCCTGCTGAAATCTGAAGCCATTAAAAAAGCGGTAGCAGACGAAGTAAAAAGCAAAAACATTAGCCAAGAAAAAGCCGAAAAAGAAGCCAAAGCGATCATGGATGAAATTGCCGCTGACTTTTCTTACTCTTTGGTGAAACAAAGTGAGCGCTTCTTAGGTTGGTTGTGGAATAAACTTTATCAAGGTCTCAGTATCCATAACGCGTCCACCGTACGAAAGCTGGCGCAAGATGGTCACGAAATTGTGTACGTACCGTGTCACCGTAGCCACATGGATTACCTACTTTTGTCCTATGTACTGTATCAGGAAGGGATGGTTCCACCGCACATTGCCGCCGGTATTAATTTGAATTTCTTCCCCGCAGGTCCTATCTTCCGCCGAGGTGGAGCATTCTTTATTCGTCGAAGCTTCAAGGGGAACAAACTGTATTCCACTATCTTCCGTGAATATCTGGCAGAGCTCTTTGCCAAAGGGTATTCCGTAGAATATTTCAGTGAGGGTGGTCGCTCTCGAACAGGGCGCTTATTGCAAGCGAAAACTGGCATGTTAGCAATGACCATTCAGGCGATGCTTCGAGGGCTCAATCGACCAGTGACATTAGTACCAGTGTACATTGGCTATGAACATGTTATGGAAGTGTCCACCTACGCTAAGGAATTAAGAGGCAAACGGAAAGAAAAAGAAAACGCAGGGCTTGTTCTGAAGACTTTACGCAAGCTTCGCAATTTTGGGCAAGGGTACGTCAACTTTGGTGAACCTATTCCGCTGAACCAATACCTCAATGAACATGTGCCTGATTGGACAAACGACATTGATGCCGTTAACAGCCCTAAACCCCAGTGGATGACACCGGTGGTCAATCAATTGGCTGAGAAAATGATGACGCACATCAATAACGCCGCGGCTACCAATGCATTAACATTGTGCGCTCTTGCTTTATCCGCATCGAGACAACGTGCTTTGTCTCGCGAGACTTTGATTCAACAGGTGGACAGCTATCTGGCGTTGCTTCGTCACGTCCCCTATTCCAGCACCAGTACGACACCCGATAGCAACGCAGAGGACTTGGTTCATCACGCCATTAGCTTAGATAAGTTTGTCATTGAGCCAGACAGCATGGGCGACATCATATCATTGGATCGCCAACAGTCCATTTTGATGACCTACTACCGGAATAACATCATCCATTTATTTGCTATCCCATCTTTGATTGCTCAATTGGTTGTTCAGCATGAAAACATCAAGTTGTCGTCCATCATTGATTCCGTCACAACCTTGCACCCTTTCTTAAAGAAAGAACTGTTTATCCATTATGATGAAAGTGACATCGCGGATGTGGTGACCAACACAATCGAAGAGTTTTCTCGACAAGAGCTTGTGACTCTGAATGATGAGAACGTGTCCTTAAGCCAATGCCGAATACAATCCCTGATTTTATACGCCAGAACCATTCAGGAAACATTGCAGCGTTACTCCATTGCCATTACCCAACTTGTCGCAGCGCCCGAATTAGGCAGAACTGAGCTAGAACAACGCAGCCAACAAGTCGCACAGAGGCTCGGACGTTTGCATGGCATCAACGCGCCAGAATTTTTTGATAAAGGGGTGTTTGCAGCCCTGTTCAGTACCCTGAAAGAACAAGGCTACCTAAACATCGACGGGCAATGTGATTTAGACAAGACCAAACAGTTGGCAGAAACACTGTCAAAACTGCTGCCTACGGAAGTCAAATTGACCATACAAGAAAGTCGACAATCAGAAAGCGAATAAGCAATTACAACACTAATAAGCTATCAAACAGTGAAAAAGAGACCACCGAAAAGGTGGTCTTTTTGATTTGGCGATTTAAGTTATCGCAATCACTTCTGATGGCGTATGAGGCGCGACAGAATGCCCATAATGATATTTAATAATGGTGCGGCGTTTCGCCATCTTCCCTTCATTAATCGCATCGTTCAGCACGCTGGCTGGCAACCGGAAACGGATGGTATACCCTTTTCCTTGCTGGGCACTGTAAGATTGCAGTGCTATTAAATCAAACAACCGTTCAAGCTTGTCGATAGGCTTTTCGTGATACTCCGTTTCTGCATCAGAATCCAACTCGTAGTCGGGGTGTTCTTCTGCGTTCCAAGCGGCACGTTTTCGACGCCTTTCCTCTAGCGTTGCCTTTCGCTCTGCACTCGACTTAGTCAGCTCTGCAGCGGGAGCTACAGGCTCTTTCACTTTGTTGTCGCGTGCGACTTGTTCGGTTTGTATATTGACCGACGGGGCAATCAGCGGAGCGCTGGCACTGGTCGGATTCACTAACATAACAAACCTCCCACAACGGTAACATTGCCGTGAAACACGTTCATTTAGCGGATCTCACAGCCTCTTGCCAATGATGACAATAGCAAAACCAATCTGGTTACAGTTTAGCCTGCTTACTCTTATAACGGCAGATTGTTCAATTTATTTACAAAAGTCGGTGATCTTTTCACAAAACGGTTCGAGCTCTGTCATAAATGGGGCGTGGGATGATTGTTCGAACGTGTGCTGATGGCTCTGTGGCGCCCATATTTGCATGTCTTTTGCGACGCTAATGGGCACTAGACCATCTAAGCGTCCGTAAACTCGCAAATAAGGCACCTTGATTCCCGCGACATCGGCTCTGAGATCAATATTCGCTAACATCTCTAAACCCGCTAGCAACGCCTTAGTATCCGGTAATGGCCGTGATAGTACCGCTTGTTTCAATTGCTTCACATCTTGGCGAGCGGATGGGCTGCCCATGGCTTGAAGTGCCATAAATCGCTCAACGGTTTGTTGGAAGTCGTCAACCAATTGCTCAGTAAACAACGTCAGTACATTTGGCTGAATGCCACGCCATGGCTTTTCAGCCGCAAATTTGGGCGAACTGGCTACCGTGATCAGCTTGGATACTCTTTCGTCATGTTTCAGAGCGATGTGTGTAGCCACTAAACCACCTAATGACCATCCCATCCAAATCGCTGTTTCCGGAGCATCTTGCAAAATACAGTTCGCGATGGTTTCTAAGTCTTTTGCATGAACATGGCGGCTATGACCGTACCCCGGCAAATCCACGACATGAACAGAAAAATGGTGAGCCAAACGTTCCGCCGTTTGTTGCCACACCGCACCATTCATTCCCCATCCATGAAGCAATATCAAATCCGGACCGTGTCCGAATGATTGCCAATACAACGATGTTGTCATGCTTTTTCCCTTAAAACGTATTTAGTACTGCGACTGTATTTAGTAACATAATCAACCCAATGAATATGAACAACTTTATATGGCTTTTTCTCACTGGTTGAAACTTCAAGTTCACCGCCATTTTAAACTCCAATGTCCCTCATGTGGTCTGAACATTGAAGAAAACACGCCAACAACAAGATGGTGCCAAGTTTGTTTAGAGGATTTGAGAGAAAAGCACCGATGTTTACAATGCGGTTTACCCACCCTACACACGGTTGAGCAGTGTGGTCAATGCCTCTCTACACCGCCTCCTTGGCACCGTTTATACTGTGTCGGGGATTATCAACCACCATTATCTAATTACGTTCACCATTTCAAACATCAACACCAATTTTGGCTGTCTGACGATCTTACCTATCTACTGGCTGCGCAAATTTCTCAACCCGCAGAGATCATTACCTCCGTCCCACTCCATTGGCGTCGACAGCTTTGGCGAGGCTATAATCAAAGTGATCACTTAGCCAAATCATTATGCCAACACCTTGGTGTCGTCGAGCGCTTTGACAACCAAGTCTTCAACCGTATCAAACACACTGGCGCGCAACAGGGGCTCAATAGAAAAGCCCGACTTCTCAACCTAAAGAATGCATTCACTCTCAATTCGTCTCACGTGGCAAAACACATGGCGATTGTTGATGACGTAGTGACAACAGGCAGCACCATCCGACAATTATGCCAATTACTACTTGATGTTGGGGTAGAAACCGTCGATATTTATTGTATATGCCGAACCCCTGAACCCATGTAGCGTAGATAAGTTGTGACTTAAAAAGCTGGATCGAAATATCGACAGGGGTAGAATGGGCAAATAGTTTACAAAATTACTCGGGTATTGGTCGTGTCAAATACAATTACTATTACGGAAAACGCACAATCGCATTTTGGGAAATTGCTTGAGCAGCAACCTGAAGGCACAAACATTCGCGTCTTTGTGGTCAACCCAGGAACGCAAAATGCTGAGTGTGGCGTCTCTTACTGCCCACCAGAAGCTGTGGAAGCCAGCGATACTGAATTAACCTTTGAACTCTTTTCTGCGTTTGTCGATGAACTCAGCCTACCATTCCTTGAGGATGCCGAGATCGACTTC
Source organism: Vibrio sp. S9_S30 (assembly GCF_014694455.1). Classification (GTDB taxonomy): domain Bacteria; phylum Pseudomonadota; class Gammaproteobacteria; order Enterobacterales; family Vibrionaceae; genus Vibrio. Next base: position 147,074 of record NZ_JAAUWT010000014.1, on the reverse strand, counting down.
GTCACCGATAAAATGGGATCTCAACTCACACTCAAAGCACCGAACGCAAAAATGCGCAAAGTGTCTGATGATGCATCACTCATGGAGCGAGTCGAATACGCCATTCAAACTCAAGTTAATCCTCAGCTTGCAGGGCACGGCGGTCACGTTAGCCTGATTGAGATTTCAGAGAGCGGCGTTGCACTGGTTCAATTTGGTGGCGGCTGTAACGGTTGCTCCATGGTTGACGTCACCTTGAAAGAAGGTATTGAGAAAGAACTCTTAGCCCAGTTCGAAGGTGAACTCACGGCGGTACGTGACTCAACTGAGCACGACCGAGGCGAGCATTCTTACTATTAGGCACTAGATAGTCGCTGGTAAAGAGAACCAAACATACGAAAGCCGGGAATGATGATTCCCGGCTTTTTATATTGGGGTTAACGGCGCTGACCGCCAACTTAGAACCTATCGATTACAGCTTACTCCACGCATCACTCCAAGCCCAACCCGTTCCTGGCGCGTATGCTCCACCAGCAGAACACCAAAGGCCGCCAGGGAATCCTAGACACTGATAACGATTGCCGTCTTCAGCCAGAACCACTGTACCAAATGTATAACTGCTCATATTTTCTGGGTACACGTAATCATAGTTACCACCGGTACCGCCACCCGTTGATGTTGCATCAGCACTCACGTTCGCTTGATACGTGCTTGTCCCCTGATCGGTTGAGAATGAAAGCTGTGCTTTTGCAAGACCTGCACTTGTTGCACCAAATTCGATAGCAACTTGACAGCTTTGCTTCGCAGTCAGAGTCGTTTGAGAACATGTATCACGGCTAACAACTGGCGACGTAGCCACGCCCGATGCCGATGCGCGAATATTGTTCAACGTAAACGACTGTGTGCCATTGTTTGTAATACTAAACGTGTGAGATTTTGTTTCACCAACCTTAAACGAAGACAATGTCTGGTTCTTCGTGTATCCAACGGCGTAGCTTCCACCAGGATTAGGATTAGGATTAGCGGTGATCACTGTATTCAACCAGCCACGTAGAGCAGCAATATCGCTATACACACCATATTTACCAGGACGTGCACAGCCAATCCCCCAACTTACAACACCCAGCTGAGTAATTACACCGGAGCGATTAATCACAATTGGACCACCACTATCGCCTTGGCATGAATCTTTGCCCCCCTCAGGGAAACCAGCACAAAATGCAACATCACCGACATTAGTGTAACTTCCTCCAGCGGCTCGACACGTCGCATCAGAAATCAAAGGAACATCAACAGACTGAAGCTGATAAGGTGAGCTGCCCCCTTCTGAAGTGCGCCCAAGCCCAGCAACGCTCAACATATCTCCAATGCCTGCATACTGGCTTAAGGAACCATCAGCAATCTCTACTCTTACTGCGGATGGAAGATCGTTGGTTAATTTCAATACCGCGATATCGTTTGTAAATGTACGCTTATCGTAGTTAGGGTGCATGTAAATCTTGCTCACATTGGCACGCTGACCATCCGTTCCGTTATAGATGAATCCCCCCACTTTAACGGCAATGCCAGAAGGTGAATCCCCATCCACACAATGTGCTGCGGTTAGCACGTAACCGTCACCTAAATAACTAGCGCCACAGTAAGATCGGTTTCCGTAACGTGAAACAATTTGGGTATAGAACCCCCAGTCGGCAGTATTTGCGTTACCACCACCAACAATGCGTGGTGAAATGTCGAAGCTGGTACCCTGTATTTCTGCGCCAATGGATATCATCGGTACAAACATGGCTGTAACTAGAACCATATTCCTTGTTATTTTCAAGATATTATCCTCATGTTTTTTTTGTTTAATGCCGCTCTTCACTAACTGGCGACACCTAATAAACAAACATGTTTTTTGAAAAAACCAAGGCAGGGGTAACAGAAAAATCCCATACTGCGGCCGCCTTTTTAACAAAAGGTAATTGACTTGTTTATCAATAAGATTTTATTAGTTAACCGCCTTTCAATTACAGAACCAAACACTGTAATTGAAAGGTATTTCACCATAATATATGAGAGGTGCCTCAAATAATGGGCACATAGAAAAGAAAGAAAGGTTGAACTGTCTTTAAGCCAGTAAAATCGAATCCCATGGCAGGTTTTCATCCCCTAAAACAATAAAGTTAGGGTTCTCTAATGTTTCTCTTTCATTATAGGAAAGTGGCTCTAATTTGGTACTGAGAATGCGGCCACCCGCTTCACTGACGATACATTGCGTCGCAGCCGTATCCCACTCTCCGGTTGGTCCAAGCCTTAGATAGCAATCTACGGCGCCTTCTGCGACTAAGCACGCTTTGAGCGCTGCCGAACCTAAAGGCACTAAATCAAAATTCCAAGATGGGCACAGCTTACTGGTAATGCTGTTGATGTCTTGTCGACGGCTAATGGCAATGGCTAAAGATTGGCTGTCACTGTGGTGTCGATGCGTTTTAATCGCCACGCTTTCATCCATATCTGGGATTTTCCAAGCCCCTTTGCCTTTGTAAGCATAGTAAGTCACACCCGACACGGGAGCGTATACCACCCCCATGACTGGTTCATTGTCTTCGACCAGAGCGATAATAGTGGCAAAATCGCCACTGCGCGCAATGAATTCCTGAGTGCCATCTAATGGGTCGACAAGCCAGTAACGACTCCATTGACATCGCTTCTCTAGGCTGATGTCCGCATCCTCTTCCGATAAAATAGGAATCTCTGGGGTCAACTCAGTCAACTGTTCAAGAATCACTTTGTGCGCGGCAATATCTGCACTCGTCACCGGCGTCGCATCCGATTTCGTGTATTCCTCATATTGTTTGTTTTCGTAGATATCATGTATAAGCTGACCGGCACTGCGGGCAACGGTGATAACTGAAGGGATAAGGTAAGAAAGATCTTCCGCCATTGGGCATTTCCTTACTCAGACGTGTTTAAATACCGCTGAGCTAACATCAGTGCAGTAATACTGCGGGCTTCACAAAAATCCAGATGGGTCAGCAGCTCATCAGCTTGCTGTAATGGCCAACGTACCAATTCGAGAGGCTCCGGCTCATCCCCTTCCAGTGATTCTGAGTATAAATCACGTGCCAGAAACAGCGTCATCTTACTTGAGAAGTAAGATGGAGCCAGCACCACCTCTTTTAAAGGGGTTAATTCTGTCGCTCCATACCCAATTTCTTCTTTTAATTCTCGGTTTGCTGCTTCCATTGGCGATTCACCAGGATCCACCAAACCTTTAGGAAATCCAAGCTCATAGCGCTCCGTTCCTGCTGCGTATTCACGAATTAAGAGTAAATCTCCTTGCTCCGTTACAGGCACAATCATGACCGCTGAACGACCACTAGGCTTCATTCGCTCATAAACTCGTTCTTCTCCGTTAGAAAAGCGTAAGTCAAGCGACTCTATAGTAAACAGTTTAGATTGGGCGACCGTTTTTGTAGCTAAAATTTGTGGCTTTTTTTCACTTGCCATAACCTTTCCTTAAAAATCTGACCCAACCATTAACATGGAACAATATATCATCAAAAATAATGAACTGTTGGCATTTAGAGATTGATTTTTGTTCGCATTAGCTCAATCGACACTCAAATCACCTCAAGAGGCTGGATTTGGCATTCACTGCGTGAGGTGGTTTAAGTATAACGATATCAGTAACAAAATGGCCCAGCAATGCTGAGCCATTCTTATTCCTCTAATCGTCTCTATATCTCTATAGGCGCCCAGAGTACTGAAAGGGAAATTGCCCTTTGTCATTCGGGTTGCCTAACCAACTCAGCTGACTCCCCATCGATTGAGGGAATTCTGCTCCCGGTTTGAACCAGGCGTTCACGCTGTATTGCTGATCCGACGTTAAGTTCGCATCAAACGCGCTGGTCACTTGAGCATGTTTCTGTTCACCTTTTACGGTCAGCTTATTATCTTGACATGCAAGATCGGAGGTCACCTCACCTAAGATGAGATTACCTAACGGTGTACCTAGCGTCCCGCCATTCCAAGCCAAATTACCCGTTGCACTTTCACACCAAGGCTGAGCATATTGAAATTCTTTAATGGCAAGTTCAAGTTGCCCTTCCACTTGAACAGGAGCTGGAACCTGCGCAAGCCCTAATATTTTCTCCGCGGGCATAGAGGCAAAAATGCTGTGGCCATAAAACCCTCCTAGCCCCAAACCAAACGCTCCTTTGCCGTGCAATTGAAGATCACTGCCACGACCAAAGCGCACATGATACTCAGCCTTCGCCGTCAGGAGTGCTAAAGGTTGGAAATCCCAGCTAAGTTGGCCAACGTTTTGCTCTTGCCACACCACCGTGGAAGCCTGTCCACGCCACAATGTCCCAGACAGTTCCCCCACCTTCAGAGCTTGCATTTTTGGCGCATACTGGTACACAAATGCAACTGGCACGTGCACAACAAGGCTTACAATGAGCACCAAAACAAAAACGGACACATACCCAATTATACGCTTCAAGTTAACGGCCTCTTTTTAGCTGTAATCGGTTCACTTCAACTTGACCCGTGGTTTCTGTGCGAGTGATATCAAGAAACTCCACTTCAATGCCATGTTGCTCACGCAAGTCCGCTAACCAAGATACCAGCTGATTAAACGGAACGGGTTGAACCCATACTTGTAAACTATCGCCGCGTGGCTGCATTCGAATGAGTTCAATTTGATAAAGGCGGGTGGTCGAAGAAACGATCTGGTTAAGCGGCTGTCCAGATACATTCACACTTCCACCTGACGCTGCTCTGAGCGCCGTAATAGAATTCGCGCTTTTTGTCACCCAGTCTAAAAGCTGCTTTTCAGTTGAAATTTTGGTCTGTGCAGCATCGGCTCTTTCATTTAATGGCACGATACCGCCCCAATATATGGCAAACGCCAATACCAAAAAGCTGCAGCCAGCCATCAGACGCTGCTCTCTTTGCGATATAGATTGCCACCATGCGTTGACTTTATTCATGGTTTTCTCCTTATCACATAACTGCCAAACACTTCGCTACCACTTCTATTCAGCTGACCTTGCTCAACTTCAAACTGTTGCGCTAGATCGGCTCGAGCCGTCTCAAAGGTTTGAAAATCTTTACTTTTCGCTTGAATACGGATTTCGTTTCTAGCGCCGTCATATTTCACACTCAATATTTCAATGGCACCATTTTTTTTCAAGGCTTGTGGCAATTGAGAGAGCCAAACCAACATAGACTCATCACCTCCCCCGCCAGACAAACGAGATTCTTCATCACTCATTTGCCTTTTTAGATAACTGACGGTCGGTATTTTCTGCTTATTTGGAAATATATGACGGAAAATACGCTCACTTTCAGCGCGATATTCTGCGGCCTGCGCTTCAAAAGCGTTCACTTGAAGCACATTCTTTGTTGTCAGTACGCCCAATAAAAGTACGGCGGCAATGGCGGCTTTTCGCCAAACTTTCCAGTGCTTGGTCAACGAAGACGACGGTTTAAAGCTACCGGTAAGAAGATTCACTTTCGATGCCAGTGCGCCTTGCGTCAGCAGCAACATCACCAATTCAGCGTTGGCTGGCTTCCAACGACCAGGAAGTTGTTCATGCCCCTCAGGTAGAGGACTATAACTGGACACCACTTTTTCTTGAAGCGACTCTTCGTCCGAAGACGATTCTGAATCATCGTCTTGATTTGAAACCAAGTGGAATGGTTCCAAAGGCAACAATGAAAGCCACTCGCTTTGAAGAGTAAATCCAGAATGGGCTCCCGTACGGAAAAGCCATTGATGATCAATTTGAAGCGCACTTACCGTGCCGTCTTGCCAAGGTAGCGCGAGACAGTCAGGTATGATTTGCCTGACGTTGATATGTTGCTCTCGTAAATCCGTTAATAGGTTATCGACAAATTGATGATCTACGGCGGCAACATCGGCTTTCGCACCTCGTTTTGCCAATACAGAAAAGTGCAACTCGTCAACGTCTTGCGCGACATCATCTTCGACCAAAAACGGTAACATGGTGTTTAGCTGCCTTGTGCCACCCGCAGGCACATCGACTTCTTTAAGCAGTACATCACTGCTAGACAACAATACAATGGTTGGGCGCTGTTCGGCGTAGGTGGCGATGTCACCCAGTTGGTCACGATGACTCAGTTCGCCGCTTGCGATCACCTCTTGCTGACTCGGAGACCAAACCAGCCACTGTATTGGGGCGTCTACCTGACTACTTACTCTTACGGTCAGAAACTCGCTCACTGATTCCTCCAAAACTACGACGGACAACCGTCGCTTGTTTTCTATCCTTACTGTAGAGCAGGCTACGTATCCTGACCCTTGATTCATCGACCATCACTTGAGCATCCAGCTCAAAGTAACGACTGTCTACTGCAATATGCGCTTGTGCTTCCTTACGCACTTTTTCTTCGATTCCGTTAATAACTGGCTCTGACATAAAATTGTCTACGCTGTCCCACCCATCAAATTTTCGATTGGCGATAAGCTCTTTGGCGTTACTGCTGCTCAAATGCGGCTGAAATAAGGCTGCCAAAATGTCGGCCTGATCTTCGGAAATGGTATTGACGTTGAGTTTCCACTCATTAGTTGGTAAGGCACATACTAAAGGCGATAATTTATCCATAATAGGTGCGCTTACCTGCTGGATCGCTCTTAATTCTGAGCGATCAGCCAAAAATCCATTTGCAGTCAAATAAGGAGGTTGAAAACCTTCATAAATACTGTCTTCTGCACCATAGCTTGTGAGCACATTGGTGTCATTATCGACAAAATCCCAACTCGAATCCGCGATCACTTCAGCGATATAGGGTTCGATGTCTTGCTGTTCGATAAGGTTTTGCCACACTTTCACAAGAAATGGCTTTTGTGCTGTTTCAACACGAGATTTCACACTGGTCAATACGTTAATATTGAAACACGCTTGCATATCAACCAATTTCCCTTTCGCAGTACCGTAATCCAACGGATATGTCTGCTCTTTTAGTGCCCAAGGCTGACTCAGGTTGATGGTTTCATTATCTTTGTAGCTTTGCTCAATACCAGCTTTAGCTAAGGCTTCAACACCAAGGCTATACCAATACGCTTGCTGGTGATTAACCTGATTACCAGCTCGATGGAAATTGATGAATAAGCGCTCAGACATTGATGCCGCTATTGCCGTCATGACAGCAAGTAACAGCAAAACAACGATTAAAGCCACGCCAGACTGAGGAGAACGCTTAACCATTATTTTCGCCCTCAGACTCTTTCCCATCATCAGACTCTTTCCCATCATCAGACTCTTTCCCGTCATCAGAATCTTTATCTTTCCCATCAGATTCTTGTTGCGATTGAGAGGTGACAATAGAAAGCTCACCGTTAGGGGTCAGATACACTCTCTCGATTTCACCGTAGTCTTTCAATGTCAATGTGACAGCAATTGCAGCTGGTAATGCTCGAGGCTTAGTCCACTCTTCCTTCCACTCACCATTTTCATAAAACGTCACTGAAAATGCTTCAACGTCTTCCAATATTGGGCGAGATAATGGCAATTGACCTGCTGGTGTGTCGGAGTATCGCCACCACACCCTTTCCAGTTTTTCGTCACGAATCCGATACCCTACTTTGGTCACTTCTCCTCTCGGGAAGACACCTTGTGGGTTTTGCCAACCTAACCGATTAAAGACAATACCTTTGTTGTCAGATTCTAAGACGTAGTCACCGTAGTTTACCAGCGTGTCAGACGGCGACTCCCCGTTGGTTCTCATTTGGCGTAACGCCATCTGTCTGAAGTCGTTATCCATCCAGATAAGTGCTCTCTGCATGGTTTGCAGACGCTCTGTTTTTTCAATCGACTGAGCGTTGCTCAGTTGTACCTGATTGACCACTTGATACGCCGCCATGCTTAGACTGGCAAACACTGCGATAGCCACCAGCACTTCAATGAGAGTAAATCCTGACGCTTTATGGTGACGCATAACTTCTCACCGTCACTATGGCGCTTTTGCCATCCGCTTCTTTAGAAACAGACACATCGAAAGCGCTGATCACACCATTGTCCGTTGGGACAGGTTTCACGAGCCAATACCACGTCTGTCCGGCCAATTCTTCCTTGCCTTTGTTTTCTTTTTTTGGGGCTTTATCAAGGAGGACTTTTGCCATTTGGTTATCTGCAACCATAGCCGCAAACATTTTTTCCTCTAGATAACCGAGCGTGTTGATATGCTGAGTGACCGCTCTCACCACACTGATGGCAGCCGTTGCGAAAATTGCGAGTGCTACCAGTACTTCTATCAACGTCATACCACGAGTACGATGGGCACTTGGCCTATTCCTCTTCATCGCGCTCTCCCGGCTTGAGTATGCTTATTAGCCCATTATCTGCGGCTTTAATACGCCATCCGTCTTGAAATTCATCCCCAACATTGGGATAAAATGCGACTTGAAAAGGGGTTATCTCGCCACTTGAAAGCACCATAACTTGAGGCGGAGGTGATTGCTTTTTCTTTTCTTCATCGGCAAACATCTCCTCATCAAATAGACTTCCTGGTTCGAACAAGCGATCGTCGTCGCCCCATTCATCACTGCCCAATTGCAAAGATATCGCAAATTCAGCTTCTAAGTCCGACTCGGAGTAGTACCGATTTTCCGCCATTTTTTCCCAACCTTCACTGGTGAGCATGACAAACCGGTACTGTCCTTTATCTTCATCAAACCAAACACCAAAATCTTTCCCATTAAGCATGGCATCTTCGTTGAGAAGCTGTAAGCGCTGAGAAAATCGCTGAGCATGCTCCTCAAGTCGATCATCACTTGAGGAAGGCAGTGTCGTAATAACCGCCACCGCGCTGAGCGACAACAACACCAAGACCAACATGATCTCTATCAGCGTAAAGCCGTGTTGCTTGCGCATTTGCTTACTGACCGAATGCAAAATGGGAAACCAGTGACATTACTGGAAGTCCTGCATGTTCCAGTTGCCAATATCCGCTTGAGCTCCTTCGCCGCCCTCTTGAGCATCGGCACCTAATGTAAAGACGTCGATTGTGCCGTTATCACCTGGGCTCAAATATTGATACTCATTCCCCCAAGGGTCATTCGGTAGGCGTCGGATGTACCCGCCATCACGGTAGTTACGTGGCTCTGGTGAAGCAGACGGTTTAGAAACCAACGCTTCCAATCCTTGATCCGTTGTCGGGTATACGCTGTTATCCAACTTGTACATGTCCAGAGCATTTTCTAGAGCCACGATATCTGTAATGGCTTTCTGTTGGTCTGCCGTTTCTTTGTTACCCAGTAAGTTAGGGACAACGAAGCTCGCCAAAATACCCAAAATCACCACTACAACCATGACTTCCAATAGCGTAAAGCCAGACTGCTTTTTATTACTTTTGTTATGCATATTACCTCCAAAATGTGCGCTTCGATCATTCTACGCACACGTTACATTCCGATATCCAACCTACTAAAAGCGGGATTCAATACATTGAACCGCTTCAAACACAAATAAAACTCAATAATTAAGACAAAGCGTCTTCGTTAACGTGATTTTCTACTTACCTGACACCAAGTTGTTGAGCTCTAGTAATGGCATCAGCGTCGCCACCACAATGAACAAAACAATACCGGCCATACAAACAATCAATAGCGGTTCAAATACCCCTAACGCCATGTTGACTTGAGATTCAAAATCCCGATCTTGGTTGTCGGCCGCACGGGTCAACATTTGCTCAAGCTCGCCACTTTGCTCTCCACTGGCAATCATATGCAACATCATGGGTGGGAAAAGCCGAGTTTGTTCCAAGGATTTTCTCAAACTGACCCCTTCTCGAACCTTATCCGCCGCCAACAGGACTTGCTCTTTTACAAACTGGTTACTCATTACGTCAGCCGCTACTTTCATACCATCTAGCAAAGGAATGGCACTGGAAGTACAAATCGACAGTGTTCGGGCAAAACGAGAAGTATTCAGACCACGGGCGACTTTGCCGACAACAGGCACGCTGAGAATCCAACGGTCCCACTTCAAACGAATAGTCGGCTTTCGCAGCGCAGCTTGGAACAACATGATACTGACCAAAATCACGACCACTAAAGCCGCCCCCCAATTCTGAACAAAGTTACTTGCCAATAACAAAAATTCAGTGGAAGCAGGCAGCTTTTGCCCCATTTGGACAAATTGATCGACAATTTTAGGAACAACGGTCGCGAGAAGAAAGGCTATAACAGAGACCGCGATCAACGTCAGCATGATGGGATAAATCATGGCTTGTTGAAGCTTAGCACGCATCTTCTGCCGATTTTCTGCGTAATCGGCGAGGCGATCCAACACTGTATCTAAATGCCCTGATTTTTCACCTGCGGCCACCATGGCTCGGAAAAGATCATCAAACACATGCGGGTAATCACCCAAACTTTCAGAGAGCGTATACCCTTCAACAACACGGGAGCGAACCGCAACCATCATGGTACGGATACGTGCTTTTTCAGTTTGTTCAGCAACGGCTTTTAAACACTCTTCCAACGGCATCCCCGCTTGTACGAGTGTTGACAGTTGGCGAGTAAGCAACGCTAAATCATTGGTACTGATGCCTCGCTTAAAGGATAAACCAGACGAAGAAGCCTTGGCTTCTTTTACTTTTGTTTCAATCACTTCAACGGGAATCAAGCCCTGCTCTTTCAACTTTTGGCGAACTTGGCGGGCGTTATCCCCTTCGATAACCCCTTTTTTCTGTTTCCCTTTCGCATCCAGAGCTTTGTATTCAAATGCCGCCATTATACTTCCTTGGTCACCCGCACGACTTCTTCAAGGGTCGTTTTCCCTTGGAGGACCTTGCTCAATCCATCATCTCGAATGCTTGGCGTGGCACTACGAACATGTTTCTCAATGGCTTGTTCTCCAGCTTCACTGTGAATCAGCTCTTGAACGTCATCATCGATGACCAACAATTCATGAATGCCAGTACGTCCACGATAACCTTTGAAGTTACACGCTTCACAACCGCACGCTTTGTACAACGTCAGGGGCTCAGATTCGGTTAAGTTGAACAGTTTTTTCTGCTCTTTATCCGCTTGATATGGCTGCTTACATTCAGGGCAAAGTGTGCGAACCAACCGCTGCGCAAGAACACCCAGTAGAGAAGACGAAATCAAGAACGGCTCAATACCCATATCCCGCAATCGAGTGATCGCACCCACTGCAGTATTGGTGTGTAAGGTCGACATCACTAAGTGACCGGTTAATGACGCTTGAACGCCAATCTGTGCGGTCTCTAAGTCACGTATTTCCCCAACCATCACCACATCGGGATCCTGACGCAGAATGGCACGCAAACCACGGGCAAAGGTCATGTCTACCTTTGGGTTTACCTGAGTCTGACCAATACCATCGATATCAAATTCAATCGGATCTTCCACGGTTAAAATGTTGCTTTCGGTGCTATTCAGCTCCTGAAGACCCGCATACAGCGTTGTTGATTTACCTGACCCCGTAGGACCCGTCACCAAAATGATACCGTGAGGGCGTTTGATCAAAGTTTGGAAGCTATCGCGATTGCGAGGCGTCATACCAAGGCTATGCAAGTCAAGGCGTGTCGCGTTTTTATCAAGAAGACGCATCACCACTCGCTCACCATGAGATGAAGGCATCGTCGACACACGAACATCGACAGCTCGTCCACCTATTCGCAATGAAATACGACCATCCTGTGGAACTCGCTTCTCCGCAATATCCAATTTCGCCATCACTTTAACGCGAGAAACCAATAACGGTGCTAGCTTCCGGCTTGGTGCGAGCACCTCCCGCAAAACGCCATCCACACGAAAACGAATGGAAAGGGATTTTTCGAAGGTTTCAATATGAATATCCGACGCACCTTCTTTGATCGCCTCACCCAACATGGCATTAATCAATTTGATGATTGGTGCATCATCTTCTGATTCTAATAAGTCTTCGTTTTGTGGCAGCTCTTCTGCCAAGGAGAAGAAGTCGTCGTTATCCGCGCCAATGTCTTCCATCAACTGGCGAGCTTCCGAAGAGTCGCGTTGATACAACTCTGTCAGTTTGCTTTCGAAATCTTCAGCCACAAGAGCAACCGGCGTAAATGACTTTCGAACAACTCGACGCACTTCAGTAAGTACGTCTAGCGCCAAAGGCTCTACATAATAAAGGCTAGGTAAAGCACCCGGCTGAGTGGCGGCTTCCATCGCCACTTTATGTCGGTTAGCAAAAGCAAAGGGCAAGCGAACAAAGCCCTCAGAAACGACCAGCGTATCCGCCATTATTTCGCCTCCAGCTGCTCAATGAATGCTCGCAGCTCTTCAGGATGGCGAATATCTTCACCGTATTTCGGTAATACTGGTACAAGAGAATCGTCCATCAGCTTCAGACCTTCTTCTGCTTTCAGTATTTGCTCTGCACGAATGTAGCTGTATTTACGTCGGCTAATACTATCTGCAGTCGCACCATCTCGGATGATCGTGGGCTTAATGAACACCATCAGGTTCTTCTTCTCAACCTGAGTACTGGTGGACTTAAACAAGTGACCCAGTATTGGAATATCCCCTAACAGCGGCACTTTAGCTTCACTTTCTAAAGCACGTTCATCGATTAGACCACCGAGCACCAACAATTGACCATCTTGAATCATCACAGACGTATTGAGCTGACGCTTAGCAAATCGAACATCGACTGCGCCGTTCGCCCCTAATACATTCGACACTTCTTGCTCGATAGTCAGCTGTACTGAGTCGCCTTCGTTAATTTGTGGCACCACTTTCAGTTTGATACCGACTTCTTTTCGCTCGACCGTACTGAATGGGTTGTCGTTGTTAGAACCCGCTGTAGAGCCAGTTAAAACCGGCACTTCTTCACCCACAATAAATGACGCTTCCCCGTTGTCCATAACAGTAATGCTTGGCGAAGAAAGAATGTTCGAATTGGAATCGCTGGCAACGGCACTCACCAGCGCTGTCCAGTCACCGGCCATCAAACTTAGTGCGGCGCCATTCACACCACCAAGGGCTTTGGCTAGCGTGTCATAGCTGCCTTTCGTTGTGGTGGTTTCATTTCGTAAAAATTCGCCATCGGAGTTATACACCGCTTTTGTTTCGGTGGTGTCTTTCGCTTCTTCCAATCCAACCATAACCCCACCAATCGAGGCTCCGGTGTTGGAGTATTGGATCATTGCGCCTGTATTTAGGTTGCCCCATTGAACACCAAGGTTTGTGCCATCACCTTCCGCCAATTCAACGATCATGGCTTCGATGAGAACTTGCGCGCGACGAATGTCCAACTGGGAAATCACATCTTCAATGGCACGCATGATATCCGGCGGAGCCGTGACGACTAGGGCGTTGGTACCAACGTGAGCAGAAATCATGACTTCGTTACGCGCTTTAGCACCACCGCCACCTGGAGCTCCGCTCTGCTTTTCGGCTTGTAGATTGTCAGATACGCCTTTAAGCACTTCAACGAGGTCTTCTGCTTTCGCATATTTAAGGTAGACCACTCGGTTGTTGCCCTTGGTTGCCATTTCAACATCCAATTGCATGATAAGCTTACGCAAGCGTTTACGAACTTGTGGATCACCCGATATAAGAATCGAGTTAGTACGTTCGTCCGCGACCAATTTAGGCTCTAGGAAAGCGGGAGTGTTTTGCTGAGCAGTGGTTTTATTTAATGCTTCAACAATACGCACCATTTCTGCTGCAGAAGCATTCCTAAGTTCGACTACTTCTATTTCTTTGTCACCAGCTCGGTCAACACGCTCGATAATTTCAGCCAAACGGTTCACTACGGCCGCTCGACCAGTAATCAAAATGATGTTGGCTGGGTCGTAGTGCACAACGTTACCTGCACCCGCATTGTCATTCAGTTGACGTAACAATGGAGAAAGTTCTCGCACAGAAACATTTCGTACCGCGACAACTCGTGTGATGACTGCATCGCCTTGTACACGCGTTTCATCCCCTACAACGGGGATAGCCGCCGTTTTGGCGTCTTTGTCACGTACGATTTTCAGTACACCATTTTCCATTTCAACGGCTGCAAAGCCATATACTTCCAAAACATTTAGAAAAAAGTGGTAGTACTGCTCTTCATTCAACACGTCATAACTTCGAACATCGATTTTTCCTCGAATTGCCGGATCGACAATGATGGTTTTTTCGAGGTTACGTCCAACAATATTGATGAACTCTTTAATATCGGTTCCCTTGAAACTGGCACTAAACTCACTTGCCACCAATGCTGGTGACCAAGCAAGGCTACCAGCAAGCAACCAGGTTCCTTTGTTTAACCACTGTTTCACGTGATACTCCCACTCATACCCCAACGCAGCTTTGCGCAGGTTTAAAACTCAATAAATATTTCGTGCCTTTGACCGTCTCGCTCGACAGTCAGGTTCAATTCCGTCATATCAGATATGGTTTGCCATACTTTTCCCATAGCTGAAGGGTCACTCAGATCCGCCCCATTAAGTTGCGTTGCTATATCGCCATCTTTAAGCCCGACCGCATCAAACAATTCTCGTTGGCTACCCGGTCCAACTCGATAACCAATGATTTTGTCCTCTCTTCTGACCTGCGAAAGGCGAATGTATTGCATTATTTGTTGAGGATTTTGTGAAATTTCGCGTCTGACCTGCTCAATGTCGTTTACATCAGACAAATTTCCGATATTCGAATCATCAGATGGCGGCGGTGCCGGTGAATCTTGTGGTTCGAATGAATCTTTTGGCTCCAGCTTGCTGTATTCGACACCTTCAAACATCAGAGTTTCGTCCTGACCTTGATTATCGATAATCACCCGATCCACCCAAACGCCTTTTAGAGAAGCGCTCGTGCCTTCAATCTGCTCACCAATACCATAGGTTTGTTGCTGACCTCTATTAGCAATAACCGCTAAACTTCTGTCTTCAGGGGAGCTTGCTACCACTCCAACTAAAACCAAACTTAAACGAGTTTTAGGAGCATCTTTCACCACTGGTTTTGGCTTTGGCTGTGCCTCAGGTTTATCGGAGTAACGACCGAATAAATGAGCATCGAGTAAAGAAGCAATAGCATCACCCGATACCCCATCATTGGAACCTGGACCAGCCTGTGAAACCACGGTCGTCGGTGACCAACGAGCTTTCCCTGTATCTTGAGGAACCCATTGCCAACTTAGCTGCCCGACAATCCATGCGGAGATGGCTATCAGCAATAATGTCAACCAGGCACTCAGCTTTCCTTGTCGTTTGACGATGAACGTCAGAAAAGCAGTAAACTTCTGATCTAATTGATATTTTTGCACCACAGAAGATGACATGTACCCTGCGCTCCCTATAATAAAACTTTAGATATGTTAAGGCAGTCTGATAAATAAAAGCCAAAGCCTACACAAAGGCCGACACATTGTCATATAAATTGATGGATACCAAATGTCATTCTTATAAAGATTAGCAACAATTCACATTAACAGACTTTAGACTGATTCCGTTTCATCCATTTTAGGTTGAAAAACCCTGTACTCGTCACCATTGTGTAAATAATGAAGCAAGTCAATCATTAGAAGCACGAATTTACTATGAGTTCAAATACTGCCACGGTTCGGCTCGATAAATGGCTTTGGGCGGCACGTTTCTACAAAACGCGATCTATAGCACGGAATATGGTTGATGGCGGAAAAGTCCATTATAATGGTCAACGTTCCAAGCCAAGCAAGATTGTCGAACTTGGCGCAACCATCGTGCTAAGACAGGGGAATGAAGAAAAAACGGTGATCATTGAAAAGATATCCGATCAACGTCGCGGCGCTCCAGAAGCTCAACTGCTTTACCGAGAAACCGAAGATAGCCTTCTTAAACGTGAAGATAATGCACAAAAAAGAAAGCTGAATACCCTGCACAGCCCAAGCCCGGAAAGACGCCCGGATAAAAAACAGCGTCGTGACATCATTAAGTTCAAGAATCAATAAATGCTGGAGCTCCTCGCATGGCAAACAACCAATTGCATCGCTACCTATTCGAAGATTTATCCGTTCGTGGCGAATTGGTACAACTGGATAGCACATACCAAGAAATCATTTCAAGCAAGGAGTACCCCGTACCGGTTCAAAACCTGTTGGGTGAGCTTCTTGTTGCCACAACCTTACTGACCGCCACTCTAAAATTCGAGGGTTCTATCACACTTCAGTTGCAGGGGGACGGTCCTGTTTCTCTCGTCGTGATCAATGGCGATCATGATCAGAAAGTTCGCGGTGTGGCACGATGGGAAGGCACTATTGCGGACGATGCAACATTGCATCAATTGACGGGTAATGGGCACCTCGTCATCACCATTGCGCCTAAGCAAGGGGAGCGTTATCAAGGTGTCGTTGGGCTCGAAGGCGAAACATTGTCTGATGTCCTTGAAGTGTATTTTGAACGCTCTGAGCAACTTAAAACTCGCCTGTGGTTCCGCCTTGGTGAGCATGAAGGTAAAGCGCATGCCGCTGGCATGTTGTTACAAATCATGCCTGATGGCACTGGCTCGCCGAACGATTTTGAGCACCTAGAGCAACTCACTAACACGGTGAAAAATGAAGAGTTGTTTGGATTACCAGCTAACGATGTACTTTATCGTCTTTATAACCAAGAGAAAGTACAGTTGTTTGAAGCGCAACCCGTCGAGTTTTTCTGTGGCTGTTCACGCGAACGCAGTGGCGCCGCCATTATCACCGTTTCACGAGATGAAATTAATGACATTTTAGCGACTGAAGGATCCGTTTCTTTACATTGTGATTACTGTGGCACAGATTATTCGTTCGACGAAAAGCAAGTGTCTGAGCTTTATGAGCAAGCCTCTAACAGCAGCGACACTCTTCACTGATCCATTATTTTTCATGCTTTAATAAGCGGTAAGAATACTTTCTAAAGTCAGCTCAATGCTGGCTTTTTTAATGCCTTTTCGCTACTAAAACACGTATTTATATCACCGTACGCTATACTTATTTTTGTCAAAGTATTAATCCTTTTGATCTAGCGCAAAGGATTGCGCGAGCGATAAAATAAGCATGCCAAACTGTGACAAGAGCATAAAAACCCTACTCAACCCAGGGATAAAATATTCAACAAGACCTGAGATGAGAATGGCTCAAAGTTGCCAAAGTGGTGAGCAGAAAACTATAAATAATTACAAAACCCCTACAATTTATACCCTACAAGGAGCACCTATGACCGTTATGGAACATACAAAGGCTGCACACATCGATCTTACCCGACACGGAATCACTGGCGTGACTGAGGTTTTACGTAACCCAAGTTATGAGCAGTTGTTTGAAGAAGAAACACGCCCAGAACTAGAAGGCTACGAAAAAG
Source organism: Vibrio sp. S9_S30 (assembly GCF_014694455.1). Taxonomy (GTDB): domain Bacteria; phylum Pseudomonadota; class Gammaproteobacteria; order Enterobacterales; family Vibrionaceae; genus Vibrio. The sequence continues at coordinate 129,785 of NZ_JAAUWT010000014.1, read as the reverse complement.
GCACCGTTACAGAACTTGGTGCCGTTGCTGTCGACACTGGGATTTTTACTGGTCGCTCACCAAAAGATAAATACATCGTTAAAGATGAGGTGACGAAAGACACGCTATGGTGGTCTGATCAAGGTAAGAATGACAATAAACCGATTACGCAAGAAATATGGACAGAACTAAGAGACTTGGTGACGGATCAGCTTTCTGGTAAGCGTCTTTTTGTTATTGATGGTTTTTGTGGTGCTAACCCAGATACTCGCTTAAGTGTACGTATCATTACAGAAGTGGCATGGCAGGCCCACTTCGTTAAAAACATGTTCATCCGACCTACAAATGAGGAACTTGCCTCGTTCGATCCAGACTTTGTTGTGATGAATGGAGCGAAAGCAACCAACCCGAATTGGGAAGCTCAAGGTTTGAACTCTGAGAACTTCATTGCCTTCAATCTTACAGAGCGTGTACAAATCATCGGAGGAACATGGTACGGCGGTGAAATGAAGAAAGGCATGTTTGCCGTTATGAACTACCTTCTTCCTTTGCAAGGGATTGCTTCAATGCACTGCAGCGCTAACGTGGGTAAAGAGGGAGATGTTGCTGTCTTCTTCGGTTTGTCTGGCACAGGTAAAACAACCTTATCCACCGATCCTAAACGTGAACTGATTGGCGATGATGAACACGGCTGGGACGATGACGGTATCTTCAATTTTGAAGGAGGCTGCTACGCCAAAACGATTCGCCTATCCAAAGAAGCCGAACCGGATATTTTTAATGCTATTCGTCGTGATGCATTGCTAGAAAACGTAACCGTTCGTGCTGATGGGTCAATCGATTTTGATGATGGCTCTAAGACGGAAAATACACGTGTTTCTTACCCCATTCATCATATCGATAATATCGTTAAACCGGTATCGAAAGCAGGCCATGCCCAAAAAGTGATTTTCCTTACAGCCGATGCTTTTGGTGTGCTTCCTCCGGTATCGAAACTGACGCCTGAGCAAACGAAGTACCACTTCTTATCTGGTTTTACTGCCAAACTGGCAGGCACAGAGCGTGGCATTACGGAACCCACCCCAACCTTCTCTGCTGCATTTGGTGCGGCATTCCTAACCTTGCACCCAACCCAGTACGCTGAAGTGCTGGTGAAACGCATGGAAGCAGCTGGAGCAGAAGCTTACCTCGTCAATACTGGTTGGAATGGCACAGGAAAACGTATTTCAATCCAAGATACTCGCGGAATCATCGATGCAATTCTGGATGGATCGATTGACCATGCGGATACGAAAGTCATTCCCGTCTTCAACCTTGAAGTGCCAACTGCGTTACATGGCGTTGATGCGAATATCCTTGATCCTCGAGATACCTACACCGATCCACTTCAGTGGGACAGCAAAGCCGAAGATTTAGCCAATCGCTTCATCAAAAACTTTGCTCAATACACTGACAACGATGAAGGTAAATCGTTGGTTGCAGCAGGGCCTCAACTCGGTTAAGGCTTATGAAAGTGGATTAAAGTAGCAAATCCATTACCAAGCCCCTCTTTCGAGGGGCTTTTTATTGAATCCAATCAATAATTGAGCCAATCTGAAAGCTGGATTGAAAAATTTGGAACAAGGAAGATGAGAAAAGCCTCTACGGTTGTGGTTTTATTCTTACTGCTGATCGTTGTTTCAGTGCTGGCATTATTTGGCAGCCTGCATACCCGCTACGCCACGCCAGTGGTGAATTTTGTTGCCAATCAGCTGAGCAACCTCACCATCCAAATTGAAAACGTGGAGTATCAATCCCCTTACCAATTAACACTCTATGGCGTTGAACTTTCAACGCAGCCTGAACCCATGTTCATCGAAACCGTAAACATCTGGCTCGACTCTGAACTCTTGAGTGGCACAAAAATCAGCATTGCGAGTTTGCAGCTTAGTGGGCTGCAATTACAAAAGGGAGTGCCTAACATTCGCCCCCTCTCTTTTGTTCAAGTTCACCAGTTCGCCGTAGACAACCTCGATTTCTCGAGCCCTGAATGGATTGTAAGAGGGCTGAAATTCCAAATTAAACAACCCGTTGTTAGCGATCATCCTATCTGGCGTTGGTACGGCGAAACTCAATTGAGCGCCGATCAAATTTATTGGCAAAATGAAGCGTTCAATAATGTCCTTTTGGATGCCGACATTTTTGGAGACAGCAAAAAGATATATGGGCTCTCTTTCAATTGGCGTGGTGGCGCACTATCAGGACAAGCCGAATGGAAAAACGGGCGCTGGAACGTCGTTAACGCCGCGCTGAATGAACTGACTGTCACTAAAGATGATTGGCAAACCATCAAGACATTCAAATGGGCAGACAGCGCTGAAATTGTCATAAAACGCTTAGATGTACTGCGCAGCGATCTTGAGTTTCCCTCTTTTGCAATGGTTCAAGCAGACATGACATTGGAAAACATTCGCTTTCCCTTCCAATTATGGAAACAGCCTTCTGGTTCCATTTCACTCGACGCTGAAAGCATTGAGTATGCCGATCAACTTTGGTTAGAGCCTGCTCTTGAAGCCAGCTTTTCACCGGATCTTATTACCGTTCAAAGTGCTAATGTTGGAATGAATCAAGGGTATATTCAGGTCAATGGTGAGTTTACGCCCGATACTTGGCATTTAGCGCAACTTAACTTAACGGGGATTGAGTGGTACACCGACAGCGAGCTGTCTCTATCCCCCTTTAAAGCGCAAATCGATCGTCTCACCAATCTGACCATTGATCAGCTTTCGGTAAAACGCGCACAGTACATTGACTTAAACTCAGAGCCAAAACGTCAGATTTCCGGATTGAATATCCAAGGTAATCAATTAGATATATTAAGAAATGGTCAAGTTGGCTTATGGCAAGGACAGTTAACCTTAACAGCCAACAGCGCCAATATTGGGAAGCTGATTGGTTCTCAACTCCTTGTGGAAGCACGTGCCAACGCAGGCATCAGTTATCTGGATAAGGTCATCTTCCCAGTGAGCGATGGAATTATTCGCGCACAAGGGCAATGGGATTATAGTCAATATAGCCAACCATGGACGCTCAAATTCCAAGGTGACGGCATTCCAATCGAGACACTTCAGTACCTTCACCCACTGCCACTCGACTTATCAGGTCTGGCTGACACCCAATTTGAGCTCTCAGGATTGTCGGGAGACGCCGCGTCGTTCAATCACAGTGTTTCAGGCTTCATTTCGACCCAATTTCGCGACTTAACGACCACCTCTCACTTCGCTGCACTGATGGATCCCAGCATCCCTCTTGAGCTATCCAAGAAAGAACCAGAGCCTGTTTCCGTGTCTGACTTCGTTATCGATGTCGATAGAGGAAGAATCACAATGCAAGAATCACGCATTCAGGGTAGTGATTTTACAGGATCGATTCTTGGGAATGTTGATTTGGTCAATACAGAAAAAGGCAGCATTACACTCATGCTAAAGGGGGAATGTGGAGAGTGGCAATACCAACCCCTCTCTAGTACACCTATTACACGCAAAGATTGTCAGGCATCAGAAAAGCTCATACCTTAATATTCGGTATCCCTTACGTACCTTGGCATTCCTTACGTCCAAGCATTCCTTGATAATTAGGTAAGAGAATGTAAGTGCCAGTGAACTCTACAGCGGCATGCTCACCACTGTAAATCGTCACGTTAATGACCACTCGAGCCTTACGCCCTGAAGCCAACCTATCTAAGTCTCCACTGATACCATCCAGTGACGTCGCCGCTATTGGACTTTGCTCCACCGCGTGACAGTAACGTATGCGGCTATCCACCAGCACAATATCCGCTTCCAATTCACGCTCTTTCATCAACAACCAAGTCATGCCCCAACCTGTTAACGTCGCCAAAGTAAACGCTGAACCCGCAAACAGGGTGTTGTGAGGATTTAAGTTAGGGTTTAGTTGAGCACTGCACTCAAAACGGTAACCGGTGTATTGATTGATTTTAATCCCCATCTTATCACTGATAGGAATTTGACTTTCCCAACGATCTTGCAATTCCGCACACCATTCCGGCCGTCTCAACACGTTCGCCAATGGATCCAGCGATTTCACCATTTGCTGATGACGCATGGGACCCCGTTCGTCACTGAGTTCACCTTGGCTTTCAAAGCCATTTTTCTCGTAGAAAGCAATCGCGTCTTCACGTGCATTACACACCAAGCGCTTCACGCCTTCTTGCCGAGCAAACGACTCTAGTGCCACCATGACCAGCGACCCGATGCCTTTACTTCTGCGGTTCGGCTTCACCGCCATATAACGTATCTGACCTTCATTATCAGGCGTAATGTATAAACGCCCAATGGCCATCGGGCGACCTTTGCCGTCCACAATCATTCGGTGATGGCTAAGTTCATCGTATTCATCCCTTTCCGAACCGACAGGCAAACGCCAAGGTTCGCGCAGCATTTGCCAGCGAAAGTGGTAATACTTATTCAGATGATTCGCTGTTTTGGGGGTGACTAGTTTAAACATGAAATTCCTTTGCTCGTTAGCACTCTTTCTGAAATTGAAAGCTTGCACTGAAATTGAAAGCTTGTACGGAGATTGAACGCATAATCTTGCTCGGGACGGTTTACCTTTCTCGATTAAACTGTGTTCTAAAAGTCAACAAACCCTACACTTGTAGCCAGAAAGTCACCGGTCCATCATTGACCAATGAGACTTTCATATCCGCACCAAACCTTCCTCGCTCTGTACTGATTTTTTCAGCGCATCGATCAGAGAAATAATCGTACAAACGCTCTGCCTCAACGGGATGGGCACCTTTGGAGAAACCCGGGCGCGTCCCCTTTTTTGTGTCCGCTGGTAATGTAAATTGAGACACGACTAAAACACTTCCGTTCACTTCTTGGACATTCAGATTCATTTTCCCCTGATCATCGTCAAAAATCCGGTAGGTTAAAACACGCTCCATCAGCCGTTTAGCCTTGGCTTCGTCGTCTTCTTTTTCAACACCAAGCAGGATGAGTATCCCTTTGTTGATCTCGCCAACGGATTCGCCATTGACGTGGACTGCAGCCTCACTGACTCTTTGAATTAAGGCGATCATCCACCCATTCCTTATTGTTCTGCTTCATTTTCAGGCTCAGTATGGTACCACAATTCTCGTTCTCCAAGGCTTGCCGTCACTTCTGCTCCTACCAGAACAATCAACCAACAGAGGTAAACCCACACAAAAAGAATCGGTATGGCCGCCAATGCACCGTAAATAAGCTGGTAAGACGGGAACTGAGTGATATACATAGCAAAGCCCTTTTTACTCAGTTCAAACAGTATGGCAGCCACGAGAGCGCCTAGCGCTGCATCTTTCAACATTACCTTCTTGTTTGGCACCAACATGTATAGCCCCATGAATGCACAGAAAGATAAAATAAAAGGCAACCCACTCAATAATTCTGAGTACACCGTCGATATGGTCTCGCTTTCAATCAAATTGAGAGACGTCACATAAGACGTTGCTGCAATAGACGTTCCTACCAGAATCGGACCTAGCGTTAACACCATCCAATACATGGAAAACGAATACACGCGGCGGCGTTTTTTTTCTACACGCCAAATATAGTTCAAGTTTTTATCAATGTTGGAAATCAGCATTAACGCTGCCACAAACAAAAATCCCCCACCGACTGCCGTCATTTTCCCGGTATTCGCAACAAAGTCATTCAGTGCCGACTTCACGGCGGCGCCAGCAGCTGGCACAAAATTAGTAATCACAAACTCTTGAAGCACATCGCCTGCATTGGCAAACACCGGAAACGTAGAAAGCACTGAGAGCAACACGGTCAACATAGGAACAAGCGATAATAACGTGATGTACGCCATGTACCCCGCACTCACGGTTAAACGATCGTGTCCCATGCGTCCAAGCAGATAGCGGAAAAATTGTTGAGAATGAACGGTTATCTCTTCGAACTTCACTTGTATCTCCTTGTTAAGTCGTCCATAGTTCTTCCAATTCTATACGAAAAGGAAATCCAAATGCGTTTTGTTTTTGCTATGGCAATATCTTTATTTTTGATTACTGGATGCCAATCCACGTATTACTCAGCGATGGAGAAAGTGGGCATTCATAAACGTGACATCATGGTCGATAGGGTGGAAAATGCCAGAACCGCACAACAAAAAGCTCAAGAGGAGTTTTCTAGTGCACTTGAAGCGCTGTCTGCTCTGACTCAGTTTGATGGCGGTGACTTGGAGTCGATGTATAAGAAAATCGACGCCAAGTATGAAGACAGCGTAGATGCGGCCGAAACGGTTTCCAGCCGAATCCGTTCCATTGAAGATGTGTCTGACGCCCTTTTTGATGAATGGGCAGAAGAGCTCAATCTTTATACCAACAATAAACTTCGCCGTGATAGTGAATCCAAGCTGAAACAGACCAAAGCATCATACAAAACCATGTTGCGAGCAATGAAACAGGCTGAGAAAAAAATGAAACCTGTGCTTAATACCTTGCAAGACAACACGTTATATTTGAAGCACAACTTGAATGCGAGCGCTATTGGATCACTGAAAGGTGAGTTTATGAGTTTAGAGAAGGACATCGAGGTGGCGATCCAAGAGATGAAATTGGCTATTGCTGAATCGGATAAATTTTTAGCAAAGCTCAAATAAACTGAATTCCTAACGAGCTCGCGCTAGATAACGTTCACTTCAATGCAAAAAACGAACACAAAACACCAAAAGGGGCATGATGCCCCTTCTTATCCAACCTTTAAAAGCTCACAGCCAAACCGATTTAGATGACGCGCGAAAATTGCTGCTGACGCGCTTTGACTCGCAAATATTTATCGAAGCACATGCAGATGTTTCGTATCAACAGGCGCCCACGCAACTGAACACGAATTTCGCTATCACTCACTTCCACTAATTTGTCATTTATAAAAGTTTGCAGCAATTCCAAGTCTTCTTTGAAATAACGGTCAAACTCAATATCAAATTCATTTTCAATGAACGTCTTATCCAGTTTAAAGTTGCAGATCAGTTGCTTTATGACTTCGCGTCTCAGCAAGTCATCCGCATCCAGTGACACACCTTTCCATAACGCATGACGCAACTCGTTGACTTGGGCATAGTATTTCTTTAGCTCTTTCTGATTTTGAGCGTAGCTGTCTCCAATCATAGAAATCGCAGAAACCCCAAATCCAACCAAATCACAATCGCCCTGTGTGGTATAACCCTGGAAATTACGATGAAGAACGCCGTTTCGTTGAGCGATGGCAAGTTCGTCGTCGGGTTGAGCAAAGTGATCCATACCAATGAACTGGTATCCTGCTCCCGTCAACGTGCTGATGGTATCCTGAAGAATCGCCATCTTCTCACTTGGGGTGGGTAAATCGGCATCTTTGATCTTACGTTGTGCCGCAAATAACTGAGGCATATGAGCATAGTTAAACACCGATAAACGACCCGGCTGCATTTTCAGTACTTGCTCTAATGTTTTTGCGAAAGAGGCTTGGGTTTGTTTAGGTAAACCATAGATCAAATCCAGATTGGTGGAACGAAAACCAAGCTGTTTGGCTTTTTCAACCATGTCGATGATAAATTGCTCATCTTGTTCTCGGTTAACCAACTTTTGCACTTCTTTATCGAAATCTTGAACCCCAATGCTTAAACGGTTAAACCCTTCCGCTCGCAGGTGATCAAGCATCTCTAACTCAATTTCTCTTGGGTCAACTTCGATGCTGATTTCAGCACTTGCGTCAAACTGAAACTCTTCCCGAAGCAGAGACATCAAGCGCGATATTTGAACTTCATCTAAAAAGGTTGGCGTGCCCCCTCCAAAGTGCAATTGCGTCACACGGCGGTGATGGAGTAAAGAAGCGCGCTGTCGAATTTCATGTTCTAGCACATCTAAGTATTCATCCGCTTTATGCTGATGACGTGTGATCACTTTATTACACCCACAGTAGTAACAAAGCTTATGGCAAAACGGAATATGCACATACAGTGACAGAGGGCGCTCTGGGTATTGCGCACAAGCCATATCGAACTCAGCAATGGTATAGGCTTCATGAAATTCCAACGCAGTTGGATAAGAGGTGTACCTCGGCCCTGAGTAATTGTATTTGTCTAATACAGTTTGATCCCAAACAATTTGCTCACTCGACATTGTTTTTTGACTCGACATTGTTGTGTGACTCGGCATTGCTTTGTGCTTCCGGTTTAGTGCTTAGGGGCGTATTTTGCCATATCACAATGACAGTGATGGTATACGCTAACGGATTTAATAATAGAAATGTTCAGAAGTGCTAGTGAGATCACTCGCAAACTGAGATAGAACCCAGAGTATAATCTGGGTCGATCCACTCGATGCTCAATAAATCAGGAAGTGATCACATTGATATTGATCTGATTGTTCAGCGGTTTGATCTTGTCTTTGAGTATTTTCAACTCTTCAACAATAGCATCATTTAAGCGGGCTTCTGCTTTCTGGCGAGCCAGAGTCTGTTGCATCCGCTCTTTCTTCGCCAGTGTTTGCCTATCTTCCCCGCGAGCCATATCCTTAACAACATGATACAACTCAGCAATAGCAGGGTACTCTTTGTCAAAATCAATTCGATCGTCACCCTGCACATAATCTAGGATGCAATACACACGAATGCTGATTTCCGAAAGGTCACATTGTCCTTGAATACCCGCCGCACATAGCGTATCAACATTTTCAAAAATGTTAGCGTTGCGCTTATCAATCGCCAGTGCTTGATGCTTTGCTTGCCGTTCCTTCTGCTTTTTAAGTTGCAGTAAAAGATAACCTGCGTACACAGCTAGACCCAAAATAATGAGCCCACCTATCACAGCCAATACGGTTACTGACATGACCTTCTCGCTTATTCTTTCAAGTTGTCTATATCAAGAGCTTCGAACTGAGAGAGTAAATCATCGTCAGATTTCGCTTTAGTCGGTGCTTCCAGCGTTTCTTCCACTTCCTCAATCTCTGGTTCCATCAACCCCAGTTGATTCATCAGAACTTCGATACGATCCAGCTTTTCATCTACGAACTGCTGTAAACCTCTCCCCAAACTTTCACCCGCGTCGATTCGGTCTAATAATACGGCTAGATGCGCATCATTTTCCAACATCTCAAGCTCTTGCTCAGCAGAAAGGCGACGTTCCTGCTTCGTCGGCTTTTTCGTTGGTTCAATGATCAGTGGAATCTTTTTCTTGCTGCCCAAGCGAGGATCCCGTTTTTGACCACTGCCAGAGTGCTTAGATTCAGAGGCTTCAGAATGACGACTGCCAGACTTCAAACCTTTGCGTCTTTTCGCCTTCTTACGCAATCGACCTTCAATGTCAGACTCACTGCGGTTACGCGTTACAATTACTTCAGGCTCGCCGATTACGGCACCTGGTTTTCTAGATTTTTTACTTCGACTCATTACTGGGTTTCCTCAGTAAAATTACATCATTGCCAATAAATTCGAGTTGGAGCCCGTCCCGTCGCGCTAAGTATTGAAACGTTGCACGACTAAAAAAGATCACATGCGTCAGATCATTTTTATAATGCCATCCAGCAAACGCTTCAAGGCTGATCACCATTTTGGTCATTAGCCCAAGCCATCCACCTGGTTTGACTAAACTCAACCACTGCTGCCACACCTTATCAGGTTGGTAGAGATGCTCTATTACCTCGGTGGCAGTTACAAAATCATACGCTCTATCGAGTACCGTCTTATCAGGATAATAGTAGAGATCGTAAAGAGAAACGGTATGCCCGCTCTCTTCTAACATGAGAGATAACGTTGGCCCAGGTCCACAACCAAAATCCAACCCATACGAGTGGGGTTTGACGCGTTCAACAATAGGCACAGACATTCGGCTCAAAAAACGACGGTATCCTTCATCTAAAGGGTCATTCTCGTGCCGATCATACATGGTTTTTTCTTCCTCAGCGGTCAAACGCTGGGTAGGATCAACAAACACCAATTCGCATTGCTGACATTGATGATAACGTCGACAATGGTCTTCAAAGTAGTCGGTAGTCTGCGATGAGCCGCAGAGCGGACATACATGCATGTAGGCATCCTCAGTTAGGGATGCGAAACATACCAGAAAGTGAGGTTAGAGTGGAGTTTTATTGAGCACTTTCTGCATAATCGTGGTAAAAAGAGCGGTCGGTGGAATTGAAATGTAAAAAGCGGCAATAAAATCGCCGCTTTTTGATCATAATGAGGACAGATTGAGCTGTCTTCAAGAAAGCTTAATGCAAACCGCCCATGTATTTCGACAGTATGTCGATGTCTTCGTCGGTTAACTTTTTCGCGATATCACGCATCATTGCATTCATATCGTTACTGCGTTCTCCAGAGCGAAATTTCACCAACTGAGCTTTGATGTAGTCAGGGTGTTGACCCGATATTTTAGGGAAACCTGAAAGCTCTGTTCCGTTACCACGAGGACCATGGCAAGCAATACATGCTGTAATACCACGTTGCATGTCACCAGCGGCATACAGTACTTTTCCGCGATCGACCACTTCATCAGGAGTGGTGCCTTCTGCGGCTGTAAGAGACGAATAATACGCAGCAAGATCTGCGATATCTTCGTCCGACAATGGAGCGGCCATGGCGCTCATAGCAGGATCATATCGACCTTGCTTTCCGCCTGTCTGCCCGCCTAACCTGAGATCTTGTAACTGTTTCTCAAGGTATTTGGCATGCTGACCAGCCAGTTTTGGATTAATTGGAATCAAACTGTTACCGTCTGCACCGTGGCAGGCCGCACATGTAAGAGATTTTGCTTTACCAGCTTCAATACTACCTTGGGCCCATACAGAGCAGCTGGCTAATAAACTCAAGATTAGCACTAATTTTTTCATGACATTCCATTATAATTATCAAGCTTCCAGTACCACATAATGTGGTTGGCTATGGGTACAGTAAAACGACCTTATGCCGAGCAAGGGTATTTTACACAAATTCACAAAAAAGTAATCAATCGACTACACAAAGACGAGATGGAGTTAACAGTGAGCGCAAAAATTCATTACCAGAACACACATTTTATTACCAGCGCCCCTGACATACGTCACTTGCCAGAGGATAAGGGAATAGAAGTTGCGTTTGCTGGTCGCTCTAACGCTGGTAAGTCCAGTGCCCTAAATCGACTAACTAACCAAAGAAGTTTAGCAAAAACCAGCAAAACTCCAGGTCGAACTCAGTTAATCAACTTATTTAAAGTATACGACAACTGCCACATTGTTGATCTTCCTGGCTATGGATTTGCTCAAGTTCCTTTAGAAATGAAGAAGAAATGGCAGCAATCACTAGGTGAATACCTTCAAAAACGTGAGTCGCTTAAAGGCTTAGTGGTTCTGATGGACATTCGTCATCCAATGAAAGATTTGGATCAACAACTGATTTACTGGGCTGTCGATTCCGGCATCCCAGTTCAAGTATTGCTGACAAAAGCAGACAAACTGAAAAGCGGAGCAAGAAAAGCCACACTACTAAAAATTCGTGAAGCCGCGTTAGCGTATGGTGGTGAAGTGAGAGTAGACGTGTTTTCTTCTTTGAAAGGCATTGGGGTCGACCAATTAAGAGCTAAGATGGATGAATGGTTTGCTCCAGCACTGATAGAAGAGATGCAAGAGGATGAATACCCGATTCAACCCGGTGAATAATAAGTCACTTTATCTCATACATACAAAAGTCCCCACCTCTTGGGTGGGGCAACGGGAGAGAAATAGGAGGTATTATTATTATAGTTAAAAAGCATTCATGATCTCCCGCTAAAACTCAAGGTCTTTCTCTACTTTTTGTAAAAACCTTGTCGTCTGACACCTTTTCCTATCAGGGCTTATTTGCATAAACCTCTTGTTTCATGTCTTCCGTAACTTAATTTAGATCAAGCTTAATTTTTTACAAAAAACATCTTATTGACAATAAGGTTTTTTACTACAAAAAGCCCTACACTAAATATTCATTGACGACATTTATTCTCATGGAATCGAAATAATTAACTTGATTAAGAAAGGATAATTCAACAAAAAAATGGGCAGATACGCTTTGAAAAGCATGCCGAGGACAAATGAGACTACGTGTGGAAAACAAGCAATATATGCTTACTTTGACAGCAGTGTATTGTTTTTTATGCAATAAAAAACGCCCCAGTCAAAAACTGACTGGGGCGGCTGAATCAGCCTAATCCAATAACGTGAAACAAAAGGTCTGAAAGATAGAACATCTTACCTCTGTACCCTACGAGAGATAATGTACAACATTTACACATAGATGAAAACTATTTTGTAGTTTTTTTTCATTAATATTTTGTAATAACTACATTAACACTTTATTTTATACGACTTTATTTTACTTAAAAAAAAGCCAGCGTGTGCGCTGGCTCATAGTTATTTGATGAATTAGAGCAAAATTTGGCTAATGGGCCTGATCCCAGTTATCTCCATACCCAGATTCAGCCACTAATGGGACATTTAGGCTTGCGGCAGATTCCATCAGTTTTTGTACTTTACTTTCAACCTCGGAAAGGACTGACTCTTCTACCTCAAACACCAATTCATCGTGTACCTGCATCAGCAGCTTCACTTTGCCCTCTCCTTCAGCTTGTATCCACTCGTCCACCAATAACATGGCTTTCTTAATGATGTCGGCTGCTGTGCCCTGCATTGGTGCGTTAATCGCCGCACGCTCAGCCGCTTTACGACGCATACCGTTACGTGATTTTATCTCCGGCAGGTGCAAGCGACGACCTTCGAGCGTTTCGACATACCCGCGCTCGGCTGCACTGCTCCGAGTGTCTTCCATATACTGCATCACGCCAGGGTAGCGCTCAAAGTATTTATCCATGTACCCCTGTGCCTCACCACGCGGAATACCCAGTTGTTTCGCTAACCCAAACGCACTCATACCATAGATAAGCCCAAAGTTGACGGCTTTAGCACGGCGGCGCTGTTCACTACTGACCTGATCAATATCGACCCCCATCACTTCTGCGGCCGTTGCGGAGTGAATGTCTTTCCCTTGGCTAAAGGCATCCAAAAGCGCTTGGTCGCCCGATAAGTGCGCCATGATCCTCAATTCAATTTGAGAATAATCGACCGCGAGGATCTTCCAACCATGAGGCGCAACGAACGCTTGACGAATTCGTCGACCTTCTTCATTTCGAATAGGGATATTCTGTAAATTAGGATCCGTTGAAGAAAAACGCCCTGTAGCGGTAACAGCTTGGTGATAAGACGTATGCACTCGACCGGTTGTCGGATTGATCATCTTCGGCAGTTTATCGGTGTAAGTCGATTTCAGTTTTGCCAAGCCGCGATATTCTAGAAGCACTTTTGGCAGCGGATAATCCAAGGCTAAATCTTGCAAGACTTCTTCATTCGTTGACGGGGCTCCCGATGGTGTTTTCTTTAAAACAGGTAGGCCCATTTTTTCAAACAATATGGCTTGGAGTTGCTTTGGCGAACTTAAGTTAAATTTTTCGCCGGCCAGCTCATACGCTTTTTGTTCCAATTCATCCAATCGCACCGCAATTTCTTGCGATTGAGCTCCTAATAACATGTCGTCAATCATCACGCCTGTGCGCTCAATACGTGATAGCACTGGAACCAAAGGCATCTCGATGTCTTGGTATATATGGTTGAGCTTCTCATCTTGCTTAAGGTTGCTGTAAATACGATTATGCAAACGAAGCGTCACATCCGCGTCTTCTGCCGCGTAAGGCGATGCATCTTCCAAGTCGATTTGGTTAAAGGTCAGTTGATTTTTACCCTTACCTGCAATGGATTCAAACGACATGCAGCTGTGTTGAAGGAAGCGAAGCGCTAGGCTGTCCATATCGTGCTTACCGCCGACACTGTTATACACATAAGACGCTAACATGGTGTCGTGCCGAATGCCCTGCATGTCGATGCCATAACGTGCCAATACGCTGGCATCGTACTTTAGATTCTGCCCCACTTTAGCCACATTGCTGTCTTCCAGTAGGGGCTTGAGTTGTGCCAGTACCCAGTCTCGATCCAATTGCTCTGGCGCGTCCAGATAGTCATGCGCAACAGGCACATACGCCGCCACACCTTCTTCAGTCGCAAACGATAAGCCCACAAGGTTCGCCACCATATAATCTAAGCTATCCGTCTCGGTATCGAAGGCCATCAGCGGAGCGGCTTTCAGCTTATCTAACCAACGGTGAAAACTGTCTTGTGTTAATACCGTCTCGTACTGACTGCGATCAATGGAAACGGCACTGGTATCCATCTCATCTGAAGAAGAAACGGGACTCGAACCCGACGCATGACGACCAATGGCTTCCACTTCACCGGTACCGCCTTCAAGCAATTCATTTAGCCATGATTTGAAAACCAATTGCCCATACAGCTTGATCAATTCATCTTTGTTTGGTGACTCTTTTTTTAGCGTTTCGGGTGTCTCTTCCAGCTCAACATCCAGTTTGATCGTAGCCAGCTCATAAGATAGGTAAGCATTCTCTTTGTTGTCCACTAGCTTCTTCGCCATGGTTCTTGAACCACGGAAGCCAAGAGAGGCAATATCGTCTAAATTTTCATACAGCTTATTCAACCCTCCGATGCCTTGCAGCAAAGCCGTCGCGGTTTTATCCCCAACCCCCGGAACGCCTGGAATATTATCGACTTTATCCCCCATCAGGGCGAGGTAGTCGATAATCAGCTCAGGTGGGATACCAAATTTATCCACAACGCCTTCACGATCCATAACAACGTTCGTCATCGTGTTGATCAGTGTGACATTTTCATCCACCAGCTGCGCCATGTCTTTGTCGCCAGTGCTGATCAATACAGGCATACCCAATCTCGACGCCTGACTTGCCAATGTACCGATAACGTCATCAGCCTCTACACCAGGAATGGAAATAAGGGGCAATCCCATCGCTTTAATCACATTGTGTAAAGGCTCTATCTGACAACGTAAGTCATCAGGCATTGGGGGGCGGTTAGCCTTGTATTCCGGATACATGTCATCGCGGAATGTTTTGCCCTTGGCATCAAAGATGACCGCAATTCGCTCCGAGCTGAACTGGCGCATCATACTGCGCAGCATGTTCACCACGCCATAAACCGCATTGGTCGGTATGTCGCCATTGCTCATGGTACCGGGGTAAGCATGAAACGCCCGATAAAGATAAGATGAGCCATCAATGAGAATCAAAGGGTTGTCTGGTATGGTTGCCATAATCTGTCTGTCCAAATACAGTGCGAGAAATAATGGGCTTAGAATGCCATGACTCGCCTTGTGATACCACGTCCGCAAACTCAAATTGAAGCGGGAGTGCCATTTATCACCCCTCAGTAAAAACGAGCCTGAAAAAAAGGTTTGTTGCGCAACAAACGACAGAGATGACTGTGGATAACTCTGTTGGTAAAAGTTACCCACAGAAGATTAACAGTAAGTAAAATAGGCTAATTTTCATTTTAAAATCAATTAATACAACAACTTAAACAAAGTTAATTCCTAAGATCTTTGATCTTCCCATGATCATGCCTTGTGGAAAATAATTTGAACCGGAGAAAAATTTCTAAAAAATCAATAGAAATATTTGATATTTTAATCAGCAGAAAAGGAAGGGCATTCGATTATGGCGTCAAAAAACACCATGCTGAGTATTGAATAATCAATAGCGAACGTTCTATGAACCAATTGAGGTGAATTTACCTCCACTCCTATCATCTAAGTGCGGTACAGCTACTGCGCTGCGAAGCCATGAAAATGAAACAGCGATGGAGAGAAAGGAGTAAATTTTAGATAAAAGAAAGCGACATCGAATGATGTCGCCTAGCAGAACTGGTCAAAATGATAAATATATCACTTTGCCTTAAAGCTAAATTACACTGGAAGCAATGTGAGCAATGTCGTGTCATTCAAGAATCAGTGCAAGTTCGCTTGAAACTGAAATCAATTCCTTTGGAACTGTTCCTTATTCCCTAAGACAAACTCAATAATAATGATTCTCATTTACAGGTCAAGCAATAAACGAGAATTTTTCTCATTTATTTTATGCATTCCTTGGTAACGTGAATCCGACATTCAAGAGATTTTGAGGTATTTCTAAGCATATCAATAGAATACCTGTTGGAAATTAACAACCTCAACATAGACAAAATTCGTTGCGGGACTTTGCTTGTCTCCGCTTTTTTATCGCCCATTCTTCCTGCTTCTTCTTTAACATTTGAGCTATGCCTCTTTTCCTTCCTCTGCAACAAAGATGAGAGGGTCTTGTCTTGCAGCCGCTTGACTAGGTTGACGACGGTTTCCTTTATTACAATTTCAGGAATCGCCTTCACCACCTCAATACCCTCACCACTTAAATGCATTTATCTCGGCATTCCGTTCGAATTTTTATACTGACTCCTAAAGAAAAAAAGCTGAACCATCAGGCTCAGCTTTTGAATGACATTAAACCATCGGTCAACACTTATACCGATTGCGTATTCTCTTTTGCTTGCGCACCCTCTTCCGCAAGCCACTCGGCGACGTCTTTGGCAAAGTAAGTCAAAATCCCATCGGCACCTGCGCGTTTAAAGCAGAGAAGGGATTCCAAGACCGTTTCTTTTTCTTTCAACCAGCCATTCTGAATCGCCGCCTTATGCATTGCGTATTCACCCGAGACTTGATAAGCAAAAGTCGGCACCTGCAATTCACTTTTCACGCGGCGAACCACATCAAGATATGGCATACCGGGCTTCACCATCACCATGTCCGCACCTTCATTGATGTCCATCGCGACTTCTTGCAATGCTTCATCACTGTTAGCAGGATCCATTTGATAGTTTTTCTTATCGCCACCCTTTAGGTTAGATGCCGATCCGACGGCATCACGGAAAGGACCGTAATAATGTGAAGCGTACTTCGCGGAATACGCCATGATCTGAGTATGAATATGACCCGCTTCTTCTAGCGCTTCACGAATTTTGCCAATACGGCCATCCATCATATCGGAAGGTGCGACAACATCAGCGCCGGCTTCGGCATGGGAAATCGCTTGTTTGATGAGCACTTCTGTCGTTTCATCATTCAACACATAGCCATCATCATCAATGATGCCGTCTTGTCCATGCGTCGTAAACGGATCTAATGCTACGTCGGTGATGACGCCAATATTTGGAATGTGCTCTTTTAACAGCTTCACAGCACGTTGCACTAACCCATCAGGGCTATACGCTTCTGTCGCACATAGGCTTTTAGCGTCTTGAGTAACAACCGGGAAAAGAGCAATGGCAGGCACACCCAATTTAGACAAATACTCCGCTTCTTCTAGCATCAAGTCGATCGATAAACGCTCAATGCCCGGCATTGACTCCACGGGTTCACGTCGATTCTTACCCATCAAGATAAAGATTGGGTAAATCAAGTCGTTCACTGTTACTTGGTTTTCTGCCATTAAACGGCGGCTAAAGTCATGCTTTCGCATACGTCGCATACGGCGACCAGGAAATTGACCTTGGATGGAAACAGACACGCTCTTCTCCTTGTCTGGAAAAATTCTGGCAGAAACTATATCACTCTCGCCCTATCACGCCAGCAAGAATCAACAAAAATGCCCTTAGACGCATAGTTTTAAAATCCCGAGTATGAGTTTTAAAATCCCGAGTATGAGTTTTAAAATCTCGGGTATACTGAGACGAGAATTTTGTCATCAACGCCCAAATACCAACATGATAGATACCCACGCTCACATTTACGCCACCGAATTTGATGAAGATCGAGAAGCCGTGATTGCCCGTGCTTTAGAACAAAATGTAAACCAAATTCTAATGCCGAATATCGATCTCGATTCGATTGCACCCATGTTAAAAACACAGGCACAATTTCCTAATATTTGCCACTCGATGATGGGGCTGCATCCTTGCTATGTGAACGCCGATGTAGAAAGTACTCTGGCTGAAATTTATTCTTGGTTTGATAAGCATCACTTTATTGCTGTCGGTGAAATCGGCATTGACCTTTATTGGGATACAACCTTTAAAGCAGAACAAGAAAAAGCATTCACAACCCAGCTCAACTGGGCAAAAGAGTTCGATTTACCTGTTGTGATTCACACTCGAGATTCCATAGAACACACGTTACCTCTACTGGCGAAAGAGCAAGATGGGCGTCTTTCTGGTGTATTTCATTGTTTTGGGGGGAGCCTAGAAGAAGCCAAAGCGATCAATGACCTAGGCTTTCATCTTGGCTTAGGGGGAGTGTCTACATTCAAAAATGGCGGGATGGACAACGTCATCCCTCATTTAGACATGGATTACGTGATTATGGAAACCGACTGCCCTTACCTTGCGCCCGTCCCACATCGTGGAAAACGGAATGAACCCGCTTACACCCAGCTCGTTGCCCAGCGCATAGCCGACCTTAGAGCATTATCATTAGAACAGGTCGATCAGCTCACGACTCAGAATGCGAAACAACTGTTCCGTTTATCGTAAAGACCTGTACGAAACCATATCGCCAACTAAGGCTGTTTTGTGGATACAGCACTGCTGTGTGGAAATCACCATCTTTATGGAAATCACAATCTTTATGAAAACTACAAGATTTTATGAGAACCACAATGCTTTGTGAAATATAGACACCTAAAAATAAAAACTGCGCTCTGATGGCGCAGTTTTTTTATTCTTCAGGTTGCCCGATTTCTTGCGGCTCTCGCCGTCCATAGAAGCGGGCGAAGAATAGCCCTACCTCAAACAACAAACACATTGGAATCGCCAATAGCGTTTGGGAAATCATATCTGGCGGCGTCAACATCATGCCGACGACAAACGCGGCAACCACAATGTAAGGGCGTTTTTCACCGAGCGTTTTAACATCCGTGGCACCAGTCCAGCACAGTAAGATAATCGCTACCGGCACTTCAAAAGCAATACCAAACGCCATAAACAGCGCCAAAACAAAATCCAAATAACTGGAAATGTCCGTCGCAAACTCAACACCACCAAGGGAAATCGCAGTGAAGAAACCAAATATAAGCGGAAAAACCACAAAGTATGCGAACGCGACACCACAATAGAATAATATCGAGCTCGAAAACAGCAGTGGCATGATCAACTTGCGTTCGTGCTTGTAAAGACCTGGGGCAACAAACGCCCAGATCTGATAAAGAATCAAAGGAACGGCAACAAAAATCGAGGCCACCAAGGTTAACTTCAGCGGCGTAAAGAATGGCGATGCCACATCGGTCGCGATCATGGTCGCACCTTCCGGCATCCTTTCAATTAAAGGGGCGGAAACAAACTCATAGATATCGTTGGCAAACCAGATCAACCCCAGAAAAACCAACATAACCGACACGATTGCTTTCAATAGTCGGTTACGCAATTCAATTAGGTGACTGATCAATGGCTGCGTTTGCTCAACAGAAGACATATCGAACCTCAACAACGGGGATCAAAAAAGAGCTACCTGATGCAGCCCTTTAGGTTACTCATCGGTTTTCTTATCTGAAGGTGCTGGAGCATCTTCCTTATTCGCATAAGGCCGCTGTACATCCTGCGCCGCCTGTTTGAGTTCATCAACAGAGGCTTTCAAATCGGGAGAGAGATCTTCCATCCCCATTTGTTCCGCTTTGCGCAGGTTATCTTGCAGCTCTTGCACTTTCAGCTCGTGCGACAGTTCTTCTTTCACGTTATTTGCCATGCTCTTCGCTGCACCGATGAATCGAGAAACACTACGAATGGCAACTGGTAACCGTTCCGGACCTAAAACCACCAGCCCGACGACCGATATTAATACCAGTTCCCAAAAACCGATATCAAACACGTATTACGCCTGCTCTTTGTTTTTAGCGGTATCAGAAGTGGCGTCGGTTTTCTTCTGCTCGATATTTTGTGGTTCAAAGTCAGCGTCTTTCTTCTCAGATGCGATTTTATCTTCATCGTTCATCGCTTTTTTGAAACCTTTTATAGCTCCGCCTAAGTCGCCACCAATGTTACGCAGCTTCTTAGTTCCAAACAGCAATAGCACAATAACGGCTATGATAATAAGTTGGGTTACACTAATACCCATTTCTCTCACCTCGGGTTAGTTTTTTAAAAATATTGTCTTTTAACGAAAGTTTACAGCCTATTTGCGATAAGCACGCCAACTAAACAACCAAAATGTGACACCTACGAGGCCACTGCTTAAAGCAAAGGGTTCATATTGGCTATCTAATAAGATAGCACCGCACACAATTAAGGTTGCCCCCATTCCAAATAAAAACCTTCCGGTTCCTTGCTGGCGCTTGGATTGACAGTACCCTTGATATAGCCTATCCATCCGCTGATCTAAAGCCTTACCTTGTTTAAGGCTATCGTACAACAGCTCTGGTAATTCTGGCAGCTTTTCTGCCCAAAAGGGCGCTTTATCTTTCACGGCATTGATCACAGCCTGTGGACCGACTTGATTTGCCATCCAAGTTTCTAGAAAGGGCTTCGCGGTTTTCCACAGATCGAGCTGAGGGTAGAGCTGACGCCCCAACCCTTCGACATAAAGCAGCGTTTTCTGTAAAAGGACCAGCTGTGGCTGCACTTCCATATTAAAGCGTCGGGCAGTATTGAAAAGGTTTAGGAGGACATGCCCAAACGAGATATCCCCCAGTGGCTTGGCAAATATCGGCTCACACACCATACGGATCGCAAATTCGAATTCCTGCACATTGGTGTCGGCGGGTACCCAACCTGAATCCACGTGCAACTCAGCAACTTTGCGATAATCGCGGTTAAAAAACGCCAACAAGTTTTCAGCCAAGTAGCGCTGATCTTCTTTGTTCAATGTACCGACAATACCACAATCCAAACCTATCCACGTTGGATCGTCTGGGTGTTCCAGCTTCACAAACACATTCCCTGGGTGCATGTCTGCGTGGAAAAAGCTGTCTCGAAACACCTGAGTAAAGAAAACGCTCACAGCACGCTCAGACAACAAGCTCATGTTTGTACCGTTGGCGTGAAGCCCCTCTATGTCCGATACCTGAATCCCATAAATTCGTTCAGATATCATCAAGGTTTCACTGCTTAAATCCGAAATCACTTCAGGTACATACAGCTCTTTGCTGCCTTCAAAATTGCGCCTTAGTTGAATTGCGTTGGCGGCTTCTCGTCTTAGATCGAGTTCATCCAACAATGTTTTTTCGTATTCTCGCACCACTTCAACGGGCTTTAGGCGTCTGGTTTCTGGCAACGCTTTGGCGACGATTTTCGCCATCCGATACATCAGTTTCAAATCGGCGTCGATTATGGGCTTGATGTCTGGGCGGATGATTTTAAGCACCACTTCGCGTCCGCTGTCTTTCAGTTTCGCGGTATGCACTTGGGCAATTGAAGCCGAGGCAAGCGGTTTGATATCAAAATCCGTAAACCAGTTATCTAAGCTGCCGCCAAGTGCTTTTTCCATCTGATCTTTCGCGAGCTGACCATCAAAAGGAGCAACTTGATCTTGCAGCAATGCCAATTGGTCGGCGATGTGAGGGGGAAACAGATCGCGGCGAGTCGACATCATTTGACCGAACTTGATCCAAACAGGTCCCAACTCTTGCAGCGCCAAACGAATACGATGACCGAGATCTTTGTCTTGATGTTTGTTTTTAAGCCAAAACAGCCCTTTACGAGCAAGAAGTGGGGCGCGAGTCAGATGATGTTCAGGTAATAATTCGTCCAGCCCATATTCAAGCTGAACTTTGACAATGCGATATAGGCGGCGTAATTCGGCTGGCGTCATGCTTTCTCCAGCAGTGCATTTAGGCGAGATTCCGTGCGCGCGACAGCACTGGCAATATCATCCACTTGATCACAAAAGTGTGCGACTTCAAGAGGAGGCGGGGCGATACGCCACTCTTCGGTTAAAATTTGAGCCAAATGGTCTTGCTTTTTCTCTGCATTTTTTTTGATCCACTCTACGCTTTGTTTCGCACCGGAGACAACGGTGTGAGCAATCACATCGCCAGTGATACGAGAAAGCCATTCTTCGAGATCGGGTTTGGCGTCGGTCAATAATTGGGAAAATTTTTGTGCCAGTTGAATATCGCCTTCCAGCACCAGCTTGTCTTGTTTGATCAGCTGAGTAATGTTTGCCTGCTCACGCAACTCGGGCAATACGCTCAAGCTTAAAGACAAGTAACAATCCGCTTTCCCTTCAAAGTGCGCCAGTACGTCAATCTGCTGGCTAAAAATAAACGTGAGGGTTTTGTTGATTTCCTTTACGTGAACCTGGATCACCTGCCCTTTCAGACGAGTCATGCGTTTCACTAAAGCTGGGTCATCTTGAATCAGAGTGTTCAGTGTGGTTTCCACCATGGCGGTGACCAAAGGTTCAAATGGCATAATCACCTCAAAATTTAAAACCGCGGTGTAATGCAACAATACCGCCCGTTAAATTGTAGTATTTGGTTTGTTCAAAGCCCGCTTCATCCATCATGCCTTGCAATGTATCTTGGTCTGGGTGCATTCGGATGGATTCCGCCAAATAACGATAGCTTTCCGCATCGTTCGCGATCAGTTCACCCATTTTGGGCAGTAAGTGGAAAGAATACGCGTCATAGACTTTAGAAAGCGGTTCAAAGACGGGTTTAGAGAATTCCAGCACCAACAGGCGACCACCTGGCTTAAGCACACGGTACATTGAGCGCAGGGCTTTTTCTTTGTCCGTCACATTACGTAAACAAAAGCTGATGGTTATGCAATCGAAGTGATTGTCTGGGAAGGGCAGTTCTTCGGCATTGGCTTGAACGTAATTGACGTTACCGACGATGCCTTTATCACGCAGTTTGTCGCGACCGACATTCAGCATGGAGTTGTTAATATCGGCAAGGATGACATTCCCTTTTTCACCCACAATTCGAGAGAATTTTGCCGTCAAGTCGCCTGTACCGCCGCCCAAATCGAGAACCTGCTGACCAGGGCGCACGCCACTGCAATCAACCGTGAAACGCTTCCACAACCGATGAATACCACCCGACATCAAATCATTCATGATGTCGTATTTCGCCGCAACCGAATGAAATACTTCGGCCACT
This sequence comes from Vibrio sp. S9_S30, assembly GCF_014694455.1. GTDB lineage: Bacteria > Pseudomonadota > Gammaproteobacteria > Enterobacterales > Vibrionaceae > Vibrio. The sequence continues at coordinate 106,799 of NZ_JAAUWT010000014.1, read as the reverse complement.
TTCTCCACTTTCTCTTCTTTGGCAACGGTTGTGAAGCCAAAATGCGTTGTGTCGTCAACGGGTGAAGCAGGGGTATTCTGAACGTTTGTTTCTGTCATTATCTTTCCTCGTAAACAATCGCTTGGGCATTGCGAGCGCTTAGTCTACTTTATCCTCAAGCGGTTGTCTTTCCACTAACGTGTCATTTTGTGCGATTTCCAACAGGGTATCTGGAATACTGCGTTTCACTTCGACCCCAAGATCTTTGAAGCTCTCCGCTTGCCGCACCACATTGCCTCTTCCGGTCACCAGCTTGTTCATGGCACCTTGAAAATTCTGATTGGCTTTATCCAGCGCGCCCCCCAAATGTTCCATATCGGTCAGGAATAAACGGAGTTTGTCGTACAACTTGGCAGCTCGCTCAGCAATGATTTGGGCGTTTTGATTTTGCCTGTCATTACGCCACAAATTGTCGATGGTCCGCAGTGCCACCAGCAAAGTGGTTGGGCTCACTAGAATGATGTTGTGCCTCATGGCGTCTTTTACCAAACTCGGATCCGCTTGGATAGCGACTTGAAACGCAGGTTCAACGGGCACAAACATCAGCACGTAATCTAAGCTCTGAATGCCTTTGAGCTTATGGTAATCTTTTTGGCTGAGGCCTTTAATGTGTGCACGCAACGCGAGTAGGTGCTCACTTAATGCCGCATTGCGCTCAGAATCGCTATCGGCGTGGAAATAACGTTCATACGCGACCAACGCCATTTTGGAATCCACCACCACTTGTTTGTCGTGGGGTAAGTGAACAATCACATCGGGTTGATAGCGCTTGCCCGCTTCGTCTTGCAAACTGACTTGCGTTTGGTATTCGTGCCCTTCACGAAGACCGGATTCCACTAACACACGTGCCAGCACCACTTCTCCCCAATTGCCTTGTTGCTTGTTGTCCCCTTTCAGCGCTTGAGTAAGGTTCAGTGCTTCTTGCGCCATTTGTTCATTGAGCTTTTGTAGGTTACGCAGTTCGTGCACCAAGGTATGGCGTTCTTTGGCTTCATGCCCAAAACTGTCTGACACTTGTTTTTTAAACCCTTCAATCTGGTCTTTGAGTGGGTTGAGTAGCCCTTCTAAGCTCTGGCGATTTTGTTGATCGACTTTGGCGGTTTTGTTTTCAAACAATTGGTTCGCAAGGTGCTCGAACTGTTGCTTAAGGCGCTGTTCCGCGTTTTCTAGCAAGGCGAGTTTTTCCTCATTGGCTTGCTGAGCTTGCTGATGGCGGGCCTCTTGCTCACGCAAACAGGCTTGTGCTTCTGCCAGTTCACTCCTGAGCCGTTCTACCGTGGCTGTCAGCTCTTGCTTCTCTTGGCGGAGTGATTCTAATTGCCTCAGCTTCTCCATTGCGACCAGCATTTTTCCGTGAGCCTGTTTTAACTCAAACGCGGATTGGTCTCGGGCAGTATCAAGCTCATCCAAATCGTGCTGCGCTGCGGTGAGTTGCTCGATTGTTTTTTGGTGGAGTTGTTTCTCTGTCTCCAATTCTTGCGCTTGTTGCTGCACGTCCAACCGCATTTTTTGTTTCACCCACCAGCCTGACATGATCATTCCAGTGACAAAAATGCCAAAAGCGCTGAAAAGAAGCTGCTGATTCTCCACTATCCACTGCATAATGTTTGCCTAGGTTTCTGACTTAACCCTTTGATAGTATTTTTACACTGGATAAATGTCCAGTTTTGGCTGAAATCCCATTCATTTGCGCGCCCAGCAATAAGGAAAAATGAAGTATGAAAAATGAGCGTCAGGCGTTGATTTATGGCATCAGTGCCGTACTTTTATGGTCTACGGTCGCCACTGCGTTCAAATTGACACTGGCGGAATTCACCCCAATCCAGATGCTCACTGTGGCCAGTTTGGTTTCTGCCATGGCTTTAGGGTCGATTTGTGGTGCTCAAGGAAAGCTCCACAAACTAAAAGGCACATTTACTGCCAACCCTTGGTTCTACCTGTTGCTTGGGCTTATCAACCCACTCTTCTACTATTTGATTCTGTTCCAAGCCTACGACTTGTTACCGGCTTCGCAAGCTCAACCCCTCAACTACAGTTGGGCAATCACACTGACGTTAATGGCGGCGGTGTTTTTAGGGCAAAAGATTCGTAAGCAAGACTGGGCGGCTTGCCTATTTGGCTATGCTGGCGTGGTGGTGATCGCAACCAAAGGCAATGTGCTGGCACTGGAATTTGAGAATCCACTGGGTGTTGGATTAGCCTTGCTGTCCACTGTGTTATGGGCAGGCTATTGGATCTTAAACACCAAAAACAAAGCCGATCCTATTTTGGGTGTGTTGCTTGGGTTTCTGGTCGCGTTGCCGTTTGCCTTTGCTCTCAGTTTTTATGAAGGAGCAAGTTGGGGGCAAATCAGCCTAAAAGGCTGGGCGGCTGTAACGTATGTCGGGCTGTTTGAAATGGGTGTAACATTCGTTTTATGGCTGAGTGCGCTAAAGGCAACGGACAACACCGCTCGAATCAGTAACCTCATATTCACATCACCGTTTATTTCGTTGATGCTGCTCGCGACCATTATTGGTGAGGAGATCCCCCCTTCCACCTTCATCGGCTTAGTGATGATCGTGGGTGGATTACTCATTCAGCAAATCAAACGCACACCTAAAGCCCGTCAGTAACGCTCGAATTCAAGCAACAAATACGGCACCTTATAGGTGCCGTAGGCTCTACAAACAGTTAGCTGTAGAAATGATAGTGTTGGGGCGGTTAAACTTGGGTTATTCGTCGTCGATTGAGACCAAGTCGTCCGCTTCTTCTTCGCTCGGTTTACCGATCGTATGCAGAGTATGGAAAGTACGGCGACCGTAGGCGATTTTAAGGTATTTTAACCACACATTCTCAAGTTTTGTCTTTGCCTTTCCAGGGTTTTCCAGCACCTTAAGGAAGTGTTTTTCTTCACTATTTTCTGGTTCTAGCTCTCCGTGCTGTAATGCATGAAGCGTTTCACCGTAGGTAGTGAGAAGGTCGCACTCCGTAAGAGTAAAGTCTCCGGATTTTCCAAATCCACGTGGAAACTTCTTATTATCGAAAAAACGTTTTTGCCCAACACGAACTTCGATGTCTGACATAGTTGCCTCAGGTATTGATTCTAATAAAAAGGTGTCGTATGAGGTGAAATTAGGACGTAAATTAGAAAAAGAAAAACAAATTATTTTTATCGTAAACACAAAAAGCTATTATTGATTTGTGAGTCTCACATTTCTAAAAATACATATACCCAAGTCGCCTCAAAACACGGGTTCAAGTGCGCGTTTATTGGGTATCAAAACAGGCTAAGCCACTCTGGATAAATTATGGATGTAAAAGTATTCCGTACGTTTCTCGAAGTTGCCCGAGTTCGTCACTTTGGACGAGCATCAGAAAACCTCTACATCACCCAAGCTGCCGTCAGCGCTCGGATCAAACAGTTAGAAAACCACTTCGATACCAGCTTATTCATCCGCGACCGTAACAGCATTAAGCTCACCAACGCCGGAGAAAAATTGATCGCCTACGCCGAGATCATGGTGAATACGCTTCAGCAAGCCAAAACAGAACTGTCGCTGGCAGAAGATAAGTCCATTCAACTGACCTTGGCTGGCACACCCAATATCTGGGATGCGTATTTGCAAAACTGTTTGAGTGTTATCGCCGACACATTTAGCGGTTACGCCTTTCAAGCTGAAGCATTAGCGCGAGAGAACCTTAACCGACGGTTATTGGAAAAAACCCTCGATATGGCGTTTGCGTTTGATCCTCTCAAGTCAGACGAGCTGGCCTGTAAGAAAGTAGCGGACTTGGTTCTGTTGTTGGTTTCAACGAGAGAAACCGATGCCCATAGCGCTCTGAACAACCGCTATGTGTATGTCGATTGGGGGACGCGATTTGCGTCGGAGCACGCTGCTCGACATTGCAAACTTGCTCCGCCGATTCTCAGGACATCAACCGCTCGTATTGCGTTGGATTTCATTTTAGATAAGGGCGGTGCCGCCTATTTACCCGCTTCCATTGTTGAACCCTTTGTTGCGTCTGGTCAGCTACATCAAATCAACGACATAGAACCGTGGTATAGACCTATTTATCTGAGTTATCGCAAGGACACATCCGCCATCGAAGCCGTACAACGCATCGAAAGTATGGTGAAAGACATCGACCCATTAACGGCATTCAGTTTGCAACAGGCTGGGGAAATGAGGGGGGAGTCACGCTGAGAAGTGGTGAGCCGACATTAACCTTAGATGGTCGATGCCTTTGCTTCGTTCACGTGTTTCAGCACCAAGGAAAAGACACCCCTGACATCAGGTTTCCACAGCGGAATTAGTGTGTGATTTATCCCAACATATTTGAGGATGAATGGAATAAATAAGACCTTCCGATGGGAAGGTCTTAACGTTTGATTACTTCTTGTAGTGCTCATACACCTTATTGAAGGCGGCGTAGAACGCTTCCATTAAATGCTCGTCGTATACGGGGTGAGTATGGAATACCAATGTCGTTTCCCCCAATGTTTTCGCCATTGGGCAGTCGGCTTGCCATTCTTCTAAGGAAGGTGAGCCCTCTATATTGGCAAACGCTTGCTCTTTATAGATCTCTGGCCAAGGAACCGGGTACGCAGGCACCCCTTCGGCAGCCATCGCATCGGCAAAGGTTTTGATGTCACAATCTAGCAGTGACATATCCAAGATGTAAGGCGCCCACCAATATGAATTCACTCTTTTTTCATCGTCTACAGGCAGGTGTGCCACCAAAGGGTGCCCTTTCAGCAAAGCGGTCAAGCGCTTACCATTTTTGATGCGCTGCTCAAGATTGCCACGGTTAAACTTCGCTAACTCTTTGATGCCAATCGCCGATTGAATCTCGGTCATTCTGAAGTTGAAACCCAATCTCACGTGAATGTAGGGGAGCTTTTGCTCCAATTCAAACAAGTGCAGGCGTTTTTCCACATCAAAACCGTGATCCCGAAACGAGCGACATTTCCACGCCAGATCGTCAGAACCGACAAATATCGCACCGCCTTCACCACCGGTGGTGATGTGCTTGCTTTGACAGAAGCTAAAACACCCCGCATCACTCACGGTACCCAATAACTGACCATCGTATTGCGACCCTAGCGCTTGCGCGCAGTCTTCAATCACCAACAAACCATGCGTTTTGGCAACGGCATTGATGGCATCCATATCGCTTGGCACCCCGAAGGTATGAACCACAAGGATGGCTTTGGTTTTTGGCGTAATATGGCGCTCTAACTTGCTCGCATCCAACGTGTGGGTTTCATCCACATCCGCAAATACAGGGGTCGCACCGGCTTGCATGATGGAAAAAGCAGAGGCAATGAAGGTGTATGGCTGGCAGATGATTTCATCGCCATCACCGATTCCGAGGGAACTGAATGCCGTATGCAAAGCCGAGGTGCCATTGGTGGTCGTGATCACATGGCCATCACCTAGGTAAGACTCCAAATCCGCCTCAAACTTGCGCCCACGGTTTCCTGTCCAGTAGTTAATTTCTCCGGTTTCTAAAATGTTCTCAATGTCTCCCAGTACCGATTTATCCAAACTCGGCCACGCTGGAAGCGGCTCAGAAACAATCGGCTCACCACCGAATAATGCTAAGGTTTTGTTGCTCATTTTCTTTTCCTAAATGTGTGATGCTAGCCAACGGGACATAGCACAAATCGTCAATGCAGGGTTTGCAATGCCTAACCTTGGAAACGCCCCAGGACCAACGGCATACAACCCAGGCATCGCGGCTAATTCGAGTTCCTCGGTTAATGCGTTAACACCTTTTCCTGCCAACGGGTGACAAGCGCTCTCGTGTTCATAAGCGCCATAAGGAAAAGTGAACCGAGTAAAAACATTGGTTTGAGAAGTGGTCTCTAAATTGTTAAGCGCATTGTCGAATTCATCTTGAATGGATAAGTCACCAAAGGACTTGAAGTGTTTGCCCTGCTTTTCGTCTTCCGTAGGGGATAACGCACGCAGATCCACATTCAACTTTTCGCGAGCAAATGCCACTAATCGATGGGCGACGTTGTTGTAATTTTCGACGTCACGCTTGGAATGGTGGGCATCGATCGTGAGCTCAGCTTTGCCACCACGGACCTGACAGCGCAACTGGCTCAACGGGGAGTCTTCTGGGTTTTGTTCCACCACCGCCATCAGTAACAACAATCGGTCGCCATCCGATGTTCGAGGTCGCTCCACCACAAAAATATTGGCGTTCAGGTCATGATGCTGGCTGTACCCATGCCACAACATTTCGTGTCGATAGGCACCAATTTCGGTGCCTTCTTTCACTTTGACGGCAATGCCCAAACAGTAATGATCGGTCAGTTCAGAGGTAAAGCTTTGCCCAAGCGAGCTGGCCATGATGGCATTGTTCACCATGGCAGATGCCGCCAGCACACACTTTGAAAACCCTGTTTGATTCACGGTCTTACCGCTTGTGTCTGTAAGATAAAACTGACCATTGGATTTTGCCACCTTCGCGATTTTTGCCCGCTCAATGGTGATCACCCCGTCTCGGATAAAACTGTCCAGAAGATACATCGGGCTGTAGGAAGTGAATCGGCCATCTTCCATAAACCGAGCGGCTTGAGGGACATGTGTTAAAAAATCCGCAACGGGGCTGGAAGGCGTCATCTCTGGGAATTGAGCAGAAAACTCTTGGGTTAATTCTTGATATAAGCCATTTTTGCCCGCCAAGATCCGTTGCCAGCTCTTAGGCCAAGAGGCTATTGCTGCCTCTTCAAGCGGCAACATCACCCCGTGATAACACAGCGATCGCCCCCCCAGCCGTTCACTGATGCCACCTTGCCCCCAATGGTTATTCGCCATCCAAGGTCTTAATTTTTCATCACCCACTAGTATTCGGGTATCAAAGTGCACATGCTCTTGACGCTGGCTTGGACCGGCTTCATAGATGTGCACACGCTTTCCACTTATTGCGGCATAGAGGGCAAACTCTAACCCCGATAAGCCACCACCAACGACGCATAGGTTACTCATACTTTCTCCTTGTATTGTTTTTATTGATGTTTCTTTTCGTCAATGAAATACAGTACGAGCAAGCCAACCAGCCCAACGATGGACGATAACCAAATAGCCCCTTTGGTCTCGAAGTAATACATACCAACGAAATAGACCACAGAGGACACTGACGAAGAAATAAAGAAAGAGATAGACAGTAACGAACCACCCACTCCAGCACGCCCCGTTGCCAGCGATTGCAAGAAACCAATAGGAATACTGATTAAGCATGCAGCGCCAAGCGCGAGCATAGGAATGAGCAAATAAATATGTGTCATGGTTTTTGTGAAGGAAAGCAGCGAGATAGAAATAGCAAAAATCACAGCCCCAATAATAATGACACTGGATGGTTGCATTTTTGAGGCTAAACGCGACCAGTAAAAAATAAAGAACACTTCGAAAATCGCAATGCTTGCTTCAAACGCACCGATACCGGAATACCCACCTTGAACCTGATTCACAATAATAAGGGGGACCGTCGCATCTAATGTAAACAGCATATTGGTCACAAGAGATACGCTAATTAACTTAATGACATTTTCTTTATTAAAAACATTGAATAAGGATTCGGAAGCCTTATCGGATTGATACTCCGCATTTCTTATGGGTTCATTGGAAAACACACCCAATATCAGCGCAGCAAAGATGCCTGCGTACAGCCATACATAAATCAGTTGATTCTTCTCTAACGCTAAAGAACCAATCACGCCAAGTGTCAGTACATAGCCCATGGAGTAAACCGAGCGTAATGCCGCGTTTTCTCTGTGCGGATCCCCCCCTTCCACGTTCTGGCGCTTTGCCGCAGCATAACCAAAGATCAACGAGTTAATGACAAAAAAGACGGGGAGTAACAGGCAGTTAGCAACAAAATAAACAATGTCATTCGGCCAAAAGTACAGGCTAAGGTTTCCGACAATGCCACAAAAAGCACAGATATAAATGTACTTTACGAAGCTGCCATTTATATCGGAACGCATGCCAAAAAAAATACTGAATATCGTAATGATGATGCCAGAAAACAACATCACCAAGCTGTAAGAAAGCTCAGAGACACCAACAACATCAATACCAAATATATTTTTATAGGGGTTAACGGCGGCACTTGCACTCGCAAGAAGGAAAATAGCCAGAACCTGTTTATTCATAAATAAAGAAGATGAATTCTTATATAAACCAGGCAAATCAATATTTTTAAACAAAATCGTCCCTTAATGAAAAGTCAATTAACGGCTCCCCATAAAACACACTGGATATATAGGGATAATTGGGCTTTTAAACACTGCGCTGGAAAAGCATTTTCGAGTTGAGTGTTCGAAGTGAAGCGGAATTGCCATTGCTCCTGCAAATAACAGAGACACAGAAAGGCACGCGTATTAACAAATCGATAGGCAGTGCTTACGTGGAATGGATGCTATACACAATAAGGCATACAACAACTTGTTTTATAACCTAATGCGGCGGACATCGACTTCCCAGATGAAACGATAGAATATTGTTTTTTAAGAACAAAATATTAAGTAGTTCCTGATAAACAGGCATTAACAGCACACTCATTCACACGATCAGAGTAATTGATTTAAGATTTACCGAATTTCAGGCAGGCATAGAAAGCAACAACTTAAATGAAGTTACAAGCACGTTAACATTCTGATCCATAGAAATAGGACCAAATGTAAAATAACAAATAGCTCAATAACGTGAACAAACAAACGGATGCGTGGATAGATGGGATGCGTGGATAGATGGGTTGAGTAAAGAAAGGGAGCCGGTGGAGTAGAAACGCCACCTAAGGCAACATCGCAAAACCAAACACGAGCAATGTTTGAGAGCATCGGATTTAACACATAGCAGAGCTTCGTAAACTCAACCATTATTGTCGTTAACTTATGTGTGGGTACAATAAAGTCTGCCAACATGTAGCTCTCTAATGTCGCCAGGTCTGATTTGCCAAGCAATAATAACGGAATGTCGGGCCTTTCCCTCTGGACAAAAACCCAGCAAACTGCGGGAATTAGCAATCAATAACCTTGTCGAAACAATCTCCTTGATTCCGAGCACTAAGTGAATTGTTCTAACGTAATTTCTTTTGCCGCCCCATTATCAATTTCAAATATCATATCGGCATCTTTTAGAGTTCCGGTACGGTGGGCAACCGTAATTACTGTACATCCAACAAATTCCTCTTTAATTATTCGTTGAATCTGGGTGTCAGAATGAATATCGATGGAACTTGTTGGCTCGTCGAGAATAATAATTTGACGATTTGAAGCTAAAATCCGCCCTAGAGACATAAGCTGCCTTTGCCCTAAGCTCAAGTTTTTGCCTCCCTCCTGAACTTGTTCGTCCAGATCAACGCTAAGACCTAATTTATTCAGTATAGTTTGAAGCTTGCTGTCAACAATAGCTTCATTACTTCCCGTCAGATTAAATCTCACACTACCTTTGAAGAGATAAGGATCCTGGGGCACTACCCCAAATAGTTGGCGGTAATTTTCGGTATCGTAGTCGTATATTGAACGACCCGCTATTTTGATGTCACCACTGTTAACGTAAACCATACGTAAAAGTGACTGAATAAGGCTAGATTTGCCTGAGCCTGTTCTACCGACAATGCCAACATGCTTCCCTAACGGAATAGTAAGGCTAAGATTTTCCAAAATTGGGGCACTGTCTTTCCGATAAGACATACTGAAATGACAAAACTCAATGTCCCCCGCTTGTGGGGCTTCATTGACTCGTCCCTTTTTGATGTCTTTTTCTTCATCCATCTCGTTGGGAAGATCGATAAATTCATAGATTCTTCGTATATGAGCCGTTGTCCGACTTAAGCTTGTTGTTGAAAGCGAGACTGAGAGAATATTCTTCTCAAGGCCAAACAGGACTGTGATAATGACACCAGCTAAAGCCAATGACAGGCTTTCATTGTAAATGCCCGCGATGACAAAGCCATAAACTGAAATTGAAAATACAGCCGATGCCGCTCCTCTCCACAACCCTCCCCAGCTTTGTAGTTTGCCACGGAAAAGCTGTAGATTGAGTTTTCTCTTATATGAATCATGAACTCGGCTCAGTAAGTGGTCTTCTCGATTATATTGACGGTAAATATTTCTACCCTCAATAAGATCCGTTTCTCTGTGAAGAACATCGCCATCAGCCTGTGAAATTAATTCCCGTAGGTGACCAAGCATCGGTGCATAACGAGTTTGAAAGTACAAGTAAAAACAAAGAATAGGGATAATGCCCAGCGCCGGTAAAGGGTTAACCAGAGCCACAATAATCATCATGCAGAACAGCTCTGTGCTTGAATGCAATGCATCTGCCAGTTGCATTGGTCCACCAAGCCTTATTGCTGCAAACTCTCCCATAACTCGGTTAATTAAACGCCCAGACGGATTTTCATCGAAAAAGGTCGTACGTGTACGTAAAAGTGAGCGAATCATTTTTTTGTGAATACGTTGAGAAGACCAAAGCCCAGCAAGCTCTAAAGTAGACAAAGCGATTAGGCGAGCAGCCGCAGCCAGAGCAAAGAGTGCAAAAAAAGAGAGAAAAAGTTAATGGGAGGCTAAATGACCAATCAAACACTGCAATCTCTCTAATGCATCCTTCACCTTCTTCGCAATTAATCATCGAGCCCAATAACAAAAGAAATAATTGCGGTAATGCGGCACTAATAAATGATGTAAAAAAAGAAACAAGAAAGAGCTTTTTTAATAATGAAGCATCGTTAATAAACTTCCACAGTGTTCTGGCTGAGCTTTCTTTATCGCTAAGGGCTTCTACAGACGTAAACCTACCCATTAGAAGCCCCCTTTAATTGTGTTTCACCCATGATTTGATAAGTGCTATTAATAAATTTTGCAAATTTAGACTTTTCTCTGGTAAGTAGATCACTTGCATGACCATCCTCCAATATTTGCCCACCTTCTAGTAAGAGAACCCGTTCCACTTTATCGATATTGGATAATCGATGCGTTGAAATAATGAAAGACTTAACATGTTCCGTAAGTTCATTAAAAAAGAAATTTTCGGTGTTTTGATCTAAAGAACTAAAAGGGTCATCCATTATTAAGACTTGTCTATCCATGTAAAAAGCTCTTGCAATACTGACTCTTTGCTTCTGTCCACCTGATAGGTTAACGCCTTGCTCTCCAATTTCTTCTTCGACTCCTGAAGGCAATGACTCAAGATCGGGCAGCATTTGAGAGAAATGTACTGCATCCATAACACGGTTAATATCTGGTTTGGAGTCCAACGATATATTGTTCTTAAGTGAGTCATTAGAAAGGTAAGGGCTTTGTGGCACATATCCAAGGTACTGACGAAACTGCTTATACACATCCTCATGCCAAAGGTTATATACCTCACCGTTTTCAAGCTCGATACTAATTTCACCTTTATCAGGTGCGATCTCGCCAATAATAGCCTTTAGCAGGACAGACTTACCTGAGCCAACTGCACCGATGATGAAGGTCTTTTCTCTAAGATCGAAAGAAGTATTGAAGTTACTGAAGACTTTCGTCCCGCCAGGGCTGAGTGACACTCCTCTAAAGTGAACTTTAACCGGTTCAAATGGCTTTGATCCTATACCCACAGGTGGTAGCAATTGTTCATCCATATCGGGCAATGACAGAAAGCGTTTTATCCGATCTAAAGACGCTTTTGCACTGGCATAATCGCGTATAGAAAATGGGATAAATTTTATTTCAGAATTAAGCTGATTAAGAATCCACACAGAGCCAAACAGTGTGGCGAGGGAATAAGAAGCTTCCATTGAATTGGCGACATAACACAGTAATATAATGGGAAGCATCCACCAAACCATAGCTAACGTATCACTCACAATAACAACAGAGTGTTGTTTACAGCACAGTGATACTAATTTATGTACCGCTTTATGTATGGAGTTACTTATGGTTGTGTTTAAACTTAAGTAACGCACAAGCCTGACATTATTCAGCCATTCATCCATTCATCCATTCATCCACTAGAGTGGTGAGATCATCCTCTTGCTTTTGGATAGACTTTTGGAATCTGTTAATCACTTTGACTATCCCTAATATAAAAGGGATAAGCCCAAAAGACGCTATTAGTGCCAACAGACCTGCAAGGCCCATTCTTTGCCAAAGAAATGGGCCTAAAATAGCAAGGGTGGTTAAAGCTGGAACAACACTAGAAAGAAGACCATTGAAAAATCTTTGAACATGTCCGATATCAGAGGCGACCAATACTTTTAGGTTCCCTGAAGAGAATTGGGTGCTATCAAGGTTGAGTGAATTAACTGTCAACAGTTTTCGGTTAATGTTTGAGAAAAAGAAGAGCCCAATGGCACTAGAGGTTTTTTCACCATACAATCCAGAAAAATAATGCGTGACAAGGCTCAATATTTTTGAAAAAGCGAACATAACCCCAAAAACAATGGACAAGTATAAAGGGTTACTCTCGCGAAGAAGGTTTTCACTGACCAGCAAACCAAGTAAAAACGCCAGCTTCCCAAAGATATTAAGACCAATAATCGTGAGAAAGAGCTTAGGAAAAGCCTGAAGAATTAATGACCGAAAAAGCAAATTGGGAGCAATGGCTTTTTCAGTTTTTTTTAAACCATCCAGAAGTGTAATAGTTTCACCAGACAAGCTTTGATTGGCGACCTGAGAGGAGTCGAGAAAACTCTCCTTCTGTCGACCCGTCGTTTAAAAATTTTTAGGTCAAATGTTTTCATTGTCCAATAGATCTCATGCCAAAAAACGAAGAGAGTTCCTCTAAATAAACGGGATGTTTGTGGATAATCATGTGCTAGAGACAAAAACGCAGAACTCAAGCTTCCAAATATCAATGAGGAAATAAATCAACACCAAAAGCTTCTAAATAAAGTGGAGGATAGCAATGGATGGTTTTCGTTATACTCTTATTTAAAACAATGTGCTATTAGACTAAACATCCATTTATTTCACAACCTGATATTTTTTGCAGCTTACAATACCAAGGAAAATAAGATTCATCTCCAACTCTCTATTAACAATATTGAACGGTTTAACTCAAGATTGTACCAATCTTGTGGATAGCCTTTCTCGTTAATTTGCAGGTAAAGAAATGCAGAGTGAAATTTGTAACTTTCCACTTTATGACAATCCAAAGCATAACTTTTTGCTTCAGCGCATATCCTCTCTTATTTTACCTTTCCCACCATTCAAACTATATGCTGGAAGCAAAGCGTTTTTTGTCTGTCCATATTTCCAATATAAGTTAAGCAACCTATATATTGTTTTATTATCAGTGCCACATTCTTTAGCTTGCTTGGAAATCTCAGGGATTTTTCGTTTTGTAGCCAAATCGAAAAGAAGGTTATAGTTTAGCTCTAACGTCTTTATTTTTTTGGTGTCGAGTTTCTCTTGTTTTTTGTGTTTTTCAGGGATTTGCCCCTCATCAACAAGGAAGTAAGGGTTAAGCCCACTGCCCAGCCACAAAGCCGCTCGACCATGCCCATTGGAAGTTGTAGCCGCCGAGCCAGCCCGTTACGTCCATCACTTCTCCCACAAAGTACAAGCCCTTAACGGTTTTGCATTCCATGGTTTTGGAGGATAGATGATCGGTATTCACACCACCGAGAGTGACCTCTGCGGTGCGATAGCCTTCGGTGCCATTAGGTAGGATTTGCCAGTTTTCTAGGTAAGCTTCTATCGCTTGTAGGTCTTTGTCGTTAAATTGCTTTAGCGGTTTATCCGTCAGCTCTTTTCGATCGATAAGCGTCTCAACCAAACGCTTGGGCAGCACTTTGGCTAACGTATTCTTTAAGCTTTGATTTGGGTGTTTTTCACGAGATTCCGTCAGTAGCGCCATCACATCTGCGTCTGGAACGAGGTTAATGGACACCTTCTGACCCGCGCGCCAGAATGAGGAGATCTGCAACACGGCGGGGCCAGACAAACCACGGTGGGTGAACAGTAAGGCTTCTTTGAACGTCGTGCCGTCTTCGGCGGTGATTTCGGAAGGCACAGCAACACCAGATAGCGGTTCAAACGCTTCTTTGTCTTCTTTATGCAGCGTAAACGGCACCAAACCTGCGGTGGTGGACATCACTTCCAACCCAAATTGCTCGGCGATTTGATAGCCAAATGGCGTTGCGCCCAGCTTCGGCATGGATAGCCCACCCGTGGCGATCACAAGGGATTCGCACTCAATCACATCGGTATCGATATGCATTGAAAAGCCATTTTCGGTTTGCTCAATGGTATGGACATCCGCGCGGTAGCGCTGGGTTATTGTTGGCTGATCGCACTCTTTTAGCAGAACATCCACGATGTCCTTGGCGGAATCAAGACAAAACAATTGCCCATGATCGCGCTCTTCAAAGTCAATGCCGTACTTGGACACCAACGCGATGAAATCCCAGTTGGTGTATTGGGACAAGGCGGATTTCACGAAATGGGGGTTTTGGCACAAAAAGTGATTTGCCGTCACATCATAGTTGGTGAAGTTGCATCGTCCGCCACCCGAAATCAGGATTTTGCGCCCCGGTTTTTTCGCATGATCGACCACCAGCACACGGCGACCACGTTTGCCCGCCTGCGCCGCACACATTAGCCCTGCCGCACCCGCACCAATCACCACCACATCAAACTGAACACTCATGACTTCTTCCAACGGCTTGTCACTTTTCTATGCTTGGGTATAAAAATGACCACGCACAAACAAAAAAAGATGCGCGAACTCTCGCACATCCTTGCAAATCTGGCGGGTATTTTACCCAGTCTTACGGTGAGTTACCACTCCCGTGCAATGGTCTTTGACCCATTGGAAGTTCAGAGCATAAAAGCCGCGAAAACCGTCACACCAAGCAAAGAGATTGTCAGCACAAATAACTCTCTGACTTTATTGCATTTTCCCGTAAATACAGGATCGTGATGATGCAGATACTCACGGCTTTTCAAATAATGAAAGAGTCGGACTTGTTTGGTGACATTGCCGTGTGTGGTAAAGAAACCACCCCCGTCGACCTGCTGGTAGAGTAACGGATGGGCTTCGCGCATGATGTAAATGAGTGCGCGTAGCGCGGTTAGGTATCTCGCCATGTTAACGCAGCTGACGAGCATAAGCGTGAATAGAATCGTATCGGCACTGATCATCTTTTCCTCCCTACATCTTCTTAGACGCCAAAAGGAAAAGACAATCAAATTGACTTTAACTCGCTACTTAAACTGCAGCGGAAGCGTCCATGATAGAAGACGAACCTTCTTCTTTTGCCATGGCTGCCAGATCTTTGTCGATAAAGAACAGCGCTTTACCATCTTCGCCGACAAGTTCCAGCTTATCTAAAATCCCTTTAAACAATTTCTCTTCTTCGTGTTGCTCTGCAACGTACCACTGAAGAAAATTAAAGGTAGAGTAATCTTGACTAGTGAATGCAACGTGAGCCAATTTGTTGATTTTCTGAGTGATCATTTGCTCATGTTCAAACGTTTCACGAAATACATCCCCGAGGCTATCAAATTCGTGTTTTGGCGCCTCAATGGCACCTAAGATAGGCATCGCTCCTGTCTCGCTCACATAGGTGAAAAGACGTTGCATATGCTCCATTTCTTCAACTGCGTGAGCGCGCAAAAACTCGGCCGCACCTTCGAATCCTTTATCTTCACACCAAGCACTCATTTGTAAGTATAGATTGGATGAAAAGAATTCGAGGTTTATTTGCTCGTTCAGTTGATCGACCATTGTCTGAGACAGCATGGAATGCTCCTGTTAACTACTTGTAATTACTGTCAACTATAACACGATATACGGGAGCGTCGATGCATCAATTTCCTCAATGAGAATAAGAATAATTAGGCTAAAAAACCTATCGCAAACCCAAAATCTCCCCACATTTGATATGAATTGTTACGTATAAGACAGCAATGAGATCTGTTCAGCAAAATATAGACGAATGAAATGCTAGTCTTAAATCAGAACGGTTGAACGGGATTACCCTAATATGGTCAGGAGGATTGGTTATGAGCTATCAACATATATTGGTCACTGTCGACCTATCAGACGACAGCAAAATTCTGATTGAGAAAGCCATTAAACTTGCTTCTCCTCTGAACGCTGACGTCTCCTTTATTCATATTGATGTGAATTATGCCGAGCTCTATACCGGGCTTATCGATATCAACCTTGCCAGTACCCAGCACCACAATACAGAAGCCTCCCAAAAACAACTGCAAATACTGGCTGATCATGCCGACTACCCCATCAAACACACGTTAGTTGGCACAGGGGATTTAAGTGGCGGGCTATGCGAAGCCATCAACGACCTAAAAATAGATTTGGTGGTCTGTGGGCATCACCAAGATTTTTGGAGCAAGCTGCTTTCATCGACTCGGCAACTCATCAACTGCACTCCCGTCGATATGCTGGTTGTGCCGCTGCAAGACAACTAGGATCGTGTGATCTGTCGATAAGGTTTTGCCGTGATCGGAAAGGCATAAAAAATGGCGAGTATTCCGCTCACCATTGTTTTGCCTCCTTGCCAGTCAGATTCACTCTGAATCAATGAACTTGCAGGGGCTGGGGTATTTTCGTTTGCGCCGTAAGCATATCTTGATGGATTTGGCTAAATCGCTTTTCTAATTTCTTGTGTTTCTTAAGCAGTTTCTTGTGTTGTTTCTGAAGTTTCTTTTGTTTTTTCAAAACCTTCGTCAGCTTGTTCTGACTTTTCTTTTGCTTCTTCAATGCTTTTTCCGACAGCATCAATGCATTGCTTTCCGCCAGAGGGAGCTGGGCAGGTTCAATCAATATTTTGGTGTCATCAGCCGCAGAAACGGCTGGCTCTAATTTACGGTCAGCCGCAAGAGATTCCGCAACCAAGCCACATTGGGTCTGTTTCTTTGTGGCATTTTCCATGCAGGAGGCTGGCGGAATAGCGGCAGGTTTACATAAATTCCTTTTATCCGAGGAAGCACGCGCACAGGACCGGCAGAGATATTGAGGGGAAGACACCAAACCATGAATGTCGCCCAGACTGGCGCTGATGTCCCGACGATTTAATTTACAAAAACGCTCTGCCATTTTACTGCTCCGGCTCTGCTGTCTGTCAATTACGGAAGCCATTGACTATAAGAATCATTCTTACTTAGATATACAGATCGAAGTGCGCCAGAGCAAGCAGTAATTTGCATCGAGTTGTTATGTCATTGATGCCTTTACATATACGTCAAATCGATTCTTTTTCGTCTCTATCGCCATGGACGGTTTGGTGCCATCTAACCAATCCGCATAATCAGGACGTTTAACGACAACACGCTTTGTCGCCAGCTCCAGCGCTGGAGCCAACAACCCATCGGCGTCATGATCCGCGCCCACTAAAGATTGAAAAACACGCATCTCTTTTTTCACTAGTGCCGATTTCTTTTTGTTTTCAGGGTGGGGGTACATTGGGTCTAGATAGACCACATCAGGGGCGTCAAATTCGGCATTGCTGCGCAAATCATTTAATGCATCAAGGCTGGATGCATGAAGAAGAGACATTCTTTCCCCCACCCATGAGCCGATTTCTGGATCGAGCTTGGCTCGGGATAAACCGTCGTTTAGCAGGGCGGCCACCACGGGGTTACGCTCTACCATCTGAACGTGGCAACCCAGCGAAGCCAATACAAAGGCATCTCGCCCCAAACCGGCGGTGCCATCCAAAATGGTCGGTGTCGCCCCTTTATTTAAACCTGCGGCTTTGGCGATCGCCTGACCTTTGCCTCCGCCGAATTTTCGCCTGTGACCAACCGCTCCCCCCACTAGGTCGACATAAATAGCGCCCAGTTTTATTTCATCTAACTTGCGTAGTTCTAAACGTTCATGAGTAAGCACCAAACCAAATTCACATTCGGCATCATGAGTCAGCCCCCACTGCTGTGCGATGGCATTGAGTTCAGTTTGTCGGTCAGGGGCTTCGCAGATCAGGTTCAGCTGCACAATTGGCTCCAAGGGGAAATGTTTGCGTCAGTTTACCTGAATACCCTCAGATTCACATAATAATCACGAATGGCAATCACGAACGGGGCTGTGAATAAGGCTATTCGCTTGCAGTGACTAGCTATTCGCTTTCAGTGACTAATGTGTGCTTTTCTAAAACGAGCTCATCCACCAACTCTGACAAAGGTTTGGGCATACCAATATGATAACCCTGCCCGTAATTGACGCCCAATTGGCTCAAGCAAGCCATCACAGCAGACGACTCCACAAATTCAGCAACCGTGACTTTCCCCATTTGCTGAGCAAGATCGTTAATCGCGCGAACCATCACATAGTCGCTCTCATTTTGGTCTATTTCACGCACAAAGATGCCATCAATCTTCACGATGTCTACGGGCAGTGTTTTCAGATAACCGAAAGAAGACAATCCCGAACCAAAATCATCCAACGCCACTAAACAACCTAAGGATTTTAATTCGGTAAACGCTTGGCTTGCTTGTTTGATACTATGAATCGCTGCGGTCTCGGTTATCTCTAAGCAGATCTTGTGATTAGGAAATTGGCTCTGCTGCAACGCCTCTTTCAACGTCATCATAAAGTCTTGATTACCCACCGATTGACCCGACACGTTTATCGAGACTCGGTCGAGGTGCGCCGCTTGCTCTGGGTGATTATCCAGCCAACTCAGCGTCCGAGTGACCACGAATTTGTCAACCAAATGCGCAATATTGTAACGCTCGGTTGCGGGCATGAAGACGCCTGGAGAAATGTATTCTCCAGTGGCGTCCACCAGCCGAACCAATATTTCAAAGTAACGTTGATGGGCATTCTCTTTTTCTAAGCCCTGAATTTGTTGAGCAAAGAGTTGTAAACGATCATTGGCAATGGCTTCATGAACCAAATTCACGCTTTCCATCTCGCGTTTGCGTTGTTTAAGCTCTTCATCGTCTAACAAATAAAGTTGATAGCGGTTTCTGCCTTCTTCCTTGGCGGCATGGCACGCGGTATCAGCATGCGCATGCACCATCTGTGGCGAATCCGCTGTGTGATCGATAAGCCGAATGCCAATGGAACAACTGATTTTCAGCGTAAGGTCATCACGAACAAAGGGGTGCTGGTTCAATTGATTAATGATCGACTGAGCCACCTGAGTCGCTTCGTCTTTGGCACAATCTCGCAGTAACACCGCAAACTCATCGCCTCCCATACGCGATAAAATGGCACTATTGGGCAATATTTGTTGGATCAGCAAGGCACAAAATGCAATGGCTTCATCGCCCGCTTTATGACCAACCGTATCGTTGATGACTTTAAGCTGATCGAGATCGAGAAACAGCATGGCATGCGTACGAATATGCCCTTCAACTTCCACCATGGCTTTTTGCAGTTGTTGCTCAAAGAAATTGCGGTTGTAGGTACCCGTTAATAAATCGTGTTGAGCCTGATACGCCAATTGTTGCGACAAATTATGCGTTTCGCTGATGTCCTCTCCCACAATCAGCAATTGGTGGGTTTCTGTCAAAGGTCGAATATTTTCCCGAACCCAGACAGTAAACCCGCTTGCGGTGGTGTATTCAATTTCGCGTCGCCAAACAGAAAGCTGGTGGGGCTTAGGTTGCAACAACACTTGTCGCGCATTCAGTTCGACCGAGCTGGCATAGAAATCGTCTAATTTCCGACCAAGCATTTGCTGCGCAGAGTAGCTCAACAATTCCTGTGCAAAACGGTTCACCGCCTGAATGCGATTATTTTCGTCCAGCGTCATCATCATAACGGGTTGCTTTTCATAGTAGTGACGGAAGTCCGCCTCACTGGCCAGCAGTTTTTGCTCGGTCGCTTTACGTGCGGTGATGTCCTGCGCTTCCAGTAGGAAATGGCATTGCTCGCCAGTTTCGTGAGGTAATGGCTTTATCGCCACATCCAAAACACTTAACCCATAATGTTGCCGCACCAACTCCGCTTCAAATCGAACGGAATCATCCTGCCCTATCTGCTCAAGGTAGGCTTTGAAGGTTTTTTTCGACTCTTCGCACCATCCTCGATATTGCCAAATTGGGCGCCCATATTGCGCTCCTTTTACGTACAGCAAATCTTGGAGTTTGTTGTTGCTCGACACCAATTTGCCAAACTGATCCACAATGCCAATGTATTGATAGCTTTGATCGAATACCGATTCCAACAGAGCTTGGCTTTGCTTGGCTTGCGCTTCACTCTGCTTGAGGCGCTTCATGTAATAAAGCAGCGATCCGATAATCGCAAGGAGAAGGAATACCGCCGTAGAGAGCACTTTTATCTCGCGCGCGTATTGCACAAAATACGGCTCTGGTTTGTTCACTATGGTGTCGGCAAGTACGGCGGTATCTTCCATCCCCCACTTTTGCAAAACCTGATAATCCAGCTTTAAATGGGTACGAATCGGACGGGGCGTTGGCATGGGCTCCCCTTCTTTTCGGCTCAAAACCTGAACGAGCAGCTCCCCTACCGCCGCACCATTGGCAAACCCGTCTTGCATAAAACCGCCGACACTGCCTAGTCCGAGACCCGCGTGATACACCATATACACAGGTGCATTGGCGTACTCATTGAGGGTTTTCCACGACACATCCTCAATCACATTGCCCTGCTTATCTCGAAAATACACCCAAAATAGGAGGCTGCTTTTCTTATTCAAGCCGGAGGCAAAATTCAATAGGTCATCAAACGTCTCTGGCACAACCGTCTCCACCAGTGTTCTGTCGTCTGGGTTCTCCTGCAAGTATTGGTCGATCTGGGCTCTGGCCGCCTCCCCCGTCACCGAGTAATCCGTGAGCACCACGATACGTTCGACCTTCGGCTGAAGCTTCTTGATCAACCGAATATTGTTGTAGAGGTCAACATTCTCCGAAATACCCGTGGCATTGAGATCTTGGTGAAGTTTGGGTGAGTAATGGTTGATGCCGCCAAAGACTACGGGCGTGTCACCGACGTATTCATGCAGGTTTTGCATCAAATTGAGCGCGTTGTTATCGCTCACAATGATGGCTTTGAAAGACTCTTGTTCCAGTTTGGTTTTGAATAAGTTTTCTAATTGCGAAAAATATTCTGGCGTTTGTAAGCGTTTAGAGTCGAGATAGAACACGCGATTTGGGATCTGATGAATGTCAAGACGCTGAGCCAGACCGGCCTGAAAATTGTCCGTCCAGAAAAAACCTTGATGGTATGAATGCACCACCAATACGTTCTCGCTCGCCTGTAAGGTAAAGCTCAGCATGAGCGTTAGTATGACCCCTACCATCCGCATTCGGTACGCTCTCTCTATCCATTTAATTTCAGGGAGTATACCAGATGATGGCATCAAGAGCTGTTGTGAAGCGTGAGTTTGCAAGATAGGATGTAGCCATTGAATCAGAGGCTTATCTCCTCCTTTTATGGGGCACAGATAGAGGGAATGAGATGGCTAGAGGGAATGAGTATGCAAACCGCCACCGCACGTCTGGATGATCTGGACCGTGAAATTCTAAAGGCACTGATGGAAGACGCCCGAACCCCTTACGCTGAAATGGCGAAACAGTTCAACGTCAGCCCCGCCACCATTCATGTTCGTATTGAGAAGATGAAAGCGGCGGAGGTCATTGAAGGCACGGAAGTGATCGTCAATACCAAAAAGCTGGGGTACGACGTCTGCTGTTTTATTGGGATTAACCTTAACGCCGCGCGTGACTACCATTCTGCCCTTGAAAAGCTGAATGCCTTAGATGAAGTGGTGGAGGCCTATTACACCACGGGGGCGTACAACATCTTTGTAAAGCTGATGTGCAAATCGATCGAAGAGCTGCAATTTGTGCTGATCGACAAGCTTCAAGCCATTGATGAAGTTCAGTCTACTGAAACCCTGATTTCGCTGCAAAACCCCATCAACCGCAATGTAAACCCTTAACTTAAGATAACAAGCACCAACTCTCCGATGTTGATGCTTGCCTCTTCTGCTGACACTTTTACCTTAATCTGAAAATAATTAGGGGGCCGCTAAGCTTTGTTCAGCGGTTCCGTAAATCACCTTATACGCAACCACATACGCAATAATGGCTGTAATGATGGCATTAAGAGGGGCGATACTGAAAAAACCCGTTTCAGGAGAGGAGAACGACACGCCTATCGCCAGCGCCCAAGCAATCATCGCAGCCCAATTGATGGATTTAAACGTGTGCTCTTTAGGCGCCGCGTATTTGGCTTTACAACGGAAATAGAAATCACCAATGATGATCCCTCCGATGGGGGGTAAAGAGACGCTTAAAAAAACCAACCAACCGACAAAATTGTTATAAAGAAAATCCGCAAATACCGTGCCGATGGCCCCCGCTACCACCACCAAATGCACTCGTTTCAAACCGGTTATATTGGCTAAACCAAGACCCGAAGCGTACAAAGCATTGTCATTGGTGGTCCATATATTAAGCACCAGTAACGCAATACCCGCGCCAAGTAACCCCTGATACGCCAGTACTTCTGCAATATCCGACATACCTGTTGAAATGGCACCAATAGCGCCGAATAAGAACATTAGGCTGTTTCCAAACGTAAAACCAACGATGGTTGCAACGACCCCTATTCGCTTGCTCTTTGCGTAGCGGACAAAGTCGGGAGTAAGCGTCGCACCACTAATGAACGATCCCACTGCCAGCGCAATCCCCACCGAAAATGCCATGCTTTCGTTTGGCGTCATGCTCATCAAGGCGTCTAAGCCACCTTCCGTGTCAGAAATGGCCTTAGTTACTGACATAAACCCTAAGATGAGAATGGCGGGTACGGCGATCGCACTTAACCACTCAATGGCTTTAAAACCAATCACCACGGTGTACGTCATTAATATTCCGCCACCAATGATCAACGGTAAATTGGGCACACCAATGAATTTGTTTATTGGGTACGCAAACATTGCCACCCCAACGCCAAACCACCCAATTTGAGTAAAGGCCAACATAAATGAGGGCAATTTTGAACCGAAACTACCGAAGGCGTACCGAGCAAGAATGTGAGTGGAGAGGTTAGTTTTTGCTGCCGCGTACCCCAATAATGCCCCGTACACACCTAAGATTAGGTTCCCTAACAAAATGACGATAATTAAGTCGGGCCACAATTGAAATCCTTGTCCTAAAGTCCCTCCCGTCCACATGCTCGCGGCAAAAAAGGTAAACCCAAGCATCACGGATGACATGGAGAATAACCCCCGACGCGCACTTTCTGGTACAGGTGATAACGCGTAGTCATCATGGACATCTGCGTACTGTTTATTTTCTGATTGTTCAGACATTTCCTTGTCCCTATATCAAAAGTGACCCTCAAAAGTCACTGAGTAAAAAGAATCACTGAGTCAAAAAAGCCCCTTGGAGTAACTCACTTTTTCTGGTGTGTTCCCCAAAAGTAACTCGGGTTCAGTGACTGCTGTTTTCGAGATGATCCGCCCTTGTCGAATCACAAAAAGCCTTGCTGGGCGAAGCTGAATCGCTTCAATGGGGCTCCTTGCCTGTAAGATAACCACATCCGCCTTACAGCCTACCTCTAGACCATAGTGCTCTAGCCCTAACGCACGAGCACCATTTTGGGTCACAGCATCAAACGCCTGATTCATCGCTTCAATACTGGTCATCTGCCCGACGTGTAACCCCATTGATGCCACATCCAACATGTCGTGAGTCCCCAAGCTGTACCAAGGATCCATGACACAGTCGTGCCCGAAAGCAACGTTAACCCCTGCGTTTAAAAGCTCAGGAACGCGCGTCATCCCCCTTCGTTTAGGGTAGGTGTCGTGTCGGCCTTGTAAGGTAATGTTGATCAGTGGATTCGCGACCACGTTTAAATGGGCTTCCGCCATCAAGGGAATCAACTTACTGACATAGTAATTGTCCATTGAATGCATCGAGGTTAGGTGCGATCCCGTTACGCGCCCTTGTAACCCGAGCCTAACGGTTTCGTAGGCTAAGGTTTCTACATGGCGAGAATGCGGATCGTCACTCTCGTCACAATGCATATCAACCATTAACCCTCGCTCGGCGGCGAGTTCGCACAATTGGGTCACAGACAAGGTCCCGTCATTCATTGTGCGTTCAAAATGGGGAATCCCCCCAATCACATCGACGCCTTTGTCTAGCGCTCTAATGAGATTTTGATGCGAATTTTTGTATCGAAGGTAGCCATCTTGAGGGAAAGCGACGAGCTGCAAGTCAATAAAGTCTTTCATCTCATTGCGAACGTCGATGAGTGCATCCACAGCCAATAATCTGTCGTCACATATATCAACGTGACTTCGAATCGCCAGTGTGCCTCGGGCAATCGACCATTTGCACATTTCACGTGCACGCGCTTTGATGGAATCCACCGTTAAATCTGGTTTAAGTTCCCCCCATAGCGCGATGCCTTCTAACAGAGTACCACTTTGATTCAACCTCGGGTTTCCTAGGCTTAAAGCGGAATCCATATGAAAGTGGCTATCGACAAAAGGGGGGGTAGCAAGGTGCCCCTCCCCATCAATGGTTTCAATAGAAGGGACCTGTATATCGGGAGCTATCTCTTTGATTTTTCCATCATGAATAGCAATATCGACCCCTTTCTGACCATCGGGTAAGTTGACGTTTTTAATTAATAAATCCAGCATTCCCTTCCCTTTCTTCAAATGGCTACCGAGCGAGTGTAGTCGGGAGATAATTCTTTGCCTGCGTTTTTTTCCAAATCCAGTATTTGATGATGTATCAAAGGAGAAACATATTGATCCAGCTTTTTCTTGTATTCGGGGTATATCGCCAAACGCTCCGACAACGCATACCCGCATTCAGACGTAACCATATCAATCGCTTTGATTTTTGGCCACGCTCTTTCTGGGTTAATATGATCGATAGTCAACGGAGATATTCCTCCCCAGTCATTGATCCCTGATTGGATATAACTTTTGAATCTGTCTTGTAAGTTGGGGGGGGCTTGTAGGCTTATTGATGGGGATAAAATCAAACGGGCGACCGCTAAGGTCATCAACATATCTTGGCAACTGGGTTCGGGAAAATCAGCCATGGCGGTGCCCGATTTCGCTTTGAAATTTTGGACGATCACTTCTTGAATGTGTCCATATTTCTTATGCATCTCGTTAATTGAAATCAAGCTTTCTATCCGTTCAGCCCACGTTTCCCCAATGCCAATCAGAATACCTGTGGTGAAAGGAACATTGTGTTGCCCGGCCAATTCTAGAGTTTGAAGACGCACTTTTGGCAGCTTGTCTGGGCACCCAAAATGCGCCTGCCCTTTTTTCAGTAAACGGGTACTGACGCTCTCTAGCATCATCCCCATGCTCGCTGTCACGGGCTTTAATTTTAGAATATCTGCCTCAGACAACGTGCCTGCGTTTACGTGTGGCAACAAGCTCGTACGGTCAATGACCTCTTCGCACATCGACTGAACATAGTCGATCATGGTTTCGAATCCGAGTTTCTTCAACGCATTCTTTGCTTCTTTGAATTTTTTTTCTGGTTTCTCACCTAAGCTAAAAAGTACTTCTTTACAACCCAAACGCTCCCCTTCTAACACAATATCCATGACCTCTTCTCGGCTCATCAATTTTGCTTCTGGCGAGCTTGGGTGTTTGACAAAAGTGCAATAACCGCAGGTATCTCGACACATATTCGTCAGGGGGATAAAGACTTTTTTGGAATATGTGACGGTTTTTCCCCAATGGGAGTCCCTAACTTGCGATGCACGCGTCCTAATATCATGAAAAGTTTCATCAGACACGTGCTCTAACCCAATGGCATCTTCCTTAGATAACATGGCAATTCCTCATCCCTGAATATCTTCCTCATCCCTGAATATTTTCCTAATCAGATTATCGTAGTTCTCTCTAGATCCTTAGCAATTTGGGCAAATCCAGTTTGCCACTCATTTGTTGTGTGATGAAGATGACACTATTAGACGCTTAATTATGCATGAAAATTCATACCATCAAGCGACTTCAATTACACTCAAACGACCTCGTGTGCCGATCTCAGACAGCCATTTTTCAGATCTGTAGAACACCACATTGAGGTCGTCGCACTCACTGCCTAGCTTGGGAAAGAAAATGACACCCCTTCTCTCACGCCACTGGATGGCCACCGTTGGGTGATTGCCTTTCTTCTCGTGTAAAAACGTATCGAGTCTGGACCATAAGCATGCAAATCCCCGAACAGTGAACGCTTCCATCCACCGAAACTATGATAAGAAACGGGTACGGGCAACGGAACGTTAATACCCACCATGCCCACTTCAATATGATCCGAAAAGTAACGCGCGGCTTCGCCATCACGAGTAAAAATGCACGTCCCATTCCCATATTCGTGGTCATTAATCAGTTGCATGGCTTCTTCCATTGAAGCGACTCTCATAACTTGTAGTACGGGGCCAAATATCTCTTCTTGATAGCTGCTCATTTCTGGTGAGACATTATCAAGCAGGGTCGCGCCCACGTAGAAGCCATTTGCATACCCTTCAACGGTTGGGTGGCGACCATCTACAACCACTGTCGCCCCATCTTGCTCGGCGCTGTCGATATAGCCATTCACTTTTTGTTGGTGCTGGCAGGTGATGACCGGACCAAAGTCGTTGTCACTGTTGCTAAATGCCCCAACCTTTAATGGCTTCATGGCTTGGCGCATTTTTTCCACCAACTCATTGGCTATTTGGTCCCCGACGGCGACAACAACCGACAAAGCCATACAACGCTCACCCGATGATCCAAACGCGGCACCAAGTAATTGGTTCACTGCATTGTCAAGGTCGGCATCCGGCATCACGATGGCGTGGTTCTTGGCACCGCCTAACGCTTGGCAACGTTTACCTTGTGCAGTGGCATGCGAGTAAATAGATTGAGCGATGGGGGTGGATCCCACAAAGCTTATCGCTTTGACTCGTTTATCGTTGAGTAACGTATCTACTGCTTCTTTATCCCCATTCACCACATTCATGACGCCATCAGGCAGCCCTGCTTGTTGTAATAATTTAGCGATATACATAGCAGACGATGGGTCTCTTTCAGACGGCTTAAGCACAAAGGTGTTACCGCATACAATGGCCGCTGGGTACATCCACAATGGCACCATAGCGGGGAAGTTAAATGGCGTAATTCCGGCCACAACACCCAGTGGTTGAAATTCACTCCACGCATCGATGTTGGGCCCCACATTTCGGCTGTGCTCCCCTTTCAATAACTCGGGCGCAGAACAGGCAAATTCCACATTCTCAATACCACGCTGCAACTCGCCCGCTGCATCATGTGCAATTTTTCCGTGTTCTTCACCAATTAATTGACAGATGTAGTCGGCGTTGTCTTCCAACAGCGACTTAAATTTGTACATAACCTGTGCACGCTTAGCTGGCGGGGTGTTACGCCAAGCTGGGTAGGCTTCTTCAGCGGCTGCAATTGCCTGCTCAACGGTTGTAGGGCTAGCCAATGCTACCTGTTTGATTACTTCACCCGTTGATGGGTTAAATACATCCTGAGTACGAATGTCGTCATTATGCATTTCGCCATTAATAAAGTGCCCTAAAGTTTCCATTTCAACCTCACTGTCCTTCCTATTGTTCTGCGGTCGTCCCTAAGTAACCTGTACTCAGGTTGGTTCCCCCAGACAACGGCTCAAAGCCATGTTCTGGGAGTAAAGTATCAATCGAGCTCGAGTATTGAATCGCCCAGAGCACTGATTACGTCGTCGATTTGTTCCTTTTCGGTGATGAAGGGTAAGCCCAGCTGAATCGTGTCTCCGCCATAACGAACGTAGAAGCCTTTCTCCCAGCATTTCATGGCAACTTGATAAGGGCGAAGAGCTGGTTCACCAGGGGCGGGAGCAAGGGTAATTCCGCCTGCAAAACCATAGTTTCTTATGTCGGTGATGTACTGAGTACCTTTTAAGCTATGAAGGGCATCTTCAAAGTAAGGGCTTAATTCCCTCACTCTAGGAATCAGCTGGTCTTTTTCCAAAATATCCAATGATGCAAGCGCCGCCGCGCAACCGACAGGGTGTCCGGAATAGGTGTAGCCATGAGGGATTTCCATCATGTACTCGGCACCCCCGTGCTCCATAAAGGTTTGGTAAATCTCGGATTTTGCAATCACTGCCCCCATAGGAACGGCACCATTGGTCAGCTGCTTAGCCACGTTAATCATGTCGGGCACAACGCCAAATTCATCCGAACCGGTATACGATCCCATTCGACCAAACCCAGTGATCACCTCATCAAAGATCAGTAAGATATTATGGCTATCACATATTTCTCTTAACCTCTTGAGGTAGCCCTTAGGCGGTGGAATCACACCAGCAGAGCCGGCCATCGGCTCGACAATGACGGCCGCGATGTTTGACGCGTCATGGAGGGCAATAAGCTCAAGCAGTTCATCTGCGCAGTGGGCACCCGTTTCGGGCATTCCGCGAGAGAAACGGTTCTCTTCCAACAGAGTATGAGGGAGGTGATCGGCATCCACCCCTAGTCCAAACAGTGTCCGATTAGCGCCAATGCCTCCAACACTGAGCCCCCCAAAATTGGTACCGTGATACCCTTTAGAGCGTCCGATTAGTTTGGTTTTTGAAGGTTGCCCTTTCTTGCGCCAATAAGCGCGAGCGATTTTCAAAGAAGTGTCTGCACTCTCAGAGCCCGACCCAGTAAAAAACACATAATCCAAACCATTCGGCATGATGGACTTCAGTCTATTAGCGAGCTCAAATGCTTTGGGGTGACCGTACTGAAATGACGGAGCATAATCCAATTGACCGATCTGTTTTGATACGGCTTCTGCGATTTCTGGGCGGCAGTGCCCCGCGCCACACGTCCACAGCCCCGAGAGTCCATCAAAGATTTTACGGCCCTGTGCATCAATCAAAAATGCACCTTTTGCCCCAACAACCATGCGAGGGTCCGACTTAAACTGCCTATTGGCAGTATAAGGCATCCAATAGGCCTCGAGTTGATCCCTGCTCATCCCAGCCGCTTTTTGACTATCGAATCCATTCATTACCTTACACCTCAAATTGGAGGACAGATGAAAATACGCCCAAAAAAGTTAACCTAGAAAATAACTAACTCAATCCGCCAACTTCTTTTAATACTTATGTTTACTCGATACGTTGGGATATTAAATTTAAAAAAGCTTACTTTCAGGAAAGTAATTACTTACCTATTGCAAGTCCATGAGCTAGTCTATTCCCAAATAGGGCTGACCGTATGGAAAGGAATTCCGGTGAAGTTATGACCAAAAGAAATGCGTTGGGACACATCGCGGGCACTGACATTCGCACACTGAAAATCTTTAAGTCTGTGGTCCGTTGTGGGGGGTTTTCTGCTGCCGAATCCGAACTGAACATTAGCCGTGCGGCAATCAGCATTGCGATGTCAGATTTGGAACAACGGCTGTCGCTAAAACTGTGCAGCCGAGGTCGCAGTGGTTTTTCACTGACGCCAGAAGGAGAGCAAGTGTACCAAGCCACCATACAGCTCCTCAATTCACACCAAGAATTTCAATTAAAAATCAATAATATACATTTAGACCTGCAAGGAGATCTCGATATCGGCATCACCGATTGCCTCGTTACGATGCCTCGCATGCAAATTTCTGATTCTTTGAAAGCGCTGCAAGAAAAAGGACCGAGCGTAAGAATCAATATCGAGATGATCCCGGCCTCGGATGTGATTAAAGGGGTGTTGGATGGGCGTCTGCATACTGGTGTGGCGCCTGTGACGGATAAGCACCCTAACTTAAATTACATTTATCTCTACAATGAGCAGTCCAACTTATATTGCGGTAAAAACCACCCATTATATTTGGATGAAAATAGAGATATCCATATAAATAGTCTACAAAATTTTAACTCTATATTTCCATCAGTACAGCAACCTAGCGATACCAAAAAACATTTCAATTACCTTAAAAAAAGTGCTCAAGCATCAAATAGAGAAGGGGTCGCTTTTCTTATTTTAACTGGGGGTTATATTGGCTATCTTCCCACGCATTTTGCAAAAAAATGGGTAGACGATGGCAGTATGAAACCAGTACTTAAAGAGCAATTGCATTTCAATACCACTTACGCGGCCATTACAAAAAAAGAACTCCCGACAAATTTGGTATTATCTAGCTTTCTCGATTCATTACAAAAACTGGCTATTAATGGCTAACCCTTTATCTTAAAAGGAATATTATTGATATTAAGGTAAACACATCCTGAAATAACCACACCTTGGCTTTTCATCGCTCCAAGAATATTACTCAATATTCTTATCAAATATAGATCTCAAGTATTTTACCAACTGTAAAAAATATCTTGCCTCCTTATTTTCTAACCATTACATTTACCAAGTGGTCAATTTTTAGCCATTACAATGCTAGCCAACGCAGCTTGGCTAACACGGATTGTTGAAGTAAAAATAAGGAAGCACCATGGACAGTACATCTGCAAATATATCGACCTCTGTAGAGGTCGGTGATTTTTATGAATTAGACACAAAAACTGATGTAGCCAACAGCCAACATTACAATGAAGACATCGCGCCTACTCAAATCAAAGACCGAACGTGGAATGTATGGAATGTGACGGCGCTTTGGGTAGGAATGGCCATATGTGTTCCAACGTATACCCTCGGGGGTGTACTCACTGCGTATTTTGGGCTTTCTGTATCAGAAGCGCTCATCACAATATTGTTAGCAAACGTCATTGTGCTTATTCCGCTAACACTCAACGCCTTTCCGGGCACAAAATATGGCATTCCCTTCCCAGTGTTGCTCAGGTCCTCTTTCGGGATCGTGGGTTCTAACATCCCTTGCCTGATCCGAGCGCTCGTTGCTTGCGGCTGGTTTGGCATTCAAACCATGTTTGGTGGGCTAGCCATCAACATTCTGTTTTCCAATCTCATTCCTGGATGGGAACTATTGGGGGGCATCGGTGAAGTCATTGGGTTCTTTCTTTTCTTATCGATCAACCTCTATATCGTCATTAAGGGTGCCAATTCAATCAAAACGCTAGAAACACTTTCTGCTCCACTTTTACTGGTCGTTGCTGTTGGATTAATGATGTGGGCAAGCCCTCATATCTCCTATTCGGAATTGTGGGCGACACCCGCTGATCGCCCAGAAGATGCCTCGTTTTTTTCTTACTTCTTAGCAGGCATTACCGCCATGGTCGGTTTTTGGGCAACTCTGTCTCTCAATATCCCCGATTTCAGTCGATATGTGCGCTCACAAAAAGATCAGATCTTAGGACAAGTGATTGGATTGCCGATTACGATGTTCTTTTTCGCTGCGCTTGGCGTTGTATTAACCGCCGCATCCACCAGCTTAGTGGGCGAAACCATATCCGATCCAGTGACCTTAATTGGAAAAATCGATAGCCCATTTTGGGTAACATTGGCGATGATTATGATTATTATTGCTACGTTATCGACCAATACTGCGGCAAACATCGTGTCCCCAACGAATGATTTTCAAAATGTCGCCCCTAAAAAAATCAACCAAACCAAGGGCGTTCTGCTCACTGGGTTGATTGGCATCATCTTAATGAGCTGGGAGCTGTTAAAGAAACTGGGGTGGGTTACGTCCGACTTGAGCGTTGAAGCCATGTACAGCGGTTGGCTATTGGGCTATTCGTCCTTATTGGGTCCTATCGCAGGCATCATGATTGTCGATTATTTTTTAATCAAAAAGCAGAACCTCAACTTGCCCGATCTTTACTTAAAGAACGGCGTGTACGGCGAGTTTAACCGCAACGGGCTCATTGCATTTTTTATCCCGGCTGCTTTGACCATTTTTTCGATTTTAACCGGGTATCTAAATTGGTTTTATCAGTATGGATGGTTTGCAGGCTCGATCAGTGGCGGGCTGCTTTACTGGTGGCTTACCAAAAACCAAACGAACACAAAACTGTGACCCTACCTAGCTTATAAAGAAACCATTATATAGGTGACTGCTATGTCTATTGTTATAAAAAATGGCACCATTGTGAATGCCGATCAAAGCTACACCTCCGACGTCTATTGTGAAAACGGCAAAATTGTCGCCATAGAAGAACGCATCCCTACTCCAGAGGGAGCCACCGAGATTGATGCGACAGGTCAGTACGTTATACCGGGTGGTATTGACCCACACACCCACATGCAACTGCCATTTATGGGTACGGTCGCTTCAGACGATTTTTACACTGGGACAGCGGCAGGGTTGGCTGGGGGGACGACCACCATTATCGACTTCGTTATTCCAGCGCCTCAAGAGCGCCTACTTGATGCCTACAATAAATGGCGAGAGTGGGCCGAAAAGTCCGCCTCGGATTACTCCTTTCATGTCGCGGTTACTTGGTGGGACGACTCTGTGTCGGAAGACATGGAGACACTGGTCAAAGAACACGGCGTCAATAGTTTTAAGCACTTCATGGCGTATAAAAATGCCATCATGGCCGACGATGAAATCTTGGTGAACAGCTTCCGTCGCTGTGTGGAGTTAGGCGCGATGCCAACTGTGCATGCAGAAAATGGCGAATTGGTCTTTCAACTACAACAGGAGATGCTCAAAAAAGGCATTACCGGACCGGAAGGGCACCCTCTTTCCCGACCGCCTATTGTCGAGGGTGAAGCCGCCAACAGAGCAATTCAAATTGCACAGGTGATGGGCGTCCCGATTTATCTTGTGCACGTATCGTGTAAGGAGTCGCTCGATGCCATAACGCGCGCGCGCAACGAAGGTCAGCGCGTGTTTGGGGAGTGCCTAGCCGGTCACTTGACCATTGACGACAGTGTGTATAGGAATGAAAACTTTGAATTTGCCGCCGCGCACGTCATGAGCCCACCGTTCCGCTCAAAAGAACACCAACAAGCTCTTTGGAAAGGCTTGCAGGGGGGCAACTTGCAAACCACAGCGACCGATCATTGCTGTTTTTGTGCTGACCAAAAAGCGGCGGGGAAAGACGATTTCTCCAAAATCCCCAACGGGACAGCGGGGGTAGAAGACAGAATGGCCATCATGTGGGATTCGGGCGTGAATACAGGCAAGCTCACCATGAACGAATTTGTTGCCGTGACCTCGACCAACTCAGCCAAAATATTCAATATATTCCCTCAAAAAGGGGTCATCGCCGTGGGCTCCGATGCAGATATCGTTGTTTGGGATCCGAAAGGCACGCGCACCATTTCAGCCAAAACACACCATCAAAATATTGATTTCAATATCTTTGAAGGTCGAACCGTTACTGGCATCCCGACCTACACCATCAGCCGAGGAAAAGTCGTATGGGACAATGGTGTGCTGAATGCGGAAAGAGGCGCTGGTAGGTACATTGACCGACCAACATTCAGCCCCATATTTGATGCATTAAAAACGCAGGCTGAAAACAACCAACCGACACCGGTTGAACGTTCGTAGGTGTTGGAGAGCTCCAACAATAATGCCTAACCCGAAGTGACAAAAAAGGAGCAATGTGCTCCTTTTTTGTCGTTACCATTACATCTCGTGTTTATGCGTTACTCGTGGTTATGCCTTGGCAGGCTCCAACGTATTTTCTGTTAATTCGCACGCTTGGTTCAGCACGGCATGGAGCAGTACATTGCACCCAGCACTCAGATCTTCCGGCGTGGCATTTTCTTCCTCGTTGTGGCTAATCCCATTCTCGCAAGGCACAAACACCATGGCTGTTGGCGCAACCCTTGCGATATAACAAGCATCATGCCCCGCTCCACTGACAATGTCTCGGTGGCTATAGCCAAATCCCGTCGCCGCATTTCTGACTGACTCGACGCAACTTTTATTGAATGGCACGGGTGGAGAATACCAGATCTCTGTCAGGTTGATTCTTAACCCAAGCTCATCCGCTATTTTTTGGCTGGCTTCTCGCAAACGTTTATCCATACTCGATAGCGTAGCATCATCGGGATGACGCAAATCAACAGTAAAGAAAACCTCTCCGGGAATCACATTGCGCGAATTTGGGAAAACTTGCATCAACCCCACGGTAGAACACGCGTTAGGGAGATGAGCTAAGCCGATTTGATTCACTTCATTCACAATCTGAGATGCCCCAAGTAACGCATCTTTTCGACTGAGCATGGGAGTGGGCCCCGCATGGGCTTCTTGACCAGTGAGCGTGATTTCGTACCAACGCTGCCCTTGCGCATCGGTTACAACACCAATGGTTTTTCCTTCATTCTCTAAAATAGGCCCTTGCTCGATATGCGCTTCAAAGAAGGCTTTCACTGGGCTTCCAACCTCTTCTTTGCCCGCGTATCCGATCCGCTCAAGCTCTTCCCCCATGGTGATACCATCGAGATCCGCTCTAGATAGCCCATATTCTAAGTCAAAGACTCCAGCAAAAACCCCCGACGCCACCATCGCGGGTGGGAATCGAGACCCTTCCTCATTCGTCCAAATTGAAGCTTCAACTGGGTATTCTGTCTCTATATCATGCTCGTTGAGCGTTCGAATCACTTCTAATGCGGCAAGCACACCATACACACCATCAAACTTCCCGCCTGTCGGTTGCGTATCAATATGGCTTCCCATCACAACAGGGGGCAGATGATCATGTTTGCCGCGGCGACGTGCAAATACGTTGCCCATTTTATCGATACGTACTGTACAACCAGCCTCCTTACACCATGAAATAAACAAGTCCCTAGCTTGCTTATCTAAGTCGGTTAATGCTAATCGGCAGCACCCTCCTTTTTTGGTGCCGCCGATTTCGCCCATTTCCATTAAGCTATTCCACAATCGTTGAGTATTGACCTCTAAATTTTTCATCACTTAGTCACTCCTGTTATCCGCTAATTCCCTTACAATAAGGTTCAAAACAAATACCCAAATGAGCTGGAAATACAAAACTGAAAGTCCATCCAACTTACTGGTTCATAAATGGGTAGAGAAATAATTTTATATTTAAATCTCATTTATTCATTTGGCCATTCGTCGTCATTCAGTGATTGAGATAATATGAAAAAATCATCAATATGAACTAAGGGATTTAACAAGTTATATTTGAAAACGCATCAGCATTAGCTGTCTATATGGCTTTTCATTTAATATGAATTGGATTTATTACTATATCGTTCGATGTGCAAAGCTGATAAAACACTGTGTGCATCGCGTATTAAAAATCCATTATTCATTTTTTACTAAACTTCGGAATAATATGTTTCCCGTATTGTTCAACGATACTTTCCTCATCACCATTGTCTAAATAAATATTGAATTGCGTTGTTCCCGAGGCTTCCAGTTCTTTCATTTTTTCAATGTGGTCTTCTATGTCACCTAAAACGCAAAAGCTCTCGACCACCTCAGGGGTAATAAATTCCAAGTAGGGGTTATCACTTTGCCCATGTTTCGAATAATCATACCCTTTGCGGTTTTCTATATACGCCGTAAGGCTATCTGGTACGGCACCACTTGTAGCGCCATATTTTTCAACAATATCCGCAACATGATTACCCACCATTGCGGGGAACCAGCGCGTCGCTTCTATTCCCAGAGCTTTGTTCCCCACGTAAGCAGGGGCAGACGCTATCACCTGATAATTACTCATGTCTCTACCTTCGGCTTCTCCCGCGCTGATGGCTTGTTCCGCAAACCACTTAATTAGGGAAGGTTCGGCAATTTGCAATACCACGCCATCCCCCACTTCGCCTGCCGTTTTTAAGGCTTTGGGGCCATAGGCACCAATGTAAACCGGAAGCTCAAACCCTTCAGCCCAAGGGAACTGCACCGGTTCTGGGCATTCGCCATACATGACTTTTTCACCCCGAACCATGGCTTTCACTTTTTGAGTAAACTCCGCGACTCTCGCCAAGTTGGCGGGCTTTTTCCCCATCACTCTTACCGAGCTATCACCTCGGCCTAACCCAAGGTGAAAGCGCCCATTACTTTGCAAAGCTAAACTGGCGAATAAGCTTGCGGCGAGTGACCAATCTCTTGCATTGGGGTTGGTCACACAAGGTCCAAAGCTTATTTTTGATGTATGTTCCATACACATGGCTATCGCTGGGTAGCACTCACGCCAAAGGATGTGTGAATCATAAAAATAACAATGGGTGAAACCCGCTTCTTCTGCTTGCTTTGCGAGATTTCTCGCTCTTTGTGGGCTGATAAACCCTTTAAAAGTAATGCCGAAATCCATATCGTGTTCTCCTTTTCCTTACAATGATGTTTAACTAGACGGTGCCCAAATCTTTATTCCTGCATGAGAAAAAGGCACTTTTTTGGATATATTCAGCCGGATTAAAATCGGAGTGATGGCTTCTAAGCAGCGTGCGTTCACTGCGGGGCCAGCGTTGTACGCCTTCACGCCCAATTTCGAAATCAAATCCATGACGGTATTTTTGGCGGCTAAATCGTTCCCACAAACCAAGATGTCGCAGTTGATGGGGTGATCCAGTTTATTTAAGGTTGTCGCAGAAACGTTGTGTAGAGCACCAACCACAGGCACATCGCCCAGTATCTGCTGCGCTGATTCGGTTGCTGAACCTTCAGGAGGCATATCTACC
Source organism: Vibrio sp. S9_S30 (assembly GCF_014694455.1). Taxonomy (GTDB): domain Bacteria; phylum Pseudomonadota; class Gammaproteobacteria; order Enterobacterales; family Vibrionaceae; genus Vibrio. Next base: position 70,320 of record NZ_JAAUWT010000014.1, on the reverse strand, counting down.
GCTTTGGGATCGTCTTGCGAAAGTGGCACCACAATATCCACCAATATCTTATTTTTCAGCGCTGGCTTGATGCCTTCTAAAGTAGAGTGATGAGCCGAGAACGGCACCGCCAGTATGACAATCTCATCAGCGGCGAGCGTTGCAGCGACATTGTCTGCCCCTTGGATTCTCCCCACCGCCCCAGTTAGGCTCTCATTGAGCTGAACCGCCACCTCTGCCGCTCTTTGCCCATCTCGGGAACCCACAATCACATCCACCCCAGCTGAGGCGAATCGTAACGCTAGCCCCCTCCCTTGGGGGCCTGTCCCACCTATAATCGATACTTTCATCTAAAGAGATCCTCCGTTTTTGGTCGTATTAAATCGAGAGCGGAGCTGTTGCTTCTTTCCCAGGTAATGCCTTTGAATAACAATATGGGCACTTTACCGTTCTTGCTCATTAACAACCCCGATGCTGCGGCAAGCTCATCAGCCAAGGCTGGGCTTGTAACGTTCAAGCATCGACCATAGGCGTCATCTTGCCCCGCTAAATCCACTTTGCTTGGTACGTTCGCTAGCCCAATGGCCACGTTAACTAGCCCCATTCTCCATGGGCGACCAAACGTATCGGTAATGACCACTCCTAACTTCTTACCGGTTAACTCTTCTAAGGCTTGGCAGATCGCCCGAGCACTTTTATCAGGGTCTTTAGGAAGAAGAATGACCTGTCCTTCTCCATCCACATTGGACTCATCCACGGCAGCGTTCGCGCAAATGAAACCCAATCGATGCTCGGCGATAATGGTGCCTTCATCCTGATCTTCACGCTTGGACGTCCTCACCAAACGAGTGGATTCCGATAAGATTACTTCGACTTTTCTCGGATCTTTGGACAGCGTTTCTGCAAGCTCTAACGCCTTTGAGGACGGCGTAACATCTGAAAGCGCCACAATCTGACCTTCCGATTTTGACACCACTTTGTGTGCGATAACCAAAATGTCCCCATCAGCTAAACTCATCCCATTCTCTTGGATGCTGTAGAGAATCAGGTCAGGTAAGTTGTCCCCAGGATGGATATCCGGGATTCCTTTTAACACCTGAATACTGACCTCTGATGATTGCGTATTTGGCATTCTTCCCCCTTACGCGGTGAGTTCCCCGCGTCTGAATGTGCCCCAATTAAGATCTTCAGGCTTATCAACATCAAACGATAGCTTTTCTAGATGTAACCTCGTGGCTTTCACCCCTAGGTCGTAGGCGTTTTTTAAATGCACTTGGCTCGATCGCGGACCATAACTGAATGAAATGACATTTGGCGGTGTAGAGAGCAATGCATTGGTTCCCTCATCGACAGAAGGGCACACAATCACAGATCGTGGTGCTCTAGGGTGAGTCAATAAAAGACTGATCTCCAAATAATCCAGCGATTCGATATCCGCAGGGATCACCAATTGAGAATGAAAGTGGTGTCTAACGCTATATGAAGTGGCAAGGTCGATTGCCGCATTCAACCCGTTTGGACGCGCTTCGAGCAATACATGAGCACCATAAGATTCCGCTAAGTTTTTAATAACGAGTGAATCGGACACGACAACCAAGCGGTAGTTGAAGAAATGCTGTCGGATGAATTTTACGTTTTTCTCAAACAGATTAAGGGCAACATTCTCGCGCTCTGTTTGGTTTAGCACGCCTGACAGTCGCGTTTTGGCACGACGGGGATCTTTCATTGGTATCACAATGCAGGTGTTCATCGTACTCTCCCCTGCCGTACACGGTAGTTTGGTTCAGGATCGAACAATCGACTCTTCTCATCCAATTTGTACTTGGAGCGATAGGGGTCAGAATACGGCGGATTGAAGCTGAACTGCTTATGTTGAAAATAGCCCATTATCTTGTCCACTAAGTGGACTTTATCCTCAAGCGTATTCATCAGAGTGTTGGTTGAAAAGACGTCCATATTTTGCTGCCTGATCAACGGTGTGTAATGCTCGTCGACTACGTCAATCACCAATGTATCAATGACGCCTTGATAGATTTGCGCCACACCTACAACATCGCGGCTGTACCCCGCCCATTCCATCATCGCGCCAGCAGGTCCTTTTATCGCGTTTCCCCCTATGAGAGGAGAAACAGCAATCTTCATAGCCGACGCGTTTTTGATCGCCTCGGTGATCCTAGGCACACTCAGAATAGGGCTGATACTCACAATTGGGTTACTCGGCGCGATAACAATCAGATCTGCCTTCGCGATGGCAGCGAGTGATTCGGGGGTAGGCTTTGCATTTTCTATCCCTTTCACTGTAATTTTCTGAATTTCTGGCTGACACTGGTTTTTAACAAAATAATCTTGAAACCCCATCCAACCTTGGTCGGTTTTTATTTGAGTTTGAATTCGATCATCCGTCGGCAAGAGAATAGGTGTGGTGACTCCGAGTTTTTCAGCAATCTTGGTGGCTATCTCTGAAGGGCGAACCTTTTTATTTCTTAATGCCGTTCGAAATATATGAGTGACAAGATCTTTATCGCCAAGCGACATCCACGTTTCACACCCAAAGGCTTTTAATCCTTCTAACACTGTGAACGTGTCGTCCTCAATTCCCCAGCCTTGCTTGCGCTCAATCTTATTGGCAAGGGTATATGTGAGCGTGTCAATGTCTGGAGAAACCCACAACCCATGAAACGCTTGATCATCTGCCACATTTCCCAAAACAGAAAGCTGATCATGGTATTTACTGTGGCTGAACCCTTCAGCAAGTTTGGTTCCGCCGACTCCGCCACACAAAACCAGTATGCGGTAACCCTTTTTGGGTTCGTGATTTTTGTGGGCGTTCATAGTGAGCACTCCCTCGTAGGCACTAAAGTGGGCTGCCCAGTCTGGCTACTCGATTCACCGGAGAGTGATGAAGCACAGACATAATAAGGTTCATTTTCCTCATTAAAGTATTCCAAGGCTTGGTACAAGGTGTTTCGACGATACGGTGTCCGGCCTGCATTTCTGATCATTTTGACCATGTCTTCTGGCTGGATTTCTTGACCATTCTTCCCACCTGCGGCTCTAGAGATGCTCTCGTTCATCAGCGTGCCACCAAGATCATTCGCTCCCACATTCAGCATGCTTTGAGCATATTGAGGCCCCAGTTTCACCCAAGAGGCTTGGATATTGTCTATCCAACCATTTAGCATCAATCTCGAAATGGCGTGCATGCGAATGCTTTCTTCTATGGTGGGACCGGGGCGCACATCGTCTCGGCTTAAAAACAAAGGGGATTCATAATGGACAAAACCCAACGGAACAAACTCGGTAAACCCTCCGGTTTGCTTTTGAATATCTCTGATTTGACGAAGGTGAGATGCCCAGTGTTTAGGCTCATCAATATGACCGTACATAATGGTGGCAGTGCTGGGTAATCCGAGTTCGTGTGCCGTTTTTATGATGTCTATCCACTGCTGAGTCGTGAGCTTGTCTTTCGTCAACTGCTTTCGAATATCAACATCAAGAATTTCAGCGGCGGTGCCTGGCATCGACCCTAATCCATGATCCATCAAATCTTGAATGAAATCCGATATCGACATTTTGCTTTTTCGAGCACCAAACCACATTTCGAAAGGAGAAAATGCGTGGATATGCATGTTGGGCGTCACGTCTTTGATCGCCTTCAGAATACTGCGATAGTGGTCTCCTCGAATGCTAGGATGCAAACCACCCTGAATGCACACTTCAGTTGCACCTCGTTGCCAGGCTTCCTTTGCCCTGCTCGCGACTTCATCTAGGCTAAGTAACTCCGCGTCTGGCGCTTCTTTTGGCTTAGCGAAGCCACAAAAAGTGCACCCCATGTAACATACGTTTGTAAAGTTGATATTTCGAGTGATCACAAAGCTGGCGTGATTTCCGACCGCTTGCTCACGCAAATAGTTCGCTACGGCAACCAATGCGTCTAACTCTTTCCCCTCGGTATGAAAAAGTGTGATCGCCTCTTTTTCCGACAATTCATTACCAGCAACAACGCTCAGTAATATCCGCTGAATACCCTCATCAATACCAATGTGTTTTTTCCACAAATGATCGAAATCCATGAGTGGGTTATCTGTCAAAGTCGATGTGAACGAAACATCCATATTTCCTTCCCTATATTCGGTTTGAACTGTTAACCAAATGAAAAACAATCTTTCCTCAAAGTCCCCAATATTGCCTGACACTCTGGTGAATGCTTGTTTAAGGTGTCCGTACTTTCGCTGTTCTTCAACTGGTTATTTTTACCAAACGGTAAAATTTATACTAAGCCTATTTTTACCAATTGGTCAATAGAGATGTTACGAAAATGTTATGAGGAGATGAAAGGAGAAAATCAGGGAACGAGAAAAGCCCATCAGATAGACAAGAAAAGAGGGAACAAGACAGGAAAAGAAGGTATAAGGGAGGAAAAAGGTATAAGGGTTTGGTGAACTTTTAATATCATTACAGCCCTGCCCCATTGCCTTATGAGGCAAGCTGCTATGTATTCTTGGTCAGGATTTTAATCCAATGCCTTTTGTGATGACGTGGGTCAATAGAGAGGTTGCCGTCTCAAAGTCGTTGTGATCGAGAACGTCCTTTCCTAGCACCAATTGCATTTGCGAAGAAAAATCCGCGTACGCTTGAGTCGATGACCAAATCAGGAAAAAGAAATGGTAAGGGTCCACTGGATCCATCTTATTTTGTGCAATCCAACCTTCCACCAATTTTACGTCGGTTTCAAGGACAGGAAAAAGTTGAGCTTTTAGGTAATCTTGTAAATGGGGAGCACCATTGATGATCTCCATAGCAAACACTTTAGAGGCATGAGGATTGCTGCGAGATATTTCCATTTTTGCTCTTATGTAGTTGCCAATCATTACCGCGGGCTCGTCCTCGCTCTGATCTAGCAACACCATTTTTTCGACCCATTGATCAAGAATGTTGGTTAAGACACGGTGATACAGCTTTTCTTTTGACTGAACATAATACAATAGGTTCTGTTTCGACATACCAGCACTATCGGCGATCGCTTCCAATGCTGTTCCATTGTAGCCATTTTTAGAAAATAAAATTTCTGCGGTTTTTAGAATTTTTTCTTCATGTGCTTCGCGAATGCGCGAGCGGCGGGATTTATCTGTAACTGAATTATCCAAAGTACCTGACATCAAACCATCCTAAAACATCCCAAATAAAGGGGAGAACACACCTTCACGACATCTATCTTGTGACCAAACTTATGCCCAAGCAACGCCTACTGAGTTTAGCAGTTAGACGTTACTTGAGCACAATAACTTAGGCCGTAATACCAGAGTGGCGCAGTAAGGCGTCGATTTCAGGCTCACGACCACGGAAGCGCTTGAACAATTCCATAGGCTCTTCGCTGCCCCCCATTTCCAGAATATTATTCAAGAATGAACGACCGGTTTCTTCATTGAAGATGCCCTCTTCCTCGAAACGCGAATACGCGTCTGAAGACAACACTTCTGCCCACAAATAGCTGTAGTAACCCGCACTGTAGCCACCGGCAAAAATATGGCTGAAACTGTGTGAGAAACGGTTCCACTCAATGCTTGGTAATACCGCCACTTTCTCTTTCACTTGCGCCAACGTTTCTAATACGCGCGCACCAATGTCAGGATCGTATTCCGTGTGAAGCGTGAAGTCGAACAGACCGAGCTCCAACTGGCGAAGAATAAACATCGCAGATTGGAAGTTTTTCGCGGCCAGCATTTTGTCCAACATGGCTTTGGGAAGCGGCTCGCCCGTTTCGTAATGACCTGAAATAAACGCCAGCGCCTCTTCTTCCCAACACCAGTTTTCGAGGAACTGGCTTGGCAGTTCGACGGCATCCCAAGGCACACCGTTGATTCCGGATACTGCGGACACATCGATTTGCGTCAGCATGTGGTGAATACCGTGGCCCGTTTCGTGGAATAACGTCACCACTTCATCGTGCGTGAATAACGCAGGCTTATCACCCAATGGCTTATTAAAGTTACACGTTAGGTAAGCCACTGGGGTTTGCAATTCGCCGTCCAGCGTCGTGCGACGCACACGGCACTCGTCCATCCACGCCCCACCACGCTTATGTTCACGAGCGTATAAATCTAAGTAAAAGCTACCACGTAGTGTGCCTTGGCTGTCGACGATGTCGTAAAACTTCACCGACTCATGCCAAACATCCACACCTTCGCGCTCCGTCACTTTCATGCCAAAGACACGATCCAAGACTTCAAATAAGCCAGACACCGCTTTGTCTTCTGGGAAATATGGGCGCAGCTCTTCATCCGAGATCTGGAACAAGTGCTGTTTTTGTTTCTCGCTGTAATAAGCGATGTCCCAAAGGTTCAGCTCAGATACACCAAACTCTTGCTCTGCAAAGTCGCGTAATTCCTGAACTTCACGTTCACCTTGCGGTTTGGCTTTCACCGCTAACTCGTTCAAAAAGCCAAGCACTTGCTGTGGGTTTTCCGCCATTTTGGTCGCCAGTGATTTCTCACTGTACGAACTGAAGCCCAGTAGACGGGCAATTTCGTGGCGCAGTTTCAACTGCTCGGTGATCAGCTCGGTGTTGTCCCACTTGCCCGCATTAGGGCCGCGATCCGACGCGCGCGTCACGTACGCTTCATACAACTCTTTACGCAGTGCTGGGTTGTCACAGTACGTCATAACCGGAAGGTAAGAAGGAATGTCCAGCGTCAGCAACCAACCATCCAGTTCTTTGGCTTCAGCCTCAGCTTTGGCGGCTGCCATCGCCGATTCTGGCATGCCCGCCAATTCTTTTTCGTCGGTGATGTGCTTGCTCCAGCCCATGGTGGCATCCAGCACGTTGTTCGAAAATTGAGAACCCAATTCCGACATGCGTTTGCTGATTTCACCATAGCGATGCTGCTGATCGGCAGGTAAGCCAATGCCCGACAAATCAAAATCACGCAGCGCATCAATGATGCTTTTCTTCTGCGCCTGAGACAAAGTTTCAAATTCGTCTGATGCTTTTATTGCTTTGTAGGCGTCGTACAAACCTTTGTGTTGTCCAACCCACGTGCCGTATTCAGACAGCAATGGAAGGCAGCTTTCATACGCTTCGCGCAGCTCGTTGCTGTTTTTCACCGCATTTAGGTGACTGACTGGAGACCAAATCCGGCTTAGCTTGTCGTCCACTTCCGCCAACGGTGCACAAATGGTGTCCCAGCTTGGAGCCGCACTGCTTGCGACCACTTCATCTACTTTTGCACGACACACATCAATCGCTTGCTCAACAGCCGGTTTAACGTGCTCTGGCTTAATATCAGAAAACGGGGGAAGATCAGTAAACGTCAGTAATGGGTTAGACATTTTTCATTCCTTTTATCATTTTGTCTTTTACTAAATGTAGGTCGTGACGGGATTTTTCAATAGCCAATGTCCGCAAGGCTCACACAGTGAACCCTGCCTTTGATATAATGAGCCTCTTGCGCTCGTCATTTCTAACTTGTAAGAGACTATTTTGTTAAGTTACCGTCACAGCTTTCATGCCGGCAACCATGCCGATGTGCTGAAACATATTGTTCAGTCTTTGATCCTGAACGCATTGAATCAAAAAGAAAAACCTTACGTTTATCACGATACACATTCGGGAGTAGGTCGCTACGACTTAACGCACGAATGGTCTGAAAAAACAGGCGAATACAAGCAGGGCATTGCCCGCTTATGGACAGCAAACAACCTACCTGAAGATGCACAAACTTACCTTGAAGCTGTCCAATCTTTGAATCAAGATAACCATTTACGTTATTACCCGGGGTCGCCTCGTGTGGCGCGGGCTCATATTCGTAAGCAAGACAGAATGGTTCTGACCGAGCTTCACCCCAGCGATCACCCTCTTTTGGAACAAGAATTCCATCGTGACCGCCAAGTCAGTATATACAAAGAAGACGGGTTCCAACGTTTAAAAGCAAGCTTGCCTCCTAAAGAGCGCCGTGGTCTTGTTTTGATTGATCCGCCGTACGAACTGTCACACGAATATCGCGACGTGGTAAACGCCATTGCCCAATCGCATAAACGCTGGTCGACGGGTATTTATGCGATCTGGTACCCAGTGGTGAATCGTCACGACATCGATGACATGCTCTCAGGGCTTGAAAAACTCGGAATTAGAAAGATATTACAAATAGAACTGGGCGTCTCTGCCGATACCAACGAGCGGGGCATGACCGCTTCTGGGATGATTGTGATCAACCCGCCTTGGAAGCTAGAAAGCCAAATGAAAGAAATTCTTCCATATTTAAAGGAAGTAATTGCGCCAGTAACGGGTCACTTCAAGGTGGAGTGGATCGTTCCGGAATAAGCTTGAACGAATCATTCAGAGCGCAACCCAATAATAAATGAAACAATAATCGGAGAAAGTCATGGCAACACATTTTGATTATATTTGCATCGGCGGCGGCAGCGGCGGCATTGCCTCTGCAAACCGTGCATCGATGTATGGTGCCAAAGTCGCGCTCATTGAAGCTCAAGATCTTGGCGGGACATGCGTAAACGTCGGTTGCGTTCCAAAGAAAGTGATGTGGCATGGCGCTCAAGTTGCAGAAGCAATGAATCTGTATGCCGAAGACTATGGCTTCGATGTTGACGTAAAAGGGTTTAATTGGAGCAAGCTGGTTGAAAGCCGTCAAGCTTACATTGGTCGCATTCATCAGTCTTACGACCGAGTCCTTGGCAAAAACAATGTTACCGTGATCAAAGGCTTTGCCCGCTTTGTTGATGAAGAAGGTGTTGATGCGAAAACCGTAGAAGTCAATGGCGAGCACTACACCGCAGACCACATTCTGATCGCCGTAGGCGGCCGCCCGACCATCCCGAACATTCCTGGCGCTGAATACGGCATCGACTCCAATGGCTTTTTCGACCTAGAAGAGCAGCCAAAACGTGTCGCGGTTGTGGGTGCAGGTTACATTGCCGTCGAAATCGCAGGCGTACTGAACGCACTGGGTACGGAAACGCACCTGTTTGTGCGTAAAGAGTCACCACTTCGCAGCTTTGATCCGCTTATCGTTGAAACGTTGATGGAAGTGATGGAAGCCGAAGGGCCAACACTTCACACCAACTCAGTCCCCAAAGAAGTCGTCAAAGAAGACGATGGCAGCCTGACGATCCACTTTGAAAGTGGTCGTAGCCAAAACGTCGACACCCTGATTTGGGCTATCGGTCGTCACCCTGCTACCGATGCCATCAACCTTGCGTCAACCGGTGTTGAAACCAACGACTATGGCTACATCAAAGTAGACGAATACCAGCAAACCAACGTTGATGGCATTTACTGTGTCGGCGACATCATGGAAGGCGGTATCGAGCTAACGCCTGTTGCCGTTAAAGCAGGTCGCCAGTTGTCTGAGCGTTTGTTCAACAACAAGCCAAACGCCAAAATGGATTACAACCTCGTGCCTACCGTGGTATTCAGCCACCCACCGATTGGCACCATTGGCTTAACCGAACAAGAAGCCATTGCTCAATACGGCGAAGAGAACGTCAAAGTGTACACCTCGGGCTTCACCGCCATGTACACGGCGGTGACTCAGCATCGTCAACCCTGCAAAATGAAACTGGTTTGCGCGGGCACCGATGAAAAAGTGGTTGGCTTGCACGGCATCGGTTTCGCCGTAGACGAAATGATTCAAGGCTTCGGCGTCGCCATGAAGATGGGCGCAACCAAAGAAGACTTCGACAGCGTGGTGGCTATTCACCCAACGGGCTCGGAAGAGTTTGTTACCATGACGGGTTAGTGTAGGAAAAGCATCTTACACACGTAAATAAATCTGGAAATAACCAATCACTGTCCATAAGGTATGCATGGACAGTGATATTTTTATAGCCTGGAAACCTGAACTCCCCTCATGAAAGACTTATCTTTTTTGAGGGTATTTTTTATGGTTGACGTGGTGGACTCATCCCCTGCGAGTATTCCCAGAATATACCCGCACGTATCAGCAGATACTCCTCTCATTTCACTAAAGGGGTTATGACGTGCTTGCACCTGAAGATGCTTGAATTCAGAGATCATCAATAGGTTCAATTCGAGGCAAATTTCGCGAGTCGAGACAAATTTCGCAAGGAATGGATAGGTTTGAGGTAATGAGACCCACGCATAAACCGTATGGGGTTACCGGTTCATGGCTAAGAGGCCGTGTTTGGATCGCGCCTTGAATTAAAGTTATGTTTTTGACCGTCCCTATCTTTTATTGAATAGCTTTGATGCCAGAATATGCCGTTCGAAATTTACCGTAAGCCTCTTCCCAAACAGCACGATGAGTTATGTCTGGCTGAATTTCATAGCGAATACTCGGTGATAACATGATGTTCTCAGCACTCTCACCAGAGGCTGCCATCATACCAAGTCGAGCCGCACCAAGCGCTGCACCGAATTCACCAGACGCGGGTAATTGAAGTGGGATACCAAGGACCGTGGAAATGAGCTTAAGCCAATACCGAGATGCGCTCCCCCCACCAATCGCTATAAGGGAGTCGAGCTTTGCATCTGTTGCTGCTAAAGCTTCAAAACTGTCTCGTAGACCAAAGGCTACCCCCTCTAATACTGCACGGGTTAAGTCCTCTTTAGTCGTGCCGGTAGATAGTCCTAAAAATGTTCCCCTAACTTCTGCATCATTGTGGGGTGTTCTTTCTCCCGACAGGTATGGAAAGAATCTGACCGAAGACGGTAGACTAAGATTTTCACCGAGCAACGCTGTCAGTTCCTCTGGCTTATTCCCAACGGTATGAGCGAGCCAATTCAGACTGTCCGTCGCTGATAGCATGACGCCCATCTGATACCAACGATCAGGTAATGCGTGACAAAATGTGTGCACCGCCGTCTCGGGATCGGGCTGGTATCCGCGGCGTGCTGTGAGCAAAACTCCTGAAGTGCCCAGCGAAACGAACCCCCGCCCCTCATCTAAAGCACCAATACCACAGGCGGCAGCGGCATTATCCCCTGCGCCACCAGCAATCGTCACCGTTCTACTGACTCCCCATTTTTCCGCAAGTTCTTTACGGAGCTGACCAGCAACCTCCGAGCCTTCTACTAGACGCGGCATCTGGTCAAGGCGCATATGACTGACCTCTAATAGGCGCTCAGACCATTTCCGTTTCCCAACATCCAGCCAGGATGTCCCTGCACTGTCCGACATATCCGCAACATAATCACCGGTGAGATAGTAATTAAGATAGGCGGCGGGGAGAAGCACCTTATCAATCTTGGAAAAAACCTCAGGCTCGTATTTACGAATCCATTCTAGTTTTGGTGCGGTGAATCCTGGGAAAACGATATTTCCTGAAATCTCGCGCACGCCATCAGTCGAGTCAAGATGGGCGGCTTCAGCGTGCGAGCGAGTATCATTCCAAAGAATACAAGGCCTAAGGACGTTGCCCGATGCATCAAGCAAAGTCGCCCCATGCATATGCCCTGCAACCCCAATCCCCCGCAAGTTCGAGAAAGCGGAGTAGGTATTTCGCATCTCGTCAATTGCATCATTCAGCGCTGTGATCCAATCGTAAGGATCTTGCTCCGACCACCCCGGATGAGGGTGAATTGCTTTGTAGTGTCGTTCTGTAGCGCCGATAGGATCTCCATGATCGTTAACGAGTAACGCTCGGAGACCGGAAGTCCCGAGGTCAATGCCAAGAAAACTCATTCAAACATCCTTTAAGTAGTTTTTTATTGCTGCTTCCATGCCCTCACTGTAAATGAGGTTCAGCCAGTAAGAAAAATGAGTGGTAAACGTCTGATTATCAGCGAGATCACCATAAAGTTGCCGTTGCTCTATCCATGCAACGGGAGAAAACTTAGCCGCTGTCGCCGCAAAATTAAGCTTAGCCCAAATAGGATCGTTAGGCACTATCTCTGAACCATCTTCCCGGGTACCTTCGCACATACGAGCCCATGCTGCCTCAACCAGCGTGAGTCCGCTAACCGGAGAATTTGAAGCAAGAGCGTCTCGGATAGTGGGTAAAACCATACCCGTGTGGCGAGAAGAGCCATCAAAAGCGATACGGCGAATAGTGTCTCCTATCCTTGAATTCGAGAATCGCGCCTCAACAAGCTCAACATACCTCGCCGGCGTCATGCCTGGAACGGGCTGGATATGCGGCACTATCTCTTCCTTCTGGATCTTACGGAAAAGAGCAGAAATCAATGGATTTTTCATCGCCTGAGCGACGGTATCGATTCCAATCACCTCCGCGACGTTTGCGATAATTTGATGACCAGCATTTAAGATACGAATCTTCTGTGACTCGTAACCTTGCACATCGTTTGAGAACTGCGCACCAACCTTTTCCCAGTCAGGACGACCTGCACAAAAGGCATCTTCAATGACCCATTGCCTAAAGTTCTCATGTGTGACGGGAACGGCATCATCGATACCCATTTCACGGACTAATGATCGCTCATCGGGACCTGTAGCCGGAACGATGCAATCAACCATCGAGTTAGGGAAAGTACAGTGTTCATCAATCCAACTTGCTAAAACTGGATCACTCAGTCGGGCAAGGGAGATGATAGTCTGTCGAAGAATCGTTCCGTTACCCTGCAAATTGTCACAGCTTTGCACCGTAAAGGGCCCACTCCCTTGGTCTCTACGCTGCTTCAGTGCCGCAACGATTGCGCCAAAAGCGGTACAAGGGGTCTCGGGGTTTGCCACATCGTGCTGGATGTCCGCGTGTTGCTCATCGAGCTGCTTTGTCACAGAGTCGATGTAGTAGCCACCCTCGGTCACAGTAAGAGAGACAATACGTATATTAGGCGCCGCGAGCTGTTGAATCAGTGGCCGGTTACCCTCTTCAATAGGAACGTATCCAATCATAGATCCAGTCACTTCCGCAGATATACCTTCAGGATCCAGCTCGATAAGCGTCGTTAGACAGTCTTGAGCTAAAAGCCTAGCGCGCATTTCATGGTCGTCTTGCCGAACGCTCGCACCTATGATGGCCCAATCTAACGCTAACCCATGCTGCATAAGACGGTGCAAGTACCAAGACTGGTGTGCTCTATGAAAATTACCCAACCCAATATGGACAATGCCTAGCGTTAGCATTTTTCGATCATAATTGGGGCCTTCAATACCCTCTGGCAAAGAACTGACCGCTTTATTAGAAAGCACGATCATTTGATCGCTCCTCCCGCATATGATTGGATAAACGTCTCTACATCTGAGAGCGTATCAAAGACCTCAAGGGCATCTGCTTCCCGCAGGAGAATAGAATGCTGCTGTCTTTTCTCATTAAGATGACTCCCGCCAACAAAACCGATTGCCGCTATTCCAGCCGCACGAGCGCCAACTATGCCATGTGGAGAGTCTTCAACAACCAAACATTCAGATGGCTTCAGACCCAATCTATCCAGAGCGAGCTTAAAAAGATCAGGCGCGGGCTTACCGTGTTCGACCTCTTCTGCGCTAGAAGACTTACCCTTGAAGTAATCAGCAAGACCCGACAATTCAAGTGTGCTCGTCATACGGCGTAGTGAGCCACCAGTAGCGATAGCCATTGCAACACCGCGTTGTTGCAGACTAGACAACAGTGTCTTGGCTCCATAAACCGGTCTAAGTTCGGTCCGATAAGTAGCAAGGACACGGTTTTCTATTCGATTCGCGAAATCCTCAGGAATCGCTCTTCCCAGCCTCTTGGATACGTAGTCCATAATGACTGGCATAGCAATGCCCAAGAATTGGTCTCCAATTTCACGAGCAGTCGCATCTCGGATCCCCAATGCTCGCATTTCGATGGCTATCGCCTCCAGCATTAACGGCTCACTGTCAACGAGGCAGCCATCGAGATCAAAGATGACAGCCTTGATCATGGTCATAAAGCTTACCTCTTTCTAAGGAGTCTCATGTTATAGCGGCTTAAATCCGCTGCTCTGTCTTACGATCAAATAAATGGACGTCATCAGGATTGATCACAAAGCCCAATTGAGAACCAATACGGGCATTGATACGTTCCTTAACCAGCGCATCAATCAAATCGCTACCAGACTTGGAAAAAATCTGAGTTTCTGAGCCGGTTGACTCGACGACAACCACTTCCATGGGTACTCCCGATTCCCCAATCTGAATATGCTCAGGGCGAATACCGTAGATGACTTCTTGACCGTCGGATACTGTCGTTTCCGGCAGAGGTAGCGTCAGACCACTGTCTGAAATGAACACGCGCGTTCCATCCTCGGATGAGACTTTCCCGTGAATGAAATTCATAGAAGGCGATCCAATGAACCCCGCGACAAATAAATTGTTCGGGTTGTCGTAAAGGTCCAATGGGCTGCCAATTTGCTCTACACGACCGTCACGCATAACAACAATTTTGTCTGCCATTGTCATCGCTTCAATCTGATCGTGCGTGACATAGACAATGGTGGTACCCAAGCGCTGGTGGAGCTCTTTAATTTCGATACGCATCGTTACACGCAATTTGGCATCAAGATTAGAAAGAGGCTCATCAAACAGAAACACTTGCGGATCACGTACGATGGCTCGCCCCATTGCTACCCGCTGCCGTTGACCACCAGAAAGTTCCTTTGGATAACGCTTTAGGTATTTTGAGAGATCAAGTATCTCTGCTGCTTTATTGACTTTGTCTTCAATCTCGCTTTTTGGTCTTTTAGCCATTTTTAATGGGAAACCAATATTGTCATAGACCGTTTTGTGTGGATACAGAGCATAACTCTGAAAAACCATCGCGATATCGCGTTCCTTGGGTGGTACATCATTTACCACTCGATCTCCGATAGAAATCGTTCCATCGCTAATCTCTTCTAGACCAGCGAGCATTCTCAGTAGAGTAGACTTGCCGCAGCCTGAAGGGCCGACAAGCACAACGAACTCACCATCTTCAATATCAACACTAACACCATGCATTACCTGCACTTTTCCATAGCGTTTGATGATGTCTTTAATTGCCAAGCTAGCCATATTTTGTTCCCCTATTGCGGAAGTACGATTTGCATCTTCACATCTGCCGGTGGAGCAGATGCAGCGATGTCAAATGCATTCACACTGTCTGAAAATTCAAAGGTTCTTGTGATAAGCGGTTTTATGTTGATCGCGCCTGAGCTAAGCATGCCCACACAGCGTGGAAAGACATGCGCATAGCGGAAAACATTCTCGACACGAGCTTCGCGAACCATAGCCGCGCCGCCGTCGTAAGCAATGGGATCAGCCTGTCCGCCTATCATCACGACACAGCCACCTGGGCACAGTGGCTCGAAAACCATCGCGGCAGCTTGGGGAGATCCAGACGCCTCAAAGACCACGTCAACGCCCCAGCCGTCAGTGTCTCGTCTTATCACATCGGTGATCTTCGTTGACTTAATATTTATCGGAACAATAGCGGGGTGAAGTGATGCCGCAATTTCGAGTTTCTTTTCAGCTAAATCTGCTACGTACACTTTGGCACAACCCACGGCTAATGCCGAGAGTGCCGTGACAAGCCCAATGGTTCCAGCCCCCATCACCAACGCATTATCACCAGGCTTAATTTTTGCCTTTGTAGAAGCATGAACGCCGGTAGCCAACGGCTCAACCATAGCGGCCTCAGCATAACTAATGTTATCGGGAAGTTTAAATGTGAAAGCTTCAGGGTGAACACAAGTAGAGCGTAAAATGCCATGCACAGGCGGCGTTGCCCAAAACCGCACTGCAGGGTCAACGTTATACATGCCCAATTGGGTCGCTTTACTATGAGGATCCGGAATACCCGGTTCCATACAAACGCGATCACCGACTTTCAGCGTTGTAACGCTCGAACCAGTTTCAATTACTGTCCCAGATGCTTCATGTCCCAGTATCATTGGTGCGTTGACAACAAAAGGACCAACGCGTCCTTTGGTATAGTAATGAACATCCGATCCACAAATGCCAACGGTATGAAGTTTAATGCGAACATCACGAGCACCCAGTGTCTCTTCTATTTTATCGATTGCAGGAAAGTCCCTCAGGCTAAGTTCTTCTTTCCTTTCGAGAACAAGCGATTTCATATTCAACCCCTTTTGATAATTATGTATGCCAATGCCAGCGATATGGCGTTTGATACCCAAATGGAAATCCCAGCAGGTTCAATAAAACGGAACCAGAATAGTGACAGAGCAATCCAGATTACGACCGAAATGAATAACCTATCAAACCAGTTCGTTTCGATTGGCAAGAAGCCTGTATCCTCACTAGGGATGGGCTGTTGGATCTCCTCTTCTTTACGCACTGTTGCGAGAGGCTCATTTTTTTGGTGACTCATAGTTTTATCCCTTAACAGCACCGAAAGTCAGACCAGCGACAATGTGCTTTTGTACTAAACCAAAAACGATCAGAGCAGGGATAAGTGTAAAGACTGAGATTGCTGCCATTACTCCCCATTCGGTGCCGGTTGTGGTCACATACTCTGAAAGGCCCGTAGTGAGCGTGCGTGCACTAAAGTTGGTCAACGTCGCAGCTAAGAGGTATTCGTTCCAGGCAAAGACCCAAGTCAATATCAAGGTCACAGCCAGTCCTGGACGACAAAGTGGGAATACGACTTCGGTAATGACTTTCCAAGAGCTCGCACCATCAACATAAGCCGCTTCATCCAGTTCTCTCGGGATACTGTCTAGCGTCGGTCGAAGTGTCCAAATCGCGAATGGCAGGTTGAACGTACAATAAACCAGTATCATGCCAATGCGGGTATCCAAAAGATTCCAATCGCCAACCGTATAAACCTGTGTCATCAAGATAAAGAGTGGAAGAAGGAACACGGCGGGTGGTGCCATACGATTGGTAATGGTCCAGAAGAAAATTGATTCTTTACCGGTCATTTTGAAGCGCGAGAGCGCATAGCAGGCAAAAAAACCGAGTACTGTACAAAGCACGGCGTTGCCAGTCGAAATGATTACTGAGTTCAGCATGTAGCTTCTTAACAGACGATCACCCCAAACCTTGGTGTAATTGCCCCAAAAAGGGTCCGATAGAATGAGCTCTGGTGTTGAAAACAATTGAACCGCTGGCTTTACCGAAATAACGAACAGCCAGTAAATCGGAAACAGTGTCAAGAAGCTGACTAAACTCCAAAAAACAATTCCGACAATTGGGCTTTGCTTTTTCATTGGCTTCAGTCCTTTTTGTTGCGTGGCGCAAGCATGGTGACATAAAGCAACCAGCAAACGACGATAGTTAAATAGAGGACGATGACGGAAATAGTAGATCCGTATCCGTAGTTGGTTTTGGGGAACACCTCTTTAAATATATGTACCCCCACAAATCTTGTTGCGGATCCGGGCCCCCCACCGGTGAGCATCCAAACCTCATCCACTGTCCGTAATGCATCCATGAGACGGATAAATACGGTAGCGACGACAGCGGGAGTGATCATCGGCAACGTAATATGCCAAAATATCTGACGCTTATTCGCACCATCAATCTGCGCTTGCTCAAATGGATCAGGGGGCAACGAGACCAGTGCAGCGATCAGCGTTAGTGTAACGAGTGGTGTCCAGTGCCATATATCCATGATTACCACGGTGATAAAGGCTGCCGTGGTGGAGGTACCAATGTTCATGGTTATTCCAAACCATTCGTCTAAAAAGTGCGGAATTATCCCTATTGATGGTGTTGTCATCAGTTTCCAAACAGAACCAACAATGATAGGTGCCATGATCAGTGGAAGCGTATGAATAGTTCTGAAGATGGCTTTACCAGGAAACTCACGCATGAAAGCCTGCGCCAATAAATACCCGAGGATCAATTCTGATAAAACGGCAAAAAATACAAACGTCACAGTCACAGCAAGCGAATTGAGGACTGCAGGGTCAAACACGATTTGACGAAAGTTGTCGGCTGCGTTGAATACCATCTCCGGATTAACCGCGAATGGGTTCCATTGATGGAAAGACACAAAGACGACGTAAAAAAATGGGAGTACCCCGAAAAAGAACAGGATGACCATTGTCGGAGCAAGAAAAATCCAACCAAGTCTTGTTGATTGCATGAAGAGCCTCTGCTTATATCTGTACCCGACTGAGACATCCGTCGAGCTCAGCGGATTATTCCTTCCAATATAGTCACCACCAAAGCTGGCGGCGACTGGATGGATGTTTATGAAGAGGACAACTTATTTGCGGTAGCCCAATTCTTTGAGCGTTGCTTCAGCAGCAGCGGCCATCTTATCCAAACCTGCTTGGGTATCCAGATCACCGGTCAGGATCTGGTAGAAAATGGGGGCTGTTGCCTCACGAACCTGGGCATGGAATGGATAAGCTGGAGCACCTGCGAAGAGGTAGCCTTTATCCTTGATCAGATCATAATAGCCACTCAGCTTTTCATTCATGGCCTGAACCTTAGGATCACTATAGGTCGCAGTGTTAGTGACACGCGGAGCAGCAACGGCCCAATCAGGTTGAACTTCATCCTGGCCTATGTATTGAAGGAAGAGCGCAGTCGCTTCCTTATTTTTGGAAGAATGTGGCATACCAAAAGCGCCACCATCGTAGTAACCGATGTATCCATCGCCCCTTTCAGCTTCGGCTAAAACCCCTTCTTTTAACGGTGGTAAGGCAACGCCTACTTTACCGACAACAAGAGATTTATTTTTGTCAGTGGCAATCCAGCCCGCGTTTTCGCCATACACTAAACCTTGAGCTGCGCGACCAGCACCAAATGTCGTTCCGACTTCTGTCCAAGTAGAAGCGGGGCTTTCTGGTGGCGCAATATCACGCATTGATAACCACCAATTCATTGCCTCGACCGCTTCTGGTCCATTCATTTCACCGCCATTCTTTGACGATGCGGCGTAGTTATTACTGGCATCGATACCCCAGTTATACACACCAAAAGTAGGCGCTACTGATTCAAAATACTCATACCAAGACGCGACGTGACCAGTGTGCGCTTGAGCAGTCGTACCCCAAAGTTCCAAGTCGTTTTTCTTACCATAATCGGTAAAGAACTGTGCAATTTCAGAATATTCTGCGTGTGTTGTTGCGGGCACAAGGTCGCGACCTGTCTCTTTTTTGAATGCCGCTTTGATCTTAGGATCATTAAAGAGGTCGGTACGATACAAGTACACTTTTAAGAATGCTTCCATCGGTACGCCAAAAAGATGGCCAGAAGCGCCCTTGAAATAATCAGCGAACGTGGTGAATTTGCTCTCGTCGAACGTGGCCGCATTTAACTTAGGGTTGTCTTCTAAAAACTGGGTCAAATCGGTTAAAAAGTTACGAGACAGGTAGGAGTAGATAATGTCCTGTTCGATATATGCCATGTCGTAAATACCCGTTCCAGCTTCCATATCTTTGATGGCTTTATCAAACATTTGGTCCCAAGAAGTAGTTTCAACATCAACGCGAATTCCGGTCAGTTCTTCAAATTCTGGAGCAAGTACTTCTCGAATGTACAGAGACGGAGGTGACGATTCAGTTACACCGCGAATAGTTACACCTTGATAGGGTTTTGCCGCTTCCTTCCACCAAGCTTTATCGATCTCAGCATATGCGGACGTAGCAGCGACGGTAAGTGCCAGCGCGATCGCGCTCTTTTCCAATATAGAGTTCACTGATTTTCTCCAACTATTATTATTGAACAGAATACAGCGGTACGAATCATTCGCTCCATGCGACTGGTTCGCGCCACTTCCTACCTAACAAGTTATACCTTTGTATTTTTAAAGATGCAAGTGTAAATATTCAAATGTATTTTCAAGCTAACAATTGTAAAACTCATATTTTTAGTAATATAATATTGTTAGCAATTATTGAATAACTTGGAGAATTGTTTTGCCACGTGAGCTTATAGAAGACAGCGACGCCTTTGTTACAGAAGTGTGCTGGCATTATTACGTCAACGAAATGACACAAGCAGAGATCGCACGTCAAATGAACGTGACGAGACTTAGGGTCAATCAGGCAATTCAACGAGCGAAATCGCTTGGGTTTGTAAAAATTAAAATTGAATCGCCGTTTACCCAAAAGATTCAGCTGCAAGAACAGTTGAAGCAAGTTTTAGGACTCAAGCGCGCCATTGTTGGTCCTGCCAATAAAGCGGCATACGACTACCACAAGCCTGTGGGGGCAGCACTTGCAGAACTTTTAGTCGAAAGGCTAGCAACAGGTGAATGGAAATCTCTCGGTGTTTCTTGGGGATTAACATTGGATTCTGCTATTCGAAAACTCCCTTCCCTAAAGTACCCAAACCTTGATGTTGTCTCGATTCTGGGAGGGACAGCAAAGGGGTCAACGTTAAACGCGTTTGGGGTTGCATCCGGGTTTGCGAATGTCCTCGGCGCAAAGTTCTCCCTTTTAGCCGCGCCTATTTACCTGTCCGAGGGCATAGACCGTGACCTATTTCTCTCTCAGCATGAACTTAGCCAGCACATCCAAAAATTCAAGTCGTTAGATGCCGTCTTACTTACCTGCTCGAACGTTTCAAACAAATCTTTCCTTATCGAGCATGGTCTGCCTAAAGGGCTTACACCTGAAGAGCTGATCAGTTCAGGGGCGATTGGAGACGTACTTGGACAATTCTTGGATAGACAAGGATGCTCTGTTTCAGAAGACGTGGACAACCGAACAGTTGGGATGCCGCTTAGCGACGTCATGAGTGTTCCGGAGAAAATTCTAGCTGCCGCTGGACCGCATAAAGTGGAAGTTATTAGAGTTGCATGCCAACGAGGTCTTGTTGACACGTTAGTAACTGATGATGTAACCGCAGAGCTTATTCTTGAATATGATTCAGCCAACCTGACGATGAAAGATCGCTAGGCATTTTTATCATCCGCAGCTAAGAAGTCTCCCTGGTCACCAATAGATATTGTTAACTGCGACGCTAACTGCGACGGATCATTCAACACAACTCACATTGATAGGATGACAGAAATGAGTACCCAATTCGAAGGGAAAAGCGTCATTGTGACTGGCGCAGGTAAAGGTATTGGGCGAGCCTGCGTGATCGAGATGGCTAAGCGAGGGGCAACAGTAATCGCAATGGCGAGAACAGAGTCAGATCTCGAAAGCCTAAGGGATAAAACCGGTTGCACGTCGATCATCGTTGACTTGTTAAATAATGGCGCTGCGCGAGCAGCAATGAGAGAGGCCGGAACGTGCGACTTTTTAATCAATTGCGCCGGTACTAACGTTCTCGAGTCCGTACTTGAGATGACAGATGATGGCTATGAAGCAGTCATGGGGATTAACCTTCGTGCAGCCCTCATCTGCGCACAAGAATTCGCGCGTGCACGAGTCGATGTTGGAGGCGGTGGGTCCATTTTAAATGTGACGTCGATTGCCGGCCACCGTGGATTCAATGAGCACATGTGCTACGCCGCCTCTAAAGCAGGGCTAGAAGGAGCAACGCGTGTGATGGCAAAAGAGCTTGGCGCTTATGGTATTCGCGTCAACGCAGTTGCCCCAACAGTAACAATGACGGAGCTTGCTGTCGCTGCATGGTCCGACTCTAAAAAGAAAGATCCAATGATGGCAAGGCACCCAATTGGTCGCTTTGCAGAGGTAGAAGAGGTAGCAAAGTCCATCGTGATGCTCCTTTCTGAGGATGCCCCAATGATTACCGGTGCCGTTCTTCCAATCGATGGTGGCTTTCTTAGCGTCTGATCTTTTTAACTCAATTCAATAGGAGTCTCTAATGACGGAATCTCTAAATGGAAAAATTGCAGTCGTCACTGGCGCCGCTTCTGGTATCGGCCTTGCGGCTTCAGAAGCATTACTTGCAGAGGGTGCCACCGTTGTTATGGTGGATCGCGACGAGAATGCACTAGCACATTGCACCGACCGCCTAGGTGATAAGGCCATTGCACAGGTAACTAACCTACTTGATACCGATAGCTGCAACGCAATGATCCCATCGATTCTAAAGAAAGTGGACCATATCGATATTCTCTATTGTAACGCCGGCACCTATATCGGAGGCAACCTAGATGATACCACCCCTGAAACCATTGACCGGATGTTGAACCTTAACGTTAACGCGGTCATGAAAAACGTTCATGCAGTTATCCCACACATGAAGAGCCGTGGTATTGGTGATATTTGGGTGACCTGTTCCGTAGCTGGTCACTCAGCTATTCCATGGGAACCCGTATATTCAGGATCCAAGTGGGCGATAACATGCTTCGTACAGACGATGCGTAGACAGTTGCGTGAGAGTGGTATCCGCGTTGGTCAAGTCTCCCCTGGTCCTGTAGTGTCTGCACTGCTGGCAGATTGGCCCGCAGATCGACTACAAAAAGCCAAAGATAGCGGCTCTCTCATTGAGCCTTCCGAAGTCTCAGATGCACTTATTTTTGCGCTCACGCGGACTCGCAATGTCACTATCAGAGACATGATAGTTCTTCCGACAGCATTCGATGTCTAATTGACCCGTTTTACATAACAATAAAAATCCCCTCATCAGAAACGCGAGGGGATTTTTTGTTCAAGGACTGACGTCGTCCCTAAATGCGTTTTGGACAGATTAGTGTCAGATAATTTGCTTTATTTAGGCAAAACTTAGTCCAAGCGGATATGGCTATTAAGCAGGTCATCACGCGTGATGCCTTTACCATCGTTCAGGCTGTTGAAGTGACGAAGCAATTCAGTCAAGCCGTGAATAGACGCCAATAGGTCGCCCGTGTGCGCCGACTCCGATGCCGTGTGCATGTTACGGATAGGGTAACCTACCGTGATGGCTGCACTATCAACACCAGCCAATACTGCCGCCATGCCATCTGTGCCCATATCGCGACCACTGAAGTCTAGCTGGTACGGGATGTCTTTTTCTTTACACACTTTCTCAAGCGCTTGTACTAAGAACTCAGACACCACAGAACCACGACCGATGGTAAAGCCGTCACCCATTTTCAGCGGGTTCATATTTCGAGCACCAATGCCTGGCGCGGCTTCGTAGTCGTGGTTCACGTCGGTTGCGATCAGCACGTCTGGCTTAAGCTCACCCACAACGGCAGTGGAACCGAAACGACCGATCTCTTCATGCGTCGCAATGGTGTAAAGCACACGAACGTTGTTTAAGCCTTCTTTTGCTAGAATACGGGCGATTTCGGTTACTGAGAAACAACCTAAGCCGTTATCTAAGTACGCACCGTAAAAAGTGTCTGGAGAGACACCACGCTTAATACGGCGATCAAGAAGAATGGGGTCGCCCGCACGTAAGCCGAGTGCTTCAACCTGCTTTTTACGATCTTTACCGTGAGTATGCAGTTCTAAGTAGATGGATTCTGGCTTGATGCCTTGCTCGCCCGAGCGCTGACTTGGGGTCGAGAAGTGAATCGCACCAAGTGCTTCCACCGTACAACCTTCAATCGTTTTGTATTGACCTGGTTGCTCAGGGTTCTGGCAGAAGACTTTGACTTCATGACCAATCAGCGTGGTTGGTAGGAAAGAATCGGTGTTGATCCACACTTTGCCATCGCTGTCGATCTTACGAACTTGCATGCGAATTTTGTCCGCGTGACCCACGATCATGACGCTGACCAAATCATCACGCCCAGGGTGTGAGTCGAAGACCAATCCAGCATTGCCTTTGAATTGGTGAATGCCCCACTCTTTTGGCATGAAAGATTCAAATTCAGGCTTGATCACGCCGTAGCTCATCGCGGCTTCAAAGCCAATAGGAGATGGAGCGTCTAAGATATCAGCCATAAATTCAAACTGAGAAGCTGGCATAGGTGCTTGCCATGCGTTGGTGTTTTTATCGGAACTCATTGAAAACTCGTCGAAATGAAATAAGTGAAAACCGAGTTTACTTGGCTTCCTGCCAAGCAGACTCAAAGGAGAGTCGATTCGAACAGGTCGAAATTAATTCTTTACATTAAGAACTTTCCACTATCTTATCAAGTGTCACTGCGAATAATTACGATTTAAACAACAATAGATTGAATATATTGATCCAATTTGTTTCAAAAATGCAGCAAAAATCTCCATCATGGATTGACTACTAGGAGACCCATGGTATCGGCGCTGAATGAAGAAATTGGGAGCTCAGATAAGACACAGCCTAACCCACCGATTGCTGGGAGTACGATCTTGCTTGGAGTACAACATAGAGGGAGCAGCAATGCCCCCTCTCGGTCAGTTACGGACAAACCCCCAAGTCGCGCCACGATCCCCATGCGCCCGTTTGAGTCGGGTCTTCACCTTGAGTCCACCATTTGGCTTCGTAGTTTTTACCCGCTTGAGATACTTTGTCGCCTTGCAAATAGACGGTGCTAGCATTCCATAACGGTGCCGTACAGTTCCCATTATCCACAATGGTAACAGACTGGCTCGATGAATGGGTTTGCCCTATCCCGTCTGTAACCGTTAACGTAACCGTATAGCTGCCCGCCGCATTGTAGGTATGCGCGGTATTAGGCTGAGTGGACGTGGCTCCATCCCCAAATGACCATTGGTGGGCAACCACCCCTTTGTCATCCGATGAGCGATCCGTCACCGTGACTTGTTTGCCTGATACCGAAACGTCAAATGCCGCCAGAGGAGGGCGATCTGCCGGTACGTCCTTACATCCTTGCCCTGTCAGTGCACCAGCATTGACCCCGACTTTGTTAAAGGCATACACAATGTCATCGACACAGTACCCTAAATCCACCGCCGCTTTCACCACGCCTACAGCACCTTGGTCGTAAGTAGAACGCGGTGTCCAATAGATTTGGTTGGCTAACACATACGCATTGAATGCTTTACGAATATCCCAACCTGACGTATTGGCCAATAGATAAAATGCTCGGTTGTACACCCCTGAGCTGTAGTGAACATTGAGACCTTGATAATAGTCTTTCGCGTGATCGATGGATTTTCCGTCAAGAGATGGGGTATTCATATAGCGCATAGACCCTGCACCTTTGAATATTTCGTCTCCAATTTTCCAATTGAAGCTGCCGGTGTGGTAATACACTGCTGCTGCCGCTGAAATATCGGAAAACGCTTCATTCATACCGCCAGACTGGTTTTTGTACTCCAAGTTGGAATTTTGCTGAGTGAAACCATGGCTGACTTCGTGAGCGACCACATCTAGGCTCACCAATGGATAAAAGCGCGTCGCACCATCACCAAAGGTCATCTGGCGACCATCCCAAAATGCATTTTCGTAGCTGCTACCATAATGAACACGTAATCGAAGTTTTTGGGTGAGCGGTGCCGTTTGATACCAATCTTTGAACATATTAAAAACCACTTGTCCAAAAGCATGGGCATCATTCATGGGAGAATACGCGCCGTTTACCTCACGGGAGGTGTTTTCATAACAGTTAAAGGTGTGGATCGCACCGCCTACTGTTTGGTGCTTCATGTCCAAGGTTTCCACATTAGGTGAGTCGAGATAACACGAACCGTTTATTTCTGCGATATTAAAAGATGGGTAGTCTGTACCAAAATGATACCGACCTGTTTTTGTGTTTCCCCCAGGCCCCGTTCCTTGTGCGAAAGCGATCGCGTCCCACGTATCAAGAATGGCGCCACTTTTTGCATCGATAAACGCATAAGGGCGAGAAGGGGCTTTGGCATAAACAACATAAGATACTTGCCACGCTAAGTGGGCTGTGTCTTTCTTATCCAGCCATACCACCAACTTCTTCTCTGGTTGGGACACTTTTATCAGGTCGTGATTCCAATGCTGAGCCAATATGGAAACACTTTCATTTTCTGATATGGATGGAATCACATCGGCAAGGTCTTGCTCGATTCCCGTGATCAGCTCGCCGGAAAAGGTTTCCGCCGAACGAGAGGCACTGACCGTTGAGACTAAGCTTTCGCCGTACACAGGGATCCCTTTGTACATTTGCTGTAGCTTGGTTTTTGAAATGTCATGATTGAGCGTTACTGAAGCCGTTGTTTCAAATTGATGTTGCTCCACCAGCTCTGAAATAGAAATTAGCTGGTTTTGTTCCGCACCGTCATCCAAGTTGACTCGATTGGCAGCGATAGCCTGGGACGTTAACGCACTTGTGACTGAAAGGGCTAAAAATAGCCCAGTGGTGTTGAGTTTCATTCTGCACTCCATTGATTTCTTTGAAATTAGGACACTCTGTCGATTATTTGCTCATGCCCAATGCACCTGCCTACTACCCAAAGGCTATTAATCATTAGAAGGAGAATGTCGATTCAACAAATTTGGTTTAGAGCTTTTTAAGAAATCTGTGTCGACGATATGCAGAATGTGAAAGTGACAAAGACATCATTGATTATGGAGCATGAAGTACATCTAATTTAGGACAAAATTCAACCAAAGACATTGACTGAATAGAAACTCAAAAATTTTGATATTTGAAGGGGTTACGATGGAGGGCATCATCAAAAAGATACGCCCTATTGATGCAAAAAGCCCCACCAGAAAAACGGGCAGGGCTTCATGACTTTTCAGCGTTACGAAAATTATTTCGCTGGACGTGCCGCACGCTTACGTTCGTTTTCAGTCAGTAGCTTCTTACGGATACGGATGTTTTCTGGCGTCACTTCTACCAGCTCATCTTCATCAATAAACTCAAGCGCTTGCTCTAGTGTGTACTTGATAGGTGGAGACAGAACCTGTGCATCATCTGTACCCGACGCGCGAACGTTGGTGAGCTGTTTACCCTTCAAACAGTTCACCGTTAGGTCGTTCGAACGGTTATGAATACCGATGATTTGACCTTCGTACACTTCGTCTGCGTGCTCAGCAAACAGGCGACCACGGTCTTGCAGGTTGAACAGTGCGTAAGTCAGCGCCTTACCCGTTGCGTTCGAAACCAATACGCCATTGTTACGTTGACCGATGACGCCACCTTTGTGTGGACCATAGTGATCAAACGTATGGTAAAGAAGACCAGAACCCGACGTGAGCGTTAGGAATTCCGTTTGGAAACCAATCAAACCACGCGAAGGCATCATAAAGTCCAAACGCACACGACCTTTACCGTCTGGAGACATGTCTGTGAGCTCACCTTTACGCAAGCCGATGTTCTCCATAATGCCACCTTGGTGTTCTTCTAACACATCGATGGTGACCGTTTCATACGGCTCCATTCGCTGACCATCTTCTTCTTTGATGATCACTTCAGGGCGTGATACCGCGAGCTCGAAACCTTCACGACGCATATTTTCGATCAAGATAGACAGGTGAAGCTCACCACGACCCGATACGCGGAAACGATCTGGGTTATCCGTTTCTTCCACACGCAGTGCTACGTTGTGAACCAATTCTTTCTCAAGACGCTCAAGAATATTACGAGACGTCACAAACTTACCTTCTTTACCCGCGAACGGAGAAGTGTTGACTTGGAACGTCATGGTAACGGTTGGCTCATCAACCGAAAGCGGCTTCATGGCTTCAACGTTGTTTTGATCACAAATGGTGTCTGAAATTTTCAGTTCACCTAGACCAGTAATGGCGACGATGTCACCCGCATTCGCTTGTTCCACTTCATGGCGCTCAAGGCCTAAGTAACCCAGTACCGTACCCACTTTGCCATTACGCTGCTTGCCATCAGCACTCACAATGGTCACTTGTTGGTTTGGTTTAACCGAACCACGAGTCACACGAGCAACACCAATCACGCCAACATACGAGCTGTAATCAAGCTGCGAAATTTGCATTTGCAGTGAGCCGTTAACATCAACGTTAGGCGCTTCAACTGTGTCGACGACAGCTTGGAACAAGGGTTCCATGTTTTCGCCTTCTTCGCCTTCTTCTAGCGTAGCCCAACCGTTCAATGCGGATGCGTATACCACTTGGAAATCTAGCTGTTCGTCGGTCGCACCTAGGTTGTCGAATAGGTCGAAGACTTGATCCATAACCCAATCAGGACGAGCTCCTGGGCGGTCAATTTTGTTGATAACAACAATCGGCTTAAGTCCGTGTGCGAACGCTTTTTGCGTAACGAAACGCGTTTGAGGCATTGGACCATCAACCGCATCGACGATCAGAAGTACAGAATCAACCATCGACATAATACGCTCAACTTCACCACCGAAGTCGGCGTGTCCTGGCGTATCTACGATGTTGATGCGGTAGTCATTCCAGTTAATTGCTGTGTTTTTAGCAAGAATGGTAATGCCACGCTCTTTCTCGATGTCGTTCGAGTCCATGACTCGCTCTTCCGCTTCACCGCGAGACTCAAGGGTGCCTGATTGCTGTAGCAGTTTATCAACCAGAGTCGTTTTACCGTGGTCAACGTGCGCGATGATCGCGATATTTCTCAATTTTTCAATCTGTGGGGTAGCCATGGATCTAGATTCACTTATAAAAGAAGCCGCCTCCCCCATCACATTTGTGTCATGACGAATAGCCGCTTACTTGATTTAAAAAACGGTCAATAATGTACCAGATTTTAGGGAAAAGCCTAGGAATATGTGATCTCAAGCGGTGAAAAGTGGCGCCATTTGTAACATTTGAGTTAATTAAACCATTTTGATGCCAAAAAACTTGATTTTTGGGGCATAAAAAGTCGATTGACAAACAGGCTAATTGATCGCTGAATAGGTTTAACTCTATTGTGTACGCAAGCTCATTTCAATCGCACTAATATGGTGCAATTGCGGATCATTATGGTGCGATACGAAGTGTCAATATCGCAAATAATCTTGTAAGTGCATGATATTTAACGGAACTATTTTTTGGCACATTTTTAGCTTACCCAGAACTGTCATCGATTAATGCCATTAACTGTTTATATTAATCAATGCCGGTTTCACTAAACTTGTGCACCAACGCTTTAATAACACTGGAGGTTATCCAAGATGTCAGTAGAAAACGTTCTATCGTTAATCCAAGAAAACGAAGTTAAGTTTGTTGATCTGCGCTTTACCGACACAAAAGGTAAAGAACAGCATATTTCTATCCCTGCTCACCAAATCGATGCAGACTTCTTCGAAGAAGGTAAAATGTTCGATGGTTCTTCTGTTGCTGGCTGGAAAGGCATCAACGAGTCAGACATGGTGATGATGCCGGATGCATCAAGCGCCGTTCTTGACCCATTCACTGAAGATGCAACGCTAAACATACGTTGTGACATTCTAGAGCCTGCTACAATGCAAGGCTACGACCGCGACCCTCGCTCTATTGCTAAGCGCGCCGAAGAATACATGCGTTCGACTGGCGTAGCAGACACCGTTCTTGTTGGTCCAGAGCCAGAGTTCTTCTTATTTGACGACGTGAAATTCAACACGGACATGTCAGGTTCTTTCTTTAAGATTGACGACATTGAAGCGGCTTGGAACACAGGTTCTGACGTTGAAGGCGGTAACAAAGGTCATCGTCCTGGCGTTAAAGGGGGTTACTTCCCAGTTGCACCTGTCGATTCTTCTCAAGACATCCGTTCTGCTATGTGTTTGATCATGGAAGAAATGGGTCTAGTCGTTGAAGCGCATCACCACGAAGTGGCAACCGCGGGTCAGAATGAAATCGCGACACGTTTCAACACGTTGACAGAAAAAGCGGATGAAATCCAAATATACAAATACGTGGTACATAACGTGGCTCACGCATTTGGTAAAACAGCGACATTCATGCCTAAACCACTGGTTGGTGACAACGGTAGCGGCATGCACGTACACCAATCTCTAGCGAAAGACGGGGTTAACCTGTTCGCTGGCGACAAGTACGGCGGTCTATCTGAAATGGCGCTTCACTACATTGGCGGTATCATCAAGCACGCTCGCGCAATCAACGCATTCGCGAACGCTTCTACGAACTCATACAAACGTCTTGTACCTGGCTTCGAAGCACCTGTTATGCTGGCATACTCTGCACGTAACCGCAGTGCCTCTATCCGTATCCCTGTGGTACCAAGTCCGAAAGCACGTCGTATCGAAGTGCGTTTCCCAGACCCAACAGCAAACCCATACCTAGCGTTTGCTTGTATGCTAATGGCTGGTCTTGACGGCATTAAGAACAAGATCCACCCTGGCGAAGCAATGGACAAAGACTTGTACGACCTTCCAGCTGAAGAAGCGGCAGAGATTCCAAAAGTGGCGGAATCCCTAGAAGTGGCTCTGAAAGCGCTAGACGAAGACCGTGAGTTCCTAACGGCGGGTGGCGTATTCTCTAATGACTTTATCGATTCTTACATCGCATTGAAGTCGAAAGAGGTTGAACAAATCAACATGGCGACTCACCCACTCGAGTTTGAGCTTTACTACTCAGTGTAAAGTTGATGTAATTGCTTATCTAATTATTAGGCTCGCCTCGCAGGCGGGCCTTTTTTATATATCACTTTAATTAACAAGCCCTTAGCATTAGGTTACAACTCCAGCATTTTAGCGTACCGCCCCACCTTACTTAAAAACACCATCAGAGGTGCGGCTTTTAACCTTTAACGTGATTCGACACTGGTGCTTACAATGAAACTGATCACCCTACTTTCTGTGCTTAGTTTGATGATGGTTCCGGCCTCCATTGCCCAAACGGCCTACTCATGGGTCGATGATAACGGCATCCTTCATATCAGTGACACACCACCCGACGGCCCCGCCCACCAAAAAGAATCGTTTGTTTTGCCAAGCACGAAAACCCGTGCTCCGGATCCTGTTTTTGCGCCAACCAAACCACTGAAAAGTAAGCAGGTCGCTAACGCCAAAACGGCGGACAAGAAAAAAATCGACAACGCGGTTCCTCTGTCTTTATCCATTAGCAATCTAAAACAAGACCAAACGCTTCGTAGCAATCGCGGCATCCTCAACATTCAAGTGCATCAAAACCGGAAACTTGGCATTGGAGAACAACTTCAATTGATGCTCAACGGTAAGCCTTACGGTGCACCCCAAACCCAGTCTCTGTGGCAATTGACCAATGTAGATAGAGGGACTCATGTACTTGCTGTACAAGCCGTTAGAGACGGCAAGCTTATTGCATCAACCTCTCCAGTGACGGTGCATTTGCATCGGGCGAGGGTAAAATCCGCGGGATAATAAAGATTAACGAGCTTATTTCGGCTTATTACCTTTTTCTTTTCAGGTTCATACCCCATACTAAACAAGCGTCGCACCAATTTGGTGCAAACCATAAGGTAAGGACATGGGCTCCCTCGATCTGCGATCTACCGCCATTCTCGACAACATCGTCACAGCCACCATGCTTCTAGATGAGCACTTGGCTGTGCACTACGCCAATCCAGCCGCAGAGTTGCTTTTCTCCCAGAGCGCCAAGCGCCTACAAACCTGTCAACTTGCCGATCTGATCCAACACGCTTCGATGGATTTAAGCATGCTGGCTCAACCATTACAGACAGGTCAAAGCATCACGGACAGCGATGTCACTTTTGTCATTGATGGCAAACCGACGATGGTTGAAGTCACGGTCAGTCCTTTCACTTGGGAAAAGCAACTGCTCTTATTGGTTGAACTTCGTAAGATTGGTCAGCAACGCAGGCTAAGCCAAGAGTTGAATCAACACGCCCAACAACAAGCAGCAAAGTTGTTAGTGCGTGGGCTTGCCCATGAAATCAAAAACCCTTTAGGCGGGCTGCGCGGCGCAGCGCAGCTGTTATCCAAAATGTTGCCGGATCCAAGCCTCGATGAATACACACAAATTATCATCGAGCAAGCCGACCGGCTTCGTGCCCTTGTTGATCGCTTACTTGGACCACAAAAACCGGGGGAAAAGCGTGAAGCGAATCTGCACGTAGCGTTAGAAAAAGTCCGTCAGCTTGTCGAATTAGAATCCACAACATCGCTGACTATTCAGCGGGATTACGACCCCAGCTTACCGCCACTCATGATGGATTCAGACCAAATTGAGCAAGCATTGCTGAACATTGTCAGTAATGCGGCACAAATTCTGGCCGATCAAGAACACGGGGAAATTGTGCTTCGCACCAGAACGGTGCATCAAGCCAATATTCATGGGCAGTGTTACAAGCTGGCTGCCAAGTTAGACATTATCGATAACGGTCCAGGCATTCCTGGGGAGCTTCAAGACACGCTCTTTTACCCTATGGTGACGGGGCGTGAGGGTGGCACAGGTCTTGGATTATCCATCTCACAAAACTTAATCGACCAGCATCAGGGAAAAATCGACGTCGAAAGCTGGCCAGGAAAAACCACATTCACCATCATTTTACCAATCAAATGATCAGGTATTGCTGTTAGGAGAGAGCGCAATGAGTAAAGGCTTTGTATGGGTCGTTGACGACGACAGTTCTATCCGCTGGGTTATGGAAAAAACCTTATCTTCTGCACAAATTCAGTGCGAAACGTTTGCGGATGCGGAAAGCGTTCTTATGGCACTCGAAAGGCAAGTACCCGATGTGCTGGTATCGGACATACGTATGCCCGGCATCGATGGATTAGACCTGCTCAAAGAGATCCACCAACAATACCCAGACTTACCCGTGATTATTATGACGGCACACTCTGATCTTGATGCCGCAGTCAATGCCTATCAAAAAGGGGCGTTTGAATACTTGCCCAAACCTTTCGATATCGACGAAACACTCACACTCGTCGAGCGTGCTATCGCGCATAGCCATGAACAGAAACGGCATCAACAACACACCGATCCTCTGATTAGCAACGCTCCTGAAATTATCGGCGAAGCCCCAGCCATGCAGGAGGTGTTTCGAGCCATCGGACGGTTATCTCGTTCGTCCATTTCGGTCTTAATTAACGGGGAATCAGGCACAGGTAAGGAACTGGTTGCGCATGCTCTTCATCGTCATAGCCCCAGAGCTCAAAAACCCTTCATCGCCTTGAACATGGCCGCCATTCCTAAAGATTTGATCGAATCTGAGTTGTTTGGACATGAAAAAGGGGCCTTTACGGGCGCAAACACCGTTAGGCAAGGGCGCTTTGAACAAGCCAACGGTGGCACCTTGTTCCTAGACGAAATTGGCGACATGCCACTCGATATCCAAACTCGACTGTTGCGAGTCTTGGCAGATGGGCAGTTTTACCGCGTTGGTGGTCACTCCCCTATCAAGGTGGATGTACGCATCATCGCCGCCACACACCAGAACCTAGAAAAACGGGTTCATAATGGTGATTTTCGAGAAGACCTTTTTCACCGCCTGAATGTGATTCGGGTACACATCCCTGCTCTACGTGAACGCAAGCAAGACATTGAGAAACTCACTCAACACTTTTTAAAACTCGCCGCGGAAGAGCTGGGCGTAGAAATGAAAACCTTACACCCAGACACGATTCTTAATCTCAATCAACTGTCTTGGCCAGGTAACGTTCGCCAACTTGAAAATATTTGCCGATGGCTAACGGTCATGGCCAGCGGTAACGAAGTGTTGCCGTCTGATTTACCAAGAGAACTCTTCGAAGAGACAAGAAAACTGCCCAATTTGCATGAAAATGATGGCTGGCAGTCTCAACTTGAAGAATGGGCGAAAGAAGCGCTGACTTCTGGAGAAACTGAGCTCCTTTCTTATGCACTCCCTGAATTTGAACGTATACTTTTAAAAACAGCGCTAAATCATACTAACGGTCATAAGCAGGATGCCGCTAAAGTTCTAGGGTGGGGACGGAACACGCTCACCAGAAAGCTAAAAGAGTTAAACATGTAGTCGGGTTGTTCAAACAGACTCGCTAGTTTGATATCTGACTTTTACAATAGCGACTCTTACCTTGACTACAGCATGCTGTTCACTAAATGTATGTAGGGCAATGGCGAATAAAAAGATAACTTTACGAATGGCTGTCATTTTACCCTTTGTGATCGTATTCATGTTCACATTTGGGGTAATTGCCTTCGTTCAAAAAAGCAGCTTCGAGAACATGGTGTCTAACTTGAGCTATAAACAGCTCATGGCATTTACCGAGAATGTGAAAAGCCGTTTGTCCATCTTTTTAGATGAGCCCTATCAAGCCAATATTGTCTTAAGCAAGTCTGTTGAATTTAACGAGCTGTATCAGGCGGGTAACCTGAACCAAATTGAGAATTTCCTCTCTAACAGTTTTAGCTATTTGTACAAAAACATCCCTCACTTAGATGTCGTGGGTTTTGGTGGCAAGGAAGGAGAGTTTGTCGGCTTTAGGCGAGAATCCAATTCTGATTTTACCTTGATGCTCCAAGACAAACGCACTGACAACAATTTGGTGATCTACTCTGGTCGAAATATCGAATCAGGCGCCAAATCCACTTTTCAAGACTACGATCCGAGAATTCGTCCATGGTATATCCCCGCGGCAGAATCACGCTCGCCCATGTGGTCTAACATCTACACCAACGCGGATGAACGCCGAGAAATCACATTATCAGCAACCACTCCTGTGATTGTGAGCGATGAACTGATCGGGGTCATGGTCGCTGATATAAAAATCGACACGTTCAACAACTTCTTGATTGATCAAAAACAAAGAACGGCCGCGTCCATCTTCATCTTCGATCAAAATAATCGCTTAGTGGCGCATTCGGACAGTTCAAGCGTGGTTTCTAAAGGCACGCCGCTGACCATAAAAGGGCAACGGCTGCAAACAACGGAAAGCCCCAATCCCGTTGTACAAGCCAGTGCGAAGTATATCGAGAGCAACAATTTGAAAACCAAAAGCCAGTCGATCATGTTTGACTACGTGGCTAATGGTACTCGCTACTTCAATAGACTATCCCGCTATATCAATCCTTATGGGCTGGAATGGTACGTTGTCGTCACCATCTCTGAGCACGATTTATTAGGCGATATCCCCCAGCAGCAACAGCGTGGTTGGCTTATTGGCATGACCTTCAGCTTATTGGGCTTTTTGATCGGTATTTTGGTGTTCAATCGCATTACGCACCCTATTACAACGACGGCAAATGCCGCCCGAGAAATAGCCAAAGGCGCTTGGGATAGCCCTATGCCAGAACCGGGGAACATTTTTGAAACCAGCATGTTGGTGTCGGCATTCAACAACATGACTCAAAACTTGAAGGCATCATTTGAAGCGCTTCGAACTCAATTGGTCTACGACTCATTAACTCAGCTATACAGCCGCCAAGGTCTGATTGACACCAGCCACAGCTTGGACTCTTCCCTACCGGGCTCTCTGATACTCATTGATATCGATCGCTTCCGAGACATCAACGACAGCTTAGGTCATTACAGTGGGGATCAGCTATTAACCATTATCGCTCAGCGTCTCAAGAACATCTGTCATGAACGCGTATTGCTTGCCAGAGTAGCCGGCGATGAATTCGCCATTTATGACCCTAGAAGTGGTTCTGAAGCAGTCGTCGAGCAATTAGTCAGCCGAATTAAACAATCGTTTAGTGCCCCCTTCAATATGGGCACCGAAACCGTTGTTGTTAATATCTCCATTGGCATCGTTTTATCATGCGATAAAAATGATATGAGCACATGGCTGCGCAATAGCAGCATCGCCTTAAGCCATGCTAAACACGACTCACTTCGCGTTGTGTACTACCGCCCTGAAATGGCCGATATTTCTCGCAAGAAAACGCAGACTCTGACGCATTTGAATGAAGCGATTGCCAATAGTGAATTTGTCCCGTTTTATCAGCCCATCATTGATTTAGAAAGTGGCGAAATTCTAGGTGCTGAAGCCTTGGCACGTTGGGTTTCTGAAGAAAATGGCGTGGTACCACCGCTCGACTTTATCCCTCTAGCAGAAGAAAGTGGGTTAATTGGCGACATTGGTTCTCAAATCTTATTGAAAGCATGCAGTGATACCGCCCGTGCCATACAAAATGGGCAATGGCACCCCAACTTCAGCTTACACGTGAATCTTTCGGTGAATCAGTTATCCCAACCAGGGTTTACCGAAGAATTGGAAATGGTGCTGAAATACACACGTCTTAACGCCCAAAACCTAACACTTGAGATTACAGAGTCGAGAATCGTCGATAACGACCCAGTCATCTTGCAAAACATGCAAGCCATTAAAGACTTAAATATTAAGATCGCCATTGACGACTTTGGAACCGGTTATTCATCACTTGCCTATCTTCACAAGCTGCCCTTTGACTGCTTGAAAATAGACCGTTCCTTTATTGTTCAAATGGAAAGAGAGCAAATAGAAACGTCCGTTGTCGCCGCTATTGTAAATATCACAAAAGGCTTCAAGGTGAATCTTGTTGCCGAAGGGGTCGAAACCACAGAACAAGCCGAACTGCTGCGTTTACTCGATTGCCCTCAGGCGCAGGGGTTTTTGTTCAGCCGACCTGTTCCATTCTCCGAATGGCCAACAGATTTAGTGAACATAAAAGAAAAGCGTCACTGATCAAACCATAATCTGCTCTTCCGGTACTGACAGTTTACTAAATGATTTTTATACTTAGGCGAATTAGCCGAAACTCGTCGTATTTAGGAAGTAAACATGATCACCAAAAACCTGCCTTTAACTGATATACACCGCCATCTCGACGGTAACGTCCGTAGCCAGACGATTCTAGATCTTGGCAAAAAATTTGGCGTGGCACTTCCTGCATACGATTTGGCAGCGCTTCGTCCGCACGTACAAATTGTTGAAGCCGAGCCCTCTCTCGTTGCATTCCTATCCAAGCTCGACTGGGGTGTCGCCGTACTGGGTGATTTGGACGCCTGCCGCCGCATTGCTTACGAAAATATAGAAGACGCACTGAACGCTCAAATTGATTACGCCGAGCTTCGCTTTTCACCTTACTACATGGCAATGAAGCACAAGCTGCCGATAGAAGGCGTCGTAGAAGCGGTTATTGATGGCGTGCAAGCAGGCGTACGAGATTTCGGTGTAAAAACCAACCTTATCGGCATCATGAGCCGTACATTTGGTCAAGATGCCTGCCAACAAGAACTGAACGGTTTACTCGCGCACAAAGACAAATTGGTTGCCATTGACCTAGCGGGTGATGAACTTGGTCAGCCAGGTGATCGCTTTGTCCATCACTTCAAACAGGTTCAAGACGCAGGCTTACAAGTCACGATCCACGCAGGTGAAGCCGCGGGGGCAGAAAGCATGTGGCAAGCGATTCAAAAACTTGGCGCGGTGCGTATTGGCCACGGTGTGAAAGCCATTCACGACCCTAAATTGATGGATTACCTTGCTGAACACGGTATCGGTATTGAATCTTGCCTAACATCGAACCTCCAAACCAGCACCGTTGATTCACTGGCGAATCACCCACTAAAAACGTTCCTAGAGCATGGCGTAAAAGCATGCATCAACACCGATGACCCAGCCGTTGAAGGCATTGAGCTACCTTACGAATTCGAAGTAGCCGCACCAGCAGCCGGCTTAAGCCAAGCGCAAATTCGCCAAGCACAAATCAACGGCTTAGACATCGCCTTCTTATCCAAAGCCGAGAAAGAAGCGCTACGCGAAATGGCGAAAAATCGCTGATAGTTAGAAAGTTAAAGAACAAAGGAGGCGAAAGCCTCCTTTTTGTAAATTACAAAAATCAAAAATCTATACCCCGAACATACTAAACCGCTCGCAAAACATAATTAAAACACTTGTGTAGATTAATTCAATCTAAGATATTGATTTTTTATCTACTGTAAAGTCAATGATGTTCATATTATATTTTCTGTTATTTGTAATAGTCGGTCATATTATTTATTATTACTATGTAAAACATTCATTTAAGGAGCAATTTAGCAAAATAGAATACAAAACCAGAACAGAACCTACAATAATAAAAGAGATTAAAAATGGCTATCCTACCCAATATTCTGCAGACATATACCCATCAAGTGGATTGAAATACTCAAAAAATTTCCTTCTCTATGAAATAAGCAAACACCACTTAGGTTTTAAAATTTATTTCTACTATATTCTTTGGATATTAACATTACCTGTTATCTTAATGTCAGAGATAAACTTATTCATCTATTTTACTTCATCTGTTATTTATGCAAAATTTATATTACATAAATTTGAGAAGAACTGTGAAAGCCTTCTCTTTAGCCGAAACACAAGCAAACTGTATATAGGCTACTACAGTAAAAAGGACAATAGCTATTTAATAAAGGAAGAGTTTTATGTGGGTGATGTGAAAGCCTATCTAGTAGAACCAGTAAACTATGGTATTACTAGTTCTACTCGAGCAAAGGGATTCTATATGGTACTGGAGCTTATTAAGGGAGATTTATCCAAAAAAGTACATCTTCCATTTAGTACTTATTACTACAAACGAAGTGAGATGGAATATGCTAAAAATGAATTAGAAAATAAATGGTATCAGATCTACAGCTTTATAACTGGAAATATATTGGAGCATGAGAATATATTTAAATCATTAGAAGAAAACCATAAAAGCCTTTGTCAGTTAAGTAAACTAGAATCCATAGAATTCAAATACCCTACTTATTTAATAAATTAAATTATCAATACAAAGGGTAAGAGCATATTCCCCCTACCCTTTACTATAATATGTGAATATCATGATTCATCACGTTTAAAAAAAATCTGATTCACTATCAGCACAATAATATAACTCAACACCAAAATACTCGCGTAATCCATAAACGTTTCTTCACCATCTGAAAACTCATGGATAGTACTCATTAGGAAGTTAATGAGCAGCGTAATAACGGCGATAACTTGAATATAAATCATATTCCTTGTTTCCCGTTGATGTTTCCCTTTCTGTGTAAGTTTTTCAACTTTGTCTTATCTATATCAGACATTGATTCGTAGAATTTTGTTTCAGAAATATCAACTTTACAATAAGCTAAGCTTTCAATGTTTTTGAAATCCAGTTCTTCAATTGGATTTCCTCGATAAGATACATACTTTAGGTTTTTAAAGTGGTCAATATTCTCTACCTTTCTAATCTCTTGGTTCATAATCCCCAATTTTTCCAAGTTATCAATTCCTTCTAACTTATCTAAACTCTTAATAGTTCCTCCATTAATAATTAATGATTTTAGGGAAGGGAGGTTCTTCAAACCATCTAAATTTTCGAACTGCTGATATTCCAACTCTATTTCCTCTAAAGCGTTTAATGAATGAATATCACCAATTGTTTTTAACTCTCCATAATGAATCGTAAGAGTTTTCAAAGAAGGGAGATTATTCAAACCATTAAGACTTTGTAGCTTGCTATTTTCTATAATCACTTCTTCTAAGTAAGGGAGATCGCTTAATCCATTTAAATCTGTAATCGATGTTTTTTTAGATATGAAGGTTTTTAGGTTCTTACTTCTTGAAAGGTCAGGTAGTTTAGTATTTAACTTCCCTCCGCTTGAAAGATATTCCACCGAGGGAGGTATAACTACGCCAGAATAATCAACCACTTGCCCTAGAGATAGCTTTTTTAACTTATTTAGTTTTTCCAAACCAATAATTTCGATATTTTCACTGTTGGGTATATAAAGCCTCTCTAAATTTTTTAATTTCGAAAGAACAAAATCATCATTGTTCACCCCTTTTATATGCTTGGTATGTGATATATAGAGATTCTCCATCTTGTCTAGAACAGAAATTTCTGATAGGTCTATATTACCTCCAATTAGATTCATTGCTTTCAAATTTCGTTGATATTTTAAGTTTTCAAAAATCACATTTTTCTTTGTATAAAAATCAATAACTTCTAACAAACCATTTTGGGGCAAGATTATTTTTTCAACTTTTATTTTATCAAAATAAACCTGCTTCAGTTTGCTATTATTTTCTAAATCAACTTCTTTGAATGATTCCCAACCAGAACGTATAGATAAATATTCTAAGCTATTAAGATTAGAAATAAAATCAATAAGCCGACTATGGTTAATTGATTTTCTAGATTCAACCTCTAATACTAATTGAGTTATTTTACCTTTCGAGTTAACAACAGCATAATTCCTATATTTATTGTGACGGAAAAAATACTTATATTGACTTTCACGTATCGATGTTTGTTGAAATCTACGTCTTACACTGCCTTTGTCGTCAATCAAACCTTCTGATTGTGGGAGGTAACGAACATCCAAGCCTTCCGAAAAGACATACGCATATCCTTTGTAGCCTTTATAAAGTTCAATGAATTTTTTTGCCTCTTCAGATGAATTGGCAATTGTTTGTCGCTCTTGATCTTCATAACCCATAGTAGGAAAAGTGAAAAGGATAAAGGTTATAAGCAGTAGTTTTTTTAACACAGTCAGTCCTTGGGAATCGAAATAGGGTCTAAATGAAAATGTGGATGCTGCCAAAGATGGGATTTGTAGAATGGCTGATCATTAGGTGGAGTAAATAGCCCCATTTCTAAAAGAACATAGATGGGCTGATGCTCTAAGAATTTACATCCAAAACTGGAATAACAGGTTTCTTGCAATCCAATATACAGTAGAGAAGGGTGGTTTTGATTACCAAGGTTTGCCTCATTAAACGTCAAATTATGAGGTAACTCGTGGAGACCAAACCTCTCCTCATTGTATTTAGTTCGAGCTTTGACCTCTTCGTAATAGTCAATCACTTGTTCGACGCTGTGTATACCGTTAAACCACAATGTTTTTAGCCAAGCGATATCAAAATCGACCAAATCTATAATCTGCTGCCTAGTGTAAAGAAGGTTACCCTCTCTATCTCTCTTTAAATATAGAGGGATTATGGCTCTCCATGATAGCTTACCAAGGTTAACACCTTTGCTGCTTATGACCCCGTCTTGATGGTAGTCTTCTATTATTGTGATAGGGTTATCTGTTTGCCCATAAAGCAACTTATATGTATCTATTGGCTTTTCATTCAGTAGCACTTTTAAATCATGCTCTCCATCAAAAGAGAGATTTGCGGCAATACTCCAAACTGAATAATTTCCCGTTGTTTTTAAGCCATATGCCTCCACTGTTTGTTTAGGTATATGAACAGGTCTCTTCACCTCCTCCCATAACCCAACAAGATTATTCTGAGATTGACTGCTGAAGAAGGGTTTAGCCAGTTTTACCAGATCATAAAAAAACATCATAATGTTAAAGAACGTGCCCGCGGAGATAAGTAAACCAGACACCATTGGGTGAGGAATACGCGAGCCCCATTTAACGGTATTGATCATTCTGACGGTAAAGCCAACCGTCAACATAATGCCCGCCGCAGCGGTAGTGGCCGCCACTAGTGCTTCTTCGGTTTTTCTGTCTTCAAGCAGGCCTCTTATATCATAAGATGCAGTGATACCTTGATAAATTCCCAGCGGAATCGCCAACCTATCCAGAAATTTCCCAATAAAGCCTTGAGTGAATGATATCGCTTTGAACGAACGAGTGCGGGAGACATCAATATTGTTAACTGCACCATAGCGAATTTGCGCCACTCTGAGTGCCCCAAGCACGCTGCTTGCAGCTCCTCCAATATCCATGATGCCTTGAATATGCAAATTCATGTATCTGATGTATAACTCTTGTTCGGACCAATTGTATTTTTCTGCCCGTTCGGCAAGTAAATTCATATTTTGAACGGATAGGCAAACATTTAACGCAGAATATACCACTCGAGAATACGCTGCAGTCGCGGCGCGTGCCGATGCTCCATCACTATCAAAACGAAACTGTCCGTAAAAAACGGCTTTTTTTCTGTTTTTACCATTACCTTCTAAAGCTTCTAACTTTATATTCATTTCTTCAAAAAATGATTTTATGGCATTTTTTGATTTCTGGAGCTTATTTTTACTTGCTGAATGATTTTGGTTAACGATAAGTGCTTTGATAATATCCGCACCTTTATCAGTACTATATGCATCTATAACCGAACTGCCATCGCCACGCAAAATACCAAAAATCTTAAGTACACTATTAAAGTACTTAACATGATAAGCCGCATCGCTTTTTAAGCTTTGATAAATCTTCTGCACACAGTCAGTTTGGTACCAACTGAGCATAACTTGCAACGTACACGGGGCTCCTGGACCGGGAACGACGTGACCTAAGTAAGGTTTCGCATATGTTTCATAGTTCGACAATATCCAGCTTGACAGGGTTTCTTTTGGTTCCTGTTTAGGAGGGGCATGCTCTTTTAAGGTTTCGCTCTGTACACCAAGATAATGTTCAGGCTCCTCACTTTCTTCAACGCTTTTTTCCCATATTTCGACTAAGTTTAGATCGTTGACATTTTCATCAGGAGAAATCTTAGCTAGCTCATCAAACCCATGTGATAAGTCATACTTCCACGCCATTTCTCGATACACATCCGAATAGGAAAGCGCCTCATAACACCTTGATATAGTGAATAGAATGGTATCCCAGTCTTTTTCTTCATCCATATATGGACCTGCGGGATGACCTTCCCCATCAAAGCCTGCTTCGTATTTTTCTTTGATATAAGCGGTATAGTGTTTGATTTCAGCGAGAAGCGCTTTTGAATGGAGTAACTTCCAAACTTCTTTCGCGGCTCTGTCAATATGACGCTTTTGGGTATTCATATCAAACCCAACAGGGTTTTCAATAATATTGGAAACCCCCTCTTCCAGATCCGAAATGGCCTCTTGGAGCTTAACTCTCTCTTTCAACTCTTCGGTAAATCTTGATTGCCTGAGATAACGCGATATCTGGTGCTGCGCAATATTAACAAAAGGATTGGTAGCAGTAAGGAAATCACTTTGCCCTTGATAAGGCATACGTATGTGCATATCCATCAGGTGAGACATTTGAGACAACTGGTGCAGCTTTTTATAATGTGGTAAACACGCCAGCTTGTACTCGTTGATTTGTGTCTCTAGAATTCCAAGCGCGTCTTTTAACCTGTGATTCCATTCCGGTAACGTACAATGCAAATAGATCCTTGGTGGAGCGCTTTCTTCTTCTACATCAAACACCACTTTATTCAGCTTCAGCGTGTACCTTGTAGGGTAAACAGGCGCTTTCAAATCCGCTATTTCTCTTAATGGTTTGGTTTTAAACTCATTTTGATCAAGGGGATATAAAAAGAATGCGCCTGGTTTGAAAAACTTAATGCGAGAATTCGTGAGTTGATAAGCGTAATATTGGTTTTCGTTTACAATTTCAGGGGTAAACCTGCCTGAGTCACGCAAATGTGTTCGCCACTTCTCACCTAAAAACTGTGGCAAAACCGGCTTTTTCAACTCAAATTGTTTTTTCCCGCTTTCACTTCTTACAATCGTAAAGCTACTACTTTCGTAACTCAGCCTCGTTGCGACAGCATTGGCGTTGGTGTACACCGCCTCCAGCCTATCGGCGTGATAGCCTGAATCATCAGGTTCACCCGCTGTGCGCTCGTCATCGTCGTAGTTCCAACATAATATGAATCGATTATAAATCTCGCTGCCGTCGTCAGCGTAGTAGAACTTGGTATTGCTGTAGTCGTACTCTCTTGGTCTGACTAACAGTGTGGTAGGCACCTCGCCGTCTTCTTCGTCGTGTGTCGTAATGTCTCTCGTAAATTGAGGTTCAAAAGTCGGTATTTCAACATTTTCGTGCCCTGTTAGAACCCAAAAATTGGGTTCTAACGGTTCGCTTTCTTGCTCGTCAGAAACCTTAAGCTCTGCGTTTGAAAACAAATCCTGATAAAAAGCTTGCCGCTCTTCTAAACGCGTTTTATTCGCGGCTAAATCTTCAGCATAACTGGGGTAGGGTGAAATATTTTCATGAAAGGTTATTTGGCGATCAATTTCTTCTTCTAACGCTTGAATGCTTAGATTGAGTGTTTGAACCCGATATCTTACTTTGTATTTTATATACTTATCATTAATACTTCCGGCGTATCCATTTATTTTTTCCAGCATTGCCCGATAGTATTCAAGGTCGAACAACATATGGTCATAGTCTAACTGGTAGTCTTTTAGCTGGTTATACATTGTCGCCTCTAAGAAAGTTTTTCGTTCTTTTCTAGCCACTCTTGGGTATCGCCGTCTATGGACCCCGTCAGTGGTAAACCTTGGATAAATTGCAGGTTTTTTATGTCGTTTTGAGTTTTAGGTCCCAGTTGACCATCAGAATTACCCGATGCCATGCCTTGGTTAGCCAATCGCTGCTGCACCCCTGTCGTATCTGAAAGTGGCTTTAACGTTTTGATGCTGACTTTGTAGACATCGAAATTCGCTTCGTCCTTTTCGTTTAGCCAGAATTTGATGGTAACTTCTTTCTCGTCTTTGAATTCTTCGAGATCGAGTACTCCTGAATGATTGGTTCGTGCATCGACGGTTGATGAACCAGACTCGATAACCACTTTTCTATTCGCATAAACGTAACCGTGTTGGTCTTTCATCGCGAGTCCAATACCAGGTGTTTTCTCCTCTTCGGTATTGCTTTGGCTTTCCGTTTCAATATTGGAAGTCGATGTTTTAGGAACGCTGTCTAGCGAGACGTTTTCATTAACACCTTGCGTGGCAAGTGTTAATAATGACGTCCAAGCTGATGATGAAGGAGCTTCATTGGAGCTGGAATCGGGGGAGGAATGTTTTTGGGATGACGAAGGAGAGCTCGAATCGCCAGAGCTAGATGAACCTTGATCGCCGATTAAAACGGTAGGGCAGCCAGATACAATGATACCGCCATGGGATGAACCATCGCCCATACGAGCCGCTGGCTTGCCATTGATAAAGACACTTCCTGAACCTCCGGATATAGAATCAGGAGGACCAATACACACCATCGAATCGCCTTGACGTGCTGCTG
Organism: Vibrio sp. S9_S30; assembly: GCF_014694455.1. Taxonomy (GTDB): domain Bacteria; phylum Pseudomonadota; class Gammaproteobacteria; order Enterobacterales; family Vibrionaceae; genus Vibrio. Next base: position 25,920 of record NZ_JAAUWT010000014.1, on the reverse strand, counting down.
GCATTCCGCCAATAAACACGTTCCCGGAACCTGATGAGACTGGTCCGCCTACGTGTGGAATTTTACCCGTTTTATCTGGACAAGAATGAGAGTCGCCTACCCTAGCAGCTGGTTTCCCCATAAAAATCATCTCATTAGAAGTTTAAAATGAAGATGATTATATATGCATCACGTACCCTAACTAAAGAGACAACCTCTACCGTATTGCATCCTGCAAAATTTATTAAGCGCACCTCTCATTTATTATGAAAGGCATGTAAGTAGCAATAAAATCAAAGAGAAGAAATGAGTACGCTTTCTACAGCCTTTCTCTTTATCATGCAACGCCGTGCCCTTTTGATGCTGTCCAGACTCGATACCATTGTTCGCGAGTGAGAATGATGTCTTTCGCAGCAACGGCTGCTTTCACGCGTTCTATTTTGCCACTGCCGATGATCGGGATAGGACGAGATGGCAACGCCATGATCCAAGCAAACACCACCTGATCAATCGATTCAGCAGACACTTCTTCTTTAATCTCTTCCAACACGGTTAATACGCGGTTGTCTTGATCGGTTAAAGGATTGAACAGGCTACCTCCAGCTAAACATGACCATGCCATTGGGCGGCGGCGTTGAGCTTGCAGTTGATGCAAGGTTCCGTCTTCGAGACTGTGCATATTGATCGGATTGATTTCGACTTGGTTGGTCACCAATGGGATATCTAAATAGGATTGGAGCGAAGCAAATTCGTGTGTTGTAAAGTTAGAGACCCCAAAGTTCAGCACTTTCCCCGAACGCCTTAACACTTCAAATGCTTCTGCCACTTCTTCAGGTTGAAGCAAAATATCAGGGCGATGCAATAACAGTGTATCAATATGCTCAACACCCAACTGTTTGAGTGAGCGCTCAACCGATCCAATTATCTCACCACGACCGCTATCATAATATGCAATACCGCCTTCAACTTGGGGGGCAATAATGCCTAACTTAGTAATAATGTGGAGCTGTTCTCGGATAGACGGATCCAATGCTAGCGCCTCACCAAACAAGGTTTCGCAAGGTACATCAATACCGTAAATAGCAGCATGATCGACGGTGGTTACACCCAACTCTATGTGCTGTTTAACAAACTCTAGCCGCTGTGCAGGGGACATCCCCCACCTTGCCATTCGCCAATATCCTTGTATAAATTCGATATTAGCAAGCGGATCATTACGATATGTGTTCGCATTACCTGTATGATTTTCAGACATTTTGACCTCTCGTCTCACAATAACTATTCCTAGATATTATACGCCGACTTACTGCGATTAAACCTGACATTAAGAATTAACTATTCTCTATAGAGAACAATAAAATGTACTATATAAGGAACACTAAGCGCATCATGATCTGGGTGAACAATGAAATTGCCGAAAGAAATACGATTGCATAAGCGATTTGAACGTTATTATTTATTCAGCGTCGTGGCAGAGTGTCTGAATTTTGGGCAAGCTGCCGATAAACTGGGGATTTCACGCAGCTATTTATCCACTCAGATCAACGCACTAGAACGCGATCTCGATGTGACGTTACTGATACGCACAACACGCAGCGTCAGGCTGACACAAGCAGGTCAAAAAGTATTAGCACAAATGCAAGGTGTCACTTCTTCGATTCATACCATGGAAAGAGAAATCAGACAGTCTGCTTCTGCTATCGAAGGAAAAGTGGTAATCACCTGTGCGGCCATTTTTGGGCAACGCTATCTAATGCCAGCGTGTAGAGCCTTTCGCAAACTCCACCCTGGAATCACTTTCGATATCGATATTGGCTACACCAATCAGGATTTAACCCAACAGCCTTTCGATCTCGCTATACGAGCCACGAAGACTCCCCCTAAAAATATGATTGCGAAACATTTGATGGATTACCAGCACGTATGTTGCGCATCACCCGATTATCTCAATATCTATGGTACACCACAGACACCGGACGATTTGCGATCGCACAATTGCATGTCAGAACTGCACCTCACTACATGGCAATACACCTATCAAGGAATGGAAGGGGAAATTGAAACAAAAGGGCAGTTTTATGCCAATGATAACTTTTTGCTTTATGAAGCCGCCATTGACGGTGAAGGCATCATCAAACTGCCTGATTATCTGGTCAGACCGGCACTGAATCGTGGGCAGTTATCTCCAATATTAACGTCTTATTTCACCCAGCAAAGAGAGATCTATTTAATTTTCCCTCAGCAACTCAAACACAGTGAAGCGCTTTTGGCTTTCATTCAGTTCTTGCAGGATTGGGTACGTTCTCACTCAACACACTAAATGAAAAACCAGAGACAGAATCGAACCGATGTTTTTGGACAACCTCCTTGCTGAGACTCAGCCCGTTTCACATGATTTAGCGAAATGCAGTGAAATCACTCGCACTTCAATACTATTAGCGGCATGACATAAATATCTAAAGGATTGACAAGACTATAATTATCGCCCGCTTGAGCATTGAAGAATGCTACAAATTCAGGAAATAAATAACCATTAGAGAGGGAGCTGGTGAATGGTTAAACAGTTAATTTCAAGTAGTCACGGAGTGACCACTCAATCTCAGCTAAAACGGCTATGTGCAGACATTACTGAAACACTCAGCGTCGATTACTATCTGATCGCATTATTTACCCCATTAAACACGCAGCATTATGATGTGTTTTTAATTAATAACTATCCCGAAGACTGGATGGAGTGGTACTTCGAACACAATTACCGTCAAAGCGATCCGGTATTGGAATATGCCAAAAGCGGTGTGGCTCCTATTTTGTGGCACCGAGATTTTGATGCCATGCCAGCGGACCAACAGGAAGTCATGGAAAAAGCCGTCGAGTACGGATTAAAAGATGGCATTTCTATTCCTATCCATGGCAAAGGCGGCACTATCGGTGTTTTTTCTGTCGCCAACAGTGAACATATCCCGGACGATAAAGCGTTTGAAATTGAAGCCAACATGCTGTCTATTTGGCCTTATCTTCATTCGGCTATAAGCCGAGTGAATGTGTGCGAACCAAAAATCTTAACCGACCGAGAGAAAGAGGTACTGACTTGGACCGCCGAAGGTAAAACGTCTTGGGAAGCGTCCCAAATCATTGGAGTATCTGAAAGTACTATCAATTTCCATATCAAGAATTGCATCAATAAATTGGATGCCGTCAACCGACATCATGCTATCGCTAAGGCCATCATAAGTGGTGTGATTGCACCGGATAAGCTGTAGTTTCAAGCACTGATGTCTGGTTGAATTGAGAGCCTGGAAAAGCTCCAGGCTTGTCTCTAGTTGAAGTGACTAGTTAATCAACCGGTCGATAATGTCGAAAACACAAACGTTGTTCAGACATGCACCATTCACGTTTTGTATATTTTGGGTATTCAGTTCTTTCATTTGTTTCCTTATTTTTATTCAAAAAATCATATTGAATTTAAATCTAACTTTTTTGAAAAAATATTTTCAGATCTATCAAACCTCAAAAAAGCCAGATTTTATTATTTTAATTTTTATATATGAACCCATCATTAATAATAACCAAATGCAATATTAACATCACCATACAATATTATTATCATTGAAAGTTTACGGCTTACCAAAAACATTAACATTATATAAATGCAAATATTAAGACACTTTCTATTATTAATTAATTTTAATACCGACACAAACTCCGGTAAAATGATCAACAACCATGAATATAGGCGTGGATACGCATGTTGCACCATTGATATTATTGAGTTCTTTTTTATTTAACTCTTTCACTTTATAATTCACAGCTACCTATAGAAATAGTAAAATCATTATCAAATAAGTTAACTGTTTGCGTGTAACACTTCCCACCAACAATAGACGATACATCTGTTAATTCTTTCATTGACTCTACTCCATCACACCAATGCACAAGACTAAATCGCCATCATTCGCCTTAATTGAAATACCATGGCATGTGGCACTGCCGTTTACGCTTAACACTTCAAAATTATTGAGTTCTTTCATTTTTTATTCCTTACTTATCTTAATTTTCAGACATGCCAACACAAAGACCGTACTCGCCATCCTTTGTACCCAGCCAGATGCCTACGCACTTACCGCCAATGATCACCATGAGCTCTTGTTTATTTAACTCTTTCATTTTATTACTCCACATGGACGCCAATACAAACGTTTCTGTCTCCAGCTTTGATATCAAAGCCATAACAAGTGCCCGCACCAAAAATATGGCTTACTTGGCTAATGCTGATCTCTTTCATTTGAATACCCTTATTTAGTTAATTTTTATTCCAACACAAACACCGGTAAAGTGGTCAACAACCATTAATAGAGGTGCTGATATGCATGTTGCACCGTTGACTTTATTCAGTTCTTTTTTATTTAATTCTTTCATTTTCATCTCTACTTTAAACAAATTGTTTCAAAAGGATTTCTTAGAAACCCACCAGAAATCATTGCAATTTCTTTTTCATTGAGCTCTTTCATTTTATAGTGCACAACTGCCTACAGAAATAGCAAACTCATTACCTAGCAAATTGATTTTTTGCGTGTAACACTTCCCACCAACAATAGACGATACATCTGTTAATTCTTTCATTGACTCTACTCCATCACACCAATGCACAAGACTAAATCGCCATCATTCGCCTTAATTGAAATACCATGGCATGTGGCACTGCCGTTTACGCTTAACACTTCAAAATTATTGAGTTCTTTCATTTTTTATTCCTTACTTATCTTAATTTTCAGACATGCCAACACAAAGACCGTACTCGCCATCCTTTGTACCCAGCCAGATGCCTACGCACTTACCGCCAATGATCACCATGAGCTCTTGTTTATTTAACTCTTTCATTTTATTACTCCACATGGACGCCAATACAAACGTTTCTGTCTCCAGCTTTGATATCAAAGCCATAACAAGTGCCCGCACCAAAAATATGGCTTACTTGGCTAATGCTGATCTCTTTCATTTGAATACCCTTATTTAGTTAATTTTTATTCCAACACAAACACCAGTAAAGTGGTCAACAACCATTAATAGAGGTGCTGATATGCATGTTGCACCGTTGACTTTATTCAGTTCTTTTTTATTTAATTCTTTCATTTTAAACCCTTATTTAATTAATTTTTATTCCAACACAGACACCTGTAAAATGATCAACCACAACTAAGATAGGTGATGAGATACAAGTTGCCCCTGAGATTGCTTTTACATCTTGTTTATTAAGTTCTTTCATTTCTACTCCTATATTTTTGACTGTGCGTTTCTTCGACTAAGTGAAATTTTAAATACAAACCGTTCTATCAAAATCAATTCGGTTAGAACCACCATTAATGTCTTTCACTTGCGTTTGAATCAGTTGTTTCATTGTTATTTCCTTATGCCAAAGCTTCTAATCTTGGTTTTTCCTGCCTGATATCGCTGAGTATCTGTCCTTTCTCCCCCAACTTGATGACTCGATCGTGCATCTCGATGGTCTCTTTGCGATGCGCTATGGAGATTCGGGTGATACCCATTTCTTTGATGACGTTGTTAATGTGTTTTTCGTTTTCTGTGTCTAGACTGCTGGTAGCTTCATCGAGAAACAGTATTTTCGGTTGCTTATACAGCGCTCTCGCCAACAAAATTCGTTGCTTTTGCCCACCTGAAAGCGTGCTACCCAAGTCCCCAATCAAGGTTTGAAACCCGAGTGGCATCTTCATGATCTCTTGCCCAATGGCTGCTAAGCTAGCCGCTCTGCCTACTTGTTCGAGATTAGGCGATTTATCAAACATGGTGATGTTGTCTAGTATCGTGCCACTGAGTAACTGGTCATCTTGCATGACTGTTGCAATGTCGTCTCGATAAGCGGCTAACCCCATGTGCTGCAAAGGAATATTATCAACCAATACTTTGCCTTTTGTCGGCTGATCCAACCCTGTGAGCATTCTCATTAATGTGGACTTGCCGCATCCTGAGTTTCCAGTCAGCACCACGGATTCACCAGGTTGTATTTCTAAGTGAAAGTTATCAATCACATCGTCATCGTTCGGGCTGTATCTGAACGCGACGTTCTCAAGTTTAATGCCACCTTTAATCGGTTCTAATTTGGCGCGCTCGCTGTGTACGTGTTCTTCTTTTTTCGCTATCACAATGTCAGTGACGCGTGACAAATGGAGCTTTAACATTCTGAACTCGAACCACTTCTCGACTAATGAACGCGATTGGTCAGAGAACATTTGTCTGTAGTTTAAGAAGGCGTACAACATACCAATCGTCATTGCATGATCCATCACTAGCATGCTGCCTAACCAAATAATCAATACGTGTTCTACACCCGTGATAAACAAGTCTGCCGATTTATGAATAATGCCAAGCCTTTCACTTCTTACCGACGCGTTCATTTGATCGGCGTATCGGTTTTGCCACCCTGATACTCGTTCCGCTTCGTGACCAAAGCATTTGACGGTTTGGATTGCTCGAATACTCTCTAAGAAATAGGAATCCTCTTTTGCTTGGTTTATCAGCTTGTTACGTACTGCTCGTCGAATCGGTCTAAAGAGCAAGGTTCTCAATACAACGTAAGCCACCAGCATAATCATGACGACGTTGGCTAAAGACGCGTTGTAGTAGTACATGATGCCGATGGCGGTCAGCATCATCACGCCATCAATAAAGGCTTCAACAAATCCGGTAGAGAGCATTCGGTTCACCTCATCCAACGATGAGAATCGGCTCGTTATGTCTCCAATGTGTCTCTTAGCAAAAAAGTCTGCTGGCAATCGAATAAGGTGCGTAAACAAGTTATTGCTGAGCTGATAATTCAGTTGCGTTGCCACAAACGTGACCACCCAGCTTCGTAATGCGAAGGTGATTGCCCTAAAGAGGTGCAAGCTCACAAACGCGATACCGAGTACCATCAATAAGTCGCGGTCTCCGGTAGTGATCACTTCATCTATCGTTAGCTGGATAAAGTAAGGTGTTAGCAAAGCAAATATTTGAATAAAAGCCGTTAGTGCCAAAATTTGTGTAATGGATGGCAGCAACCCTTGAATTCTCGACCACAGATGGCGGATGCCTAATTCCGTTGTCTCGTTCACTTCTTCAAATTCTTCTGCTGGCATAAACTCCAGCGCGACACCGGTAAATTGTTCTGAAACCTGCTCTAGCGACACCTTTTGCTCACCCAGCGCTGGGTCATGAATAATGCAGTGCTTCTTGCCTACGGATTTCAGTACTACATAGTGATCGAAGTTCCAATGCAGCAGCGCAGGCAGTTTCAGCTCCGTTAGGTGCTCCATGTCCAATTGGAGTGGGCGCGTACTCAATTTCAATGTTGAAGCAATATCAATCAGTACGTTTAACCCCGTTCCTTTCTGCGACAATGGAAATCGTTGTCGCAATGTATCGATGTCTGTTTTGTATCCGTGATACGTGGCAATCATCGCGATGCACGTCAGGCCACATTCCGCCACTTCACTTTGGTAATAGACGGGCAATTTGTTTTTGAATGAAAAATTCAGATTACTTAAAAAACTCATATCTCAAACTGCTCCTTTGCGTACCGAATCGGTTCCAACAACCACGTCATGATTGGCATGGATTTCCCTTTAATATCGATAATGGCCTGCATGCCTACGGTGAGATCATGCCGAATCGATCCATCCACAATGCTTTGCTGGGGTAAACTCACCAATAGCCTGTAGCTTGCTGCTTTTGTCGAATCTTTGTCCACGCTCGCGGTATCGGCGATGTAGCTGACCACGCCCGTTAAGGTTCCGTACTTTTGGTATGGGAAAGCCGACAGCTTCACTTGTACTTCTTGTCCGACTTCCACCATTTTTAAGCTGTTTGACGACACTTGCATTTCAACATGCAACTCACTCTCTTCTGGCACAATGGTCATCGCCAGTGTGTCGAGTTCAATGCGCTCACCGGGTCTGACGGCAACAGAGCGTACCCTGCCAGACACTTTGGCGATTAACGTTTCCCCTTTACTGCTCAGGCTTTCAATCTCTGAATGCTCTAGCTGATCGATTTTTTGTTCTAGGCTCGCGATTTCCGTTTTTCTCTGACGCTCTAAGAGTTCATGCTCCACGCTCAGTGCTAATAATTCTTGCTTGGCAATATCCAATAGCGACAGCTGATCATCTCTCTCTATATTGAGTGTGGAAAGTAATACTTCCTGTTGGAGTAAGACATCTTCAGATATATAATTATCTTTATACAGAGTATTTAATTTATTGTACTTTTTGTTTTCTATTCTAATTTTATTATTTATATTCTTAAGCCGACTACTATTATGGGATATCGTTGACGCTTGAATATTCTTTCTATTATCAATCAATGACATTTTAGATTGGTAAATATCATTGGTTGTCTGAATTTGGTGATTCAGTGTCGTCATCATTTGTTTCGTAAGGGCTCTTAATTGGTGGCTACTGGCTTCACCGGTTTCAACATACCGTTCATAGCTGATCGTTGCCAAAGGCTGCCCTTTTTTGACTAGCTGCCCCTCTTCTATGTACACCTCACTTAAGTACCCATTGGACGTTGAATACACCTCGCTTAGCCCATTTTCGGGGAGCAAATACCCCGTCGCCTGAGCCTTTGGTGAGTAGGAACCAAAACTAATAAACAGCATCACAGAAGTAACAATTAAGGCGATGAGCAACGTAACCCACCAATGTGATAGATGCGTATTAATAATGACCTTGCCATCCAACCTTTTAAAATAGGCGTCCTTGGCTTTTTTTCTGAATATGGATTCTTCAGACATACTCCCTCCAGCTCAACGTTTGGCTATTCCACTACAAAGTTTTTTAAGAACAGACGTGAATCTGAGCGCTGGTTCTTATCTGGGTAGTGGTTGGCTGACTTAATGCTATTCGCATTGTCCATTGCTTTACCCTTACTCTGCGATTTCACCAAAATCACACACAACCCACTGGCTGCCGCCTGAAACGGTGTTGAGCATGTTCAGATTCAGTGATTTCATAACTTCATTTCCCATGGGAAAATAACGCAGCCACCTTCCACAATGGCACCATTGACTTTTTTCGTTGTTTCTTTATTAATTACTTTCATGTTTAATCCCTATTAAAATAGTTTTGGGGTTTTAGTTGGGTATGGAAAACAACCGCCAATCATATATGCGCCCATTACACTATTTAATTCTTTCGAATGTATTTCTTTCATTTTAAATCCTTATTCATCTCGTTTTTCTTAAGTGTCTTCATTCTATTGAAAACAGAAAAAATAAAAACTCTCAAATCTTATAGTCCTATTTTTAGTAGCTATTACATTTAGTAGGTATATACCTAAATAACCTTAATACATTTGGTTCTGTGACTTCTCTGCCGAGGAATAGAGAACTGGCTTTCAGGCATAAAAAAAGAGGCAGGGAACACCCGCCTCTTTTGAATATTCAACGCTGAGAAACCGTTTCTTTGGTTAAATTGGGTTGGGCAATGTCTTTGCCCCTTGGTGATGTCACATCAATATCCCACTCGTGGGTGGCTTTCTTCGTCTTAACTAAATGAGGCGTTGAAAATACCGACAGGAAGGCAATAGGCTTGGTCTTATCTTACTTAGATTGATCGCCATATTCTCAAAAATAATGCCTTTCGCTTTAATAGCGGAGATGCATTGGGGATGGCTCGCTTGATCGCAGACCACCACCTTTATTGGGCTAAGCTCTAGCACCTTGAGAAACTCATCCCATTCATCCTCTAACGGGTAACGATTAACGTACACCGAAAAGGAATCCAGCTGCACCACATTCAAATGGGCTACCGTATTTTTCCATGCATGTTGTCCCCAAAACTCACCAGCGTAGCGTCCATTCTCAGTTAACACTACCGCCATTGGGTTGGGCTTGTTTAAAGGTAGGCCTTCTAAAACCTTAGTGTGGTTTAGAATGTAAATGTCTTGCATACGCAACCTAAATGTTAATTTGTTACATCTTCATCTATTTTCTCAACATGGGTAACTACCTAAAGTGATAGGTACCGACTAACAAATTAGGTAGCTGTATAAATAAGTGATGCGCAGTACGATGAGTGCACAACAATTAATCAGGGATGAAAACAATGACTGCGCTACTTTCACACTACCAAACCTCATGTTCGAGCACGCCAGCTGCCAATATGGCAACAGCAATCCGCCGCGAGCTGTTTCGTTTCAGAACATCCGTCTTTTCTGCAAGGCTAAAATGGAATGTGAAAGTGGATAGCACGGGTCAGGAAATGGATGAATATGACCAGCTAAACCCTATTTACGTCAACTCGAAAGATGCTCAAGGCAATATCAATGGTTGCCTACGTTTATTGCCCTGTTCGGGTTTCTACATGCTGCGCGATACCTTCCCTCAGTTGCTTCAAGGTGAAGCGGCACCAACCAGTAATACGGTTTGGGAAATCAGCCGTTTTGGTGTCGATACGTCAGATCGAAACCACAACTCTCAAGGTATCAGCAAGGTCACATTTGATTTACTACTGCAAGCTGGAGAGCTCGCGGTAAAAGGTGGGGCAACGCAGTTCGTTTTTGTCACAACCGCTTCGATTGAACGCTACCTCAGAAAAATGAACGTAAAAACGTCCCGCTTTGGCTTGGGTAAATCCGTCGACTTAGGAGGCTCACGCTCCGTGGCGCTGAAAATTGAATTGAATGAAGAGTACTTTACGAACTTACGTAACCAACTTGAACTGTAACCCCTCAATAAGGAGGGAAGTCAGTCACCCCTTTCCTCCTCTTCAAGGCTGAAAAAACACACACTTCATTTCTAACCGAGAAAAGTGTTTCATGTCATCAGATCAACGCCTTAGGTTAGTGATTTCCGGTAGAATATCGCTAACGTCCATTACGCTGTAAACACATGAAAATATCGTTACCTTTGGCTATCATCACCTCTTCTCTAGTGACCTTTCAAACCCAAGCAAAAAATGAAGCACTGGAAACGTATGGCGATGTCGCCCAAATTGGCATACCTCTTACTGCAGCCATAATTTCTTGGTACAAAGAGGATACAGAAGGGCTCATTCAGCTCACTGAAGGGGCGTTGTACAATGCACTGGCTACCCAAGCAATAAAGTTTGCTGTCAACGCCGAGCGCCCTAATGGCGATGGCCACTCTTTTCCTTCTGGGCACACGTCTGTCGCAACCCAAGGCGCTGCGTATTTGCAATTCCGATATGGTTCCACTTATGGCATTCCTGCGTACGGTGCTGCGGCATTAGTCGGGTACTCAAGAGTGGATGCCAATCATCATTATTGGCGAGATGCCATTGCGGGGATGGCGTTGGCGACGGGGGTTCAATATGCCGTGACAGAACTAGGGTATTCCGTTACGGTTTTGCCTTACTTCACAGAAGAGGAAACCGGTTTCACCGCACAAGTACGCTTTTAAGACTGGATGCACAGCACATTCAACAGTGATGATCCCTTCAACTGGGTGACTTTACCACTGGTAAACAACCCTTGTTGACTGATCCCCCAATAAGGCAAATGCAACGGCCATTCCGATCGAGATAACTCATTGGATTCCAATATGCCTTTCCATTCTCTTTGTGTCGCTAAACGCATACCCAAAAGGCCGCACACCTCAGTCGCTGAGTCATAATCCATGCGGTTCCATGGCTTGTCATTTTCCATATAGAAATGCTCGTAATCACGAATAAAAGGAATGGCATAAGCTTTACCGTCAAGCTTCGCCTGTCTTCTGACAATGATGTCCATTTTTGCGGCTTTGGCAGCCGTTGACGGTGGAGGCGGTGCTATCGCTTTACTCTCCTCTGGCGTGGGAGCAGGAGATGATGATAATTGGGCGACGGGCTTTGTCGGCGTGACTGGCACAGGTTGAGCAGGCGCAGAAACCGTTGACTGGTTTTTAATTTCTCGGATAAACGCATCACTGTATTTGGGGATTTTACGCACTTGTCGCCACTCTTTTAACGCCATGGCGTAATCGTCGTATGGGCCAATTAAGCAGCGATATTCTTTGCCATAACGCATCATCCAAACGTCAGTGGAGATTGAACGGTATAGTTTTTTGGCATGCCAAAGCGGCAAGGGTTTGCCTACAATGCCGCACTGGATCCAGAACAGTTCCGCATTTCGCGAAGGACCACGTTTCCCCCACAGTCCTTCACCGATTGGGCATTCAGCCTTAAGAATAGGCAACTCGTTCGTGGAAGCCTGCGTTGCATCACACAAATACTCACTAGCCTGAGCAGGGCTCATCGCACTGACCATTGCAAGCAGCAAGCCAAACAATACCGTTACGGTTTTGACTGTTGGTTCCGTGCCCATTAACTTACCCCACACATTGCCTCCATAACCATGTAATGCAAAGAAAGGTGAATGCAAAAAAAGGTGAATGCAAAAAAAGAGCCCGCTTTACGCCAGCTCTTAAGTTTATGAATATTTCCGATGGGAAATCAATGGTATTGGATCACCCTTTATAAATTTTTGGGTTAAATGCGTCTCGTAACCAATCACCAAGCATGTTAATCACAAGAACCAATGTAACCAGTACCAATCCCGGGAAGGCGGTGATCCACCAAGCACCAGAGAATATGTAGTTAAATCCGATACTGATCAACGCCCCCAAAGAAGGCTGGTCAACGGGAAGCCCCAACCCTAAGAAAGATAGAGCCGCCTCCGACATGATGGCGTTTGCCACCTGTACCGTAGAAATCACCAAAATCGGTGACAAGCAGTTTGGGAGAATGTGACGGAACATGATTCGTGGAGACTTAAAGCCCATGACTCGTGCTGCTTCAACGTATTCTTTTTTCTTCTCTGCCAATACCGACGCACGAATGGTGCGCGCATATTGCGGCCATTCCGCCACACCGATAATGACCACCAGCATCACCACCGCATATTGGGCGTAAAAATCGCTACCAAAGCTGGCTTTAAAAATAGCCGAGACAATGATCGCTACCATCATGGTTGAAAATGACAATTGAACATCGGCAAAGCGCATCAAGAAACTATCAATACGACCACCAAAATAGCCTGCTGATAATCCGATAATAACGCCGAGAAACAGCTGTAAGCCAACCGCTAAAAAGCCAATAGCCAAGGAAAGGCGCGAACCATACAAAATGGTGGAAAGAATATCGCGTCCCTGCTCATCGGTCCCCAAAACGAATCGTTCATCCCCGTCCGCCATCCAAGACGGAGGCAATTCTGAATCCATAATATCAATAGACGACAAGTCATAAGGATCAGAAGGCGCAATGATGGGTGCAGCCAATGCCATCACTAAAAACAGCATAAACACGGTAAAACTGAACATCGCGACTTTGTCTCTACGGAAGTAGTACAAAAAGTCCGAGTTTTTAAATCGCTCCCAACGAGTAGGAACAGCAGTCGAAGTCGTCATAATTATGCTCCCTTTCCAGTTAGGTTAACCGTTGGGTTGATAACGCCGTACAGCAAGTCAACAATGGTGTTTGTTACCACGAAAATCAGCCCAACAAAAATCACGTATGCCGTGATAAGAGGGGTATCTACGCGGTGGATCGCTTCTAGGAAAAGGGAACCTGTACCTGGCCACTGGAAAACCGTTTCGGTCAGAATGGTGTACGCCACCATCGTACCGATTTGAACTCCCCCCACCGTCAGTACGGGTAACATCGTATTCTTCAATGCGTGCTGGTAATAGATTTTGTTCAGTGCTAGCCCTTTGGCTTTACCAAACTTAATGTACTCAGAGCTCAGTACTTCCAGCATTTCTGAACGTACCAAACGGATAAAGAGTGGCAACATAATCGAAGACAAAGCCACACATGGCAAGATTAAGTGCGCTAAGCCATCGAGGGTAAAGAACCCCGACTCCCAGCCTAGCAAGCTTGAGGTTTCCCCTCGTCCATAAGAGGGCAACCACCCCAATTCAATGGAAAACACATACATCAGCATAATGGCCGTTAAGAAAACAGGGACCGAGATACCAATACTACTCCCCGCCATCACAACTTTAGTGAAAAAGCTCTTTGGATGTATCGCCGAATACACTCCGAGTGGAATCGAACAGAAAATGATGATCAGCGTTGCGCCGAATACCAACTCTAGCGTTGCGACCAATTTATCTAAAATGACTTCAAGTGCAGGGCGCTTGAAGAAGTACGATGTCCCTAAATCACCTTGCAGTGCATTACCGACGAAGCGTGTATATTTTGTGATGAAAGGATCGTTTAACCCCAGCTCATCACGCAAGACTTGTCGTTCTGATTCCGAAACGGATTGACCGACCAGTTCCCGTAACGGGTCGCCAAGGTTATCCTGAATGGCAAACGCCACCAAACTGATCACAAACATCACTATCAGTGCCTGAAACAGGCGCTTGACGAGAAACGTAAACATTCCTTGCCCCTTAACTTTCCATGACTTTCATGTAATACCCTTCAGCCTCAAAAGTGGTACTAGGCTCGACCGAAAGAAAAAGCCAAGCACCAAATAGACGAATCTATTCAAATTCACCGACTGTTGGTTGTTTTAATGATACGCCAGACAAGCCAATGCTCATCTGGCGTAAGTGGTGAACATTCCGTTTACTTAACGACTAGATCGCCAAAGTAAGGGTAATTCATCGCATTGACAATTGGAGCGATATCTACGTTAGACTTTGCACCCCAAGCAAGGTTTTGCCAGTGTAAAGGAACAAAAGCCGCGTCGTTATACAATGTCGCTTCAACTTTCTGGAGCATAGCTGCACGCTTAGCAGGATCCGTTTCAACATTTGAGGCTTCAATCAACTTATCCACCTCCGCATTTGAATAGTAACCACAGTTGTACTGACCACGACCCGTTTCTTCGTTACGCGTCATTGTTAGGAATTCAGAGAAGTTTGCTGAATCTTCTGTATCTGAATGCCAACCGATCATCAGCATATCTGCCGCACACTTATCGAACTCGGGCCAATATTGCGCTTTAGGCATGGTCTTCAGGTCAACCTTTATACCAATCTTTGAAAGCATGGCGGCGGCAGCCTGAGCAATTTTTGCATCATTCACATAGCGGTTATTTGGAGCCATCATCGAAAGGCTAAAGCCGTTTTCGTAACCCGCCTCTTTCATTAACTGCTTCGCTTTTTTCAGGTCATAGCGTGGAACCAAATTGGCATCATAGCCTGCGTAACCAACAGGTCCTTGCTGACCAGCCGCCGTCGCGAAGCCCTTCATGATTTTCTTCACGATACCTTCGTTGTTAATGGCGTGAACAATCGCCTGACGAACCCGCACATCTTTCAGCGCTTCATTGCTGTTTTGGTTCATTTGGAACGTGATGATACGCGTACCTGGTAGAGTCACCAAATCCACACCATCAGCCTTCTCGACACGATCGTGATCATTCGGTGCAACCGGTGCGATCATGTCCACATCACCAGAAAGTAGAGCCGCCACTCGCGTTGCATCTTCTTTGATAGGAACCAAGGTTAGCTTGTCTACATTGCCTGTATCTTTATCCCAGTAGTCATCAAAACGCTCAAATACGACCTTTATACCTTGCTCGCGTGAAGTAACAACAAACGGACCTGTACCTGACACGTTAGTTGACGCAAAGGAGTTACCATGCTTCACCACTTCAGCTTTGTCCTTTCCATCGTCAGTTTGACCTGAGTAGAACTTGCTATCCATTGGGAAAATGTACGTTGCCGTTTGAAGCACAAGTGGATACGCACCTTTAGAAATAATTTCTACCGTGTAATCGTCCACTTTTACCATTTTTTCATACGGTTCAAAAATCGCTTTAAAGTCTGGAGAAATTTTTAAACGATCAAATGTCCATACTACATCATCAGCAGAAAGCTCATTGCCCGAATGGAACTTCACACCTTTACGAATAGAGAAGCGGAATGTTGTGTCATCAACACGCTCCCATTTTTCCGCCAATCTCGCTTCAAAATCCAAGCTTTGTGTGTAGCGTACCAAAGGGTCAAATACCATGTGAGACATTTGCAAAGTACCGCCAGACAGCTGCTCATGCGGATCCAAGGATACTGGATCGGCATCATAAGCGACGGTAATGTCTGCCGCCGCAACACTGAAACTTAAGCCTGCAGCCATTAGGGCTATCGCTAACTTAGTCTTTATGGTTTTCATTGCATAACTCCTTATGCGGGAATCCAAATCCCTATTTGTTGTTGTCTGTGTTGTGTTATTGCATTTTCATCAATCCGTTAAGCGGATTTAATGTCTTCTCTTAAGCCTGTAAACTCAGGCATCAAAGATATCAATTGTTTACTGTACTCATGCTGCGGATCAGTAAAGAGCTGTTCCGTCGGAGCAACTTCGAGCAAAGTCCCCATTTGCATGACACCAATTCGGTCACACATCTGGCGGATCACCGGCAAATCATGGCTAATAAATAGCATTGTCAAATTGAGTTCATCTTGAAGATCTTTGAGGAGGTTGAGAATCTGTGCCTGCACGGATACATCCAATGCAGAAGTGGGTTCATCGCAAATAAGCAGCCTAGGGCGAGTTGCCAAGGCTCGTGCAATGGAAATTCGTTGTCTTTGCCCACCGGAAAATTCATGTGGGTATTTCACGCCAGCCATCTTACCTAAGCCGACATGTTCAAGCAGATCTTCCACTATCTGCTTCGTTTCTGACTCATTTCTCGTCAGTTTATGGAAGCGAATGGGCTCCGCAATAATGTCAAAGATTTTCATCCTTGGGTTCATTGACGTATACGGGTTTTGGAAGACCATTTGCATCTGGCGACGCAGAGGGCGACGCTCGTTTTCAGATTTTAGAGAGGTTAAATCAATGCCTTCAAACGTAACTTTACCTGAGTTAGGAGCGTACAAGCCCGCAATAATGCGTGCAATGGTCGACTTACCTGAACCGGATTCGCCCACAAGACCAAATGTTTCCCCCTCGAATACTTCGAAGCTGACATTATTAGAGGCTTGCACGTATTCACGGCGACTTTCAAAGAAAGAGTCTTTGGTAACAAATCGTAGGTTGACGTTTTCCACATTGAGTAGCGGTCCATTATAATCACGGTGGTCTTGGCTTTGACCCAACCAGTGATTTTTCACGTCTAATGGCGCCATCTCGTGCGCTTCTTCGATGTAGCTCACCAAAGGAAAACGATCCAGCTTCACATCAGAACGGGGAACCGCAGAAATCAAACTGCGTGTGTAAGAATGGTCTGGGTCACCAAGGACTTTCGATGTTTTCCCAAACTCAACCAGATCACCACGGTACATTACCGCCACTCGATCCGTCACGTTCGACACCACACCCATATCATGCGTAACCAACATACAACCCACGTTTTTCTCAACGCAAAGATCACGGATAAGGCTAAGGATTTGATCTTGAATCGAAACATCTAACGCGGTGGTGGGTTCATCAGCGATGATCAAATCGGGCTCACCCGCCAAAGCAATGGCGATCACAACGCGCTGGCGCATGCCACCCGAGAACTGGTGAGGGTACTGCTTTAAGCGATTCTCAGGTTGAGGGATACCAACCTGTTTCATCAGAGACAGCGCACGCTTATAGGCTTCCGTGTCCGAGACATTCATGTTGGCATGAATGGTTTCTTTCAGTTGTTGTTCAACCGTAAATAACGGATTAAGTGACGTCATTGGATCTTGGAAGATAAATCCAATTTTTGATCCGCGCACACCGCGCATTTGCTCAGGGCTTAACCCCGACACTTTTTTCCCATCAAGGAATACCTCACCACTGGCAATCACACCAGGAGGGCTAAGTAGGTCAATAACGGCGTTTCCTACGGTAGACTTACCTGCACCAGATTCGCCTACAACGCCCACAATCTCTCCCCTCTCTATATTGAAAGAAAGCGATTTGACGGCGGCATGAACCCCATGTCGTGACGGGTATTCGATTCGAAGATTTTTAACTTCTAATAGTGACATCACCAGACCTCTACTGCTATGGCAGTTTTCTGCCCTGTCTGTAAGTTGATTCCATTCTCTATCCGGCTTTATATCCGGCTTTTAACAGGCGAATAATTTGGCAAAAATTTCACACAAAAGCAACAAACAAAGCATAAATGTGCGCAAATTCTAGGTTAGAAAGCAGAATTAATGCATAATAATTCAAAAAAATAAACTAGTAAGTCTAGGTGAATAACCATGTGAAATAGAATTATTATTTGCATTTCATTAAGGTATGCTAATGTATCGACCATAAATATGCTAACTAATCAGACATTCTCAATTCATATTTTGGAATTTTTATTCGCTTACTTTTTTAACAAATAAAAAACATAATCCGAGTAATCACAGTTTTTCAGATCCAAACTCTATATAAAAACCCATTGAACAGCACAGAACACCAAATAAACCAGATATAACGGCATTTAAATCCAAAGTGGTTTTTAAGCTTCCAAAATTAAAAGCATTTTTCATTGCTCCATAACTTATTTTCAGCAAATAAACCTAGTTAAAAAGTATTTAATCTCATAAATTAAGTTAGGTAGCCCATTTTTCAGTAAGAACTTAGGTTCATTTCAACGTTACTTTGATGTTTAGTAAAAAATAAGTATGGTCTATTTTGAAGCGGCGATGGTCTCAATATCTTGAGCGTGTCATTTCTGACAAACTTCTAAATAGTGATCGGTGAAGAGGGGTTGGATACAACACAGGGCGTCCTGCGGACTGATCCCCCAAGCTACGATCCTATGCTCTGAGATTTGGTGAAGTTGAAACGCAAAAAAGCCTCGTCATTTCTGACGAGGCTTCTTAATAGTGGTCGGTGAAGAGGGATTCGAACCCCCGACCCTCTGGTCCCAAACCAGATGCGCTACCAAGCTGCGCTATTCACCGACACATTTTGTTTTGATGTCAAAACAGGGAACCCTATAGGCTACCAAATTAATGGGGTGGCTAACGAGATTCGAACTCGCGACCACCGGAATCACAATCCAGGGCTCTACCAACTGAGCTATAGCCACCACTAATTTTTTACATAGCTGTTAGCAACAACTATTGAAATAGTGGTCGGTGAAGAGGGATTCGAACCCCCGACCCTCTGGTCCCAAACCAGATGCGCTACCAAGCTGCGCTATTCACCGACGATACTCCAAGGAGTGTTTTGTTTCGAACTCAATCAAAACTGGGAACCAAATCTATCACTAAATGATTTAGCTACCAAAATAATGGGGTGGCTAACGAGATTCGAACTCGCGACCACCGGAATCACAATCCAGGGCTCTACCAACTGAGCTATAGCCACCACTACTTGCCAATATTACCTATTTACATAAGCATCCGGATGGCGCGCCCGAAAGGATTCGAACCTTCGACCTTTGGCTCCGGAGGCCAACGCTCTATCCAGCTGAGCTACGGGCGCATGCCCTATCGGCGGAGTGGAATAATACGTATATCACAAAGTGTCGTCTAGTGTTTTTTGCAGTTTTTTTATTGATTGTTGCCTTTTTCGGCAATTGAGATGTGATTAAACCCATGTCGCGAACAAGTTGTTGTTTATTGCAACAACTTGAGTCGCTATAATCACCTATTATTTATAATGAATTAACAGGTGTTTTACACCTAGACAATCAAAATACGTAAGTTTCGACAGAGAAAGGCATCATTTGCGGTATTTTTTGATAAACCGTGCGTCGGTGAAGGCTCTCTGTCAATGACTTAGATGAATAATAAACCAATTAGAGATAAACATCGTATTTATCAATGCCTGGAAATGTATAGCGAGTAATGGATATGTCACGTCGAATTATTGGCCTATTGGCTGCTACAATCACCTTCTCAAATTTCTCTTTTGCAGCCAAAGTCAGCCAAGAAGAATACGATGCGATTTCAGATCGCATTAAGCCTGTTGGCCAGGTGTACCTTGCTGGGAGCGAGCCTGTTTCAGCAGAGCCCAAAGGGCCTCGAGATGGCGCTTCGGTTTACAATGTATTTTGTACCGCTTGTCACGGAACGGGAGTCAGCGGTGCTCCGATCAAAGGAGATGCCGGGCAATGGGCTCCGCGTATTGCGCAAGGAATGGATGTCCTGACGGATCACGCCATCAATGGTTTCAACGCAATGCCAGCGAAAGGGGCTTGTATGGATTGTTCCGATGAAGAGATCGTTGCGGCTATCAACTACATGATCGAAGGGTTATAACGAACGAAGAGAATCTCAGTAAAAAGAGCAACGCGCGACAAGCGGTTGCTCTTTTTGCATGAACACAGCCACAATCGTGGCTCAGATACCATGTGTACCATGAGCATCATTGATACAACCATAATCTACTTTTTAAACATCGCCCTCAAATTAGCGATGTGCGCCTGACCTTTTTCCATTCTTTCTTCTTGTGACATTTTCTTTTTGGCTTGTTCCCACTCGACATCGTCGAATGGCAGTTCATCGAGAAAGCGACTGTGCTGAGGCTTGATCAACTCTCCATACTGGCGACGTTCACGACACATGGTAAACGTGAGCTCTCGCTGCGCACGTGTAATACCTACGTACATTAAACGCCTTTCTTCTTCTACGTTTTCTTCATCAATACTGGTTTGATGGGGCAAGATACCTTCTTCTACACCAAGTAAGTAGACATAAGGAAACTCCAACCCTTTAGACGCGTGCAATGTCATCAATTGGACTTGATCGGCATCATCGTTATCTTCACCTCGCTCCATCATGTCGCGTAGCGTCAGTCGCTGAACCACTTCTTTTAATGTTTTCTCTTCATTGTCGTAGTTGTCTCCTTCGAGATCCGCCACTATCCAACTGTATAAGTCCGACACGTTTTTCATGCGCATTTCAGCCGCTTTCGGGCTTGGCGACGTTTCGTACAACCAGTCTTCATAGTGAATGTCTCTCACCAATGAACGAACCGCTTCGACCGTATTGCCTCTTTCTGCATTGTCGGATATCGCGACAACCCACTGAACAAACTTACGCAAGTTTTCTAACCCCCGTCCAGTAAGATGCTGCTCAAGCCCCAGCTCAAAGCTGGCTTCAAATAAACTTTTTCCTCGCATATTGGCGTAACTGCCGAGCTTTTCCAACGTAACAGGACCAATTTCTCGCCTTGGTGTGTTTACGATTCGCAAGAATGCATTGTCGTCATCCGGATTCACCAGAATACGAAGGTAAGCCATGATGTCTTTAATTTCTGAACGAGCAAAAAAGGAGGTGCCACCAGAGATTTTATAAGGCACTCGGTTTTGCATGAGTGACTTTTCAATCAATCTAGATTGATGATTGCCTCGGTACAAAATCGCGTAGTCTTTGTACTCTGTCCGATTAAGGAACTTATGCGCAATCAGCTCACCGGTGATTTTTTCCGCTTCATGCTCTTCATTCTTTGCGGTCAACACTTTCAGCATTTCGCCATCTGGAATTTCAGAAAACAGTTTTTTTTCATAAACATGCGGATTGTTGGCAATCAAAATATTCGCGCTGCGCAAAATACGGCTGGTTGAACGGTAGTTTTGTTCGAGTTTGATAAGACGAAGATTGGGGTAATCTTCCCCGAGCAAGACAAGGTTTTGAGGCTTAGCCCCGCGCCAAGAGTAGATAGACTGATCATCGTCTCCGACAACGGTCAATCGACCACGCTCCCCTACGATTAACCGAACCAGCTCGTACTGGCTGGTGTTGGTGTCTTGATATTCATCGACCAACAAATAGCGAATGCGACTTTGCCAACGTTGACGCACCTCTTCATTCGATTTCAGTAGAAAAACGGGCAACGCAATGAGATCGTCAAAGTCTAAGGCATTGTAGGCTTGCATTTGCTTCTGATACAGCTCGAAGCAATGGCCAAACAATTGTTCCTGCTCGCCTCTCGCTCGCTCGATGGCTTGGGCTGGCGAAAGCATATCGTTCTTCCAGTTAGAAATATGGCTCAATAAAGAACGTAATAAGTCCTTATCGCCATCAAGCTGCTTTTCAGTAAGCTCTTTTAACAATGCTAACTGGTCTTGATCATCAAACAGAGAAAAACCCGCTTTTAAACCCAGCGCCTTGTATTCACGGCGAATGATATTCAAACCCAACGTATGGAATGTCGAAACCATCAGTCCTTTAGACTCTTGCTTCCCCAGAGTTTGACCCACTCGCTCTTTCATTTCACGAGCCGCTTTATTGGTAAAGGTCACCGCCGCAATATTCCGCGCTTTGTAGTCACACTGCTGAACCAAGTAAGCAATTTTGTTAGTGATCACGCGAGTTTTACCAGAACCTGCACCTGCCAGTACCAAGCAGGGACCTGATACGTATTTCACGGCTTCATCTTGTCTGGGGTTCAGCTTCATTGTGGCTCTCGTTCAAATGCAATCTCAGGAAGCATAGTGTAATTCTCTCCTTGTTTTTATACCAACAAGAAATCGTTCAGCAAAGATTGGAAATTCATTGTCGCATGCATCTTTCTTGCTAAAGACTAACGACAACGACCAGCGAATTACATAAAATGAGGTTAAATTGAAAGGAGTTCCCCCATGTTTGATCCCAAGAAACTCGAACAAATCGCCAAACAAATTCATGAGTCAATGCCTCAACCCGTTAAAGAGCTCGGTACGGACGTAGAACAAAAGGTTCGCCAAGTTATCCAAGGTCAACTCAACAAGCTGGATGTGGTCAGCAGAGAAGAGTTTGATGTGCAAACTCAAGTATTGCTGCGCACTCGCCAAAAGCTGACAGAGATGGAGCAAAAACTGGCGGATTTAGAAGAAAAGCTGACCAATCAATAGAAAGCACTTCCTTCAGGCAAAAAGAAAGGCTTGCTCTAACGACAAAGCAAGCCTTTTATTATGTGTTGTGTTGACTTTTTGTAGTATCGACTCCAGTCTTCTGGAGTTCATCGCAAGAATAAGTGTTGTCGATTATGTAGAAATAGATCCACTCTTCTAGGTGAAGGTGCACAGTTTGAAACTTATGCCCACCTTCAACACGAGTTTGGAAGCCTAATTCACCCATTAACCCCCAACAGCAATGCGTTTCATGTCGGTCATGTAACCGCGTAGCTCTTCACCGATGTATTCAACAGGGTGGTTACGAATCGCGTCATTCACTTCAATTAAACGAGCGTTATCCACTTGGTTAGAAGTTTCACCTAACCCCTTTCCGATAACATCAGTGTTGACTGACGGCATGAATTTCTCGCGTAAAAGCGGAGTCGCTACGTTAGCAAACAGATAGTTACCGTATTCCGCTGTATCTGAAATAACGACATTCATTTCGTACAGACGCTTACGTGCGATAGTGTTCGCAATCAATGGGAGCTCGTGTAGAGATTCATAGTAAGCAGACTCATCAATAATGCCAGACGCGGTCATTGCTTCAAAAGCCAGCTCAACACCCGCACGTACCATGGCAATCATGAGAATACCGTTGTCGAAGTACTCTTGCTCAGGGATTTCAATGTCAGACTCAGGGTAATTTTCAAAGGCGGTTTCGCCTGTCTCTTCACGCCAACCAAGCAGGTTCGCATCATCATTTGCCCAATCTGCCATCATCGTGCTAGAGAAGTGACCAGTAATGATGTCATCCATGTGCTTGTTGTAAAGCGGACGCATAAGATCTTTCAACTCTTCAGACAGTTCAAACGCTCTCACTTTTGCAGGATTAGATAGGCGATCCATCATATGAGTGATACCACCGAACTTAAGTGCTTCTGTCACGGTTTCCCAACCGTACTGCAGAAGCTTACCTGCGTAACCAGCATCAATACCATCAGCAATCATTTTCTCGTAACAGACAATCGAACCAGCTTGAAGCATGCCACACAGAATCGTTTGCTCGCCCATAAGATCGGATTTCACTTCCGCTACAAATGAAGACTCCAGACAACCTGCACGGTGACCACCCGTTGCCGCAGCCCAAGCTTTTGCGATATCCCAGCCTTCGCCCTTCGGATCGTTTTCAGGGTGAACAGCAATCAAGGTCGGTACACCAAAGCCACGTTTGTATTCTTCACGAACTTCTGTACCAGGGCACTTAGGTGCAACCATCACAACCGTTAAGTCTTTACGTACCTGCATACCCTCTTCAACGACGTTGAAACCATGAGAGTAGCCCAATGCCGCGCCTTCTTTCATTAGAGGCATTACCGTCTCAACAACATTGCTGTGTTGCTTGTCTGGAGTCAGGTTAACAACCAAATCTGCCTGCGGGATAAGCGTCTCGTAGCTGCCGACTTCAAAACCGTTGTCTTTTGCATTTTTGAACGATTGGCGCTGCTCATCAATGGCTGCTTGACGAAGCGCATAAGAAACGTCCAAGCCAGAATCACGCATGTTCAGACCTTGGTTCAGACCCTGTGCGCCACAACCAACGATGACCACTTTCTTGCCTTTTAGGTAATCCGCTTCTGTAGCAAATTCGCTACGATCCATAAAACGGCAGCGACCCAATTGGTCTAGCTGCTCACGCAAGTTTAAAGTGTTGAAGTAGTTAGCCATTTTCCGGAGCTCCTGTGTAATTTATCCATTAGGTCGACGGTATAACGTCGAATATCCTTATACTAATTCAGACATTTAATTGCTCAAAGTGATATATTCACAATCAGTAGTTGCATAAAATGCAACATTGCTATCTTAATATCGCTTCAATGGCACCATTATGAACATCAAGAACCTTCAATACTTTGTCCACCTTTGCGACAGTCGTAGCTTTAGCAAAACATCCTCGGCGATGCATATCAGTCCGTCTGCCCTCAGCCGTCAAATACAAAAACTAGAAGACGAAATTGAGCAAACATTGTTTCTAAGAGACAATCGTAGTGTTGATGTTACGCCAGCAGGGAAAAAACTCTTACCTGTCGCGCTTCAGATGATAGGGGAGTGGAATCAATTTCGCTCTTCGATATCGGAGGAGTCGGATTCGCTGGCGGGAGAGCTGAGGTTATTCTGTTCGGTAACGGCAAGCTACTCACATTTACCGGATTTGCTCAGCGACTTTCGAGTGCAGTACCCTAATATCGAATTAAAGCTTTCTACAGGGGATCCTGCCCAAGCTATTGATAAAGTTTTGAATGATGAAGCCGATATCGCCATTTCGGCTAAGCCCGATCAGCTTCCTTCACGATTGATGTTCGAAACCATCTGCGATATTCCTTTATCGGTTATTGCGCCTTCTGGCATCAGCAGCTTCGCTTCCCAGTTAAACCGTGAAAGTCCAGACTGGTCTAAGATTCCCTTTATCGTCCCAGAGGCAGGCACCGCCAGAGACAGAGCGAATCACTGGTTTAAAAAAATGAAACTCAAGCCTAATGTCTACGCCCAAGTCGCTGGGCATGAAGCCATCGTCAGCATGGTCGCATTAGGGTGTGGTGTCGGCTTCGCACCTGACGTAGTGATCAACAATAGCCCAGTGCGAGACAAAGTCGAACGTTTAAAAGTTATGCCTCTCAAACCTTTGCAGCTAGGCGTGTGCTGCCAGCAAGCACAGATATCAAATCCGCTCATCAAAGCACTTTGGGATTTGGTCTAAATCTTGGTATACAAAAAACAACCATTCAATTAGGTTAGCCCCCCAACTCCCAATAGCACACTTTGTAAAAGCACCAAAACAAAAAAGCTCTGACCGAAGTCAGAGCTTTGAAGATGGCAGGGGTGGAGAGATTCGAACTCCCAACACGCGGATTTGGAATCCGCTGCTCTGCCAATTGGAGCTACACCCCTAAAACGGCATTGAACCTTCAATGATCAGATTCAAAAAAACCTCACACAAGGTGAGGCTTCTTAAATAAATGGCGGAGTGGACGGGACTCGAACCCGCGACCCCCGGCGTGACAGGCCGGTATTCTAACCAACTGAACTACCACTCCGCAGTGGAAAACTTGCCTTAGCAAGTGTTCAAAATCAAAGCCTGGCGATGTCCTACTCTCACATGGGGAGACCCCACACTACCATCGGCGCTATTGCGTTTCACTTCTGAGTTCGGCATGGAAATCAGGTGGGTCCACAATGCTATGGTCGCCAAGCAAATTC
>NZ_JAAUWT010000013.1 GCF_014694455.1 Vibrio sp. S9_S30 | reverse complement strand
ATGGCGGCAGACGGAGTTCAACAAGCCGTGGTCATTGACCGCGAGAAAGAAGGCGACAAGTACCTTGCGGCGTACCTCGTGAGTGACCAGACACTCAACGTCGATGACCTCCGCTATAGCTTAAATGTGCACTTGCCGGATTACATGGTGCCCGCCACCTTCAACCAGATTGCGTCAATCCCTCTTACGTTGAACGGCAAGCTTGACCGTCGAGCGTTGCCCGAACCGGAGTGGGTGGAAGCCAGCGGCTACGTTGCTCCAGACAGTGAATTGGAAAAAGCGCTGTGCGACATCTGGTCTCAGGTGTTGGGGTTAGAGCGAGTCGGTGTTCACGACAGCTTTTTCCAAATCGGTGGCAACTCCATTAACGCCATCAAAGTCATCAGCCAGATCAATCGCTACCTTGGTCATTCACTGCGTCTGGAGCTAGTGAACCTTTATACCGTTAAAACGATCGCCGAGTTGGCAGCGTACATCGAAGAGAATCAAACGGTCAGCTTCCTGGATGAGCAAGATAACGAAATGAGTATTTAGCTATGTACGAGTTAGTGAATCGAATCAAAGCCAGTAACATGTCGGTTTGGGTGGAAGGGGATGCCATTAAGCTGGCGTTTTCCGGTGACAAACCGTGTTCAGAGTTACTTGACGAGATCAAAGCAAAAAAGCCGGATCTGTTGGTCATTTTGCGGCAGAACCGGATCACCTCCAAACACGCCTTTTGGGATAAAGAGATACTGGTCATGCCTATGGAGCAAGCCGAGCTCTCCTTTTCACAAGAGCGCATGTTGTTCATCGAGCAGTTTGAGCAAGGCACCGATGCGTACCATATTCCGTATGTCTTTGAGCTCAATGCCGATGTCGATTTGTCGGCGCTGGAACGTGCCTTTCAAACCGTCGTTGAGCGTCATCCAGTATTGAATTCGGTCTACCTGACAGACGATCAAGACAAGGCGTATGTGAAGCCATTGGCCTCCACTGTGCAAATGGACGTGGAGTCCATTGCGCCCAACACCCCCCTAAAAACCATTTTCGATTCTGAAATTTCTCGGCCCTTCCAATTGGATCAAGAGCGACCGATCCGGTTGATTCGTTATCTGGGCTTGGAAAAAGACTATTTACTGGTCATCTTTCACCACATCGCCTTTGATGGTTGGTCGACGGATGTTTTTCTCAATGAGCTATCGTTGGCGTATCAAGCGTACAGTGCAGGGCATACGCCTGTGCTCCCTGAATTGGACATCGGCTATGCGGATTACGCCCTTTGGCAGCGTCAGCATTTAGCGGGGGAGAAGCTTGAAAAGCAACTCACTTTTTGGAAGCGTCAGCTTGATGACGTAGAAACGTTGACCCTTCCGACCGATGCACCGCGCCCAGCGACCATTGATTACCACGGTAAAGATCGGGTTTTCACGTTCGATAGTGAGTTGTCTGAACAACTTCGTCAGCTTGCCCGTCAGCAAGAGACCACCTTGTACACCGTTTTGCTGAGTGGTTTCTATGCGACTTTGGCGCTTTTGTCGGGTCAGAAAAGCATTGTTGTTGGCACGCCTTCTGATAACCGTCACCACACGCAAGTTCAAAATTTGATTGGCTACTTTGTTAACGCATTGCCAATGCGGGCGGATGTCTCCTTGTCGTCGAGCGTACAAGCCTTCATCACGCGTGTTCACCGTGTTGTGCTGGAAGCAAAGGCACATCAAGATCTGCCCTTCGAGCAACTTGTCGAAGCGTTAAACGTCGAGCGGGATATGTCACGCCACCCGATTTTCCAAGTGATGTTCTCGCTACAAAGTTTTGGTGAAGAGCGTTTGAAAGCGCAGACGTTGCCCTTTAAACAAGCGCCATTTGAAGAGGTGCGCTCGCTGCGAAACCCCGCTAAGTTTGATTTGAGTTTGTATTTAGATGACAGTGGGCAAGACATTTACGGCCACTTCAATTTTGCCACGAGCTTGTTCAATGATGACACGATCCAAAGGTTTGCCGACGTGTTTTTCTGTGTATTAACAGGCTTTGTTGCAGAACCGAATCAAGCGATCGGGCAAATCAATGTGCTTTCCCCCACTGAGCGTGAGCGGCTTTTTAATCAGTGGAATAACACTCAAGCCGATTACCCCAAAAGAAATTTGCTCGACGGATTTAATGAACAAGTGGTCAGGCAACCTAATGCCCTTGCGGTGGTTTGTGGTAGCCAAAGCTTCCGTTATCAAGAGGTGCATGAGCACCGTTTGTTGTTAGCGAACCAGCTACAGCAAACTGGGGTAGTGCAAGGGGAATTGGTCGGCGTACTGACGGAAAAAGGCGAGCCGCAGCTGGTAGCGACGTTAGGTATTATGTCGATTGGGGCGGCGTATCTGCCGTTAAATGTGGCATGGCCAGCATCGCGTTTGAACGACGTGTTGCAGGCGGGCGGGGTGACACACCTTGTGGTGACTCAGCGTCAGTATGATGAATACACGGACGAAGAGTGGCTGAAACAGTATCACATCACCGTGATAGAAGAGGCGTACCAAACGTCCATTCCAGAGCATTGGCAAAACGAGCGATGGCAAGAGGCGTTACCTCATGTTAGCCCTGATGAATTGGCGTACATCATTTTCACCTCTGGCAGCACGGGCAAACCGAAAGGGGTGGTGATCAGCCATGAGGGAGCCATGAACACCATCGAAGCGGTGAATCGAGCATTCCACGTTCAGCCGCAAGATCGAGTATTGGCGCTGTCAGACTTGAGCTTTGATCTTTCTGTTTACGATGTATTCGGCCCTTTAGCGGCAGGCGCAGCCATCGTCTTTCCAGATCAATCAGACGTACAAAACCCAAGTCGATGGGTAGAGCTTGTTGATGCTCATCAAGTGACCATTTGGAACTCGGTGCCTCAGTTGGTGCAGCTTTTGGTGGAAGAGGTGGGATCACCCATCGATGCGTCTCAGAAAAGCTCTTCCCAAAGCGATCAAGCACAACGCCTCCATTCATTGAAAGTGGTGCTCATGAGTGGGGATTGGATTCCGCTTCAACTGCCAAAGCAACTTAAGCGCTTAATACCGACGGTGCAAGCCATCAGCTTGGGAGGGGCAACGGAAGGCAGCATTTGGTCTATTTGGTATCCCATTCAGTCGGTCAACCCTCATTGGCAAAGCATTCCTTACGGGTTGGCGATGCCGAATCAAACCATGTGGGTACTCAACGAGCAAGGGGGGCATTGCCCTGCTGGCGCAATAGGGGAAATCCACATCGGCGGCGTGGGGGTAGCGAAAGGGTATTACAACGAACCAGAAAAAACCGCCGCCCAGTTTTTTGACCACCCCACACTGGGTCACTTGTATCGAACGGGTGATTTAGGCAGTTGGAATAACAACGGGTATATCGAGTTCAAGGGGCGTAAAGATTTCCAAGTGAAAGTGCGGGGTTATCGAGTCGAGCTGGGGGAAATTGAAACCTTGTTGTCTGAGCAAGCGGGGGTGAAACACGCTGTGGTCATCGATGTCGACCGAGAAGGCATCAAGAACTTGGCGGCGTATATTGTGTCCGATGACGACAGCGAAACATTGTTTGAACGGCTTCGCCAAGTGGTGTCTGACGCTTTACCTGAATACATGGTGCCGTCCACTTTCAATTTGATCGATGTGGTTCCATTGACCGCAAACGGAAAGCTAGACCGACAAGCGCTCCCTGATCCGGTATGGAACCAAACCGAGGAATACGTCGCACCCAGTACCGCATTGGAAACCCTGTTTGCCGATATCTGGCAGCAAGCGCTGCATGTTGAGCTGGTGGGCGTTCACGATAATTTCTTTCAGATCGGCGGCAACTCGATTACCGCGATTCGAATGGTGGGCATGCTCAATCGCGCTTTAGCATCCTATTCTTTAGAAGGACATGTTTTAGAAGGGTATGTGTTAGAAGGATGTGTTTTAGATCCGGAAACAAGCCGTCGTGAACCGAAAAAAGTCACGGTAGTGGATTTGTTCCGCTTCCCAACCGTGGCGGAGATCGCCAAGCACATTGAGTCCGAAACCGATGCCCAACCCACAGGCTTGTTGCATTGCCTTACCTCCTCAACCCACAAGAAAACCAAGCCCAAGCGTCACCTTGTTTGTATTCCGTATGGCGGGGGAAGCCCCATCGCGTATCAACCTTTATCAGGTTGCCTTCCCGATGATTATTCGCTGCATGCGTTGAATTTCCCCGGCCATGACTACGCACGGTCAGAGGAAGCACTGATGCCGATGAGTGACATTGCGGCGCAGTGTGTAGACGAAATAGCGTCGGGCATTTTAGGAGATGTGTACCTTTATGGGCATTGTGTCGGGGGGGCGCTCACCTTGGATATTGCTCGCAGGCTAGAAGCGAAAGGGTTGCCAGTAAAAGGGGTATTCTTAGCGGCGACGTTCCCATTCCCTAGGCTGCCTTTTGCCGCACTGGAGTCACTTAGGAAATGGATTCCATTTGATAAGTTAGTCTCCAATCGCTTACGTTTTGAGTCGATTCTGTCGTTAGGTGGTTTTTCCGAATCACTGGAAGAAGATGAGTTGAATTTCTTGATGTCCGCCATGCGACAAGATGTCAGTGATGCCGAGGATTTCTACACGCTTGCGAATTTATCGCCCGATGAATACGCGATCCGTGCGCCGATAGTGTCGATATACGGCGACAAAGACAAAAGCACCGAATTTTATGAAGAACGATACCAAGATTGGCGAGCTTTTTCGACCGATGTGTCGATGGAAGTGATTCCTGATGCCGGGCATTTCTTTATTAAGCATCAACCTCAGGCATTGAGCCGAATCCTGACTGCACACATTCATCAATGGGAAACTCCACCAAAAAGTGAGGGAGAGAGAAAGGGTAAAAACGTCACCCCCTCACCATTGAACGAACCAGAGAGCGAGCCAAAAGAGAGGTTCTCATTTAGCCATTTGTTCAATAGGAAACACCGTGAGGCTAAACCCAGTTTGCCTTTGTTTTTTGTGATTGTCTTCGGGCAATTTATGTCGATGCTTGGCACCGGTTTGACGGCGTTTGCCTTGGGGACTTGGGTTTACATGCAAACCGGATCGGTGACGGAGTTTGCCTATATTTCGGTGTTTGCATTGCTCCCGGGTATCTTGGTGTTGCCGCTTGCAGGGGCATTGGTCGACAGGTGGGATCGGCGGCTGATTTTGATGTTCAGTGACGCCATCTCCGTTTGCGGCACCCTGTTTATTTTCTTCACGTTATGGACGGGGGAATTGCAGATTTGGAAAATCTACACCGTGGTTGCTATCAGCTCTATCGGGCAAGCGTTTCAGCGACCAGCCTACATTGCCACCATTGCGCAATTAGTGCCGAAGAAATACCTCGGTCGAGCGAATGGGTTGGCGCAATTGGCGTCCTCCACCAGCCAAGTGCTCGCGGTTTTTGCGGGTGGGTATTTGTTCCTAGAGGTTGGGCTACAGAATGTGTTGATGCTGGACATCGCGGCATTCTGTGTGGCGTTTACCACGTTGCTTCTGATTCGCTTCCCGAATCGGATGTTCAAAAAGCGTGAGTTGCCATTGGTTCAGGAAATCGTCGAAGGTTGGCAATACATCCTTCAGCGTAAAGAAATGCTGGCGATGGTGGTGTTCTTTGCGGTGTATAACTTTGCGTTCAGCGCCATTATGGTACTCGGTACTCCATTGGTTCTGTCTGTGGGCAAGGCAGACTTGCTTGGTCAGGTGCTCGCATTTGATGGGATAGGGCAGTTGGCCGGCGGCTTGATTATGGGCATTTGGGGTGGTACCAAGCTCCGAGCGCATGGCATGATCGGTTTCACGCTGCTCACCGGTGTCTCGATGATTGTGGCGGGCATTCAAGCCAATTCGTTTTATCTCATGGTTGGGTTCTTTGGTATCGGCATGTCGCTGGCGCTGGTCAACGCGCACTGGCAATGTCTGATCCAAGTGAAAGTTGGGCTCGAATTGCAGGGGCGGGTGATCGCCACCAACCAGATGATGTCGTGGTCGATGATGCCTTTGGCGTATTTCGTTATCGGTCATCTGGCAGAAAATGTGGTGGAGCCGTTTATGATGAGTGATTCCCCCATGGCGCATGTGGCGGTGTCTTTATTCGGCGGAAGCGAAGGGCGAGGGGTTGGGGCGCTATTGGCGACATTAGGATTATTTGCCGTAATCTGGGGGGTGATGAGCCTGCTTTATCGCCCTCTGAGGTTGATGGAACAAAGGCTGCCCGATGTCATCCCTGACGAGGAGCCCAGTTCAGCAATGAGCAAGCCTAAAAAATTGCATGAGCAAACGGTATCTTAAATGGAGCTGTGCAAAATGGTGAGAGTCTAGCGTTGATTGGATAACACGCATCGATAAGTTGGAAGACCGCGTGTTTATCCTATCGTTTACTTGATTTGGTGCTTGAACAAGGCGTGCTGCTAGGGTGTATTAAAGCCGGTTTATTAAGGTTGGTTTATTAAGGCGCGAGCACGCAACGCAGCCTACTTTCTTTGCATGGCTGCCCACCAGCTTTCATCAGCCACGATTTGACCCGCGTTATCCAATGGCGGGTAAGGTAAGCCTTTGCGCTTGGCGACGTTGGCGAGAACGGGATGCCCTCGCTCAAACAGAATTCGATGAATGTACTCAGCTGGAAGGGCGGATTCGTCTCGCTCATACATGCCCGCAAGTTGACGCTGTCTTTGTGCTTCAAACAAGATCAGCGCACTGGCAACCGAAACATTCAACGATTGCACCATGCCGACCATGGGAATGATGATGTCCTGATCGGCCATGGACAGCGCGTGGGGAGTGATCCCATGCTTTTCACCGCCTAAGATCACGGCGGTGGGTTTGGTGTAGTCGATGTCACGAAAATCGACAGCGGTGTCTGACAAGTGGGTTGCCAGTATTTGCATGCCTTGGCTTTTCAGCTCGCTGACGGCGTCATCAATCGATTCATGGGTATCCACTTCTACCCAGTTTCTTGCGCCCGCCGAGGTGTGGCTGAGAGTGCGCATTTTCGGGTCCGGCCACACGGCGTGGACTTTATGAACGCCTGCGGCATCCGCACTGCGGATAATCGCAGAGACATTATTCGGTTTATGCACTTCTTCAAGGCATAACGTCAGGTCAGGTTGGCGTGCTTTAAGCACGGTATGAATGCGGTGGTAACGTTCTAAATTCATGGGAAGCTCTGAAAAAGGTCTCTTACCTGACGATAAGAGACCTTCAATGTTAGTTTTTCGTGCTCATTGGTGTGGATCGCGCGAACTCGTTTTTATCACGAATTAGTGCTTACGTCGGCGAACCTTCGTTGCTTGTGGCATAACACGAATACGCTTCATGATGCCCGCCAGATGAACACGATCTTTCGTGGTTAACAACATGGTAATAGTGTATAGACGACCGTCTTTTTCTTCGGTTGAAATACCGTGAATATTCGAACCGGTCTGCGAAATCACATTGGTTAAGGCCGCCAAAGCACCTTGGTGATTTTGCATGTCTATCTGAAGTTCGGTAATGAACTCTTGATCGTAATCGTTCGACCACTCCACCGCCATGTACTTATCCGGTTCTTTTTGATAGCCGCGGACGTTTGGACACGTTTCGCGGTGAACCACTAAGCCTCGACCCGGAGAGACGTGAGCAATAATGTGATCATCTGGAATGGGGTGGCAACAATTGGCAAACGTGAGCAAAATGCCTTCCGCACCGCGAATGGGCAGCTTCTTCTTATTGTTTTTCGAGTCACTCGTTTCGGTCAGTTCATCCACGTCCCCTAATAAGCGACGCGCAATGACAATGCTCATGAGCTCGCCAAGGCCGATAGTCGCCAACAAGTCATCAAGCGATTCGACTTTTAGTTCAGTCAAGACATGATCGATGTTGTCTTGGTTGATGTCGGAAATTGAGTGCTCACCTAGAGCGTGGTTCAGTAATCGACGCCCTAAGGTGATGGACTCTTCACGGCGCATGGTTTTTAAAACCTGACGGATCTTCGTGCGTGCACGAGAGGTCACCACATAATTCAGCCAAGCGGCATTCGGGCGAGCACCCGGTGCACTGATGATTTCAATGGTTTGACCGTTTTTCAGAGATTTGCTCAGTGGATAAGGTTGCCGATCAACCCGCGCGCCAACACACATATTACCGACATCGGTATGCACAGCATACGCGAAATCGACGGCGGTCGCGCCCACGGGCATTTCAATAATTCTGCCTTTGGGCGTGAACACGTAAATCTCATCTGGGAATAGATCGGATTTTACGTTTTCAATGAATTCGAAGGAGTTACCGGCACTTTGTTGCAATTCTAACAAGCTTTGCATCCAGCGCTGGGCTTTCACTTGTGCGGTGGTGCCAGACTTATCACCATTGCTCTTATATGACCAGTGTGCCGCGACCCCTTTGTCTGCCATCTGGTCCATGTCTTCTGTTCGAATCTGTACTTCCACCGGTACACCGTGAGGCCCGACCATAGAGGTGTGCAAAGACTGGTAGCCATTGGCTTTTGGAACGGCGATGTAATCTTTCATTTTGCCCGGACGTGGCTTGTAAAGGCTGTGTACCTGACCCAATACGCGATAACACATATCGGCGGATTTCACTACCACACGGAATGCGTAGATGTCCATAATGGTGTGGAAGCGCTGCTCTTTGGTTCGCATCTTGTTATAGATGGAGAACAGATTCTTTTCTCGCCCGAACACGCGCGCTTCGAGCCCCATTTCTTCCAACCGACCCGAAATCTCATTGTGGATACGTTGAATGATTTCTTTTCGATTGCCGCGCGCGGCTTTCACCACTTCTTTTAAAACGCGATAGCGATTTGGGTATAAAGCCTCAAAGCCGAGTTCTTCGAGCTCAACTTTGATGTTGTGAATCCCTAAACGGTGAGCAAGTGGTGCGTAGATTTCCAGCGTCTCACGAGCAATACGACGCTTTTTATCAGGGCGAAGTGCGCCTAAGGTGCGCATATTATGCGTACGGTCTGCTAATTTGATCAGGATAACGCGAATATCCTGAACCATGGCGAGCACCATTTTGCGAAAGTTTTCGGCTTGTGCTTCTTTGCGATCTCGGAACTTAAGCTTATCCAGCTTGGATACCCCATCAACCAATTCCGCGACCGTGGCGCCAAACTGTTCTTCCAAGTCTTCTTTGGTGGTTTCCGTATCTTCAATAACATCGTGCAGCAGAGCGGCCATCAGAGTTTCATTATCGAGGTGCATTTCTGCAAGGATACGAGCAACAGCGACAGGGTGGATGATGTACGGTTCGCCCGTGGAACGGGTTTGCCCTTCATGGGCGTTTCTTGCTACCACATAAGATCGACTCAGAGCCTCAAGTTGAGGCTCTGTCAGATATTCTTGGGCAACTTCTTTTAGGCTTTCAAAAAGATACAAATTACAGGCCCGAAATGCGTTAAAGAATTACAATTAACGGTTGTGAGCGATGCTGCTTACTGCCGCCAATTCTGCTGCTTCTTGTTCTTGTTGCTCTTGACGCTCGCGAGCATCCAGTACTTCTTTAGTGATAAGACCTTCTTCGATCTCGCGAAGAGCGATAACCGATGGCTTATCGTTTTCTTCAGGCACTAATGAATCTTTACCGCCAGTTTGCATTTGACGAGCGCGGCGTGCCGCAATCAGAACCAAGTCAAAACGGTTACCAATTTTTTCAACAGCGTCTTGTACAGTTACGCGTGCCATGAGAACTCCAATAGTTAACTAAAAATTTAATATGACGAGAAATTATACAGTCTAAAGGCTCAATCGGCCAATAGCGCGGTTAACATGCTACTGTATTTCGCGGCTTGTTTGTCTTCCTTCAAGCGTTCAGCTCGAAGAATGGACTTGAAATCGAGCACTGCGGTGTCGAAGTCATCGTTCACAATGACGTAATCATATTCATTGTAATGAGATATTTCGGATTGTGCTTCATTCATGCGTTTGGCGATCACCGCTTCGCTGTCCTGACCGCGTGCATTGAGGCGACGCTCCAGTTCTTCTTTTGAGGGTGGAAGAATGAAAATGCTCTTCGCCAGAGGCATCTGCTCGCGTATTTGACGCGCCCCTTGCCAATCAATGTCTAGGAACACATCAATGCCTTTATCGAGGTTTTCTTCAATCCATGGGCGAGACGTACCGTAGTAGTTGCCAAACACTTCGGCATACTCAAGAAACGATTCTTGCCTGATCAATTCTTCAAATTTGTCTTTGCTGACAAAGTGATAGTGCGTGCCGTCTTCTTCTCCAGGGCGCATTCCACGTGTTGTGTGGGATATTGATACTTTCATCGCGTAGGTTGGATTTTTTTCCAATAGCGCTGAAATCAGGCTTGATTTACCTGCACCGCTTGGTGCTGAAACGATGTATAACGTACCTTTACCCATGAATAATCCGCTTACTTTACCCTAGTTACCTGAATGCGAGTGTAACGCACTGCAGGATGAGATGCCTAAAAAATGGGGCGAAAGGATAGCATTTTTTGTTCAATAACCTCAATGCTTCTGTTTTTACCTATTGAGATTGGCTGAATATGTCCCGATACCGAGTCGTTTCGCCGTTAAATAACAGCTCTTGGGTGAGCGCGTTGAAGTCGCGACCTTGCTCGAATAGAGGCGCGACCCAAGGCTCGTCGCAGTTGGCTGGTTTCAGTTTTATGGTGTCCTCTTTAATCAGAAAACATTGCTGTAAGCGGTTGTTGCTGGAGTCAATCGTGACCATGCGTTTGCCGTCCACCCAAAAGAACAGGCCGCCATCGGAGAAGCTGGATTGCCCTGCGTAATTTTCATTGAGCAGGGAATGACCGGTAAACCAAGGCGCGTAGCCTCCCAGCCAGTCTAGAATGGTGCTCCCTATATCACGCTGAGACGAGGCGCGATTGTGGCGAATGGCGGGTACGCTGCCGTCGGTGGCGTAGATCAGAAATGGAATCGAATTTTTCGCTAGGTTCGGCTCCACAATCTTGGCGGTGTGATCCGACATCAGTACGACCAATGTTGGCGCTTTGACGGTGTCGTTCAGTTCGGTGATAAAGGTGTTTAATGCTTTATCGGCGTAGTTCATGGTGCTGCGGCGCAGTTCAGGCATGGTGGATTTTCCGAACGTAAAATCGTCTTCGGCTGGCAACACCGAACCGTGCGTTGTCCCCGTATTGATGGCAATAAAGAAGGGTTTACCGGAATCGTTGTTTTGCATTTCTTTGATTCTGTCCATCGAGAAACGATAGATGCTGTCGTCTTGGAACCCCCACTCATTGCGCGGCGCTTCAAAGTCAAAATCTTCTTTACCATAGGATTCCGTAAATCCGAGCGATTGCGCAAATGCGCCGACAATGCCCTTGCCACTGCCTTGGACGAAACGTGTGTCCCATCCTTGTTCACGAAGTATGTCGGGCAAACATTGATATTGGCTATTTTGCAAGTGCGTACCCGCCACGATGCCCCCGTTAGGGTTAGGGAAGCTGCACATGCTGGCAAAAATACCTTGTACGGTTCGGTATCCATCGGCATACATGGCATCCGATGTCAGCGATTTGGCACGTAGGGCATCAAAAAATGGGGTGGAGTGGTGTTCTGGATTCGAGCTATTCATGTCCACCGATGCCCAGCTTTCCAACAACACAAAGACCACGTTGGCTTTTTTGACGTCGCTAATGTTGGAGGCGACGTCTTGATCGAGCGCGGTATTGAAGGCGTCAAGAACCGAAGGTTCAGGGCTGGCCGTGATGCGCGAAATGGACTTATTTTTGCCGTTTGCAAGGTAGTAAGTCACGCTGTAAGGCGCGCTCCACGCCAGATACGCTTTGTCGTTATGGCCGATTTTATACGCGCTCATGGGGGACTGAGGCGCATCGAACCAACCGCCACGAATAAAGGTGACAGTGAGTACGAGGTAAGCCAGCGTCGCCAGTGTGTATTTACCAATAGTTAAGCGGCTGGTCGCCATGCTCGTCCAGCGGCTTTTCCAAATAATGAAGACAGAAATGGCACTCAGAACCAGCCCTAAAATCACCAGCGGGTAATACACGGTGAAAGCCGTGATCAGTACGGAATCAACCAAGCCAGACGCCGTGAAGAGTTCAAAGGTGACGTGTTTACGCGCATCTTCAGCGTAAATGGTGTCGGATGCCGTTGCACCAATGATCCATAAAACAGCCAAACTCGCCCACAAGCGAAGCGCCCATCGCATGTCGAAACGAAGAAAATTCAGAACCAGTAACACCAATGCTGCGGGTGCCGTTAATAATGCCGCTATGGTGGCATCAAATCGCAGCCCGTAAAGCAAGCTAATGATGCCATCCACGCTGAACAGACTCAGAGGAATCGACGTTGCCGCGAAAAGGAAAACAACCTTGCTTGAAAAAGCGGTCAGCAAACAGGTGAAAAACAGTCTTAGTATGTTTCTTATCATGGTGAACTCGGGTAAAGCAAAGTAGTTGGGTCTGTATTAGAGGGCGGAAACCTTGTGGTTTGGCTACTCAAGTTATTGAATGCTGCATAGGTTAGCAGATTGTGGAAAAGTTC
This sequence comes from Vibrio sp. S9_S30, assembly GCF_014694455.1. GTDB lineage: Bacteria > Pseudomonadota > Gammaproteobacteria > Enterobacterales > Vibrionaceae > Vibrio. The sequence goes on along the minus strand of NZ_JAAUWT010000013.1, from coordinate 154,890 downwards.
GCTCAACTGGTTCAATTTGGAGATGTGAAGATTGTAAATTGAATTAGAAGATGAGTATGCCAATTGAATATGCGATGCATGCGCCTACCCCTATGGGCGTATCGGTTCAAATTCTATCAGGATAATGCATTTAAAATCTTGAAAATTTGAAATTGCAGGTGGCATGCTGTGTCTATGCAAAGTTGATAATGGTGATGTGGAATGAAGCTGGGACGAAACGATCTTTGCTCCTGTGGTAGCGGGAAAAAGTATAAGCGATGCTGTATGAATAGCGTGTCAAAGCAACATGCGGAGATGTTTGATGAAGTAGAGAACATTCTCTCTATGAATACTGATTTATCGCTGGATGAATTGAATGTGGTGTTAAAGCATAGGGTGAATGACAGAAACAATCAGCCCATTACAGATTTTTGTGGTCTCTCTCCGACTCAGATGGGGAATTGGCTGCATGCACCGTTTAAAGAGTTGTCAGGGGTAAGCATCCATACACCAAATGACTTATCCAGTAGCCCTGTAATGCGTTATTTAGCGCTAATTTTAGACGAAGCGATGCGAAATGAAGGTTCTTTTAAGGCAACCAGTAAAGGGAATGTACCCGCGAAGTTAGTAAAACAAGCCAGTGATTTATTGCCCGAGTTTGCCGTTGCCCAATATGAAAGCGACATAAGCATCAGCGAATTTGCAGGGAGCAATGAAGATAAGTTTAACGCATTGCACTATACCCGAGTCTTGGCTGAAATCGCAGGTATTATCTATCGCCGGAGCGGTCGATATCATGTAAAAAAGGCGGCTCTGAAACAGTATCAAAGTCAGGGGCTTCAGGCATTCTTTGAACCTATGTTGGAAGTGGCAATCAGCCAGTACAACTGGGGATATTTGGATGCTTGGGAGTACGATATTGACCTACGGACATTCTGGCTATTTATGCTGTGGCGCTTGCAAAATCATGCTAACGTTGAACTGCTGGTTGATGAAGTCGCAACAGCATTTCCCGACTTGTTGCAACAGTTCCCACCGGACGACTATGCCACACCAAGCAAGTTATTGAGTTCCATGGTTGAATCGCGCTTTATTAATCGATTTTTGCAGTTTTGGGGATTCATCACCATGGATCCTAAATGCTTTTGCAATGGGGAATACATACAGAGAGAAGTAAAAGTACAATCCTTGTTAAAAGACACTTTTTTATTTGATATCTAACAGTAATAAATAGCATAAGCGAATATCAATATTATCGATTTGAACGTCTAGAAGGGCATTTAGGCAGTGACCAATGGCAGCTGTTGGTATTCTCACTAGAGGAATACCACGAGTATTTTGATGACGAAGATGCCGATGAATTTTTTCTGCATTTATCTTCACTTCGTGCTGAACTCTTACAAGGTGACTGGCGTTTACTGTATTTAATGTGGCTTAGAGCGTTGGATGGTGGCAGTGACGTTGCACCGATTCCCATGGTTGGGTTTGACTTTGACAGACTCAGTGAGCCGCAGCTTGCGTTTGTGACACTGTTCGATGTCCCTTTGGGAATGTTAAAAGCATTAACCCTCGCGCTACAGGATAGGGCAAGCCATTGCCCTATTCAGAATAGCCAGAATTCATCGGCTTGGTTGAGCCAGCTTTCCGAAAAAGAGAAAGACCATCTGTTAACTGCTTTATTCGAGCAAGGGGAATTATCTAGAAGTCAAGCCATGGCAATGACGAGAAAGGGGAGCGAACTTGAACACTTGGAATATGCTCATTGGTTGGATGGGCAAGTCATCGCACCTTACATTGATATTGCTGAAGCGCAATTAGAAAAAGAACAGGCGATTGCCATGGCTAAACGGCTGGCAGAAGAAAAAGTAGCAAAGGAAGCAAAACTTTCTGAGGTTTACAGTCAGCGTGATCAAGTTTGGCTGCGCATACAAGAACAGGCTAATCGCGCTTGTGCCAGTGGTTATGATCATGCATCGAACGATTTACATCAACTTGCTGAGGCATGTCAGTTTATGGATAAATTTCCTGCCTTTGAGCGCCGCTTTAACGACTTCATTTTGGAACACAAAAAACGAAAGGCATTGATAAAAAGGCTGCAAGCGCTATTGACTGCTTCTGTGTTAATTCAAGAGTGAACACTGTTAGTTATTTACCAATAAAGGACACTAGATAAGTGCTCCTATCATCCACAGGTAGTCTAAATGAGATTTTTTTCTTATAAATTAATGAATTGCTCAATTGAAACGATTAATATCAACTTAGTCGATTGGAAATGAAGGTTAACACATTGAAAAAAGAACATTTGTTAAGTCAGATTACCGAGTATTTCGAGCAGAAAATCTTTCTAAATCACAAAGAAAAATCTCTAAAACAAAACGCTCGGCTTAAGTCATACAATATTAATCCAATAGTTGTTCGTTATTTGTCAAAGGTTCTGGCTGATGACTTCACACCAATCGGAGTAGCAAAGGCGCTCTATTACCCTAGAGTTTTAGGGACTTCAATTAACACATCTTTTGGTGATCGTATCCAAAAAATGTTTGTTGAGTTGAAGTTGGCGGAAGGTTCTTTGATTAAAGGAATGGATATAGAGTTTGAAGATCGCATTGATGGTCGAAAGAAGTGGTGCCAGCTCAAATCAGGACCTAATACTATAAACTCTGAAGATGTAAAACCGCTTCTCAAAAAGTTTACGGCAGTTACCAATCTTGCTAGAACAAACTCTATGTTACTTAACAATAATGACCTAATTATGGGAGTGCTTTATGGGACAGCTGGAGAATTAAGTCAGCACTATATGACCATTAATGAACAGTACCCAGTTATTGTTGGGCAGGAGTTTTGGCATAGACTAACAGGTTATGAAGAGTTTTATCATGAGTTAGTCGCGGAATTAGATACTCTCATATTCAGCCTTCCTACAGATGATTTTCTAAACGAGGGCTGCCTGTCTTTGGCAAAAGAGATTGAAGAGAGCGGAATGCTAAATGGCGGATAACTAGCCCTTCAAGAGATACAAAGCATTTGAGATCGTGGATCTATAAGTCTCAGGTTAAGCTAAAAACCATAGGATATTTCACTTTTAGGCTTTTCAATTGGACCTAGCACAGATGTTGCTGTATACTTGAACAGTGTTTGTCAATTGATAATTAGGATGGAAGCGTCAGATGTATGATGTCCACAATGAATCTTATCAGTACACCCCCAGTATGCTTGCAGATATGATCTCAACGTCTAAAAAAGTGATTGAAGGAAAGATTAAAAAAGGGGAGATAAAACCTTGTGATACCACCGGCTTGATCCCTGCCAAGCAAGTTATCCATTATGAGTCAGTGAGAGCGTTTATTGAATCTAACTGGGAGCGAGAAATAGACACTACACCAAATAGAAACTACTCCCTGATTGAGTTATTTGCTGGAGGAGGAGGATTGGCTATTGGTATGGAACAAGCTGGCTTCAAGAGTATCCTTTTAAATGAGTGGGATAAACACGCATGCAACACCTTGCGGTATAACCGACCAGAGTGGAATGTTGTAGAGGGAGATATCTCCAAAGTAGACTTTACTCCTTATAAGGGAGAAGTGGATATTTTGACAGGTGGTTTTCCTTGCCAAGCTTTTTCTTATGCAGGTAAGAGCTTAGGCTTTGAAGATACTAGGGGTACGTTATTTTTTGAAATGGCTAGAGCGATTAAGGAGACGCAGCCGAAGGTTTTCTTAGCTGAAAATGTTAGAGCTCTTCTGACTCACGATGATGGTCGTACTCTTAAAACGATTGAAGAGGTGATTAAAGAGCTAGGCTATACTTTAGTTGAACCTCGTGTATTAAAGGCAATCTGCTATAAAGTTCCCCAAAAGCGAGAGCGTCTATTTATTGTTGCTATAAGAAATGATTTGGCAAAGAAGGCGCAATTTAAATGGCCGTCCTATTACTGCAAACCGTTGACATTGAAGCATGCGTTGAAAGCAGGGGAACTATACGATACCGATGTAGCAGCCTCGGTGGGGCAAGTTTATCCAGAACATAAACGTAAAATAATGGAGCATGTACCAGAGGGTGGATATTGGAGAGATTTGCCAGAACAAATGCAAAAAGACTATATGAAAGGAAGTTATTACTTAGGCGGCGGTAAGACAGGAATGGCGAGAAGATTGTCTATGGATGAGCCCAGTTTAACGTTAACAACCTCTCCTGCTCAGAAGCAGACCGAAAGATGTCACCCAACAGAGACTAGACCCTTACAAATTAGAGAGTATGCAAGGATACAGACTTTTCCTGATAACTGGGAATTCCAAGGTCCATTGAGTGCCCAATACAAACAAATTGGTAATGCCGTTCCAGTCAATTTGTCTGCTGCTATGGGACGGGCTCTGGTTCGCCTTTTAAATGAACTCGACGCATAGTGAACTAGTGCCTTTTCTGTTGGCACTAAGTGATTTGTTATGGCTTACAGTTTATTGAGTGTTGAGACTCAATAAACTGTGTCATCTTTGACTACTCAATATTCTGAATTTGCTCACGCATTTGCTCGATTAGAACTTTCAGTTCTACGCCAGATGCAGTGATGTCTGTGCTGATGGATTTGGATGCCAGCGTGTTCGACTCGCGGTTGAATTCTTGCATCATGAAGTCGAGTTTACGACCACATGCGCCACCCTTCTTAAGGATGTTGTTGGCTTCTTTTACGTGTGAGTCCAAGCGGTCCAACTCTTCAGCGACATCGGATTTTTGAGCCAAAAGAATCAGCTCTTGTTCCACGCGTGAACCTTCTAGCTCGATCTTGGCCTCTTCAAACTTGGTGAGTAGGCGTTCGCGTTGCCATTCTAGAATTTCTGGCATGCGCGCACGAACTTTCACTACTTGCTCGGTGATGGCAGACAAACGCTGCTCGATTAAGGCTTTCATGTTTTCGCCTTCACGGCCACGAGCGTCAATAAAGTCTTTTAGCCCTTCATCAAAGGCGCCCAGTAGATCTTTGTTTATGGCGTCCATGTCTTGTTCAGGGGTTTCCATCACACCTGGCCAGTTCATGACTTGGAACGGGTTGATGCGGCTGTCTTCGCCGGTCATCGACATCACTTGATTTGCTGCGTTGATCACTTGCTGTGCCAAGTCTTGATTGATGGTGATTTCGCCTTTTGCTGCTGGGTTCGCTTCAAAGCGCAGGTGACATTCTACTTTTCCGCGTGCCAGCTTTTTACGAAAGCGCTCACGCAGGATAGGTTCAAGACCACGGAATTGCTCTGGCAAACGAAAGTAGGTTTCTAAATAGCGTTGATTGACGGAGCGAATCTCCCAAACTGCGCTGCCCCAGTTACCTTTGATTTCTTTTCGTGCATAAGCAGTCATGCTGTAGATCATTGAATTGTCCTTTGCTCGCGGAGATGAAAATTTTGAATGGGCGGTATAGTAGCATAATCACTGTGTTAGGTACGAGATATCCGGTGGTTTGCCGTGATCTGGGTGGTCGTCATGGCTAGGCAGCTCGAGGGAATTCCTATATACTTTGCCTCCAACCAAATTCGCCTCCCCATGAAAGGTATTTATCCATGCGTCCAGACGATCGCACCGCGGAACAAGTTCGCCCAATCAAAATGACTCGTAACTATACTGCGTATGCCGAAGGCTCCGTGCTTGTCGAGTTTGGCAATACAAAGGTGTTGTGTAACGCCAGTGTGGAAGAAAATGTGCCTCGTTGGCTAAAAGGTCAAGGCAGGGGCTGGGTAACCGCAGAATACGGTATGTTGCCACGTGCAACCCACACTCGTAATCGCCGTGAAGCCGCAAGTGGTAAGCAAGGCGGTCGTACGATGGAAATCCAACGTTTGATTGCTCGCAGCTTGCGCGCCGCAGTGGATTTAGAAGCCATGGGCGAAGTGATGGTGACGGTCGACTGTGATGTGATCCAGGCCGATGGTGGTACTCGTACCGCGGCGATTTCCGGAGCAAGCGTTGCGATGGCAGACGCGTTCCAACGTTTGATAGACCAAGGCAAACTGAAAGCGAACCCCATGAAAGGCCACGTTGCCGCAGTTTCTGTTGGTATTGTGGAAGGAAAAGCGTTGTGTGACCTTGAGTACGTTGAAGATTCCGCCGCCGAAACCGATATGAACGTTGTGATGACGGAAGACGGTCGTATGATTGAAGTGCAGGGCACCGCAGAAGGTGAACCGTTTAGCCACGAAGAATTATTGGAGTTGCTGGCGCTAGCAAAAACTGGCATCAATTCCATTGTAGAAACACAGAAGAAAGCGTTAGAAAACTGATTTAATGAATGGCTCCTCACTGAGGGGCTATTTTTTTGCTTACTTTGTTCATGACTCTAATCTATTTGAGCGCCGTGGACGAAGTAGGCGATGAAACACACTAAGAAAATAGAGAGAGAATGAATGAAAGCATACCAGCGTGATTTTATTGAGTTTGCACTAGAGAAAGAAGTGCTTAAGTTTGGTGAATTTACTTTAAAATCAGGTCGTAAGAGCCCTTACTTCTTTAACGCTGGCTTGTTCAATACAGGTCGTGATTTGGCAAAGTTGGGGCGTTTCTATGCCGCGGCGTTGGTCGATTCTGAGATTGATTACGATGTGCTGTTTGGTCCTGCGTATAAAGGTATCCCTATCGCAACAACGACGGCAGTTGCATTGGCCGATCACCACGATGTGGACACGCCATACTGCTTCAACCGTAAAGAAGCGAAAAACCATGGTGAAGGTGGCAACCTTGTTGGCAGTGCGCTAGAAGGTCGCATTATGCTGGTGGACGATGTGATCACAGCGGGTACGGCGATTCGTGAGTCGATGGAAATCATTAAAGCGAATGGCGCGGACTTAGCGGGTGTTCTAGTGGCGATTGACCGCCAAGAAAAAGGCAAAGGCGAACTGTCTGCCATTCAAGAAGTAGAGCGCGACTTTGGCTGTGCCGTGATTTCGATCGTGAACTTGACGGATCTTATCTCTTACCTGGAAGAGAAAGGTGGCAATTCAGAGCACCTTGAGGCTGTAAAAGCGTACCGCGCCGAATTCGGAATCTGATCTGACGGAATGATTAGAGTATCGATGTTACAAAAGACAGCCGAGGCTGTCTTTTTTGTATCTGTCTTTTTTGGTATCGAATGCTTTTGGCGTCAATAGAGCTTGATAAAAAATCAGTCGTTATAGAGATGCCCACGTTCGCTGCCATCGTGCATGGTTTTGAATCGACGGTGCATCCACATGTATTGATCCAAGCCTCGGGTGATGACTTTTTCTATGGCTTTGTTCATGACGATCGCTGCACCTTCCGCATCCCTTCTTGGGAATTGAGCGCTGATATCGCTGTCGATTTCTAAGCAATACTGATTACCACTTCGCACACTTGATGCCGTAATGACGGCACATTTCCCCATATCGACCAAAAATCCGGTACCCGATGGGGTGCACGCTTTTTCGTATTTAAAGAATGGAACATAGACGGAATTTTGGCTGCCGTAATCTTGATCCGGAAGATACCATAATCGACCGCCCGATTTCAGCACACGTACCATCCCTCGAACGTCTTCTCTATCGATCATTTGATGTCCGAAACGAGTGCGTCCCCAATGTTGAATAAAGTCGATCACAGGGTTTTCGTGAGGGCGATAAACCCCATAACCCGGTGCAAATTGGCTGAACGCCCGCGCGGTAATCTCAAGGTTCAGCATGTGAGTACAAACAACCAAGACTCCTTTGCCTTGCGCTTCTAGGTCGAGGATATGTTGATCGTTTTTAAAATTGATGATGCGTTTGAAGCGCCAGTTGGGCCAAAACCACGCAATGCCCGTTTCTATCAGCGCAAGACCAGAGTTTTTGTAGACTTCATCGGTAATACGTTGTTTTTCAGCTTCTTCCAAGTCTGGAAAGCAAATTTCCAAATTCTTACGAATGATTTTTGCGCGCTTTTTGATGAGGGGGGCCACGCTTTTGCCCAAACCTCTTCCCATCTTTTTAAGCAGTGGGTAAGGAAAAAGAGTCACGATCAGCGCTAATAAGCCAAACCCAAACCATACCAGCCAGAAACGAGGGTGAAGCAATCTGGGGTGAAATTTTGCTGTTTCGAATGTTTTCATGGATGACTGAATCTATTGTTATTTCTCACGTTTCAGCTCCTGTATACCTAGCTGGGCTTTTGGGCTATTTTGTGACTTCATGGCGTTATAAATGTCATCATTTTTAGACGAGCGTTCTAGTATAGGGTGGTAACAATGAAGCTGAGTTGCTTTATAAAAGAGAGAATTTTTTTTAAAGCCAGCTAATAGCCACCGATAATCTAAATCTGAGTCTTCACCTACGCCAGGGGCTTCGTACCGCATGTCAAAGCCGTTTATCTTTAGTAAGTCATCTTTGAATAGGGAGAAGTTGCATCCTACGAGGCCTTTATCCTTCGGTATAATCATTCGTCTTAGTGTTGGATTTAGAATTCTAAATCCTTTTTCAATATTTCTCCCTTTTTCCTTTTGACCTCCTCCGCTGAAAATATAGTCTTTTAATATCGACCATTTGAATTCGGTAAAAAATGTAGCTGGGTTCTTATGACTCTTGAGTAACCGTGAATATTTTTCTGATAAATCTACACGTCTTCCATTAAGCGCGTAGCCTCGAGAAGATTCCGATAGGTGATCCTCTACAAAATGCGCTTCTGGGATGCAATCGCCATCAAGAAAGATAAGGTAATCACTTTTGGAGGCAATCACCGCTTTGTTTAAAATACGGTTTTTTCTAAACCCTTTATCCTCATGCCACACATGTTGCACTGGAAAAGGTAAGTTTTCTATCCTGTTCTTAATATGATCTACGACTTCTTTTTTGGAGCCATCATCAGCAATTACTAACTCGAAATTTTTTTCTGTTTGCTCATTCAGAGCCTTAAAAACCAGTTCCAATAGTTCAATATTATTGTAAAAGGCAATAATTAGGCTTGCTCTTGGTTGGTTATCGTTATATTCCATGGATTACTGAATCTGGGCACTAAGTAATGCCCAGTACTCCTCAAAATTATCGGTAGGTTGGTATTTGAAATCGGAACGGACGAAGCGATTTAAACTGCCTTCTACTTGACCAAGTAACTGGGTGGCCAAAATGCGTTCGTCGACAGGGAAAGATTTGCCTTCTCTCAGTTTTCGTTCGCGCAGGATCTGGCGCAGTTGGGTTTCAATGCGTTCAAACAGTTGGTTGATTCGCTCACGTAAACGCTCGTTTTCAAACATCAATGCATGACCAGACAAAATACGTGAAAGACCTGGATTGCGTTCTGAAAATGCGAGAATAAGCTGCATAACCAATCGGATACGCTGAAGCGTGTCTTTTTCTTCATCCAGAATGCGATTGATACGAGACATCAGGGCGTCTTCAATGAATTCGATTAACCCTTCAAACATGCGAGCTTTACTAGGGAAATGGCGGTATAGCGCGGCTTCGGAAACGCCTACTTGCTTGGCAAGCTTGGCTGTCGTAATGCGAGAGGCTCCATCGGTAGATTCCAGCATTTCAGCCAGTGCCTGTAGGATTTCTTCACGACGATTGGATTTTCGATTGCCGGTCATTCAGTCCATTCCTTAATGTTTGGCGAAAAATTCACGAGCCAGCATTTTAGCGTCAGCCAGCTAAAGAGGCTAGCGATACACTCGTGATTTTCAAGGAATAAAAGCATTCGTTGTTTGCAGCGCCCTGTAAGAGCGCTGTTTATTGATGTCATAGTGCTATTTATTGATGTCATAGTGCCATTTATTGGGGGCAAGAGTGCTGCCTCAACTGCGCAGCGATTTCTTCCATTAGGGCTTTACCCAGTTCGGTTTTACTGGCGGTAGGTAGGATCTTATCTCCTTCTTTCCAGAACAAATGCAGAGCATTGCTGTCGCTATTGAAGCCGAGCCCTTGAATGGACACATCGTTGGCGCAAATCATGTCCAAGTTCTTTTTCGCGAGTTTGCTTCGAGCGTACGTTTCGACCTCTTGTGTTTCTGCTGCAAAGCCTACGGTAAATGGGCGGTGCTCTTCAAGCTTGGCGACGGAGGCAATGATGTCTGGGTTTTTGACCATCCGAATTGTCATGGCATCGTTGTTGTCTGTTTTCTTGATTTTTTGATCGGCAATGGACTCTGGGCGATAATCGGCAACCGCCGCACAGCCAATGAATACGTTGTGTTTTATGGCTTGCTCTAGGGCGGCTTGATGCATCTCTATGGCACTGTCGACATTGATTCGATTGACGCCAGCAGGTGTAGGTAGCGCAACGGGGCCGCTGATTAAGGTGACCTTAGCGCCTAATTTTGCTGCGGCACTGGCAATGGCAAACCCCATTTTTCCTGAGCTGTGATTGGATATATAGCGAACGGGGTCGATGGCTTCGCGAGTGGGCCCCGCGGTGATCACCACGGATTGACCAGAGAGCACTGGAGGAGTGAAGAAATCTTCGCATAAGTTCACCAATTGCATGGGTTCGAGCATGCGACCTTGCCCCACATCGCCACAAGCTTGCTCACCGGACGCTGGCCCCCAGATCGCCATTCCTCGGCGGTTTAACGTCTGGATGTTTTCTTGGGTTGCGAGGTTGGCGTACATTTGCTGGTTCATGGCGGGAGATACAACAATCGGTGCATCCGTTGCTAATACGAGTGTTGTCAGCAAATCATTCCCCAGCCCTGAAGCCATACGGGCAATCAGATCAGCAGTTGCTGGCGCAAGCAGCACTAGGTCTGCCCATTTGGCGAGTTCAATGTGCCCCATAGAGGCTTCGGCAGCCGGATCAAGCAAGCTATCTGATACTGGGCGACCGGATACGGCTTGCATGGTCAGCGGGGTGATGAACTCTTTGGCGGCATGAGTCATGACGACTTGCACTTCTGCTCCTCGCTCTATGAGCCTGCGAGTGAGTTCTGCACATTTATACGCAGCAATTCCGCCGCTTATCCCTAAAAGTATTTTTTTTCCTGCGAGTGTCTGCATGCTTCGTATCTCAATTGGATTTTGTGTTATACCCAAGTAACCATATCAAATAAATATCTTCAATGAGACCTTAAACCTGCCCAGTTAATTTCTAAGTAAGTCATGCTCATTATGCTGGCTTTTGGTGTGCAACAAGAATTGTTGGTCATTCAGATTGAATCTCATAAGATTTCAAGAATCTATATTTTCATTTTTGAAGTGAGTTTGGAATTCACTGATTCCTCAATTTCATAAAGATCGTCGCTCACTCGAAATTTATTGCTTGATAATTGATATGAAACGACATTCTCTATCCAATGTACCTCATTATTCTATTGTAGGTCGTTTAGATGAGTATCAAAAACCTTCCATTTGAATCTCAACCTAGAGAAAAGCTTCTGAACCAAGGTCCCAGTGCGCTTACCGATGCTGAACTGCTGGCTATTTTTCTGAGAACGGGAATCAAGGGCACTAACGTGATTGAGTTGTCTTCCCAGCTGCTAGAGGAGTTTGGTTCACTGCGAGCCCTTTTTTCAGCCAGCCAAGAAGATTTTTGTCAGAAGAAAGGATTAGGATCGGCCAAATTTGTGCAGTTGAAAGCGGTGATCGAGATGACTCAGCGTTATCTTGGTGAAACGTTAAAGCGTGGTGATGCACTCACGAGCCCGGAGCACACCAAACTTTACCTTTCCAGTATTTTGCGAGACAGGCACAGAGAAGCCTTCTATATACTGTTTTTAGATAATCAACATCGTGTGATTCAAGATGAGGTGCTCTTTGAAGGCACCATCGATGCTGCCAGTGTTTACCCTAGGGAAGTGGTCAAACGGGCGCTACACCATAACGCGGCAGCATTGATTTTAGCGCACAATCATCCTTCAGGCGTAGCAGAGCCTAGTCAGGCAGACAGAAGCATCACTCGGCGTTTAACCGATGCCGTTGCACTGGTTGATATACGGATCTTGGATCACTTTGTGATTGGGGATGGAGAGGTGGTTTCGTTTGCAGAAAGAGGGTGGATATGAATATCGCGCGCTTTTTTACTGAAAGTACTCATAACATACTAGAGAATTACGATAAGGCATGTTGAGTCGGCTTAGAGGTCACTTTTTAGTTGTCTGGTGGTCATAATCTGCTATCATCCCCGCACTAAAATTTATGAACCTCAATCAGCTCTGCCTAAAAAAGATCACGAAAACCTGTAAAAAGGATCTGTTCGGGTCTTGAGCAATGCATATCAAGTTAGTATAATGCGCGACCTTTGATAGCCTTGTATGGGTATTCCATAACGGTATTTGACCTCTAGTCTTCTTATGATAGATAGAGAGGTTCGGCCACCAAGGTTGATATCGAGCTGAAACGATTTGGAGAAGACATTCATGTCCCGAGTATGCCAAGTAACTGGTAAGCGTCCTATAACGGGTAACAACCGTTCACACGCACGAAATGCTACCAAGCGTCGTTTTCTGCCGAACCTACAAACTCATCGTTTCTGGGTAGAAAGCGAAAAGCGCTTTGTTAAACTACGTCTCACTGCTAAGGGTATGCGTATTATTGATAAGAAAGGCATCGATGCTGTTCTTGTTGATGTCCGTGCTCGTGGCGAGAACGTATAAGAGGAATTGAATAATGGCTAAAAAAGGCGCTCGCGAGCTAATCCGTCTATGTTCAAGTGAGAGTCCTCACTACTACACAACGGACAAAAACAAACGTAACATGCCAAGCAAATTTGAGATCAAAAAGTATGATCCAGTTTTACGCAGGCACGTTATGTACAAAGAAGCGAAAATCAAGTAATTGATTTCCCAATTCTTTGCTAGTGTTTAAAAACCCAGTTAATCGACTGGGTTTTTTATTGCTTATTGATTCACTTCCGAGTGCAGGTTAACTACGCGTCACAAATTGCGTTGTGATTAAAACGCATTTAAACACCAACTACAGAAAGGGGAATAGGTAACTCTTTTCTACCGATACTGCTACCCACTCTTTTTGCCAATTTTGCAGCAACCAAAAGCTTGGGGTTTGGTAAAATGTGATTCTTTCCGGTTCATCGACACCGACATACCACACCTCTAACGTTCTGGCGGGGGGGAGATTGCCTTTCAATTTATCGTACGTATCCGAGTCTACCTGAGTACCTGTGAGTTCCGTCCATCGTAGTGCGGCTTGTAAAGGCTCGATAGAGAGTTGGCGTGTTGAACGCCATTGATTATCGACATTTTCAAGTGACCATTGGGCGAAATGCAATGCACTTGGCTTTTCACTTGGACTGATAACATAAGGAAGTGTGCTGGTTTCACCAAGTCCGAAGTGTTTTCTTAACAGACTTGGTGCATTGATAATGGCAATAAATGCCAAGATCGATAAGATCAGAATGTTGTTCCAGCCTTTACGGGAAAGCTTCATTGAATGCCTCAAACAGACGTATTTTGAGTATAATCATAACCCCGTTCCCGATGTACCGACAGCCTAATCAAGGAATTAAGATGCCAGAATTGCCAGAAGTTGAAGTGAGTCGTCTAGGTATTACGCCTCACCTGAAAGGGCAAATAGTGAAAGCCATACATGTGAGGCAACCCAAACTGCGTTGGATGGTGCCAGAAAGTATTCAAACGTTGGTGGGCGAAGAAATTCTGGCTATTACTCGCAGAGCCAAATACCTCATGATCGAAACCAAGGCGGGCAGTGCGGTTGTGCATTTGGGAATGTCGGGAAGTTTGCGCGTACTCGATGCCTTTATTGAACCGGGGAAGCACGATCACGTCGATCTGGTGTTAACGAATGGCAAAGTCCTTCGCTACAATGATCCGCGTCGCTTTGGGTCGTGGTTACACACAGAATATGGTGAGCAACCAGATGTACTCAAGCATTTGGGTTCCGAGCCCTTAACGGATGCGTTCGATCTTGAGTCCTTTACACTGCAAGCTAAGCGTAAGAAAACCGTCATCAAACAGTTCATTATGGATAATAAAGTGGTGGTGGGGGTGGGGAATATTTACGCCAATGAATCGCTATTTATGTCTCACATCCACCCGCAGCGACCAGCGAATCAACTCAATGACGGCGAGCTCGAATTATTGCATAGCAACATCAAACGAGTGCTGAATACCGCGATTAAGCAAGGTGGGACGACTCTTAAAGACTTTAATCAAGCTGATGGTAAGCCGGGCTATTTCGCCCAAGAGCTTCAGGTGTATGGGCGTTCAGGGGATAAATGTACGGTTTGCGATAGCGTGATAGAAGACGTCAAAATTGGGCAGCGAAACACCTTCTACTGCCCAGAGTGTCAGCCTTTAACTCGTTCTTGATATTTTTTCTCTAAGGCTGCGGCGACGATAGCTGGAACAAATTGCGCGACACTGCCACCGTGGATCGCCACTTCTCGGACAATGGTGGATGAAATAAACGCGTGTTCTTCTGCTGGGGTAAGGAACACACTTTCTAATCCGGGTAGGAGCCTTCGGTACATGTTCGTTAAACCAAACTCGTATTCAAAGTCGCCTGTGGTTCGTAGCCCACGGATCAGAACGTTGGCTTGTTCTGTACGAGCAAAATCCACCATCAAACCAGAAAAACCTTTTGTGGTGACGTTATCTAAGTGCTTCGTGACAACTTGTGCAAACGTGACTCGCTCTTCCAAGGTGAACATGGTGTTCTTACTTGGGCTGGCGGCGACGGCGACAATCACTTCATCAAACATGTCGGCAGCACGCTCAATCAAGTCTAAATGACCGTTTGTTAATGGGTCGAAAGTACCCGGATAAATCACTCGGGAAATACGTTTTGCTGACACACCTTACTCACTTGCTTTTCGTTACTAATCTGCTGTCATCATAGCAAAAAACACTCAAACTTCGCTATGTAACTGGGTATCATGTGTGGCGAACCACAGTGCGGACAATAAGATGAAAAAAATACTGGTAATTCGAAACGATAAGATTGGCGATTTTATGTTGGCGTGGCCGAGCTTCGCCATGTTGAAACAATCGATGCCTGAGGCAGAGGTCACTGCACTTGTTCCTCGCTACACTAAAGCATTGGCTGAGCTTTGCCCCTGGATTGATTCTGTTATCGTCGATTGTGGTTCAAATGCGCCGAAACAAGATAAAGTTGAACTGATGAAGCGAATAAAGTCGGAGCAATTTGATGCTTCCATCAATTTATTCTCTACCTCTTACAGCGCGTCTCTGGTTTGGAAAGCCAAGATCCCATACCGACTTGCACCCGCCACGAAAATCGCCCAGATTTTTTACAATAAGCGCATTAAGCAGAAACGTTCACAATCCGCTAAACCTGAGTATGAATACAACCTCGATCTTGTTCGCTCCTTTCTGTCGGACAACGACATCAACATTCGAGAGCCCAATGCGCCTTATTTGGTGCCGAGTATCACAACGTTGAACGCTCAAAAAGAGATGCTTGCTCAAACGTTAAGCCTTGATAAACAGAAGCCTTGGATTTTTGTGCACGCTGGCAGTGGCGGTTCTGCCAATAACCTGTCATTGAGGCAGTATTCGATTTTAATCCAGACATTGAATTTGGATGGTGAATGTGTTCTTACTGCGGGACCAGGTGAAGAAGGCAAAGCCATGGAACTGCGAGCGTTGTTATCCGATCTCGGTGTGAAGTCGGTGGTGTACAGCAAAAACGAGGGGCTGGTTGATTTTACGTATTCGATTGCCTGCGCTGACATGTTTATTGCCGGTTCGACAGGACCACTTCATATTGCTGCTACATTGGATGTGCCCACGGTTGGCTTCTTTCCAAGTAAACGTTCAGCCACGCCACTTCGCTGGCGACCCATTAACGCAGAAGGGAAGCACATTGCTTTCTGTCCATCGGAAGCCAGCAGTAAAGATCAGCAAGAAGACATGTCTCGTATTGATGTGACAGAATGCGCCGAGCAAGTGAAGAGATGGTGGGCAAGCTTAAATTCACTTGCCCATCGGAACTAAGATAAGCGGTTCGATCATTGCTTATAGTGCGGGTCGTTATCTCTTGCCCACAAATCTGCGTATTTAATAAAGGTGGAATGGGCGGACAATAACGCGATCAAGAACCCTTGTTTCCCATCCAAAAAGCCTCGTTTGAGTAGATACATCTTCATAAAGCAGGCGAGGGCATGAATTACTCCCTGAGACAATGACGCCTTTTTCCCGCGAGCCTGCCTTTGGTCTGCCCACGCTTTACCATAACTGGCGGATTTAACGAGGTAATGGTTGAGGTTTTTGTAGGAGTAGTGAAGGATATCACCATTGAGTTCGGCTACATTACAACCGTCCGGAATCACCACCGATTCGTGAACGAGGTTGTCGTTGTATGTGGTGAGTTTATTGGGATACAGACGGACGTGTCGATAGTACCAGCCTGAGTGTTTTAGGAATCGACCAAATACCCAAGTCAGCTCATTGAGGCTAAAAACGGTGTTATCGGGGGCATTTTCTAGCATCTCAAGGATATGGTTTTTTAACGTATCATCAATGCGTTCATCGGCATCCACGGCCAGAATCCAATCGTATTCTGTATAGCTCTGGGCAAGTTGCTTCTGTTTGCCAAACCCCGGCCAATTCGCGTTGACAAAGAATTTGTCGGTGTATTGCCTCGCAATGGCTTCGGTTTTGTCTGTGCTGCCTGAATCGACGATAACAATCTCATCAACCCATGTTAGGCTTTCTAAGCAGCCTTTGAGGCTGTCCTCTTCATTTTTGGTAATGATGACCGCGGCGATCGTTGCGCGGTTAGGGTGGGAAAGCTGCGTCATAATTTTTGTTCTCTGCAAACACGGTTAAACATGTCGATGACATCGACTGATCGGAGGTTAGCCATTGCATTGTCGTCTTTGACACGTGAGCGCCAAGGTAACTGAGATGGGCTTTTTCCCGTCTGTTTTTCTATTTCTTTTGCCCATACGCTGACAACATAGTGTTGATAAACATAGGGACCTGTTCGAGCGGGGTTGTGATGAGCATACAGCCCGATAACGGGGGTATTCATCGCATTCGCCATATGAATCGGACCCGTATCTGGAGCCACCACCAAATCACAGTGATCAAGCAGGGCTAACATCTCAAGTAAGCTGCTTTTGCCGACTAAGTTGGTGACGGGGGTTTTTAGTGATTGAAGAATGGACTGAGCCAATTCTTGTTCCGCAGGGGATGGGCTGCCTGCGAGAATGATGTTCCACCCTAATTGATCCGCATGGTGGATGACATCGACATAACCTTGAGTTGTCCAATTTTTGTAGGCTTTGCTTGCTCCGGGAACGATCACAAGGTTGCGTTTGTCCGTAAGCAAATGACTTTGTGCCCAAAGACTTGCTGGTTCTGGGTAAGAGAGTAGCCATTTTGGATCTCCGTTTGGTACTCCCAATACTGGATTAAAGGCCATGAGCCCGTCTAACACATGAGGTGTGTTTGGTGAAGGCACTTTGATATTGGTAAACCAATGCTGTCCATCCTGACTACGGACTTTGTCAAACCCCAATTTGTATTTGGCTCTAATACCTAGGGTAACAATGCTGGCTCTGATGGCATACTGCATGTGCAATAACGCATCAAATTTCCTACCTTTTAGCTGCTGCCATACCGACGTATAGCCTTTCCAGCCCAGCTTTTTGTCGAAAATAATGACTTCTACATTATCGATGGATTCGAGTAGTTGTGCTTCGATCTTCCCTGTTATCCACGTTATTTGAGTTTCTGGCCAATGGTGTTGAATGGCTTGCACGGCGGCAATGGTGTTGCAGACGTCGCCGATGGCAGACAAACGTACGACACAGATAGAGGTGGGAGGGCTTGTAAAAAGCGGCATAGTAGTAGAAAGCTCTCTGATAAGTTGCTAAGGATTATGCAGTTAAGCTTTAAGAATGTAAAATCGACCTACCGTTTTCTCACCCTTCATAAATCATGATCAAAACCCAATGCAGCAAGAATCAAAAAATATGGTACGACAGCAATGTTATCCACCATGATTTAGAGCGCTTGTTTGATATCGAGTATTGGCAAGACCAAAACAAAGTGATTGGGCAAGCCAGTGGTAGAGGGACAACGTGGTTTGTGGATTTGGGGGTAACCCATGCCGCATTACGCCATTATCGACGTGGTGGGCTATTTGGTAAACTGGTCACAGATCAGTATGTGTTTACGGGGTTTGATAACACTCGCAGTGCGCTGGAGTTTTCGTTGCTTGGCGTCATGCGTAAAGGTGGGCTGAATGTTCCCAAACCTATCGCAGCCAAAGTTCAAAAATCGGGATTCATTTACCGCGCGGACATCATTACCGAGAAGATACAAAACGCCAGAGACTTGGTGGCTATTTTAAAGTCGGAGCGGCTAGATGCACATCACTACAAGCAAATTGGTCGAGCAATCCGGAAAATGCATGACCTTGGCATTAATCACACTGATTTGAATATCCACAATATTTTGATGGATGAGCAAGAAAAAGTGTGGGTCATCGATTTTGATAAGTGCTTTCAGCAAACGGGTGAGAACTGGAAGCAAAGGAATCTAGATAGGTTGAAGCGATCTTTTGAAAAAGAAGATCAAAAAAACGAGATCGTTTTTAACATCAACTCTGAGTGGGCATGCCTGAGAAACAGTTACATGAATAACAGGGGCTAACAGAAATAGTCATCATTAGCCCCTTTAATTTATTATGTTTCTACTCGACCGTTCTCATCGCTTTCCGTGCACATTGCCATAAATATGGCCGTGAATGTGATGTAAAGAAGAATCCCAGAATGATGATTTAGATAGGTCTGGGTTAGGAAGTAGCCCATTAACAATGTAATGTGGCATATCCCCATCACAGCAAAGTATGCTTTGTCTGTATTCTTATGCCGTTGATATTGCTTTTTAAAGTACCAAATTGGGGCGATGCACATGGCAAATATTGCCATTAAACCAATGATGCCTCTTTCCTGCAAAGCATCGAGATATTGGTTGTGTGCATTTGAAAACAACACAGCGGACTTTTCCACTATACCGATATCCACTAGTTTTTGCTTTTCAGGGATTAAGTTATGATAACCCGTTCCAAAGATAGGAAACTCCTTACCGATATATATAGCAGCTTTCCAAAGTTCTATACGCACCGCTGATGAGCTTTGACCTCCAATTTGTAAGTCATAATTTATTGCAGTAATTCTTTTTTCAATAACAGGATATGTGATGGATAAAACTGCAGAAAATAAAAGCAAAGCAATAACAGCTAAGCGCGGAGAAATCCATTTTCTATAGTGCCAGAGTAAGAAGGCGATAATAAACGGTGAAATAAGCCAAGCCCCTCTCCCTCCAGATAACAAGCTGGCACCGATTCCCCCACACGATCCAATTGCGGTCAGGAATGCAAAAGCAGTTTTTCTTTTCTCAATAAAGTGAAACATGCCTACCAAAGAAAGAATACCTAACGTCATTGCCATGCCACTCGCTTGGATGGACATATATCCAAGGGCCCCAAGAGCGCGCACATTTAGCACAAAATGCATATAAACCGCTATGATGCCAGCAATCACACCTCCAATGCCTATCCCTAAAATTACCCATGTAGTGCTTGGGCGATATGCCATAAGAAAGGTCACTATTGGAAAAATCAGTAAGATTCGGTTGGGAATATCTAATTGTTTTGGTGGGCCATCAAAGATCAAATAGGAAGCGACAATAGAAATAAAGTAACTCAATATGAGCCAGTGAGTCAGTTTTTGTGATTCGTTAATGGAAACCCTTTTTCTGGTTTTGGCGTAGAAAGCTAAAGAAACTAGGGCTATTAAAATGGGCAGCCAAGAATAACTATATGGCTGAATCAACAGAGTTATGGGGTAAAGAAAAACAAGGATGGAAGAGAGCAAGACCTGTTTTTCATCGCATTTAGTTGTTTGCATAGACTTTATATTGCCTTAGTCATCAAAGTTGAAGTGTGAATATTTTTAGCAAGACTATGTGCATGACCGTACAATGAACTTATTATGATGGGTACTTCGGATGAGATGTTTGTTGTTCATAGTGTACACGCATTATTCTTGGTGATGGCATTGAGTGAGCGGGTTAATGCTCCGCGACTTTCTTCGACGAACGCCATGGCGTTAAACCCAGCTTGTCGTGCTTCTTGTTCAGAGGTGAGAAGCACAACTAAGCTATCGACCAACTCGGCTGAATCATGAATAACCCGGGTAGCATTCAGTCTGCGGAGTTCTTTGGTGATTTCCAAAAAATTGTAATAGCTAGGACCAATAATGGTGGGTTTTCCCAATGCCGCGGGTTCTAGCAGGTTGTGACCGCCCACTTTATTGCCCAATAGGCTCCCCCCCATAAAACACACATTGGCTGCTTGCATTAAGGTGAGCATTTCACCCATGGTATCGCCCAAGTAGACGTGTTGATCGCTTAAATCATTATTTGAGCGCGTTCTTCTTGCCGTTTTTAAGCCTTCTGACACACAAAGGTTAAACATGTCATCAAATCTTTCTGGGTGCCTTGGCACCAGTATGAGCAAGGCCGTGGGCAGTTTTTCTAATAGCTGCTCATGTACTTTTATTAATTGTTCATCTTCACCTGCGTGAGTACTCGCGGCGATCCAAATGGGTCTTTTCGCCCCCAATTGTTCACGAAGAAGGTTACCTTCGCTGATGGTGTTTTCTGTTACCTTGATGTCAAATTTTATCGAGCCAGTGACTAGGATCTTCTCATTGCTGACACCAAGCTTTACAAAATTATCTGCGTCTTCTTTGTGTTGGCACAGTACTTGCGACAGTTGGTTTGCGATACCTATAAATAGGGGCTGAACTTTTTTGTATCCACGAAACGATTTATCAGACAGCCTTGCGTTCAAAATCGTAATCGGGACGCCGTAATTTGATGCTGCATAAAGGGTGTTCGGCCACAATTCGGTTTCTACAATAATAAGCTGAGAAGGGTTCATTCTCTTTAAAAATCGCTGAACAGAAAAAGGAAAATCGACAGGGGCGTAGCGGTGCGTGGCGAGATTTGACAGCTTTTCTGCTTGTTCTGCACCTGTTGGGGTTGTGGTGGTGATCAATATGGGGGTCTCGGGCACTTTTTCTTTCAACGCTTTGATAAAAGGCGTTACCGCGATCACCTCACCGACCGAGACTGCATGTATCCATATAGGTTTCTCTTCGCTATCCAGCCTAGGCGTCAGCCCAAAATGTTCTTTCCAGCGAGAGCCGACAGACGGCTTGTTTTTGCGTTTACGGAAAAGACCATAGAGCAATATCGGTGCGACGAATGTGAGTAAAATGGTATACAAGGCTCTGACGATCATACTGAAGCCTTACTGGATGCTAACGCGGCTATTACTCGACTTGGAGGCAACTCGGTTAAACATTTCATGTGTCCGTAAGGGCAGGTTTTTTTAAAACATGGGCGACACTCAATGTCAGTATGAAGCATGGTCAACTTATCGGTGAGTGGGGGCGTGTACTTCGGTGAACTTGAGCCGTAAATCGCAACAATATTGCACCCGACCGCGGCTGATACGTGCATTAAGCCAGAGTCGTTACAGACAACGGTATCGCAGGCAGCGAGCAAGTCTACGGCTTCAATCAAACTCGTTTGCCCAGCCAAATCATGGCAATGAACCTGAAGTTCTTTGGGCAATGCCGTTCGAATCTTCTGGGTGACCTCTCTGTCTTTGGCGGATCCAAACAGCCAAACTTGTTTGCCCTGTTCTATCACAAATTGTGCGACTTCCGCATAGTAAGTGTCGGGCCATCGCTTGGCAGGACCGTATTCCGCGCCAGGACAAAGACCGACAGCCATTCTTTCATCGGTTAGGTTTAACCGAAGTAAGGCATTGCGTTGAGAGTCCGAATCTATCGTGAGTGTGGGTGTCGGGCACTGTGGCAAGGTAACCGAATCGAGCATGGCGTGTTTGCTGTGAGCAAGCGCAACATAGCGCTCAACCATGTACTGAAAGACTGTTCTATCAGGGCGTAAATCGTTAAGCAGCCCATAGCGCATTTCACCTTTCCAGCCTATGCGGTTTGGTATGCCAGCGAACCATGGAATCAGTGCTGATTTCGCCGAATTGGGAAGGATAAAGGCGTGTGTATAGCCTTCTTGGGCAAGAGATTTGCCTATTTTGCGTCGCCCTAATAAATTGAATTCCCCGTGCCCCATGGGCATTTCTATGGCTCGGGATATTTCTGGCATGCGTTCAAGAATGGGTTTACACCAAGCAGGAGCAAGTACGTCAATTGTGGCGTCTGGGTGCTGGATCTTCAATTCGGTGTACAGGCTTTGCGACATGACCATGTCGCCTACCCATGAAGGTCCAATAACCAAAATCTTCATACTGTTGCTCACTGATTTCTCTTCGA
This sequence comes from Vibrio sp. S9_S30, assembly GCF_014694455.1. Taxonomy (GTDB): domain Bacteria; phylum Pseudomonadota; class Gammaproteobacteria; order Enterobacterales; family Vibrionaceae; genus Vibrio. Next base: position 132,636 of record NZ_JAAUWT010000013.1, on the reverse strand, counting down.
ACGCAATAGGATATCATCCTTGAATCTTATCGCGAGATCATTTCTTACGGAAAGCATAGCGTCCAGATACTTTGCGCCACAACCCGAAGACATCCGTTCGCGGGAAAATGGCGATACGGCGAATTTGGGTCAAATCTTTATGGAATTCTACTGGGCCACTGTTGGTGGCGACGGCGTATTGATAGCCAGCTTCCAATGCCAGTTTTTTTGTGTCTTGATTGTGGTCTCCATAGGGGTAAGCAAACGAGGTGAGAGGTTTGCCGATGATGGATTCCAGTTGATGTTTATTTTCTAAGATTTCATGCCGCTGCTCTTCCACAGAAAGCTGGCTCAGTTTAGGGTGCGTTAACGTGTGTCCACCAATTTCAATGAACCCAGAATCCGCCATTGCTTTGATTTCTTCCTGGCTCATGAGCTTGAATGGTTTGTCTGGATTGTCGTTCGTTTCCACATCCCAGCGATTGAACGATTCTCCGGTGACCACATAGACGATGGCTTTGAATTCGTACTTTTTCAAAAGAGGCAGCATTAGGTGGTAGTTATCTGAGAATCCGTCATCGACGGTGATCATGACATATCGTTTGCCCGAAGCCAGTCTATCGATGGTTCGCCCTTTTGATAGCTCTTCAAATGTGAGGCTTTCGAAACCTTTCCTTTTTAGCAGCTTCAGATGCTTCTCAAACATGTGGATATCAAGATACGGTCCACGCGTGCCTTTTTCATCTTCGCTTTGGATAAAGCGATGGTACATGAGAATGGGCATCTCACTTTGGCGAGTTTGAACGTACGTCGTTTGGTACTCATCTTCCAATTGGTCGACCACGCGTTGAAGATCGTAGTTGGCTAAGATCGCCTCTTTTACTTCAACATCACAGTGCTTCTGAGTGAGACCTTGTTCGACATGATAGACCAGTGCTGAAAAGTCAATGTCTAACACCTTTGGTCCAATGTCACCAAAGTTGGTGGCCATGGCGAGTGAGAGGTTATCGACGGTAACAAGACCAATGGAGATGGCCTCGCCGATTGCAAGAGTTGGGCGCCCGCACAGCAACGATTCCATTGCAACTCTGCCAGCACCAATGACTAAGTCGGACTCTTTTAGCATCTTAGGCACGTTATTGGTGTAACCAGTAAAATTGACGTTATGCTTAAACTGGTCAAAGCGTTCGTCCGGTTCGGAACCCGATACCACTCTAACGTCGTAAAGATTGAAATCCAAACATTCAGACAGAAGGCGATAACACAAATCGCCTTTAGGTCCTGTCAGCCGACCAATAATCGAAATGACAGGTTTGGTATTGGTAGGGGCATCCTGCCAAGTAAAGTCAGTCGTTTCGATACCATTGCGAGCGACCGTCAGCCTGTCTGCTGGTACATCTAATTCATCAATTAGCTGTTTTTCAATCGCCTCACAGACAGGGAGGGCTTTGTTCCCCATGGCATGAAAGCGTTTCCTTGAAGCATGAACGGGCTGCCTACCGTGTACCGTTGTGATCATCGGAGTATTGGTTAATTTGCAGGCAATATGACAGCTCCAGCTGGATGCTCTTGAATGCGCATGCACCAACTGAATGTTGTATTTTTTGATGAGGTAGCAAAGGTACCCGACATGCCAGAAGCGCCGTAAGACACTGCGCTTGTTAAAACGCAGCTTAAAAAACTCACCAGTATGCGGTTTGGTGAGGGTGTCGGAGACATAAAATACATTATGTCCCCGTTTTGCCAGTTCATTTCCTACCGTGGTCGCGTAGACTTCGGCACCAGTCACTTCCAGTTGCGACAGTGCCATTAGGATATTCATGCGTTCACAACGGCCATGTATTCAGCGACACCTTCTGCCACCGTTTTAAACTGATGATCACAACCCGCAGCGCGCAGGTTAGACAGGTCAGCTTGGGTGTATTCTTGGTAGGCACCTTTCAAATGCTCAGGGAAAGGGATAGTTTCAATCTCGCCTTTTCCATGGAATGCGATGACGGCTTTCGCGACTTCTTCAAAGGATTCCGCATTGCCTGTACCAAGGTTGAAAATGCCAGAGACGCCCTTTTCTAAGAACCAAAGATTGACCGCAGCGACATCGCCAACATAAACAAAATCGCGAATGAATTGCTCACTGCCTTCAAACAGCTTTGGATTTTCGCCTGCGTTCATTTGATTGTTAAGGTGGAAAGCAACGGACGCCATCGAGCCTTTGTGATCTTCACGCGGACCGTACACATTGAAATAACGAAAGCCCGTGACTTGAGATAAGGTTTCACCGTGTGCGGCGGCCTCTTCCCACACTTTGCGTACATAGTTATCAAACTGCTGCTTGGAATAGCCGTACACATTGAGGGCGCCTTCGTACTCCCTTTCTTCTTTGAAAACGGTGGTTTCACCGTAAGTCGCCGCAGAGGAGGCGTAAAGGAATGGAATGTCGCGCTCTAAGCAATAATGCAGCAGTTCTTTAGAATACTCGTAGTTGTTGAGCATCATGTACTTGCCGTCCCACTCGGTAGTGGCTGAGCACGCGCCTTCATGGAATATCGCATCAATGGTACCCAGGTTTTCACCTGACATGATTTGAACCAGAAAGTCATCACGATCCATGTAGTCAGCGATATCAAGGTCAACGAGGTTTTTGAACTTTTTCCCGTTTTTTAAGTTATCGACGACTAAGATGTCGTTGATGCCTTGTTCGTTTAGGGCTTTGATAATGTTGCTGCCAATCATGCCAGCGCCGCCAGTTACAATGATCATGTTTTCACCAAGCTTTAAATTGAGTTGTTGCGAGTGTACCAAAGAAGCAACTAAAAAATACAGAGGCATGGCGCCTCTGTACGGTATTGTTTTTTGTGCACATTGATTTGTGTGCAAGGGTTAGGTTCGCATTGTGTTATGGCTGGGGAACCGTATTTTTTCTCGTAAACCAAGGTGAGGCGGAATCCGTTAGGCTAAACAAGTCATGTTCTTTATTGAGTTTTTGACCACCATCTCGAGTCAGGGGTTGCCAATCGAATTTCGCTCTATTCCGGCTTGGTTTCACCGTCATGACATCGAAAGGAATCGAGATGTAGAATCCTTTAGTAAAGCTCCCCTCACCAAATTCTTCTGCGGACAAATTGCTCAAGCTAGCGTACGCCCCCACTATTACGCCGCTTTTGAATTGTTTGGAGAAATCCCCTCGAACACCCATATCTTGAGCGAGATATTGACCCACATCGATTTTGAATAGAGTGTCATCCAGCCATGACCACGTTGGCATGTAGTAACCCGAAACAAAGCCTGTAAAGCCCCTGTCGAGTACTTTAAATGAACGGTTATCTGCTTTACTGTATTGGGCTTCTTGTTGGTATACACCAAGCCAGCTGTCCGGATCGCGCTGTGCAACAAGGTTGATGTCGGCTCCAATCGCCCAGTTCTTGCCTCTTGGGCGATAAAGCCATTCGGTTCCGACGCCAGCAAACATACTTTCTAAGTAACCCGCGTAAGTTTGCTGATAAATGCTGTCGCCAAAACTATCAAACCAAGTCAGTTGAAGCGTATCCATTCTGACCGGATTGTCGTGAAAATACAGCCGACCCAACGAGCGAACTTTTGGGGGTACCGTTGTACCATCGGGCGGTACAATGAAGTTCAGCTCAGGGTAATTGTCGTATACATTGACTTGGATCGAGCTCGAAGCTTGAAGTTGGCTGGTTAACCAATAACTGGCTTCACCACGAACACCGAGATTGAAAATGTAAAATTCTTCGGGCTCAGCAATGGATTGGCGAAGTGTTGGCGAAACACCGTAATATAAGCGCTCTGAACCATCATACATTTGCTTGCCGCGGACGTTGGTATCCATACTGACGTTGGATGCATCCGAAATATGCGGATTGATGTAACGGACGTTCGCAACGCGCTCGTATTTTTTTGCATCAATGTCGACGGATTCTGTCGCGATGTGTTGCTGCGTATTGATGATTTTATAGGTGCTAATGGATTTTGGCAGTTGATTCCGTAACACCGCGGCGGCACGCTCGTGAGCAATGTCTGAATCTCGGTATTTGACCTGCTCGCCGGAGACGATCACGGTCGTGTCATCCACATGAACCTTCACATCCTCATAACCGGCGATCAACGCCAGTTGGTTTTCGAGTGATGACCAGTCCACGTCCTCCACACTTTCTGGCTGTTCGTTATTGGGGCGTGGAATGGGTTCATCACGCCATTGGGATGCCAATTCATTGTAGTTAGTTCGAAGGCTGAATCCCGCAGAGACGGTATCGCCGCGTTCGTAGCTCAAGCGAAGATCTATGTTCCGATGAGCGCGATAGATCAAACCAACATTTATGGGGGTGTGCTGAGTCATATCGACTTCGTAAAAATCTCCAGGTCGAAACCTGGTTGGGAAATCTTCGGAGTAATCATTGGTATCGTATTCCACTTTAAAGCGAAGGGACTGAAAAGGTGTTTGGTATTCGATGCCCCCATAGATGGCTGCCGGACCTTTGAACCAACGATGATAATCCACTTTGCCGCCAGTACCGCCAAAGTCTTTTGGTCGCTTACAGAATTTATCGTTGGCTTTGCAAAACGGATTGGTCACGTTACCGTGCATTCCCATGTAGCCCCAACCCATGCCTAATGTGAAATCGAATACGCCGTAATCATTGGTGTAGACTTTTTTGGATGCTGCGATAAATTCGCCATCAAACAGACCCGTTCCACCAAAATCTCGGACACCTGCCGCCACTTCCGGTAACCAACGGCTCTCTTCCAGTAAACGAAATTTAAAATCGATGCCTTTGTCTAAGTATGGGCTGTCCCCACTGAACTCTTGGGCGCCCATGCGTTTGTTTGGCACGATAGCATAGCGAATGGTCGTTTCGAACCACGGAAATAGCGTGAGTGATGCGTTGTACATGCGATATTCGTGGTTGAGGTTCGCACTTAAGTTGAATTCACCTTCGGGCGCCATTCTCCCTGTTGGCATTTTGATCAGCCCGACACCACCAAAATCCATTTGAGAGGGGGTGTACGAGACAGGCTGAAAAATGGCATCGGATGATTCTGCGCTTACATTAAGTGCAGCGAATAACGAAAGAGTCAGTATTGATTGGCGAAACATCATTTATCCACCGCGTATCTAAGAAGTTGGGCTATGTCTTTGTTTGTTTGCTCAGCGTTTCTGGAACCAATGAATATCATCGCCCCTGGGCTTAAGTAATAGCGCTCTGGCTGCCAGTAGCCTAGTTGTGCTTGGATGACGTCACCGTTTGTATGAATAATAAATACTTGGTCTAAATCGCCAAATGCAGAGAGTTCAATGTCATCTAAATAAGCCGTGATGTCTTGGGTATCCAGTAATGGGAAGCTTGCTGGTTGTTTTAACTGCCCGAGAATACGAACTTGATTGCGTCTTGGGGAGACATAAAAATCGTAGCTGCCGGACAATAAGGGGTTCAATTCGGGTTTCAGTCGAATGAGATCGTAATCTAGGTTAACCCACTCACGACCCACGAAATGCAATGCCTTAAGTTGATTCAGCAGGTATAGGGTTTGTTCTGAGTTTTCACGTGTCAGGCGCTTAAATAGGGCGTGTTTTTGGCTGTCGACTTTGGCTTGCTGTGTGGCGCTCGCTAAGACCGCACCTTCAAAGAACAGCGTTTCTTTATTTTGGGCTTGTGTGTCGGCGATCACCTGAGATAACGGACTTGGCATCGTGTAGTTTAGGTTTAATTTTTGATTGGGAAGATGAACCGTCAGTTGATGTGATGACACCAAGGCACTAAAGAATACGGCAGTGGCAAGCAGAGCTTTTAATAGGATGACAAATAAAGTTCTCATAAAAAGTTACCTTACAGGTGCAAATGTTTTCAGGATGGTCATTTCAAACTTATTCATATTCGGTCCCACATACTGAATGGATTTCATTGTTTGACCATCATCGGTAATCCAGTAGCTGTTGGTAAAGGCTTTGTTTAATCCATTAAAAGTAACGTGCTCAGTAATTTTGTTGGTTTCTAGCGTCCACTGGCTTGTGCTGATCGTTTCTTTTTTTATAAACGTTGATTCGACAGATGCACTAAATTGGTATCGGTGATCTGGGCTCCAATCATACACTGCATTCCATCGGTTATCTTTGACGATACCTGTTGATATACCTTGACCTGACATATTGATGAGGTTGCTGCCATCAAACCCCAGTGTTTTCACAATTCGCCCTTGCTCAGTCGCTATCATTGAACCATCGGCAGACACCCATTTCAGTTGAGTATTGCCTGTTGTGGGATTGATGTCGGCAAATGCTAACACCATGAATACTTGGCGCCCATCATTGATGCGTACATACGTACTGGCGTACGGGATATTGGAAATTTCCTCACTGCTCAGTGTGACATCATCGGAGGCGGAAAAAGCTTCTGATAAGCTGCTGCCCACATCGTTCATTTTTTGGGTGCAGCCAGCTAAGAAAAACATCACGAGAAGGGAAAGCAGTAAGCGAACTGATAGATTTGAAAGCACGGTCGTATCATCCTACAAATAAAAAATCGCCCTGAACCAGTCAGGGCGATTGCATAGCAATATCAGATTACTGAGATACGGACGTAGACGTCGTACCTGAATCTGCTATAGCGACTGCAACGATTGCTGCCGCTGCAACGCCACCAACGATTGCAGTGGTCGTACCTGCTGCTGCGCCAGTAGCACCAGCGCCACCTGCTGTGCCGCCTGAAGCTGCTGTTGAGCTGTTTTCACCAGCGGCGAAAGCGTTACCTGCAGCACCTAGTGCAACCAGCATTGCTAGAGCGATATGTTTCATTATTTATCCTTACTTATTTACATCGATGTATTGAGGTGATGAAATTCTCCTCAGGGCTATTCTAGTGTACTCATTTGTGTAAAGTAAATAATCTGCATGCCGATCAGACCATATTTGACAAAAAAATTTGAAATACATTGTTTTAAGCATGGCCTCATGTGTCATGTGTTGTTGGGTAACGGAATCATCGTGGAGCAAAATGTGAAAACAAAAGCTAAAATAATGTTCGGGGCGCTAGAGTTGTTTAATGAATACGGTGAACGAAATGTGACCACCAATCACATTGCGGAGCACCTTTCTATTAGCCCTGGTAATCTTTACTATCATTTTCGAAACAAAGAGGAAATCGTTCGAAGCATTTTCAACCTCTACGAGGAAGAGCTGCTTCGTCATCTTTCACCATGCATTGATTCGACAGACGCTGTGGGTCTGTTTGAACATTATATGAACAGCATTTTTACTTTAATGTGGCGGTTCCGTTTTTTCTACTCCAATCTTCCTGAGATTCTTTCTCGCGACCATAAATTGCATCGAGATTATTTGCTCGTACAAAAGCAGTTGCGTGCAAATTTGTTTTTGATATGTGATACCTTCCAATCATTAAATTTGATTAACATGGATGAGCAAGAGCAGGATGATCTGATCACCACCATTCATTTCATTGCAACAAACTGGTTTAGCTATCAAAGTGCGGTTACTCCAAAGGAGAAAGTCACAGAGCAAGACGTCGCCAATGGTGTTAGACAGATGGTCAGTGTTATGACTCCTCACGCTACGCCGAAAGGCAAAGAGATGTTAAATCAATTCGCTAAAGGATTGCCACGAAGCGGGAGCTTTTAGGTGAGGACAAGATGTTTCTTTCCCTACACTCAGTTACATTTTGTTATGAGTTAGATTTCATTTGGAATCATAGAGTATGTCTAGGCTTCATTGTCCTTTCCTAAAAATATGACGTCTTTTTATCCGTTTGAAGATCTACTTCGTTGAGATTTGATGTTTGTTGTGGATAATGGTGTCGCAACAATTGGGCTGGATTGAAAAATAACTGTAATAGCCTGAACTAAACACTCATTTGATAGATGAAAACGTAATGTGGCTATGCGTGTGCTAATGGGCGGTAGCGTGCCCAAATACCAAGCTTTGTTGCGTTAGGATAGGTATTCTCGTGAATAAAACTCTGTTCAACCCTTTGTTTATGCCCATCAAACCGCTCCGTTTTTTAGTGGCATTTTTACCACTGAGCATGATTTCACTTTCTTCCAAAGCCTCTCCATGGCTGGAAGCCAAAGACCCCTATTTACGCTCTGATGTCACGCTGCTTTCTGATGCTGGATTGTTGCGCTCTTCCGTTAATCATTACCCTTTACGATGGGCATCGATTGGTGATGATTTGGATAAATCGCATTCTGATAATGAAAGCCTTGGTAGAGCCAATGCACATGTTCGTTATGCGTTGAGTTCTGCAAAATATTCGAGAGGCAACCGTTTCGCGAAAGTGGTGATCGGAAATGAGCCTTCTTCCGTTGGCTTTGGGCAGTTTAATCAAGATGAATGGGGCGCATACGCTTCCTATGAAGCATTGGAAAATAGCTATGCTTTTCGTTTATCAACGGGATATGCAAAGCAAAATGGTGATGCCCAATTTGTTTGGGATGATAGTTACTTATCTTTAAATGCGGGTGCTTGGCTCTTCTCGGTGGGGAAATTAGACCGATGGTGGGGGCAAGGTTGGCAACACAATCTTGTACTAGGAAGCTATAGCGCTTCAACCGCCGACTTGGGTGTGAGCTACATTGGGAAAAATACCCTTTTGGGTGGATGGGGTTTTGAATTCATTGTTGGTTTTGCTGATGAGGCGAGTTTCGAACGTTACAGTGCTTCACGGTTAACGTCTAAGCCTATTAACTGGTTGGATATGGGCATTACCTATCAAACTTGGTTTGATGGTACAGCATTGAACGATGGAGATAAGCAGTTTGCTGTAGATGCAAAGGTCTCTTTACCATCGTTTATGGGGTTATACCATTCTATTTATACTGAAATTGCCTCCACTCACAATACCACTGAGGCAGGCGCTTATCTTTACGGATGGACAGGGCAAGTTGACGCTTTCAAGCACACTTGGCGCTTCGTACTTGAAAGGCAAGAGTCCACTGCAGCCAAAGTGGACGAACATACCCAAAGTTGGACCAATAGCGTATACCCTTCATCTCACAAAGGTCTATCTCGAAACACTTATTCTCTAGATAAAAGCACCTCCGCATCGTTATACGTGCAATTGAATAACGATCACAAGTTTAGTGTTGTATTGCAAGATTCTTACCAAGACCAAAATAGACACAGAAATACCAACATCACCTATCAATTTCCTGCCGTCGCGGGAATGGTACACGTAGGTATGGGATACAGCCAACAAGTTGGGGATAAAGTGAACAACTCAACGTCTATATGGACGGGGTATGAGTTTCGATTCTAAATATTCATTTTCTATTTTTACATTTACAACGCCCTTTCTACGAGCGGTCAGTGACCTCAATGAGTGGCTGACACACAAAAGTGAAGTAAACCATGCACAACCTATTTAAGACCTCATTTCTTGCTTTTTGCGTTTCAGCTTTGAGTGCAAGCGCAATCGCAAATACACCAACGCCTGCGCAAATGGCGCAGTTCAAAAGTTTGCCCAAAGCTCAACAAGAGCAGTTGGCTCGTCAATATGGTATTGACTTAAATGCGTTACCTAGTTCCAATTCAACTGCTTTAGAAGGTTCCCCAAATGGCGTACAGCAGCCTGAGCGCATTCTGCTTACATTAAGCGCCGAAGAAAATACAGAAGAAGTGGACCAAGAAGAAGTAATAAAGCCATTTGGATATGATGTACTTCTAGGTGAACCCCAAGGATATACACCAGTTGAAAACCTTCCCGTGCCATTAGATTACGTACTGGAAGCGGGTGATGAGATAAAAGTGTTACTTTACGGTAAAACCAATCAAGAATTTCGATTGAAAGTTGACCGAGAAGGTAAGGTTTACTTCCCTGAATTTGGACCGGTGGCAGTCGCAGGACAGACTTTCTCTCAAGTCCGTGAGCAAGTAACGCAGCTTGTGGAGCAAAAAGTACTGGGTGTCGATGTGGCTGTCACTATGAGCAATATGCGCACGATGCAAGTCTATATCGTGGGTGAGACCATCCAGCCAGGTGCCTACAATGTGAATGGATTAACCACGATCACACAAGCACTTGTTGCGAGTGGTGGGGTAAAAGAGTCGGGTAGTCTTCGTCAAATACAGCTCAAACGCCGAGGTGAGACAGTTGCGACACTTGATCTTTATGATCTTCTGGTCAATGGAAACACGTCTTCTGATGTGCGTCTTCTTGCAGGCGATACGCTGTTTATTCCGACAAAATCATCGAGTATTGAAGTTGACGGTGAAGTGCTTCGCCCCGCGATTTATGAACTAGGTGGAGTAACGACGTTATCTGATGTTGTAAAACTTGCGGGTGGCGTTCTTCCTCAAGGCTATCTCTCTAAGATCAATGTTCGTCGCCAAACCTCACAAGGGCAAGAGCAATTCACCGTGGATTTAACTACGGTTTCGGGTCGTAACTTTATTGTAGAATCTGGCGATAAAATAGAGATTGCTCCTTCATCAAGTAACTTAAAGGGTGCAGTAGCGGTACGTGGGGAAGTGATCCGCCAAGGCGCATTAAGCTACAAAGAAGGCATGCGAGTATCTGATGTGATCGGCTCTGCTGAAGATGACCTTAAACTGAATGCTGATCTCAACTATGCGTTGATTGTGCGTGAAGTGAATGCCAACCGTGATATTGAAGTGATTCAATTTAACTTAGAGCAAGTACTGAAAAACAAGCGTTCTAGCGAAAATATAAAGCTGCAAGAGCGCGATCAAATCTTTGTTTTTGATAATGGGCTCGAGCTTGACTACTGGTATGGTGACCAGAAAAATCAAAAAGTAAAAGCGAAAGAGGAGCTTGCTGAAAAACATCAAGAACGGATTGATGAAGAAACAGGCGCAGTCGTGTTAAACGAGCAAGTGAATGAAATTGCGGTTCAGGATGTCGATACAGTAGCCAAAGCCGATAACATCAAACAATCCAGTCGAGAGCAATTACTTAACCCCATTATTGAACGCTTAAAAGCGCAGTCAAGTTTCAAAAAGCCAGCAAGGCTGGTTGAAGTCTCTGGGGAGGTAAAGTTTCCTGGCACCTATCCATTGCCTGCTGGCGAAACGCTAGAGAAGATAATAAAAGCGGCGGGTGGTTTAAGCGAGCGGGCGTATCTCACTCAAGCTGAGATCACGCGTAGCCAGCGAGTGGGTGAAAGCTTTGAATCTCGCCATATACCGTTTGCTTTGCGGGATGTACTGAGCGGTGATTCCAGCCTAGAACTGCAAGCGCAGGATCATATTGTTATTAAAACCCAGCCCAATTGGCAGCAAGACATGGTAATTGAGCTGCAGGGAGAGGTCGTTTTCCCTGGTAAGTACAGTTTCCAGCGCGGTGAAACACTGAGTGATGTGATCAACCGAGCTGGTGGGTTAACCGAGTATGCTTATGCAAAAGGTGCGGTATTTAGCCGAGTAAGGCTTAAACGCCAAGAGCAGGAGCGTTTGCGGTTACTGAATATGCAGCTAAAACAAGAAATTGGCAATTTGGCACTGAGGCGTCAAAACTCCGCAGCAACGTACACTACGTCACCAGCACAAGCAATGGAAATTGCAGAAGAGCTCGCTAAAACGGAAGCCGTTGGTCGTTTAGTAATTAACTTACCCGAAGCGATGGACGAAGATCCTATATCAGACCTGATGCTAGAGAAAGGCGATAAGTTGTATATTCCAGCCAAAAACCCGACTATTAGTGTGATGGGTGAGGTTCAATATTCCTCCAATCATACCTTCCGCCCCGATATGACGGTAGAAGAGTATTTAGAATCAGCGGGTGGCACTAAAAAGCAGGCGGATACCGATCGCATTTACATTGTTAGAGCGGATGGTTCTGTAATGCTACCAAACAATTCTTTCTGGTTTAGCCGAAAAGACAAGCCTCTTGCGCCGGGTGACACCATTATTGTGCCGATTGATACGGATTACCTCGATGGATTAAGTACTTTAACTTCAGCAACGCAGATCCTTTACCAAATTGGTGTCGCTTGGAAAGCGATATCAGACTAATCAATCGATTACAAACCATTTTTAAAATATCCATTTGGAGCGTGATTCATTTCACGCTCTATTTTTAGGTAACACTATGAATCAACAAGTACCGCCAAATCAACCTTATCCACCTTACTACCCGCAACCTCCAGTAGCAGAAAGTGACGAAATTGATTTAAGAGAGCTCTTTGCAGCTCTGTGGAAAGGGAAGTGGGTCATTCTGCTGTTGACCACAGTATTTGCTGTAGGAGGGGTGCTCTATGCGCTTTCTATTCCGAATACCTATAAAGCAACCGTTGTACTAGCTTCGACCAGTGACAGTGGGAAAGGTGGCATGGCGGCCATGGCGGCCCAATTTGGTGGGTTAGCTTCTTTAGCGGGTATCAACCTTGGGGGCGGTGGAAGCGATAATAAAACCATGGCATTAGCCGTGTTGCAATCTCGCCAGTTTATTAATGCGTTTATCCAAAAGCATGACCTATTGGTGCCACTAATGGCTTCGGTTCAATGGCATAAAGGTAGTGGTGAACTTGAACTGAATACGGAATTGTATGACGCCACAACCAAACAGTGGATCCGACAGGTATCTACCGGTCAATCTGCAGTCCCGACAAATTGGGAAGCGTACAAAGCTTTCAATGCACTTTTATCTAACTCGATTGCAAAGGACACAGGTTTGGTTAGTCTCTCTATTACACATCACTCTCCAATCATCGCACAGCAGTGGATTGACTGGTTAGTGTTGGACTTAAACGCTTGGATGAAAGAAAAATCTCTGAATGAAACAAAACGTAATATTGGTTATTTGGAACAGCAATTAAATAAAACAAATATATCCGATATGCGGACTGTTTTTTTTCAATTAATTGAAGAGCAAACCAAAAACTTGATGCTAGCAGAAGTGGAAACCGAGTTTGCTTTTAAAACCATAGACCCTGCTGTGGTGCCAGAAGAAAAAGCGGGACCCAAACGAGCGTTGATATGTGTGATAGCAACATTGCTGGGGGGAATACTAGGTGTCGCCATTATACTGTCAAGGTTTGTATATATAAAAAATCTACCTAAAAAGTAATAATCCATATTAAGCTAGGAATTTTGACATGAGTAGTATTTTAACGCTGATCGGTCGTACCGAAGCCTTATTCACTCAAGATATTGAGAACCGTGAAGCAGAGTTGTCGCACATTGTTTCTGAGTCAAGTTTTCTTGTTCTAGGTGGTGCTGGCTCTATTGGTCAAGCTGTAACCAAAGAAATTTTTAAACGTAATCCAAAAAAACTGCATATTGTTGATATTAGTGAAAATAACATGGTTGAACTCGTTCGAGATATCCGGAGTTCATTTGGCTACATCGATGGCGACTTCCAGACATTTGCTTTAGATATTGGTTCATTGGAGTATGATGCATTTATTAAAGCGGATGGTAAGTTTGATTATGTGCTGAACTTATCTGCTCTTAAGCATGTGAGAAGTGAAAAAGACCCTTATACATTGATGCGTATGATCGATGTAAACGTATTTAATACAGATAAAACCATTCAGCAGTCTATTGATGCTGGTGCGAAAAAGTACTTTTGTGTTTCGACAGATAAAGCCGCAAACCCAGTCAATATGATGGGTGCGTCCAAACGTATTATGGAAATGTTCCTGATGCGTAAAAGTGAGCAAATGGCAATCTCAACTGCTCGCTTTGCAAATGTGGCATTCTCTGATGGCTCATTGCTACACGGATTTAATCAGCGTATCCAAAAGCGTCAGCCTATCGTGGCACCAAACGACATCAAGCGTTATTTTGTTACTCCTCAAGAGTCGGGTGAACTATGTTTAATGTCTTGTATCTTTGGTGAAAACCGTGACATTTTCTTCCCGAAACTGAGTGAAGCTCTACACCTTATTTCGTTTGCAGATATTGCGGTGAAATACCTAGAGCAACTTGGTTTTGAGTCACACTTATGTGAAACAGAAGAAGAAGCCCGCCAACTTGCATATACACTTCCAGAGCAGGGCAAATGGCCATGTTTGTTTACTGCAAGTGATACCACAGGTGAAAAAGACTTTGAAGAGTTTTTTACAGACAAAGAAGAGTTGGATATGGCTCGATTTGAAAATCTAGGCATCATCAAAAATGCTCCTATCTATGAGCAAGAGCTTCTTAATTTTTTTGAAAACAGCATTTCTGAGATGAAAGGCGAGCGAGCCTGGACTAAAGAACAAATTGTAAAATTGTTCTTTACCATGATCCCTGATTTTGGGCACAAAGAAACGGGTAAATACCTCGATAGTAAGATGTAAGTGGAGCACTCAATGAAAGCGACATCTATTGTTGAATTTGTGAGAGATACATACAAAACTGACGACTTTATTCCCTTGCATGCCCCAAGGTTTGATGGAAACGAAAAAGCGTATGTAATGGAAACGATTGAAAGTACGTTTGTTTCTAGCGTGGGTAAGTTCGTTGATGACTTTGAGCGAAAAATCGAAGCATATACTGGTACGGCTAAAGCGGTAGCGACGGTTAATGGCACAGCAGCGTTACATGCCGCATTGTTCATGGCTGATGTACAAAGAGGCGATTTAGTCATCACGCAAGCTTTGACTTTCGTTGCTACCTGCAATGCCCTTTATCATATGGGCGCTGAGCCGATTTTTGTGGATGTGTCTACAGTGAGTTTAGGGCTTTGCCCTAAGGCTGTGGATGCATTCTTAGAAGAGAATGCTGAAGTCACAGACACTGGGTGTATCCATAAACAAACAGGCAGAAGAATCAAAGCAGTTGTACCAATGCATACATTTGGTCACCCTGTAGAGCTTGATGAACTCGTTACTGTTTGTTTGAAATGGAACATCACGTTGGTTGAAGATGCCGCAGAAAGTCTAGGATCATTCTATAAGGGCAAGCACACTGGCACAATCGGTGATTGTGGTGCTGTCAGCTTCAATGGCAATAAGATCATCACCACTGGTGGTGGTGGCATGGTGTTATGTAAGACTCAAGAATTAGGAGCGCGAACTAAGCATGTCACTACGACAGCGAAAGTCCCTCATCCATATGAATTTTTCCATGATGAACCTGGCTTCAACTACCGTATGCCTAACCTTAATGCAGCTCTGGGGTGTGCTCAGATGGAAGTTATAGAGCAGTATTTGAAACAAAAGAGACAGCTTGCAGAATGTTACAATGAGTTCTTCAAAGGAACAGACTTTAAGTTTGTCACTGAGCCAGAATATGCGCAGTCCAACTACTGGCTAAATGCGCTCATTTGTCCAGATAAGGGAAGCAGGGAAGAGATTCTTTCTGGTACCAATGATTCTGGTGTGATGACTCGACCAATTTGGCAACTCATGCATAGATTGCCAATGTTTGAGAATGCAATACGCGGTGATCTTACTAACTCTGAATTTATTGAGGTACATTTAATCAACCTTCCAAGTACTCCAATATTCAACAGGTAAACATGGAAAAGCTTATCCTTGTCGGTGGTGGGGGACATTGTAAAGCCTGTATCGACGTTATTGAATTACAAAAAAAGTATGAAATTCTTGGGATTTTAGATACAGCTGATAAGGTTGGAGAAACGTTATCGGGTTATCCTATTATAGATACGGATGATGCAATGGCTCAATATGTAGCGCAAGGGTGCTATTTTTTGGTGACCGTTGGACAAATCGAATCTAGTAATTTGCGCCAGCGTTTATATGGCAAGCTTGAAGATCTAAATGCCTCCATTGCAACAGTTATATCACCTCGAGCCTACATAGCTCGTACAGCAAAGATAGATAAGGGTGTGATTGTTATGCATGACGCTCTTGTTAATGCTGGCGCACATATTTCAAACAACTGTATCATCAATACTAAGTCTTTGATTGAGCATGATGCATATGTACGAGCACATTGCCATATATCAACAGGGGCGATAGTTAATGGTGGTGCAAAAATATCGTCGGGTACGTTTGTTGGTAGTAACTCTGTGGTGGTGCATGGGGTGAGTACTAAAACAGAAGACTTTGTAAAGGCAGGGAGTTGTTATGCTTCTCCTCGAATACCGATAGTTACAATGAAGACTGCAGTGTTAACTACCATATTTCCTATCAATCAGGGGTATGTTCGAGATTACTTTCAATCGCTTTGTCGACAAACAGTGCAAGGTTTTGACGTAATTCTAATAAATGATGGATATGGAGACATCAGCAGACTCCGATCTCAATACCCTTCGCTAAATATCATCGAATTGGAGCCTGCTAATAGTGTTGCAAAAAATCGTGAATATATGCTTCAGTTTGCCTTACGCAACGGGTATGAAGCAGTAGTTTTCGCCGACATAGATGATTACTTCTCTGATAACCGTGTGGCTCATTCACTTAGTTTATTAGCTGAATACGATATAGTGGTTAACGATTTAACTTCGTTTAGTGGCGAAAAAGAACTCGCAGTATGTATTTTGTCATCTCGAATTACTGACGGGGATGAGATAAACCTAGATTTTATTCGTGATAAGAATGTATTTGGGCTATCAAATACTGCGTTGCGTCTGACTGATATAGATAAGGGTAGTATTAACTTTCCTAGTTCACTAGTCGCAGTTGATTGGTACCTTTTTTCGGTTTTGTTGTGCCAATCTAAACGTGCTGTATTTACAAATAAAGCGATGACTTATTATCGTCAACATTCATCAAATACAGTCGGTATTGGTCGTGTAACAAAAGAGAGTTTATTACACTCATTGAAAGTAAGAGAGAATCATTATAAGCAAATGTTGGATGTCACTGATATTTACTCGGCTGAATTGAAGAAAAACCGTCAACTTGCTGCGCTGCTCAATAACAAAGAAGAGTGCGAGGCTGTTATAGAAATGAATCAGACTACCAATGGCTCTCTGCTTTGGTGGGAAGTTATTGTTAAATAGGCAATTAGCATGAAACTAACAGAAAAGAAAGAAGTATTTAATTTTTGCAAGCCATACATTATCGCAGAGTTAGGCTCAAATCATAATGGCGATATGGAGCTAGCAAAAAAACTGATCCTTGAGGCTAAAGAAGCGGGGGCAGACTGTGTGAAATTTCAGAGTTGGTCGAAAGATACGATTTTCGCTAGAAAAAAGTATGAGGATAATTATTTTATCGCTGATGACTATCGTGACCGCACCGATTTTACATTGGAAGAGATAGTTGAAGAGTATTCAATTTCTGAACAAGAGCTACTAGACATGAAAGCTTTTGCCGATGAAGTGGGTATTGATTGTTCATCGACACCATTTAGTAAGCATGAAGCTGATTTTCTAGTTGAGAAAATGGAAACACCTTTTATTAAAGTCGCATCTATGGACTTGAATAACTATCCATTCCTTGAATACCTAGCAAAGAAAGGAAAGCCAATGGTTATTTCTACCGGTTTAAGCGAGATGTACGAGATAGATAAAGCGATTAAATGCATTGAATCAGCTGGCAACACGAATATTGTGATTTTGCATTGTGTCTCTACATACCCTCCTGTTGATACGGATGTAAACCTGAACAATATGAAGACTCTCATGAATGCTTATCCTGACTACTGCGTTGGTTTTTCTGATCATACTATTGGTATAGAGATTCCATTGGCTTCAGCGGCTATAGGGGCATGTTTGATCGAGAAGCACTTCACTCTTGATAAGGATATGGAGGGCTGGGATCATAAGGTTTCAGCAAATAAAGCTGAGCTGGAAACCATCGTGAAAGGGGTGAAGCGGATAAACGACGCATTGGGTAGCCACCGTATTTCTGCTCCTGAATCAAATGAGAAAAAAGCAGAGTTTCGCCGAAGTATTGTGTTAGCTCGTGCGTTGAAAGCTGGTGAAAAGATCAAGGCAACTGACATCGAATACAAGCGCCCGGGGACAGGATTGAAGCCAGAAATGACAGAATTTGTAGTAGGAATGACCGTGAACAAAGATCTAGTATCTGATCACATTTTGGTTATGGATGATTTGGTCTAATGCTAGCAATTATCCCTGCAAGAGGTGGTTCGAAAGGGTTGCCGGGGAAAAATACAAGGATGCTGTGTGATAAACCGATGATTGGGTACAGTATCCAAGAAGCACTTAAATCTCGCTTTATCACAGACGTTATTGTATCGACTGATGACCAGTCGATATATGATTTATCCATTGAGCTGGGCGCTAAAGAGTCTTTTTTGAGACCAGCTCATTTGGCTGCGGACGATTCTATTGCAATTGATAACTATAAGTACACTCTTAAACGCTTAGAAAATTCAACACGAAAAAAAATCGACTCATTTGTAGTCCTTCAGCCAACATCTCCTCTCAGAATAGTTGAAGATATAGATGGTGCCATTGATGTGTTCTTAGATAAAGATGCGGATTCAGTCATCAGTTATTGTAGGGAAGATCATCCCATCTTTTGGCATAAGTTTATGAATGAAAATGGGATGTTAGAGTCAGTTTTTAGTGATGAGCGCCTTGCAAATAGGCAGGAGTACCGAGAAAGCTACTACCCGAATGGTGCTGTATACGTATTTAAACACGAATTGGTAGCTCAGGGTTTGTATCATGGTTCTAAAACTTTCCCCTACATAATGCCAAGATCACGTTCGGTAGATATTGATACACTCGAAGACTTTGAGTATGCAGAATATCTGATGAGGAAAAGATGACGAAGTATACTTTAGAATATACTGAACTTACGACTCTAAAAGATATCATCATAGCACTCGATAAAGGCGGAATCGGTCTTGTTGCTATGGTGGATCAGTCACAGAAGCTCGTAGGTATTGTAACTGACGGTGACCTCCGTCGAGCAATTCTTAACCGAGAAGAAAATTTAGCTAAGGTCATCAACGATTCTCCTATAAAGATGCATTACGATGCTCCGAAAGACACAGTTGTTAGGAAGCTAAAAGCAATTCATCGCCGCCATATGCCACTAGTTGATTCCCATGGCAGGTTGCAATCAGTGTTCGTCCTTGATGGTTTTGAGTTACCGCAAAAGAGCAATAGCGTTGTCATCATGGCTGGAGGGTTAGGTTCGAGGCTAGGAGAGTTAACCAAGACGATCCCCAAGCCGATGCTGAAAGTAGGCAACAAGCCTATGTTAGAACATCTTGTTGAGCAATTTAGAGAGCAGGGGTTCAAGAAGTTCACTTTTTGCTTGAATCATCTTAAAGAAAAGATCATGGATCATTTCGGTGATGGATCGGATTTCGATGTGGAGATTAGTTACGTTGTCGAAGAAAAGAAGCTAGGCACAGCAGGTGCTCTTAGTCTATTACGTGGGAAGTTTGATTTGCCATTTTTTGTTATCAACGCTGATGTATTAACGACCCTCGATTTTGAAAGACTTATGCAATACCATTGCGCAGCCCGCTCTATTGCTACCATGTGTGTAAGGGAGTATCAACACACACTGCCTTATGGTGTAATATCGAGTGATAAATCTAGTAGGTTGGTGGGAATAACTGAAAAACCGACTCAATCTTTTGACGTAAACAGTGGTATTTATGTACTTGAACCCCAGGTTATTGATTTTATTCCCGAAGAACAGATGTATGACATGCCTGAGTTGTTTGGGAATATGCTTAGCAGTGGAGAACATTGTTCAGTATATAAGCTAGATGATTACTGGCTGGATATCGGTCAAGTAAACGATTTTGAGAAAGCAAATCGCGATATAAATTACGACTCCTAGAGCCAGTTGGATAATGAATAAAGATAAAATTTCGAACAAACGAGTGTTGCTTATCTGCAGAGAGCGATCGAGCTACCCTCTATTTTTTTTGGCAAAGCAACTGAAAGCTCAAGGTAATGAAGTTGCTTTGTTTTTCGTCTCTAGTTTCGAAGGATTCTATAATGAGTCTAGGCACAATCGAACAACCTATTACTATGCAAAAAAGAATTTTAATACTGTCTACGATCTTAACAACGCTACCGATACTTTCATTAATCGGAATAGTAAATTTCAAGAAAAAATAGATACTGACCTTCTAAGAGACATAGATTCTTACTATCCAATTAGAAAGCAATTCTTATTTGAACAAAATCTTTGTGCTGAATTTCATGCTAGGTTTCAAAACAACGAAATTTCAGATGATGAAAAGTTATATTGGCTCGAGCTAGTTTACAGAGATACACAATCTGTTATCGAAAACTTTAGACCAGAGATTATTTTAGATCTCGAAAATGTAACAATTACGAGAGTAGCGATTAAGTACTATGCAGAGAAAGCTCATGTTAAATATATCGGGTTGAATTACCCCAGATATAAGGATTACTTAATTCCATCATTTAATTTATCAATAGAGAATGATACGTATTTTGAGAACATGTATCAATCCATGCTGAATAATGAGAGTGTAAGAAGTGATTATCTTGAAACTTATCGAAATAAGTCAGGTATACTACCCGAAAAGTTTAAGAATTCGATCACTGATACAAAATATGATTGGCTCCATGGGTTAAAAATGATCGTAGGCTCAGCGTTAAGAGAATATGACATTGAAATTCGCTCTGGAAACTTGTCAAAAAAATCATACAAGATAGGGCTACCTCTTTTCGAAAACCCTTTCAAAAAGGTATGGTTCCATGTGTGTTATGAATACAAGCGTTACTTAGCCCTGACCGGAAAGAATAAGTATTTTGAATCACCAGTGCCTAGTGAGCGTTATATTTACTACCCTCTACACTTGATTCCGGAGTCGACAACTTTTGTACAAGCCCCGATGTTTATCGACGAATTAAGTGTCATTCGCAATATTTCAAAGTCTCTACCGTATGATGTGAAATTATATGTCAAAGAACATCCTGCAATGTCTGGAGAAAGACCTAGTGAATTTTATAGAGAGTTGCGAAAGTTAACAAATGTGAGAATAATTCGTTTAGATCACTATAAAGACCCTAAGCCGATGATTGAAAACTCAAAAGGAGTTATTACAATTGCAGGTAGTTCCGCTCTTGAAGCAATAATGCTTAAACGCCCAGCGTTAATATTCGGTAATGTGCCTTATTCAGTTATCCCTAATATAACTAAATGCACTTCGATGGACGACCTTAGTCAGTGTATTAGCGAGATGTTAGATGCGACATGGTGTGAAAAAACGGACAATAATATCTCTAACTACTTTGAACTAGTAGAAAGTGTTGGTACACAAGTTAAGCTTGCAGATCTCATATTATCGACAGAGTCATCGATAGTACATAATAAAGCGTTGGCCGGAGAGGCTCAAGTCCAATTAGAACAACTAATGCTCTTTTTTGAGAAAGGAATTGAATTACATGATTAATACTGAGTGTCTTATTCTTGGTGGCGGAATCTCGGGAATTTATGCTGCTTATCTATTGGGTGACGGTGACTACAGAGTTGTAGAAAGAGAATCAGTTCCCGGTGGTTATTGTAGAACAATAAAGAAAGATGGCTTCGTTTGGGATTATGCAGGTCACTTCTTTCACTTTGCTGATGAGAAAATAAAGTCATTCTTTGAGAGCAAAATTAATAAAGAAGAACTTATTTTCAAAGAAAAGAATACTAAAATATTCTTTGAAGATAGATATATTGATTATCCATTTCAGAAGAATATTCATCAATTGTCGAAAGAAGACTTTATAAGTTGTCTTTACGACCTCTTTAAGAAGGAATCCTCTGAGAATTACGATTCATTTGAGGGGATGTTATATGGTAAGTTTGGTAAGTCTATAACAAACATGTTCCTCAAGCCTTATAACGAGAAGTTATATTCATGTGATCTGAATGAACTTGATGTTGATGCAATGGGACGTTTTTTCCCTTATGCCGATATTGAAGAGATTATCGATAACATGAAATCTGAGCAGGACTCTTCTTATAACAATACTTTTCTTTATCCAAAAAATGGAGCTGAGACCTTCGTTGAAGCACTATTTAATGAAATTGACAAAGAACGTGTTCATCTTGAAGAGGAAGTTCTTTATATCGATATTGAAAATCGTATTGTTGTAACATCAAAAAATGAATACCGATTCGAAAAACTGATAAGTTCAATCCCATTCGACAAGTTCATTTCGCTCACCAAAAATTATGATTATTCGAAGTCCCTATTACCAAGTTTATCGTCGAATAAAGTACTGGTGTTAAATCTTGGATTCAACAAGAAATCTCCTCTAAAAGAAGAGCATTGGATCTACTATCCATCGAAAGACATAAACTTCTATCGACTAGGCTTTTATGACAATATTCTTAACTCAGAGCGTCTTAGTATGTATGTAGAGATAGGTTATCCGTCATCTTCGAGTAATGCAGAAATCTGTATCGAAGGCGAATTGAAGACTACCTTAGAAAACTTAAGAAAAATTGGCGTAATTACAGATCATGAGCTAGTTTCCTACGAATCCATACTAATGGATCCAGCCTATGTTCATATATCTAAGCAAAGTAATGAACTAAAAGAAATTAGCTTTGGAGAGCTGGAAGATAAAGGTATTTATATGGTGGGTCGATACGGGAGATGGAAGTATTGTTCGATTGAAGATTCTATGATTGATGCGCGCGTAGCGGTTGAATCTGTATCTTCGGGTAGTTAGTTTATGAATATTTTATTTATATCGAAAGGTATAGACAGTTTAGGTGGGGTTGAGAAGTTTATTACTACTCTAGCAAACTCATGGTCTAATTCTGGAAATGAAGTTGTTATTTACAGTATGTATGGTGAGACTATTCCAGCATATGAAATTGATAGTAAGGTGTCTATTACATTTGCCGAGCTTCAAAATATTAACTCAAGAGCTCGTAAATGGCTCAAAATATACAGAGGATTATCGAGTCTAGTTAAAGAGCATGATATTGGTCTTATAATTGGTGAGACTATAGAGACTTCTTCTATGGCTGCTTTAATTGCTAAAAGGTTTGGTATTCTTTCAGTAGGATATGAACACTATAACTATGTCAAGCACTCCGGGCTCTTAGAGCTAATGCGAAAGACGTTTTATCGTCATCTAAGTTTTTTTGTACCTGCAAGCCCTTTTGAAAAAGATAACTATATTCAATATGGCTGTGATGTGCGCTTTATAGCTAACCCTATTTCTGTCGATATTTATGATGGATACAAGCCGACTCCTAAAACGATATTGAATATTGGTCGACTCGATTATGTAAAGGGTCAAGATATTTTATTAAAGGCATTTGATATAGTCCGTAAGCAAAGGGATGGCTATAAACTCACTATTGTTGGTAAAGATTTTGGGCATAAGAGTGAGTTAGATTATCTTGCCTCTAAACTTCAGTTAAATTCAAGTGTAGAATTTATCGACGGAACAAACCAAATAGACTCTTATTTCAAATCATCTTTATTTTTTGTTCTTCCTTCTCGAGAGGAAGGGCTCTCAATGGTAATGCTTGAATCTATGGCCTTTGGGGTACCTATACTAGCGACAGATTGCGTTGGTCCCTCTTTCCTTATCAAGGATGAGGAAAATGGTTTTCTTGCGCGAAGAAATTCGGTTGAAGATCTCGCAAAGAAGATGTTGTATATCATCGATAATAAACATCTCCTTTCAAATGTATCGAAAAAACAGAATGACACCGCTAAGCGTTATCAACTAGACAATATCAAGACAATATGGAATGCTAACTTAGCAAGTTTTGGTGTAAAGATTGATTAAAGAACACTTTATTAGGTATTTCACAGGCACTATACTACTCAAAATAATGAGCGTCGTTTCGATGCCCATTATTGTTAGAACCTTGACCGTTGAAGAGTATGCTGGCTATAGCTTGATTAATACCTACTTTTCCATATTGGTAGTAGTTTTGGTTCTTAATTTTCAATCATCGATATCTCGATTTTACTTTAAGGATGACGATATATCCGAGAAAGTTTCTTCATTCCTTCTTTTGTCAATAATATATATTTCATTTTTTCTCTTTGTTCTTTATTTCTTTAGGATCGAGTTATCTAACTCTCTTGAACTTGCTGTCGAAAGCGTTTTTTTTCTGGTTATCGCGGCGTATATTCAAGCTATATATAATTCTTTAGAGGAGTTTTTTAAGGTTGATGAGAAATCTAAGATGGTTTCTACATTGACTGTGGTTGGTGGTGCTATACTTTATTCATGCTTGTTACTATTTGTTTTTCTTTTTGAAGATGGCTCGCTCTCATTTATCACAGCTAAGATTATATCACTCATACCTATTGTTTTTGTTTTTTTATATTTTTTTTATAGAAATTTAAATTCATTTAAATTTTCATTTAAAAGCTTATATTCTCCTTTTAGATATTCTATTTCACTTATTCCTTATGCTCTTTCCGGGTTTCTTCTTCAGCAATTTGACAGAGTAATGCTCGGATATCTAGATGATTTAGAAAGTGTAGCCTTTTACAGCTTTTCGTACTCAGTAGGGTCACTACCATACCTTCTTGTTGGTGTTATTCTTGTCTCCTGGAACCCTAGTTTTATGAAATGTTGTAACGAAAGAAATTTTTTTCGATTAAATAGCGAATCAAATCAATTCCTATTGGTGGTTTCAGCTATAACCTCAATAGCGGTACTGTTCAACAAAGAAATATCTTTGGTGGTTGGTGGCGAAAGCTATTCTGAAACAACAGTTCTTACAAACTTAGTTTTGCTATCCAATCTTTTTATATTTTCCTTGACTTTATATCTGTGGTTCCTTAATTTTAAATTCAAGGTTATGTGGTCGTCAGTATTTACCATTTCTAGCCTTATCTTTAACGTAATGTTGAATTTATTACTCATACCAAAATATGGTGCTTTGGGTGCAGCAATCGCAACACTCATGTCATATCTTCTTTTGTATTTACTACTTCATATTATGATAAGTATTAGATATAGTGGTCAATTTGAAGTAGGGTTTATAAGGATTTTATTATGTTTCTCATTTTTAGTCCTTGTTTCTATCGTATCCTTTAATACAGATCTTTTTATCAGATTCTTTATTACATTGTTGCTACTTTCTTTTGCTTTTGGGAAAAGAAAAACTCTTTTTAAAATATAAAAATATAGATTATGTTTTCAATTATTATTCCATCCTATAATAGGAAAATAGACTTATTGGTGTGTTTGAAAAATTTGAATAAACAAACATATTCAAATTTTGAAGTAATTGTCGTTGATGATAATTCTGAAATACCTATAAGCACTTATATAGATGATCAAAGCTATAGGTTTGATTTGGTCGTTGTGCGCAATAAAATTA
This sequence comes from Vibrio sp. S9_S30, assembly GCF_014694455.1. Taxonomy (GTDB): domain Bacteria; phylum Pseudomonadota; class Gammaproteobacteria; order Enterobacterales; family Vibrionaceae; genus Vibrio. The sequence goes on along the minus strand of NZ_JAAUWT010000013.1, from coordinate 107,502 downwards.
ATGTGGGTGCGGCTGGTTCTAGAAACAAGGGTGTGGAAATTAGTAGGTTTGATTGGATTATGTTTTTAGATGATGATGATGTTTTTTTAAATAATAAGTGTGAAATCTTAAAGACATACATTGAAGCCTTTGACGTAAAGTTTTATTATCATCCTGCTTTCATTAATATGTTATTTGAGGGTGTTTCTTATAAAACCAATCCAGAGAAAAAACCCTCTTCGATATCTAATGCTAGTATGTTAAGGTCAAATCCAATTGGTGGAACACCTATGTGGTGTATATCAAAAGAATTGTTTTTAGAGTTGGGAGGGTTTAATAATTCTTTGAAGGCGCTGGAGGACTATGAGTTTATTTTAAGGATGCTAAAACATATTAAAAAGACAGACTTGTTTTATATCAATACTCCTTTGACTCAATGTAATTACCTCACAAAGAGAAGTAGTGTATCTAAGGATATCAAAAACACAAAAGAAGCATTAAATTATTTTGAACGTGAATTTTATTCTGGATATAAGTTAACTTTTAAAAGATATAGCAATGAACATATGGCTCATTCTCACCTTATGTTACTGAGTCGAGTAGCTTCACTATATTATCTAAAAAGCTCACTATATTCTATGGATATAACCTTGCTAATAAAGTCCATTTTAACATTCATCTCGCCGACTATGTCAATTAAATTAAGGAAATATATTTGATATGTTATCTGACAATTTAGAAATACTAATTATTAATTTAGAAAAAGATTTAGAAAAAAAAGAAAATATATCAAATCTATTGAATGGTTATTGTAAAAATTATAGATTCATTAAGGCTGTTTATGGTCCCAGCATGGAAGCTTCTGAATATTATCTCTATGTGAAAAATGACAATCCAAGTTTCGGTAATCGTCATATACTTACGCCTTCAGAGGTTGGCTGTTTTCTTAGCCATAAAAAAGCACTAAAGGAATTTATACATAATTCACATCAAGATTGGCTTTTAGTTTTGGAAGATGATGTGTCTTCTACTAAGGAAACGCTAATTAGTCTTTTAGAGGTCGATGAATCAAAACTACTTGATGATGGAATTTATATACTCGGTGGACAAGATGGTCTTTCATGTGAAGAACGTTTTGTTTTATCCCCTTTTCAAATAGAAAGTACTCAATTTAAAAAAATTATTCTTTGGACTGAAAGATGGGTTTTTAGAACATGCTGTTATTTGATTAATCGAAAAGTTGCATTATCCATATTAAAATTATTGGAATCTAAATCGTTTATCATTGATGATTGGCGGTTTATTGCAAAAAACTCTAATGTAAAAGGAATTTACTACTCAAAAATATTTTCTCATCCCCTTGATTTGTCTTGTTCACTAATTGAAAAAGAAAGGCAGTCAATTAAATATATTATTAATAGAGAGTGATATTGTGATGAATATTTGAGTTTGTATGGTACAAGCTTACTATTAGCTAAAATTAGTAATAATGAGTCGCTATGGTTTGCAGATATAATTTTTCAAGTGTGTATAATTTAATCACTTGAAATTTTGAATTTTCAATATTATTATCTCCTTTTATATTTGATTTGATTATGTCACTTATAGCTATTTTGAACTGTTTTAATGGCTTAGTTAAACTTTTACTTGAAAGTTTTTCAATTATTTTGGGTGTTTTAACCTACCAACTCTTTTAGTTCGCATAACGAAACTCTCTATTGACAGAATCGGTTAGGCTTAATTTGGACTAATATGGCTATTTATATTTTTCTGGCTACTTTTTTTGGATTGTTAGCTATATTTAATGTTCGTTCAGATTTGCTGTCTTTTTTTGCATTTTTGATTCTTTTTTTTATATCAGGCTCCAGATTTTTTGTTGGCAGCGATTATAAAAACTATTATAATGTTTATATTGACTTTCCTAAAGACTCTTTTCCTGAGCCATTCTTTAATTATCTTATTGTTATTTTTAAATGGATTGGTTTTGGACCGCAATCGTTATTTCTTTTTATTTCATTCCTGACGATTTTATTCGTTTTTTTAGCAATTAGAAATGCAGGAGTTTCTATTTGGCTTGCGTTGTTTTTATTTGTTTCAACTAGAGGCTACTTCGATTCTTTTAATATTGTCAGGCAATATTTGGTCGTTGTTATAATGCTCTATGCTATAAAGTATCTGGCTGATAAGAGGAATTTAACGTTCTTTGTGGTTACGGTGGTATGTATATTCATTCACATGTCTGCTTTTTTTTACTTTTTATTTTTTTTATTCTTGAGTAGAACTTACTCAACGACTTTTTGGTTTTTAGCTGTGTTGCTTTCAACTCTTAGTATTAAGTTTAATTTTATTCCGTTTCATTTAATACCGTCGTTTTATCAAGCTTATGTTGGAACATCGCATTTTCAGGCAAGTGAGTTCTCTGGTATTGGGCTAGGTTTTATTATGTTTAATCTAATCGCACTATCAGTTGCTTTCTATTATTCAAAGTTATCAATGAATAAAAAAATGGTTCCATATCTCAATATGTACCTAGTTGGTGCGGTGGTTCAAAATTTGTCGTTTCAAGCGATAATATTTAGAAGACTTAGTGTTGCCCTTTTGGTCGCCCAAATTATAGTTATTCCCTACATGGTATCTCGCGTTAAACGACCAGAACATGTATTTTGGGTTCGTTGCTTTGTAGTGATATTGTTTCTAATGCTCTTTTTTAGAGGTATTCAGGTCGATTTTAACTACTTAGAGTATGAATCAATGTTTTTTAGTTTATTTGCAAGCGCGTTATAAATAAACTAGTGAAAAATCATGACTGTACCGGGTATTGACGATTTTTGTTTCTGTATAGCGTGACTTTTTCATCAGCGCTCTCCATTGGGTTTAGTTTAGACTGAAGAACTCTATTTCTAAATGCTTCTAGTTTTGGGGAGGATTACAAATTAGCGTAGACAAAATTCATATATTCTTTTTATAAATGAGCTAGGCATTAATCTTGTCAAACTTCGAGTAGTAAAAATTATTGCCGTTCTTGGGCTTTTTGTAAGCTTGAGTCCATAAATTTTTTTCATTAATGACAGCTCGCTTCTAGCATACTGGCTTCCCCTTCGCCTTTCTAACATCCCATTTCCTATTCTAGCGCTGACTAAAACTTCCGGCATATTGCTGAGTTTATAGCCATGAGCTTGAAGTCTAAGCCATAAGTAATAGTCTTCCATATACAGATGGTGCTGGTAGCTACCAACTTTTAGAACAGCCCGTTTTCTAAAAATTGTTGCCATATGATTTAATGGATTTCTTTTTAAGATATACCTTGGTATATTTTTTCCAAGAGGTACGGTTTTTATTCTAGATGGCTTTTTAAAGCAATTTTCAAACTCATAAATGTTAGAACTGGCAGCGCATATTTCGGGGTTGGCATCCATATACCTAACTTGTTTACAAAATCTATCTTTGTGATTTATATCGTCAGTATCGATGCGTACAACTAAGTCGTAAGTACAAGCTTCTAGACCTTTATTTAAAGCTTCGCCCAATCCAACATTTTTTGTAATGTAAACTTGCTTTAGAGGAAGCTTAGACTGCCACAATTTTAGAACAGCATATAGCTCTTCTGTCAGAGGGCCATCATGAACCACTACAATCTCAGTTGCTTGTAGAGTTTGTGCCGCAATACTCTCAAAGCACTCTTTTAAATATTCGGGTTTTTCTTTGCGATATAGTGAGCAAAGTACAGAGAAATTTGATAACACCTTATCTCCCCATTCCAAACAAAACTGTTTTAATTGTTAGAAGTAAAATTTTAAATTCCATACGCCAGTTTTGATGTTTGATATAGAAAATGTCATATTTGTGTTTCCAAATAGCATCCTCGACTGATGCTCCATATGGATACTTAACTTGGGCTAGACCTGTAACACCTGGTTTCACGGCATGACGAAATCGATAGTAAGGAATTTCCTCTTCCAACTTTTCTATGAAAACTTCTCGTTCTGGGCGCGGTCCTACCATCGACATTTCATTTTTAAGGACATTAATAAGTTGAGGTAATTCATCAATGCGTGTCCTACGGATAAATTTTCCAACACGAGTAACGCGAGCATCATTTTGTGAAGCCCATTTTGCTCCTTCCTTTTCTGCATCATTTCTCATCGATCTGAACTTTAAGACCTCAAACTCTTGATTAAATTGCCCAGTTCTTCTTTGTTTGAAGAAAACAGGTCCGGGAGACTCGAGTTTTATAAACAGGGCTGCTACCAGACCTATAGGGATAGCGATCCATGCAAGCAAGAATACGAACAGGAGATCAATACTTCTTTTTTCCCAACTATTCTTTCGGCTAGACAAGATGGAAAATGCTTTTTGGTGTAAGAAATATCCACTATGAAGAAGTTCTGGTTCAGTGTAACCCAATGCTCGATCTAAGAAGCTCACCAGAGGCTCTATTTGTGCTCCCAATTCAGTAGCGGCCACTAAAAAGCTCTGTTGCTCAGGGGTGAGTTGAGCACTTTTAAAATGACATAGAGTTTTGTTCTTAAAGTCTCTAATGGAGTAGTCATTTAAGCTGACAGGTATATGAGGGTGCCGTTTTAAAACAGTTAAAATTCTAACAGCATCACTTTTCGGACAGAAAACATAAATGCAGTTGTTTGGCTTGGAAGAGTCCTCACTGGAAATATTTGTAGTTGGAGGACCAATGCTAGTTTGAATTGGTGGTTCTACTGGTTGGCGCCTTTGTAATGTCTCGCTGATACTATCATTCATAAATTTATTCTAACTAGCCAAAAAACTAATGTTTAATCACAGTAGTCCTGCAATAATAATCGATTAGGTGCGGTATTTGAAGTTATACAAAGTAACAATTATCGAATCTTAGCATATTTCTCATTTGAAGACCCCTATCGGCAACATACGGACACAGCGTGATCTCATGTGTAGTAACTCATCAAGTTGATAGGTGTAAGCTCGATTACCCTCGTACCCTAATCAAAATCCAGTTACAATTCCGGCATTTTTAAGGCTATTTCCTCGATTTGTATACTTTTTAAAGTGTTATTCAAGAGTGGCAGCATGCGTGAATTCTTAGCGAATCGATATATTTTGGATTACAGAAGTTAAAACACTAGCGGATTGGAAATATGAAGATATTGGTAACAGGTGGCGCAGGCTTTATTGGATCGGCGGTGGTAAGGCACATCATTGGAAGCACAAATCATTCGGTGATCAACTTAGACAAGTTGACCTATGCTGGAAATCTGGAGTCTTTAGAAACAGTGAGCACGTCTGATCGCTATGCGTTCGTGCAAGTCGATATTTGCAACAAAGCGGCACTTGAAGGTGTGTTTGAACAGCATAAGCCAGATATCGTAATGCACTTGGCAGCCGAATCCCACGTAGACCGTTCGATTGATGGACCATCTGAATTTATTCAAACCAATATTATTGGTACATACAACCTTTTGGAAGTGTCGAGAAGCTATTACTGCCAATTAGATGCAGCGAACAAAGAACGCTTTCGTTTCCACCACATCTCTACAGATGAAGTGTATGGCGACCTAGAGGGAACGGACGAACTGTTTACAGAAACCACGCCTTACGAGCCAAGCAGCCCATATTCAGCATCAAAAGCATCCAGTGATCACTTAGTAAGGGCTTGGCAACGCACCTATGGATTACCTACGCTGGTCACCAATTGCTCTAACAACTACGGTCCATACCATTTCCCCGAAAAGTTGATTCCACTCATGATTCTTAATGCGCTCGAAGGTAAACCGCTTCCAATATACGGCGACGGCATGCAGATCCGAGACTGGCTCTATGTTGAAGACCACGCTCGCGCACTCTACAAAGTGGCAACAGAAGGTAAGGTCGGAGAAACGTATAACATCGGTGGTCACAATGAAAAAGCGAATATCGAAGTGGTGCAAACACTTTGCTCATTACTGGAAGAACTTGTACCAGAAAAACCAGAAGGCATTTCAAATTACACCGACTTGATTACGTATGTCAAAGACAGACCTGGTCACGATGTTCGTTATGCCATTGATGCGTCAAAAATTGAACGTGAACTCGGCTGGACACCAGAAGAAACCTTTGAATCTGGAATTAGGAAGACGGTCGAATGGTATCTGAGTAACCAAAAATGGTGGTCTCGAGTGCTGGATGGTTCTTATGCGCGTGAGCGCCTTGGTTCAGGAGGTTTGAAGTGAAAGGTATCGTTTTAGCAGGCGGCTCTGGAACGCGCCTTTACCCTCTAACTCGTGGTGCCTCTAAACAGTTGCTCCCAATTTACGACAAACCGATGGTGTTTTACCCGATATCAACATTGATGTTGGCTGGGATTCGAGACATATTGATCATCACGACACCAGAGGATAACGCCAGTTTTAAACGTTTGCTGGGAGACGGATCCGACTTCGGTATTAACCTAGAGTACGCTATTCAACCAAGTCCGGATGGTTTAGCTCAAGCATTTATCATCGGTGAAGAGTTCATCGGTGATGATTCGGTTTGCTTAGTGTTAGGCGACAACATTTTCTATGGTCAGTCATTTGGACAGCAGTTACAACGTGCACGAGAACGAGCAGAGTTGGGGCAAGCGGCAGTCTTTGGGTACCAAGTAAAAGATCCAGAACGCTTTGGTGTGGTGGAGTTTGATACCGAGATGAAAGCCGTTTCAATCGAAGAAAAGCCCTTGGTGCCCAAATCGAATTATGCGGTAACAGGTTTGTATTTCTACGACAATCGTGTTGTGGAAATGGCAAAACAGGTCAAACCGTCTGCTCGTGGTGAGTTAGAAATTACGACATTAAATGAGATGTACCTCAATGATGGTAGTTTGAATGTAGAGCTACTTGGGCGAGGCTTTGCGTGGTTAGATACAGGTACTCATGAAAGTTTGCATGAGGCATCTTCTTTTGTACAAACGATTGAGCACGTTCAGGGCTTAAAAGTTGCGTGTTTAGAAGAGATTGCATGGCAGAATAAGTGGTTAACGGATGAAGAGTTAGCAGTAATCGCGGAACCAATGATGAAGAATGAATACGGTCAGTATCTTATGCAACTGATTAAAAACAGGAAGAGCAGCTAGATGAAGGTCTTGGTTACGGGATGTCGTGGGCAGGTGGGTTACTGCTTAGTTGAGCAGCTAAACATACGTTCAGATATTGAGCTGTTTGCTTACGAGCGTGAAGAGCTTGATATTACGTCTCAAGATGCTGTGTTTAGTCAGGTTGAATTGCTGAAGCCAGATGTCATTATCAATGCGGCAGCACATACTGCCGTGGATAAGGCAGAAACGGATATTGACTCAAGTTATGCCATCAATAGAGATGGACCCAAGTATTTGGCTCAAGCAGCAGAGCGGATTGATGCATTGCTACTGCATATCTCTACGGATTATGTCTTTGATGGTTCGAAACATTCCCCCTACATAGAAACGGACCCAACAGCACCACAAGGTGTGTATGGGCAAAGTAAGCTTGCTGGGGAGAAAATGGTTCAAGAACACTGTACGCGTTATGGTATTTTAAGAACGGCATGGGTATTTGGCGAACATGGCAATAACTTTGTAAAAACCATGTTGCGTTTAGGTGTTGAATGTTCTGAACTGAGAATTATTGGTGATCAGCTTGGTGGACCGACTTACGCTGGTGATATTGCCACTGCCCTTATCAAAATGATGGACAAGTACACCCAATCCGCTGATACGCCATCAGGTGTATTTCACTACTCCGGTGTTCCTCATGTCAGTTGGTACCAATTCGCATGTGAGATTTTTGAGCAGGCAGTTAAATATCAAATGTTCAAAAAATCACCTGAAGTCAATGAAATTGCTGCTATCGAATATCCAACACCCGCACCCCGCCCAAAAAACTCAACATTAGACTGCCAGAAGATCACGCAGATTTTCGATGTAACACCAAGTGATTGGAAACAGGCTTTAGAAAATATCCGAGAATATCAACAATGAAAGTAATTGATACTGCCATCCCCGATGTGAAAATAATAGAGCCAGTGGTATTTGGTGATGAGCGTGGCTTCTTTATGGAAACTTGGCAACAAAAGAAGTTTGAAGAACTGGTAACAGGCAAGCCAATACAGTTTGTTCAGGATAATCACTCAAAGTCCAAACAAGGTATCTTGCGTGGCTTGCATTACCAAACAGAAAATACTCAAGGGAAGCTTGTGCGCGTGGTTTCTGGTGAAGTATACGATGTAGCCGTGGATATCCGCAAAGATTCGCCTACATTTGGTCAGTGGGTCGGTGTCTACTTATCTGCTGAAAATAAGCGTCAGCTTTGGGTGCCAGAAGGCTTTGCCCATGGGTTCTATGTGACGAGTGACGAAGCGGAGTTTGTGTATAAATGTACCGACTATTATAATCCTAGCGCTGAAATCTCCATTCGTTGGGATGACAAAGATTTAGGCATTGAATGGCCTTTGACAGGTGGCGAGGTTCTTTTATCAGATAAAGATAGAAATGCAAAACTACTTGTTGAAATATGATTTAGTATAGGTAAGTTAAAAAGCTTCAATTGTCTTCCCCTAAACCACTGTCTGTGGCAGTGGTGTCTTCTTTGTACTTATTAAGCCTTTCGAGTTCGATAACATATTCTCAAGGTGCGATTATTGGCGTGTTAGCCAGTCTTCATACTTCCTTAGCCTTTGATTTCATACCCGTTTCATAATCCTTAATTAGCCTAGTTTGCTAAATTGTCTTGTAAGCTCATGTTCTTTTTTTTGAGCAAAATAAGCGCGCTATTTGCGCAATGTTAAATCAATGCTGTACTTAAATAAGTTAGAGAGCGTCGATTTCTTGTTGGTTAGGGTGGGGAATAGATGAAAATCGCAATAGCAGGGACAGGTTATGTTGGGTTATCCAATGCAGTCTTGTTAGCTCAACACAATCAGGTTGTCGCCGTAGATGTCATTGAAAATAAAGTGAATTCTATTAACGACAAAGTTTCTCCCATAGCAGATAAAGAAATCGAATCGTTTTTTGCTGAAAAGCCGTTGAATTTAATGGCGACGTTAGACAAAGAAAGCGCATACAAAGATGCAGAATATGTCGTTATCGCCACGCCAACGGACTACGACCCAATCACCAACTACTTTAATACTTCTACTGTAGAAGCGGTGATTAAAGATGTTATGGCGATCAATCCCAGCGCGACGATGGTAATTAAATCAACAGTACCAGTTGGTTATACAGAACGTATTAGTAAAGAACTAGGCTGCGATAACATTCTATTTTCTCCTGAGTTTTTGAGAGAAGGACGTGCCTTGTATGACAACTTGCACCCGTCTCGGATCATTGTGGGTGAACAAAGCGAGCGGGCAAAGAAGTTTGCGGATCTATTAGTTCAAGGCGCTGAGAAAGAGAATATTGACGTTCTATTTACCAACTCAACAGAAGCGGAAGCCGTGAAGTTATTTTCGAACACGTACTTAGCGATGCGTGTGGCGTACATCAATGAGTTGGATTCTTATGCTGAGGCATATGGGTTGGATTCTCGCCAAATAATTGAAGGGGTTGGACTCGATCCTCGTATTGGCAGCCACTACAACAACCCATCATTCGGGTACGGTGGGTACTGTTTGCCAAAAGACACCAAGCAGCTGCTGGCAAATTATCAAGATGTTCCCAACAATATTGTTCAAGCCATTGTGGATGCCAACCGCACACGTAAAGATTTTATTGCCGAATCTATTCTTAAGAAGCAACCCCGAGTGGTTGGGATCTATCGCTTAATCATGAAGGCAGGGTCGGATAATTTCCGTGCTTCAAGCATTCAAGGGATTATGAAACGTTTGAAAGCGAAGGGGATTGAGGTCGTAGTTTTTGAACCCGTTCTGAAAGAGAAGGAATTTTTCCATTCGAAAGTTATGACAGATTTGAACGAATTTAAGACTATATCCGATGTTATTGTATCGAACCGAATGGTTGAGGAATTGGGCGATGTAAAAGACAAAGTCTATACACGAGACTTGTTTGGCAGTGACTGATTCCGAATAGAACTTGCAATTATCCCAAAAAAGGAGCACCGAGTGCTCTTTTTTATCTGTGTTTTATGGAGTTTGCTTATCTGGTTAACCAAGAGGTTGGGTTTTGAGCCTTGCTGTTTCGGCGAATTTCAAAGTACAGAGAGGTTCTGTCTTGACCTCCCGTGTCGCCTGCGAGAGCAATGATTTCGCCTGCTTGCACCTTGTCTCCTTCCTTTTTCATCAGAGTTTGGTTAAAGCCGTACAGGGTCATATCGCCTTTCCCATGATCAACCAACACGAGCAAACCATAGCCTCGCAAGTACTCCGCGAACACCACTGTCCCCGAATACACGGCTTTTACGGGTTGTTGGTGTTTGGCACTGATCACCATGCCTTTCCAATTTACCTGACCAGTCTGTTTCGTTCCGTAATGGTGCAGCACGGTGCCTCGCAGTGGCCAAGGCAGCCGACCCTTCTGTTGAGTCAGCCCATTCATTGGAATGGCGGCGCGTTTTACTGCTTTGGCAATTTCGGCTTTTAATCGGTTTTCATTGCGTTGCAGCTCGGATAAATACGTTTTGTCATTCTTAACGGTGTTTTTAATTTGAGATATCGTTTTCTTGCGGTTGGTCTGTGAGTCGGTCAGCGCTTTCTTCTTGGACTGTTGAGTTGCCAGTAAATCGGATATTTCTTGTTGTTTCTGTTTCAACGCACGGTGGGTCGTTTCCAATTCGGTTTCGGTTGCCATGAGCGCTTCAATGGCTTTGCTGCGTTCTTTGGCTAAGTGTTGGAAGTAGTGACTGATGCGGTCCAATTCGGCTTTGTTATCATTTTGCAGTAAGGTCGCGGCATCGTACTTGCGTCGAGTGATGTAATAGGTTTTGACCAGTTCTTTTAACGTATCACTTTGTGTTTTTTGTTGTTTTTCTAATGCAGATTTTTGTTGTTGGTATTGGTTGACATTAGTGTTGGCTTTTTTTAGGTGCGCTTCCGTCTGCTTTATCGCTTGTTCTATCGCGTTGATTGAAAGCTCGTGTTTTTTGAGCTCGCCTTGCAGGTTGTTGAGTTGTTTCTGTGCTTTATCGAGTTGCTGTTGTTGGCGAGAGATTTCAGTTTTCACCCCAGTAAGCTCAGTTTGAGAAGCCGCAAGTGCGTGGTTACTGAGCATCGAGATAAATATAAGAAGACATGAGAAAACGCCAGCGCGAAATGCACCGGCGTTAAAGGAATGCTGTAAATTAAACAGGTTCATCCGTATGAATCGTTCCGCCATAAGACGAAGCTGAAAGGGTTCCAGCCTCTTGATTATGAGGACGATTATTTCAGATTAACGATCACCTGACCAGTCATCTCAGTAGGGATTTCCAGATCTGATAGCTTGAGCATCGTTGGAGCAAGGTCAGACAGCTTACCGCCTTCAACAAACTCCAGTGCACGGCTACCTACGTATATCAGTGGAACGGGGAGATTGGTGTGCGCCGTGTGGGTGCCCCCAGTTTCTGGGTCAACCATCATTTCTGCGTTGCCGTGGTCGGCCGTAATAAGAACTTGACCGTCTACCTCACGGATGGCTTCAACCACCTTTCCAACACATGCATCGACTGCCTCAATCGCTTGAACTGCTGCCTCGTAAATGCCTGTGTGGCCCACCATATCTGGGTTAGGGTAGTTACAGATGATGGAGTCGTATTTGCCGGATTTGATCGCCGCAACGAATTTCTCAGTCAGCTCTTCAGAGCTCATCTCTGGCTGAAGGTCGTAAGTAGCCACTTTAGGAGAGGCGACCAAACTGCGCTCTTCACCTTCAAATTCGCTTTCTACGCCGCCATTGAAAAAGAACGTCACGTGTGCGTATTTTTCTGTTTCAGACATGCGAAGCTGAGTTTTACCACATTTAGAAAGCCATTCACCGAGCGTATTGTCTAAAGAAGCTGGTGGGAATGCGGTTGCCAGAGGGATGTCTGCTGCGTATTGCGTTAGCATAACGAACTCGACTGCAGGGAAGCGATTACGCTCGAAACCAGCGAAATCGGTGACGAAAGTACGCGTAATTTGACGAGCACGGTCCGCACGGTAGTTCATGAAGATGACCGCATCCCCATCTTCAATGCGTGCTTCTTCTTGACCTTCTGCTTGAAGCGCTGTTGCTTTCACGAATTCGTCGTTTTCGTTACGTGCGTAGGCTGCTTCTAACCCTTCAACGGCGTTGCTGTATGTGAACTCTGCTTTTGCTTCAGTCAGCAGTTCGTAAGCAACTTGAACGCGATCCCAGTTGTTATCACGATCCATCGCAAAGTAACGACCAACCAAAGACGCCACTCGTCCTTTGCCTAGGTCGGCAAACAAATCGTCAAAGCGCTTTAGAGAATGTTCAGCGCTGCGCGGTGGCGTGTCACGACCGTCTAGGAAACAGTGAAGGTAAATCTTTTCTGCGCCACGTGCTGCGGCCATTTTTACGGCGGCATAAATGTGGTCTTCGTGGCTGTGTACACCGCCTGGAGACATCAAGCCCATCAAATGAACGGCTTTACCCGCATTCACGGCTTTATCTATCGCCGCGACCAACGCTTCATTTTGTTCGAACTCACCGTCAGAAATCGACTTAGTGACGCGAGTTAAGTCTTGGTATACCACACGACCTGCACCAATGTTGGTGTGACCCACTTCTGAATTACCCATTTGACCATCAGGCAGACCAACATCAAGGCCAGACGCAGAAATTAGAGTGTTTGGGCAAGTGGAAAACAGTTCATCCATTACCGGTGTTTTAGCGTTAGCAATAGAGTTGCTTGCTGAGTCTTCGCGGTGTCCCCACCCATCCAAAATAACTAGAGCCATTGGCTTCTTAGCTGACATAGTTCTAACCTCGTCAAATTCAAAGTAACTGATAAATCAAATTAGCGTAATTTTACTACACTTTGTAGTTGGAACTGTAGCCTTAGATCAAATAATGATCGCAGTTGACTGTTACAAGTTTTCAAAAGTGCGTTGTAGTTAGAAAGGATTATTGCGAATTACAAGAAGGAAAGACAATCATTTTCCTCAATGAACGGTATCGGTCGAACCTATTTTGGGTGGCTATCAGGTTATTTAAACACTTGAATGACAACATTATCACAGTGGACCAAACAGGCGGTTAATTGATATCGACCGTCGCTTAATTGATCAAATTCAATTTGGGGTTGTGAAAGCGGTTGATCGTTCAAATACCAATCCGCTCCATCAACACTGGCTTTGAGGTTTAAAACTTGCCCCGAATAAGGAAAAAACTGAGTCTCATTTTGAGGCGTTAAAATGGCCACCTTTTCAGGACTAATGAGTGCTGATTGGTTCAGAGGTATCCCATTAGAGAGCGACCAGTGTTGTAAAGGCTCCGGCCACTGATGCAATGTGTTAAAAGGTTCTTGGTATCTCAGTGTTGGGGGGGCTTGCTCGTCAATTAGCCATGCTAGTTGAGTACTCAAACAGTCTTCTTGTTTGATTTGCGTTTTTAATAGTCCACTTGGCCAACATACGATGTTCGAAGCGACATTAAGAGGTTTGATCAATGGCTTCGATTCTGGTGGGAGCAAATCAAATACATCAAACATGATGGGGGCGGCTTGCTTGGCACCAGTTTGCCCAACATTGGGCGACCCATCTGGTCTTCCCACCCACACTCCAACGGTGTATTTAGGGCTAACGCCAATGGACCATGCATCACGAAATCCATAGCTGGTGCCTGTTTTCCAAGCGACTTTTCTGCCATGCGCGGGGGCAAAGCGCTGCGGCGGCGGAATGTGAGATAAAATATCAAACAGGATCCAACTGGCGGCTGGGGTTAGCAACGTATGCTGAGTTTTGGAGTCACTGTTTAGGTATCGAGGTTGAATCGCGTTGCCTTCTGTTGCCAATGATGAGTAAAGAGAAACCAGACCCGCTAAGTTAGTGCCTACTCCGCCCAAAGCGAAGGTTAAGTTTGCTTCATCCGCTTTGAGAGGGATTTGGCTGATCTTCAGAAAACGCAAAAACGCTTCAGGACCAAGCTGACTAAGAATTTGAACAACGGTCGAATTTTTAGAGAGTTGCAGCGCTTTGTCCATGCGAATCGGACCACTGAAATAACGGTTAAAGTTTTGTGGTTGGTAGTTGCCATGAGAAATAGGAATGTCCATCATCAAACTGCCGCTGTGGATGAGCTGCTTTTCCAGTGCCATACCATAAATAAAAGGCTTTAATGTTGAGCCCGGAGAACGGATCGCCTGCACCATGTCGACATGCCCATAACGGCGCAAGTCAGTGAAATCGGCGGATCCCTTATAAGCTATCACTTCTCCTGTCTCGTTCTCCATAACAAGCACAGCGCTGGATAACGTGGACGACCAGTTTGTCGAGCGCTTCGATATCAGCATTTCGATGGAAGATTGTAATGTGTGGTCGATAAAGGTGGTAAATTCAGTGAGGTTTGGCTGGTTTGAACGCAACTTTCTCGCAAGCAGTGGGCTCATCACTGGCGAAAGGTGTCGTGACGCGCCGAGTGGAGAACTGGTCAGCAGCTCGGTGGTGGAATCCGTCAGCGCTAATGCTTCACTGACTCGATGCAGTACTTTGTTTCTTGCCGTTAGTGCACGTTGAGGATGCCGGTCGGGGCGAGTACTGCTCGGTCGCTGAGGCAACACCACCAAAGTGAGTGATTCGGTTAAATTGAGATTCTGAGCGGATTTACCGAAGTAACGTTGTGCTCCGGCTTCGACTCCTTCAATGTTCCCCCCCATAGGCGTATGGGTGAGGTACAAATCTAAAATTTCTTCCTTGTTGTAATGGCGCTCGATTTGCATCGCTCGAAATATTTGTTCAACTTTGCCAACGTATGAGCGCTCATAAGGATAAAACATACGCGCGACTTGCATCGTGATCGTGGAGCCGCCTGAGATCACCCGACCATGGGTGACTTGTTGAAACAGTGCTCTGGCAAGGGAGAATGGGTTAAAGCCAGGGTGAACGTAAAAATACTTATCTTCGTATTCCAGTAAAGCCGTTAAGTACACATCCGAGACTAGGCGTACGACTTTTCCGTTGAGTACTTGGTGTTTGACTGGGGTTCGAAAAATACCCTTGGAATTGGAGAATTGGCGTAGCACTTCCCCATTTTTGCTGTAAACCGTGGTGCTGTGATCTCTTTTCTGTTCGAGGTTGAGAGGAGAGAGCGCATTGGCAATAAAAAACGCCCCAACGATAAGCAGCATCAGTATGAGTATCAAAATACCGCTTATCGTCCCAATGCATCGTCGCTTGAATAGAGGTTTCATCGTTTTACGCTTTATGGACGAATGGTAATGAACTCTATTGATGGGTATGGCTTGTAAATCAGTTTTTCAGGCTGATACATTTTTTCCATAAAGAGTGCCGGCAGGGCAGATATTCCCGGCGTTTCCGCACGTAAAACATAGTTGATCCGGTAATCCTGCTCTTTTTTCATGTTGATTGAAGCAACCAGTCGATCGTTGCGGTATTCCAACATGTCCCACTCACTGCTTTCCATCACGTTAGAGGACTTGATGATGTCCGCGCTATTGGTAAATTGCGGGTTTTCTAGTACGAAGCCAGTTGGAAGGTATTCGACCATCAGCGCATTGTTGGCTTTTTCTTTCAAGTTGTAATCGACGGAAACAATCAATTTATCCCCAACTTTGAGTGGCTGCCCCTTGTAGATGCTGCCATCTTCCAAGCGATAAGAGCGAAGCGCTTGATTGAAGTCGATGGTGGAATTCAGATAACTTGGGTGAGCAAGCCCTTTTGTGACCAGTTGAAGGAAGACGGATTGATCACCGACTAAAGATACCGAGCTCCTTACCGACAGCCGTTCATGCCCCGCCCCTTGGCTGGAGACGTTTCTTTCAACCCTCTTTTCGTTAGCAGCGTTCTCGCTAATGCCTTTCTCGTGAATGATCAGCTCGATGGTTTCGTTCGAGTCGTCTTTTAAGGCAAGACCCGCTCTCACCAGTGCCATGCGCTCTTGCGTGCTTAGGTAAGATTTACTCGCCGATAACTCCATGACTCGAATGGCAAGGCGATCCCTTAATGCGAGCATGTCGGGGCTAAGCTTCATGACTTTTTGCACATCTTCGAGAATGGAAATCGTCAGTGCCAAATCACGAACATCGCTTCCATACTCATAATACGATACGCGGTTTCGCATGGCGTCGGATTCCGCCCATGATAGGTATTCCTCGCCCAGTTTGGTTTGCCCGTTTATCAAGAATGCGCCGCCTAAGTGAGCGGCAGACAGCCTAGAAATGCCGTGACTTGATGGGTCTTTTAACGTGGATTGCGTGTTGTAGAGCTGAGCGTTATTCACCAAGCCCGCTTTTGTTCCTAA
Source organism: Vibrio sp. S9_S30 (assembly GCF_014694455.1). Classification (GTDB taxonomy): domain Bacteria; phylum Pseudomonadota; class Gammaproteobacteria; order Enterobacterales; family Vibrionaceae; genus Vibrio. The sequence goes on along the minus strand of NZ_JAAUWT010000013.1, from coordinate 91,187 downwards.
CCAAAGTGCGTAAAAGTGACTGGCATCGGTCGATTGACTTGCCCCGATATAACGCACTAGATTTTCCCGCGCTTTCGCCAGCATGTGTTCAGGGACGATATCGCTATAGCGTGCATTGGCTTCGAGTAAGTATTCCGTCACGTACATGCTCAGCCAAGGGTCGGCAGAGCCATGTTTGCTCCAGAGCGAGAAACTGCCGTTGGCTTTTTGCATGGTCGACAAACGATTCATTGAATCTTCGATAATTTGACGTACAGGTTTACCGTTTGCTGCCTTGGCTTTGACTTGATCAAGGTCGCTGTCTTCAAATAACCATGGCATGGCTTTGCTGGTGGTTTGCTCTGCACATCCATAGGGGTACTGGAACAAGCCGGATGCATGTTCAGCAATATGAATTTGCGGGGAGTGAGAGAAGGTCATGGCTGCAAATTGCTCGGTGAAGTCTTGGTAGTTTTTCCACAAATCTGGCGTTAATTCAAAAGACGGATTTCCGAGGTTTTCGGCGCTGTCGTTGTTTTTCGGCGTTAACGTGATGAGGGTACGTTGGCTCACCATGGGTTGAGCAATGCGAACGGGAACGGTCCAATCTCGTACTTGACGATATTGACTGTTATCTTCCCCTGTCGCATGAATGGTTAACTTGAGTGTGATGGTGTCTGAACTCGACTGAATCTGACCAACCTCAAAGGGGATAGGCACGCCTGTGCGTTCACCATCTTGAAGCGTAAATTCAAAATCTGAATCCCCAGGCAAAGACAATATGTCGTCTGCTGCAATAGAGGCTTTGATCGTCTGGCTTCCCCCTGAGGTATTGAAAATCTCCATAAAGGTCTGGCTAGAATCGCCTGGTGCTAAAAATCTGGGTACGGCAAGTTCAGCCACAATCGGTGCCGAAATCACAACGTTCGACTCTGATTGTCCGAATTGATTGTCGGTAAATGCCATCGCAACGACTTGAGCCTGCCCGTTGTAATCTGGGATATCGATCGTGATATTGGCTTCGCCATTTTGGTCAAATTGAATCAATTCCGACATGATGGTGATGGTTTTGCTTTCGACTACATCCTCTTTGCTGACATTCAAATCGATTTCCTGATCGCCACCATATCGATGGTGAGTGACAAAGGAGTCCGGTCGGGTTTGATAAAAGCGCGAGTACAAATCAATGACGTCACCTTGATAGCGTCTGTGCGAGAAGAACCAATCCGCCATTTGGGGGGGATGGTATTTGGCAAGGTTTACGATACCTCTGTCCATGAGAGAAAGTGTGACCCATGCGCGCGTTTCCACCGCCTTATCGAGTTTCACTTTGATCGTGGCGGGCTCCAGAGGCAGCAGTGTCTCAGCATGTTCAATGGAGACGGGTAATCGACGAGCTTCGCGATCCAGCATTACGGGGGCAACCGCAAAATAGCGCCGTGGTAATGCGGTGCCTGATGGGGATTGATCGGTCGCACTGCTGATTAAGGTCGCGGTTAGGTAAAGATCATGACGGTTGGTGTTCGGGGGCAACGCGATTTGAAATTGGTGCTGACCCGCGGCAATGGTGTGACGCTGCTGAAAAAGAGACTGACCGCCATCCAAGCTGAGCATCAATTCACCCGCTTGTTTGCTGAATAAAGACACTTCAACAGTGTCGCCAGCGTCATAGCGTTTCTTATTTAACGTGAGGGAAAGCTGCTCCGGCTTAACGGGTTGTTGAGCACTTCCTTCATTCCAACCAGCCCAAAATGGGTAGCGTGTAATGGTGCCCTCTTCGGTGCGAAGCGTGAGCCGATACTGTCCCCAGTCAAGCTTAAACTGAAGCGGTACCGATTGGTTGGCAACGGTGTTAATTTGGTTTGTTTGCACTGGTCGCCATTGGTCGTCACTGCGAATATCCCAGCCACTGCTTTCACTGTATACCCAGTAATAACCGCCCGCATTGCGTTCCAATTGGTAATCGACTTTCCCCGCTTCCAGTTGTTTTCCATCACCGCTGAGCAACGCCACGTGAAATTCTACAGAACTGTACGAATCAATCTCACCTTCAGGTGCTTTAAGCCCGGCTAATTTCTTTCCAGACCAAAGCTGGCGCTGCTGGCTGCGAGACACGCTGGCGCCTCCGGTTTCGAACAGTTCAAAGGTGAAGCGAGCGTTAACCGGAGATTCCATTAATGAGGCTTGATACAGAGGAAAAGTCAGTGAGTATTTGCCTTGCTCATCGAGTTGAATGTCATCAATGCTCTCTATGTCACGCCAAGGCGAGATAGAGAATGCTTGCCCAACAAAATACTCGCTGAACGTCGTATTGAAATGGTTCGTTGGGCGATAGTCCGCACGAATCGAGACTCGGTTTTGCGCCGCCGGAGAACCAAACAAGTATCGACCATCAAGATCAGCGGTGACGCTTTTGGCTCCGAGCTCAATGCTCTTGGGCAGATCGACCGTGAGATCCATTCTTTCAGGAACGAACTCACTGACATTAAAGGTAAAGGTGCGGATAGGCGACTTGGCTTTCTTGTGCAGCTTTATCTGAGCGGTCCACTTACCCAATGGCGCGCTGCTTGGAATGGCGTAATCATCTCGGTAAAAACCACTTGCGGCACTTGGGCTTAACCAACGACCCGCCGCAACGCTTTGGTCGGGTTTGATGTATTCCACATACAGGCGGTGAATATCGGGAGAGATCTCACCATCTTGGTCTCTGGCAATAATGTTCAATGGAAGGACGTCACCAGGGCGGAATAAATCACGATTGGAATACACAAACGCTTCATGATCTTGGTATGGACGCCCCGCTACTTTGTAGTCAGACAAATCCAGTGGCATCTCTCGCAGTGGCAGCACGCTCACTTCTTTGCCTTTCTTAACGAATAGGATGTCGCCTTGTTTTACCTGATAGTCAAATTGCGCAAAGCCTTCTGTGGAAATCCCTAAATCGGTTTTCGACCCATCGGAGTGATAAACCGAAATGTGAGCCTGTGTCACGGGATCAGAGTTCGATAGCGACGAAAGCTGAACCGCCAAATATTGAGGAAACACTTTGGTTTGAATACCAATGTCAGTTAACGCGATCTGAATGGCTTTTTCGCTGTCGTAACTGAAACTTCCCGTCGGTTTGACGATCAGCAAGTACCAGCCACTGTCGAGCTCGGGGGGCAAATAGAGTTCCGAATACTGAGTTTGATTGGTGTGTGTTTTCTCAATATCAAAGCTCAACTCGGTGATGGGTTGAGTGGATTTAGTGAGCCGATTCAGTGTCCAGCGATCCGGCGAGGTAGAATAGTGGGAAGCATTCAGGAAACGAGCAGGGTCGCTAACTTTAAGGATTTCGACGGAGACTTGTTCAACGTTCGTTGTCGATATTGGGACACTGCGTTTGCCTTTAGAAGGCACAACCGGTCCACGCCCAATCACCTCTAATGTCGGATCTTTCCTGTGTATGGTGACTTCTTGAGTCGAGGCGCCGTTGTATGTTAAGTCGTGATTGAGCACCACAAGATAGTCTTGACCCACCTCGATATCGGTGTAAATCAGAGCATTATGAGTTTTGCTGAGCTGCCATGTGTTTGGGAGTGGGAATTCAACGCCTTCGTCTTGCCCCGTCTCTGTTTGTTGACTCGTTCTTATTTTCTGATTCGTTCTTATTTTCTGAATAGTGACCGCATCTTGATACGGCACCTCACCATCAAATTGCACAATAATGGCCGGTGCACCATTGTGGGTATAGTCACCAATATAAGAAATAGAGGGGGTTCCCCAACTGAGAAATGACCAGAAGGTGAATGTCATAGCGAGCGTAAATTGGGCAAATCGTCTCATGGTGGTTCCTTTACCGTGATAGGTCACTAAAGAGAAAAGTCACTGAAAACCAAAATGTGTAAGTCGTTGTCACCCTAATAAGTCAATGAGCTCTTGGGTGAATAATGCACTCAGACTATACAGTATCTCAGTCGGATTGTATAAATTTCAATGCATATGTCCTTGATATCTATAAGCTGACTCCATCACATGTCAGTTTGGTTTGTCGTTTTGGAAGCATTGTCAAAGTTGGGTCAGAAGCTCACGAATCGAGACCTGAAAGGTGAGCGTTGCCTCTTATTTCACTTCTTTCGGTCCCTCTTATCGAATTTCCTCATCTTCAACGGTATACTCAGCCCTTTACAGACATCCGCGTAAGCGTTGCAAGAGCGTAGGACATGCAAGAATATTTAGATTTTATTTCCAATAACCCAATTTTAGCGATGGTGTGGGCAGGTATTGTTGTTGCCCTAATCGCGAACATAGTGAAGAGTAAAACAGCCGGTTACCAAGAAGTATCGGCAAACGAAGTCACCAATATGCTGAACCGTGAAGACGGCGTTGTGGTTGATATCCGTTCAAAAGATGAATTCAAGAAAGGGCATATTACTGGCGCAGTTCACATTTTGCCTTCCGATATCAAAAATGGTTCTACAGCGAGCCTTGAAAAGCATAAATCGAACCCAATCATTGTGGTATGCAAAACAGGTCACACGGCGCAAGCGAGTGCGAATGAACTGAAGAAAGCCGGTTTTGAAAAGGTTTTCGTTCTAAAAAGTGGCTTGATTGCGTGGAATGAAGCTAATTTGCCACTGATTCGTGGTAAGAAGTAATTCACCGATACTCAAATGGTTTTTATGTTCTGACTGGGTCAGTCGGAGCAGTCAAATAAACAAAGGATTTAGACATGGCTGAAGCAGCACCTCAAGAAGCTCAACAAAACTTTGCAATTCAACGTATTTTCCTAAAAGACGTTTCTTTCGAAGCGCCTAACTCTCCTGATATGTTCCAAAAAGAATGGAACCCAGATGTCAATCTGGATCTAGACACTCAAAGTCGTGAGCTAGGTGAAGGGGTGTACGAAGTGGTTCTTCGCTTAACAGTAACCGTGAAAAATGCAGAAGAAACGGCTTTCCTATGTGAAGTTCAACAAGGCGGTATTTTCACGGCTGAGCAAATGGAAGCGGGTCAATTGGCGCATTGCCTAGGTGCATTCTGCCCGAACATTCTTTTCCCATACGCTCGTGAAACGATTTCAAGCTTAGTGGTGAAAGGTACGTTCCCTCAATTGAACCTAGCGCCAGTCAACTTTGACGCGTTGTTCATGAACTACCTTCAACAGCAAGCTTCTGAAGGTGAAGCGCAAGCTTAATCGCTTGAGTGGGCAGTCTAGCAAGATCGGATCGCCACCGTTAAAAATCAATTTTTATGCACATCTGATCTCACGATACGATGTGCATTTTTGTTGTCTACCTTTTCTGTTTTTCGCTAACGACGGCTTTGTCTTAAGCTAACGGGGTTGGAAGTGCGAGCGGATTTAGCCATATTCTCTCGGCAAACCCTGCATGCTTGAGAGATCTGCAAACCTAAGACTACCGAGAGCGGCATGCTAAAGTGACTTAGGTGTATACTATTTTGGACATTCACGACACGTATCAGGTGAAACGATGACACACTCTTCAGCCAACTCAAACAGTACCAATATTAGCTATGGCAAAGACATCGCCATGACGGTCATTGGGGCAGGATCTTATGGAACCTCGCTGGCGATTTCTTTGGCTCGCAATGGAGCGAATGTCATTCTTTGGGGGCACGAGCCAGAACATATGGCGCGTCTTGAATCGAACCGAGCAAATCATGAGTTTTTGCCAGACGTGGATTTTCCACCTTCCCTGATCATTGAAGACGACCTAGAAAAAGCCGTACAAGCGAGCCGAGATTTGCTGGTGGTGGTGCCTAGCCATGTATTTGGCATTGTTTTGCAAAACATGAAACCTTTCTTAAGAGCCGATTCACGCATCTGCTGGGCAACTAAAGGGTTAGAGCCCGAAACAGGGCGCTTACTGAAAGATGTCGCGCAAGAGAAGTTAGGCGAGGATTATGCTTTGGCGGTGTTGTCTGGCCCCACCTTTGCAAAAGAGCTAGCGAAAGGAATGCCAACCGCCATCTCAGTGGCTTCTCCAGACCGCGAGTTTGTGAAAGATTTGCAGGAGAAAATCCATTGCAGCAAGACATTCCGTGTCTACGCCAACAGTGATTTTATAGGTATGCAGCTTGGTGGTGCCGTGAAAAATGTTATCGCGATAGGGGCGGGCATGTCGGATGGCATTGGATTCGGTGCGAACGCCCGTACTGCGTTGATTACCCGTGGGTTGGCGGAAATGACTCGCCTAGGTGCCGCTTTAGGAGCGCAGCCAGAGACGTTCATGGGCATGGCTGGGTTGGGCGATCTGGTTCTAACCTGTACCGATAACCAATCACGAAATCGTCGATTTGGTCTTGCGCTTGGGCAGGGGAAAAACGTTGATACCGCACAAGAGGAAATCGGTCAGGTGGTGGAAGGTTATCGCAACACCAAGGAAGTCTGGTTATTGTCGGAACGAATGGGGGTTGAAATGCCAATAGTTGAACAAATCTATCAAGTATTGTATCAAGGAAAGGACGCCCGCATGGCAGCGCAAGATTTGCTGGCGCGTGACAAAAAAGCAGAAGCATAAAGTGACTGAAGCATAAAACGACTGAAGCATAAAACGGCGTTGCGCTTTACTTCGTTATACTTTGCTTAGTGACACTTTGCAGAGATAAGACATCTATTTCAAGGATGATTGGAATACCACAATGAATCTATGTGAAAAACAAAAGGTCTGGGAGACGATAGTCCGTGAAGCACGTGAACTATCAGAGCAAGAGCCGATGCTGGCGAGTTTTTATTACGCCACTATCATAAACCACGACAGTTTGGGTGCGGCACTGAGTTACATTCTCGCCAACAAGCTGAAAACGACTTCGATGCCAGCCATGGGAGTGCGTGAAGTGGTGGAGCAGGCATTTAATTCCGATCCAGAACTTACCGCTTCAGCCGCCTGTGATATTTGTGCAACGGTCAACCGCGACCCCGCCGTTGCTATGTATTCCATGCCACTTCTCTATCTTAAAGGGTTTCACGCTCTGCAAGGCTATCGCGTGGCGAACTGGCTTTGGAAGCAGGGTAGAGTGGCATTGGCCACATACTTGCAAAACCAAATATCCGTTGCGTGTCAGGTAGACATTCACCCTGCGGCCAGAATCGGAAGAGGCATTATGCTTGACCACGCAACAGGTATCGTTATCGGTGAAACGGCGGTGGTAGAGAATGATGTTTCCATACTTCAGGACGTTACATTGGGTGGTACAGGTAAAGAAAGTGGCGATCGCCACCCGAAAATTCGTGAGGGTGTTATGATTGGTGCGGGGTCAAAAATTTTGGGTAATATTGAAGTCGGTGAAGGAGCTAAGATTGGTTCTGGCTCGGTTGTTCTTCAGCCCGTTCCGGAGCACACGACCGTGGCAGGCGTACCCGCTAAAGTTGTGGGTAGACCCAAAAGTGACAAGCCTTCTCTCGATATGGACCAACAGTTCAACGGAAAATCTCAAACGTTCATTGGCGGAGATGGCATTTAGCCAATGTAATGAAAAAGACCACTTGAGTAATCATCGCCCAAGTGGTTTGATACGTTCAAGCGGCTTAGATTTTTATCTTAAGCTCCAGAATTCTAATTATAAAATCAATAACGTCGGTTAAATGGAACACTCCCAATTATTTAAAACACTTGCTCTGCATGCGCTATTGCATCTTCAATTTCAAATCCAGCTAAAGCCACGTGTTGTCGCGGGCACACTGGCGAAAAACGATGTTCTCATCCGCTGGTTTAAACCCAAGTTAAAGCTCAATAAGTACAAGTCGATCCGTAAGCAAATAAAATTGTTTGTTAACTTAAGCAAGCATTCCAGCTCTAATCTTGAGCGGTTTTTGGAAGGTTTGGTGATGGGGGAAGATGGGAGACCTGGCTACCCGCATCTTGATGGCTACTTATTGTTAGTGAACGAGATTGAGAAAAAACTGGGAACGACAGTGGTGTTGTCCACACCTGAAGCGCTGGATCTGGACCACAATAAAAACGGCAACCTTGTCGCAGTGTTATCTCGGGATCTCAATGCGCATTTTAACGACGCCAATCAGCTTCAAACGTCTATTCCGATGCTGTTTCGAGGTCATTTAACGCATCGACACACGTTTCTTGGCAGTATCTACGCCAATGGTCAATTTGATTACGAAGTGGAGTACGAAGACGACAGTTTTATTCGTATTCTTCTGTCTGCCAAAGCTGAAAGCTAATCGTCGTCAAGTGCTTTCTATTGCTTGGCATTTCTAGCGGCAGTTATCTTCCCAAATTCTATCGGCTGCTTTCTCTGCAATCATGATGGTAAAGGCATTGGTGTTGCCCGATACGTCTCGCTATTTTTATCGCATCCACTACGACACGTTGGTCGCGTTCGTCCGGCAATAAACCGGGTGCTGAGAAAGACCAGTACCTGAAAACAAAAAGACCAGCCGAGGCTGGTCTTTTTTAGGTATTCTGGACAATCAGAATTACGCTTTTGCTTCAGCTGCGGCTTTAGCGATAGCGACGAAACCTTTAGGGTCTAGAGAGGCACCGCCCACTAGCGCGCCATCGATGTCTGGCTGTGCGAAGTAAGACGCTGCGTTTTCTGGCTTAACAGAACCACCGTATTGGATGATCACTTGCTCAGCGACTGCCGCATCTTTTTCGGCGATAAGTGCACGGATAGAAGCGTGAATACGCTGTGCATCGTCTGCTGTGGCTGCTTTACCTGTGCCGATCGCCCAGATTGGTTCGTAAGCGATGATTGCACCATTCAGTGCTTCGACACCGTAAGCGTCGATCACGGCGTTGATTTGGCGAGCGCAGACGGCTTCCGTTTCGCCTGCTTCGTTTTGAGCTTCAGACTCACCGATACAGAATACTGGCTTTAGACCGTTTTCTTTAAGGAACGCGAACTTCTTAGCAACAAACTCATCAGACTCAGCGTGGTATTCACGACGCTCAGAGTGACCGATGATGATGTGAGTCGCACCGAAATCTTTTAACATTTCAGGAGAAGTGTCACCTGTGAATGCGCCGCTGTTGTTTACATCTGTGTTTTGCGCGCCCAAGATGATTTTGTTGCCGCCTTCTTTGATTAGACGCTCAGCTAGGTCGATGTAAAGTGCAGGTGGAGCAACGGCAACGTCTACACCAGTTACGCCTTCAAGTTCAGCATTCAGGCCATTGAGCAGTTCAGTGACCATTGATTTGCTGCCATTCAGTTTCCAGTTACCCATCACTACAGGACGACGCATAGGAATATCTCCATTAATTAATGTAAAAAATAAACGTGATTGCGGAAGAATATAACAGATTAATACGGCTAAATCATGACTGGCGTCATGTCTTTCCGTGATCTGGTTGTAAGGTTAGATCTGATGGTGTTGTCAACAAGATAAAATCCAGTGATCAGGCAGGCAATTTCATGGTTGGGCTGCGCTAAGGCGTTTAATTTCCTGTATGTTAAGCCCAATCACGGAAAAGATGAATAAGGACGAGCAATGCCTAACTTGGTGATGGAGTATTCGAATTCGGTCGATGAGCGCGTGAATGTGCAGTTGTTGTTGGAAGAGTTACATCAAGTGGCGATCAGCAGTGGTTTATTCGACGTATCTTCAGTAAAGTCTCGAGCGCTGCGTTGCCACCATTGGTTGGTGGGCGACCAAGAAGATTCGGTGGATTTTATTCACATTACATTTGAGTTATTGTGCGGTAGAACCGAAGAACAAAAGCGCGCGTTGTCGCGTCAGTTGATGGAGACATTGCAGCAGCAAGCCAGCGAGGTTCATAGCTTGACCATTAATGTCCGTGAGATGGACACCAAATGTTTTCAAAAAGTGCTCAATTGAGCGAAGGTAAGTAAAAGATGTCGATGAAGCAGTATTTGTTTTCTTTTCACGGGCGTATTGGGCGTCAGGTTTTCTGGATCTGGAATGCGTTCTATTATCTTATTGTTATTGGGTTTAGCTTCGGAGTGGGGGCATTATTTCCAGACTTAGGGAACGTGATTGCTATTGTCTTCTTAGCGTTCATGCTTTTCCCTGACTTGGCGATAACCGCTAAACGCTGGCACGATAGAGGAAAATCTGTGTACTGGCTCGCCTTGCATATTCCGGTGATTGCTGGTCGCGTACTGGTCCCTGTTGCCGCGCCAGGGGTTGAAATCCAAACATCACCGCTTGAAATGATCGCGTCTATCTTGGCGTTGGTGGCGGGATTATGGATTTTTGTGGAATGTGGCTTGCTGAAAGGCGACGACGACGAAAACCAATATGGTGCCCCTCCACTCAAATAAGCCAAATCCTACCTATTGTGATAGTGCAGAGCTAAACGACAAACGGACCCAAGGCGGTCCGTTTTGTGTTTTATACTCCAATGAGCTTCAAATGCTGAATTCAGCAGGCGTTGCTTGGGTGCACCTCGTTATTGTTTTCGTTCTAAGTTGAATGGAACAATATCGGCGGATTCCTTATAGACATCGCCATACAAAGCATTTTGGAATTTACCAATTTGAGTGGTGAGCTCGTTCATTAGTGCTACGTTGGCATGGTTTGGGTTTTTACATCGGTCGATGACTCGTTCGATGTGAGTTTGTTGTGCCCGCAAGCGAGGCTGCATTTCGGTCGATGCGCAGGTGATCATCTCATCACACATCTTCTGTCGAAATTGATTAAATGCTTCTGGGTCATCCTGAGCCAGAGCGACAAGCTCCTCAAATGGAGGTAAAGTTTGATCATATTGAGCGCGTCCCATCTGCACCCTCCTACTTCTTTGTTACAGCACATGATCAGAGCATACGATAAAATCAGCTCAAAAAATGTACTTCAATTGCTCAATTACCACTCTGTCTCATTATTAATATATGCAAATATGAGCTTATTTCTTTGTGATAAATTGAGCCTTCGGCGTAAGTTTTTGATGCAATTGGGAAATTACTGGGGGATGATTTGGTAACTGCAGCGACGCTTTCCCTGAATGATGTGCTCGGTTCGTGTTACTGAACATTCTTTTCCTAAAAGCTTACGAAAGACATTCAGTTCAGATAAGCAGAGATGAGGACACCGTTTTGCCGCTCGGCAAATAGGGCAATGATTTTCGATGAGTGCAAATCCTTGCTCGTTTTTAAGCAGTTCAACCATATAACCTTCACGATCGCGGAGCTCAGTAAGCACGTTTAGCTTTTCTTCCAATGTCTTACAATGTGCCATGGCGGCTTGGTATTGTCGAAGTGTGGTTGCTTCACGTTCTGCGGCGACTTTTTCCATCCCTTCTTTGCCAAACACTGATTCCACGGCATCAATCATATTGATCGTCAGGTCGCTATGACCATCAAAAAACTGTGCATGACCTTTATCGGTAAGTGACCAATGGCGTGTCGGGCGCCCGACTTTCGCCTTGATATCATCAAAATCTAAGAACCCATCGTCCTCTAGACTCTGAAGATGCTGGCGTGCGCCCATCGTTGTCATGGATAAATCTTGTGAAAGTTTTTTGGCTGTGATGGCGCCTTCACGTTTGATTTTATTCAGAATCCGATCAGTGGTTTTCATGTTGTCCTTACCTCTAGCTTGATAACTATTATGAGGTATGAGGTTAATAAAGCAAACTCTTGATTAATCCTGTGTCGCTTTGTTGCCCTAGGAAATAATAGGCTAAAAACAAAAAGCGCAGCCTATAAAGGGCTGCGCTAATGATAAATAGATTATCGCTTACAGAATAAAGTCGCGAATTTCATCATCTTTCCGGTCAAGATAATGGGTAGACTGAATGCGGCGAATCGTACGACAACGACCGCGAATTAATAACGTCTCTGTTACAGCAATGTTCCCCTGGCGTGAGATGCCCTCGAGCAGATCGCCTTTAGTAATGCCTGTTGCGGAGAAGACGACATTGTCGCTGCGTGCCATGTCTTCCATGCGTAAAACGAGACCAGCGGTAACGCCCATTGCTTTGCAGCGTTCTAATTCCTTTTCACCATGAGCACGATTTTCCGGCGTGTCCCCTTTAACTTCGTGACGAGGCAGTAAGCGCCCCTGCATGTCGCCATCCAAGGCACGAATAACCGCAGCGGACACCACACCTTCCGGTGCGCCACCAATGCAGTACATCACGTCCACTTCGCTATTTGGCATGCACGTTAAAATGGATGCAGCAACATCGCCATCTGGCACGGCAAATACGCGGACACCCATTTGCTGCATTTCTGTAATTACGGCGTCGTGACGAGGTTTGGCGAGTGTCGTTACCGTCAACGTATCCAGTGTTTTCCCTAAAGCGGCAGCGATGTTGACTAGGTTTTCGGCTAAAGGTTTGTTTAAATCTATCGCGCCTTTTGCGCTAGGTCCCACGACCAATTTTTCCATGTACATGTCCGGTGCTTTCAAGAAGCTGCCTTTTTCACCCGCCGCCAATACTGCGAGTGCATTAGATTGCCCCATGGCGGTCATACGAGTCCCCTCGATGGGGTCTACGGCAATATCAACGGCGTCACCGCCAACACCTACATGTTCACCAATGTAAAGCATTGGAGCATCATCAATCTCGCCTTCTCCAATGACAATCTCACCAGAGATATCGGTTTTATTGAGAAGGGCACGCATGACTTCAACAGCGGCACCATCAGCAGCGTTTTTGTCGCCTCGACCTAGCCATTTATAGCCAGCCAGTGCGGCGCCTTCAGTTACTCGGGAAAATGCCATCGCCAAATCGCGTTTCATGTGGACTCCAGATACCAGACAAAAAATAGAGAAAGAATTGGCGGCGATTCTATCATAGCCCTATTCAAACGTTTGCGATTTTGCCTTGGAAATCCCGCGTCGCTTGCCCAGCATCAATTTTTAATGGTCAATATGGTTGAGATGATTAGCGAACGTCAAGATTTGGTTAAATATCGATTTTTTTTTAACCAACTGAGCATAGATCACCAATTTTGAACGTGTGTCTATCAAAGATGCTGAGTAGAATGTGGGGTAATTTGTGAACTTTCATTCACGCAGACCGAATCAAAATAAACAGGTGACTAACATGTCTTTAGAAGTCCTAGAGCAGCTAGAAGTAAAAATCCAAACCGCAGTTGATACTATCGCACTTCTACAAATGGAAGTGGAAGAATTGAAAGAGCAAAACGCTCAATTGAGTTCTGAAGCAAACGTACTGAAAAGTAACCGTGAAGAGCTAGAATCGCAGAACATGAAGATGCGTGAAGAGCACGCTGCTTGGCAAGAGCGTATTCGTAATCTTTTAGGAAAGATGGACGACGTAGAGTAAATCACGCCTAAGTTTGCCCCATGATTTTATAGCGTTGTCAGAAGTGCTCATTTACATTTGTAAATTGCGCGCTTCTTCTTAGTTCTAAAAATAGGAGCGGTACTTAGACATTGATTTCTGGTTGGTAGGTTGAAAGATCAACTTGCGTAGATTTAGACCTAACAATGTAAAAAAAGCAGCCGATGGCTGCTTTTTTGGTATGAGTAAGGAGAAGATAGTGTTTATTCTTCTTCTGAGAAGTCCTCTTCTTCATCTTCGCTTTCTAAATCGGAATCGAGTGGCTCTTGGGAGATGATAATGCCTGTATTGTCTGCGTAGAGGTAATCTTCTGGAAGGAAAGTCACGCCACCAAAATTAACCGCAACATCGATTTCACCGATGCTTTGCTGCGCAGCGCCTACTGGGATGGAAGCGAGCGCTTGAATGCCGATATTCATGTCTTCGAGTTCATCGACTTCACGAACGCATCCGTAAACGACAATGCCTTCCCATTCATTTTCTTCTGCTAAGGACGCCAGATCCGCATCGATTAAAGCACGGCGTAGTGAGCCGCCTCCGTCGATGAGTAAGACTCTGCCTACACCGTCTTGTTCTAGTACCGTTCGTATTAAACCGTTATCTTCAAAGCATTTTACGGTTATAAGCTGACCCGCGAACGAGGCACTGCCACCAAAATTACTGAACATAGGTTCCACTACATCGACTTGATCCAAGTAGATATCACATAGTGCTGAGGTGTTGTATTCCATAAGCAAGGTCGTCTTCTGTTACACAGTTCTGTATTCGAGTATATATGCCTCGGAAGTCATTGCAATGACAAGGCTCAATTATGTCATCAGAGTTTGACCCGTGATCACGATTGAGAATAAGAGGTTAGTTATCAAGGCACATTTAACAATGACGGGCATCATGGGTGCCAGTTCGGTTGGGGAGGTCGCCGCCAGTACTGCTCGACCATGATTTACCACTAGGGTTACGGCCAGCAACATACTTAACCACCAAGCTAACGCTGTATTTTGTAACGCCAAAAAAACAATGAAAGGGGCTATGCCGCCAGTTAACAGTAGCATGTGGTAGCGTTTGGCACGTTCGGCTCCAAGGCGAACCGCCATGGTTCGCTTTCCACACGCGGCATCATTGTCGATGTCTCTCATATTATTGATGTTAAGGACGGCAACGGCCAACAGCCCACAACCTATTGAGGGCAAGAAAATGGTGGCATCAATAAACCCAGTATGAAGAAAGAAAGTGCCCGCAACGCCAAGAAGCCCGAAGAAGATGAACACGGACAGGTCCCCCAGGCCAATATAGCCATAGGGTTTGTTACCAACGGTATAGGCAATGGCAGCCACAATGGCGAGCAGTCCGAGTGCCAGAAAGGCGGCGATACTGGTGGGGGATTGCAGGGCATAAAAAATGAGAGCGAGTCCAGACAGTATCGTGATGGCAATATTGATGAGAATGGCACTTTTCATGGTTGCTTCGGTGACGGCCCCCGATTGCATCGTACGGACGGGCCCGATTCTATCTTGATTGTCAGTGCCTTTTAAAGCGTCACCATAATCATTGGCTAAGTTGGAGAGCACCTGTAAAAGAATCGCAGTCAGCAAAGCCAATAGCATCACTGGAAGAGAAAAGTGGCCATTGAATAAAGCTAAGCTACTGCCTGTTGCGATAGAGGCAAAGGCTAAAGGTAATGTTTTAGGGCGAGCGGCGGCCAGCCATACGTTTAATGATTGTCTCATGCTTCGCACATCGTTGCTCGATTTGCATCCAGTATAACAACGACTTAGTTGGGGGAATACAAAAAGCCCGCCTAAGTGCGACGGGCTTGTTTTATATCAAATATGAAATGCTTATAGAATCATTTGGTTCTTATAGAATAAAGCGGCTTAGGTCTTCATTTTCTACAAATTCACCGAGCTTGGATTGCACGTAGTCGGAATCTATCGTCAACGAACTTCCTCCTTTTTCGGTGGCTTCAAATGAGATCTCTTCCATCAAACGCTCCATCACCGTATGCAAGCGTCGAGCACCGATATTTTCCGTGGTTTCGTTGACTTGCCATGCTGCTTCTGCGATTTGTAAAACCCCTTCTTCCGTGAAGTTAACGTCGACAGACTCTGTGGCCATTAGGGCTGAGTATTGCTCAGTCAGTGAAGCTTTAGGCTCGGTCAGGATACGTTTGAAGTCATCGCTTGTTAGGGCTTCCAGCTCGACACGAATAGGCAGGCGACCTTGCAGCTCTGGGATCAGATCGGATGGCTTCGCGACTTGGAATGCACCGGAGGCAACGAACAGAATATGGTCGGTTTTTACCATGCCGTGCTTGGTTGATACTGTACTGCCTTCAATCAAAGGAAGCAGATCACGTTGAACACCTTCGCGAGACACATCAGGACCAGAGCTCTCCCCACGTTTACAGATTTTGTCAATTTCATCGATGAATACAATGCCATTATTCTCTACATTATAAATGGCTTGTTCTTTCAGCTCTTCTTGGTTGACGAGTTTTGCCGCTTCTTCTTCAGCCAGAGCTTTGAACGCGTCTTTGATTTTCATCTTACGGCTTTTCTTGGTATCGCCAGCCAGGTTTTGGAACATGCCTTGAAGTTGGTTGGTCATTTCTTCCATGCCTGGAGGTGCCATGATTTCCACACCCATTTGAGGCGCGGCTACTTCAATGTTGATCTCTTTGTCGTCCAATTTCCCTTCACGCAGTTTTTTGCGGAAAATCTGACGAGTATTGGATTTGTCTTCGGTGTTTTCGCTTGAACCCCAGCCTTCACGTGGCGGAGGAAGTAACGCGTCCAGAATGCGTTCTTCAGCTTGTTCTTCAGCGCGGAATTTGACTTTTTCCATCGCTTGTTGGTGAGTCATCTTGATCGCGACATCAGTCAAATCACGAATAATGGTATCGACTTCTTTGCCGACATAGCCCACTTCGGTGAATTTTGTTGCCTCTACTTTTATAAAGGGGGCATTGGCTAACTTCGCCAAACGGCGAGCAATTTCCGTTTTACCCACACCTGTTGGACCAATCATTAAGATGTTCTTCGGCGTGACTTCTGCACGCAAACTTTCTTCGAGTTGCATTCGACGCCAGCGGTTACGCAGGGCAATCGCGACAGCGCGCTTGGCTTTGTCTTGACCGATGATATGACGATTTAATTCGTGAACAATTTCTCTAGGTGTCATTTCAGACATAGGGTAATCCTTATTATTCTTGCGCCGCGGTGTCGAGTTCTTCAATGGTATGATGATGGTTGGTGAATACGCAGATATCGCCAGCAATGGTCAGTGATTTCTCAGCGATTTCACGGGCATCCAACTCTGTATTTTCGAGTAGAGCCGTGGCCGCGGCCTGAGCAAAGTTGCCACCAGAACCTATGGCGATGAGATCGTTTTCAGGTTGGACCACATCACCATTACCCGTGATGATCAGCGAGGCTGTTTCATCCGCTACGGCGAGTAGAGCTTCAAGTTTTCTTAGTGCGCGGTCACTGCGCCAGTCTTTTGCCAGTTCTACGGCTGCTTTTGTGAGATGACCTTGATGCATTTGCAGCTTGCTTTCAAACCTTTCGAAAAGAGTGAAAGCATCAGCAGTACCGCCAGCAAATCCAGCCAATACTTTATTATTGTAGAGGCGGCGCACTTTCTTTGCGTTGCCTTTCATGACCGTGTTACCCAACGAGACTTGACCGTCTCCAGCGATGACGACTTTATTATTTCGGCGTACAGATACGATAGTAGTCACTTTTATTAACCTTTTAATTCGCTCGCAATATAAATCGGATATGAGGGCAGCAGAGAAAAAAACAAGGGAGCCAAACGGCTCCCTTGCGAATTTAATGTTGAACGCGGTGCTCTATTGCGACTCTTTCCAAATGGCGCAGGGCTCTATTTTGGCGCGTTGAAGCTTGTGACGATCACGCTCGGCATCGCGTTTTTTAGTATACGGTCCAAGCACAACACGGTACCAGCTGCTGTCTTCTTTTTTACGGATTTTGCTGCTAATGCCTTGAAAGGCTATGTCAACCTTGCGTGCTTCTGCCTGTTCAAGTGTTTTGTATGCGCCGCACTGCATTATGTATGGAACATCTGATACCACTTGCTCTTTGGCTTCGACTTGTACTTCACGCTTTGGAAGTGAATCGACGTACTCCCACTTTTCTTCCGGTGGTGGTGGCAGCGGTTTAGGTTTGCTCACTGGTTGTTTCGGTTTCTGAATCACCTGAGATTGGGGTGGTTCTGGATCTAGGCTGAGCATATAAAGCACATAACCAAACCCGCCAGCAAGTAAAATGGCGATAAGACCAGCTTTCCACGGCTTTTTGTTGGATGTTTGCTTTTTGGTAGGCTTCTTTTGCCCACGCCCTCTTCTTACGTAATCTTTATTTGCCACGGTCTAACAGCTTGCAGTCAATAAAAAACGGGTAACATGGTAATCCAGAATGGATCTGGAAAACCAGTGTTACCAGTGAAAAGCTTGCAGGCGAGTCCATTTTCGAGGCGTTAGTTTCTCGGTGGCGCTGCGCTTTCTCGGATTTTTAAGTGTGTTTCCAGCAAGCGTGAACCCGCATGAACATCACGACCTTTTAAGATTTCAAGCAACATTAGCATCGCTTGTCGACCAATCTCATAGCGTGGCTGAGTGATGGTCGTCAGTGGAGGATCGCAGAATTCAGCGAACTGAATATCATCGAAGCCTACGACGGATAAATCTTGAGGTACTTTTAATCCTGCGGCTTTTGCTCCTTTGATGGCCCCAATCGCCATGGCATCGTTATGACAGAATACCGCGGTCGGTGGCTCGGGTAATGAAAGCAATTTAGTGATCGCCTTATGACCCGATTCAAAGGTGAAATCTCCCATCTCTTTATAAGTGGGGTTCATCGTAATGCCGGCTCTTCTCAGAGCTTGTTGATACCCTTGGTTTCTAAACTGACATAGGGCAGCATCATCTGGTCCTGATATCTGAGCAATTTTGGAGTGACCCATTTGCGTCAGGTAGTTGACCGCCTCGAAAGACGATGTCAGATTATCGATATGCACCGTCGGCAATTCCAGTTCCGGCGCAAATTCACAAGCCATCACGAGTGGTGGCAGGTTCTTTTGTTCCGGCTTGCTGACGTCGAATGGCAAGTGCGTACCTAAGAGCAGCATGCCATCGGCCTGTTTCGTGAAAACCAAGTTAACCAACGAGCTTTCTCGTTTCTTTTGCTGACCACTGTCCCCCAACAGTACGAGGTACCCATTTTCCACAGCTACATCTTCAATACCACGGATGATTTCAGTGAAATAGGAATCACAGATGTCGGGTACAATTGCAACGATCGTTTTGGATTCATTACGTCGTAAGTTTCTTGCCAGTGAATTCGGTGAATAACCAGCTTCCAAAACGGCACTCTCTACACGTTTACGGGTAGTTGATGAGACCTTTTCAGGGTTCATCAGAGCTCGTGATACGGTTGCAGTCGAAACTCCTGCTAACTGGGCAACATCCTTCATTGTCGCCATAGTAAATCCTTCATTGTCGCCATAGTAAGTTGTCCTCTTTATTTTTCATGGCTGTAATAGCATTTATAAGATTTTATCTAACGCTGACGTGAGCAACTTTTTATTGGATATTTTATGCTCTAAATTAAGATTAATTTACGGGCAGATTAACAAATTTTACATATGTGGCGTGACACCAATCACATAGGATCATATTCATTTTCTCACACAAGCAACAAAATACCGTTGAGTAACAGAACTGACATCACATCAATTTACAGAGATTTTATTTTTTAGCTAAGATCTTGGGGTTCAATATCGGTTGTCCAGCGCACTTTTTTGGCCAATGGGAGCGCATCGATGGCGACTTTTGAGCTGTATAATAATTTCTGCATCAAAGAACGTGATGGGGCTCTCAATATTAGCTGCCAGCGTGACTTACCTGCTCGCCTTGCTAGTGGTGCTGGCATTGGCCCTAACACCATGCACTCGTTGTTAATAATAGGGTTGGATTCAATGGTTTGCCGAACTTGCCTTAAGAATTGTTCGCCGGTTTCCTCATGATTTGCTTCGGCGCGAAATAAGGTAAGGAAAGCGTAGGGGGGAAGTAAGGCAAGTTTTCTTTCTTCAAGTGCCGTTTGAGCAAAATGCCCATAGCCTTTATGAAGAAGCGCTTGCAGTAGTGGATGTTCAGGGTGATGGGTCTGTAAGATAACTTCACCGGCTTTACTGGCTCGCCCTGCTCGTCCTGATACTTGAGTAAAGAGCTGTGCCAGCCTTTCTGATGCTCGAAAGTCACTGCTATACAATGAGCTGTCGACATCGATAAGTGCGACGAGCGTGACGTCTGGAAAGTGGTGACCTTTCGCCAGCATTTGCGTACCAATAAGGATTTGATATTCATTGTTTCGAATGGACTTTAAGGCACTTTCTAAACTGCCCTTGCGTCGGGTGCTGTCTCTGTCTATGCGAATGACCTTAAACTCGGGAAATAAGCTGGCAAGTTGCTCTTCTAGCTGTTCTGTACCAACACCAACGGAAACCAGTTGTGTCGAACCACAGCCTTGGCACTGATGCAATACGGGGTGCTGAGCACCACAGTGGTGGCATCGCATCTCCCTGCTATTTTGGTGAAATGTGTAATACGCATCACAACGATGGCATTCGGCAATCCAACCACATTCATGGCACATGAGGGCGGGTGAGTAACCTCGGCGATTGAGGAACAGCATGACTTGGTTACCAGCCGTTAAGTGTTTACGCATGTCCGCAATCAGTGGGGCAGACAAGCCACTCTCGAGGTATACCCCTTTAACGTCGAGCACTTTATTGGTCGTTGGCATTGCGGCGCCAGCGCGGTGAGTTAACGTTAAGTGGTGGTACTTACCATTCAGCGCATTATGGAGTGTTTCGAGGGCGGGAGTGGCACTGCCTAAAATGACAGGGATTTTTTCTTTAGCTGCCCGCATCACGGCAACATCTCTGGCGTGATAACGCAAACTGTCTTGCTGTTTGTATGAGGCGTCGTGCTCTTCATCAACAATAATGATGCCAAGGTCTGCAAACGGCGTCAGTAATGCCGAGCGAGTACCGATGACAATGCCTGCGTGTTTATCGCGTGCCGCTAACCAAGCATTCAGACGCTCGGTGTCGTTTAATCCTGAATGAATGACTTCTACGGGGACATTAAATCGGCGTTTGAATCGATTGATGGTTTGAGGGGTTAAGCCAATCTCTGGCACCAAAACCAGTGCCTGTCTCCCCTTGTCTAGAACCGGTTTAATCATATTCAAATAAACTTCGGTTTTCCCTGAACCGGTGACCCCTTCTAACAGAAAACAGCCAAAATCGTGATGGCTGTTCACGGCGGCAATGGCGACAGATTGCTCTTCGTTGAGTGTTGGTTTTTCTTCAGTGTTTTCTACTTGCTTCGTCCAGTCTATGGCAATAGGTTTGCGGTCTATCTGCTCTATCCAGCCCTTCTCTAACAAGGTTTTCAAGACTTGACCGGATATGTCATTGTCGAGCATCATTTGGTGGGGAACGGTGCCATTGGCGACGAGGTGCATTGCTTTGGCTTGTTGGACGGCTCGACCAAACCCGCTCATGATCTGATCTTTACCAGAGTGAGTAATAGCCCATTCTTTTAAGGTACTAAAGTCAGCAGGCTTGCCTTTCCTTAACAAAGTTGGCATGGCATTCGCCAATGTGTCGCCTAACGGATACAGGTAAAACTGGCTGCACCATTGTAAGAGAGAATAGAGGGAACTTTGCCAAACTGGTGATTCATCCAGTACTTTTTTGATGCCTTTGAGTTGATGAACGGGAAACTCAGACTGGCTTACGAGCTCTGTGACAATACCAACCAAGGTTTGCCTGCCAAAAGGCACACTTACGCGTCCTCCAATCACTGGAAACTGATGAGGGGCAACAAGGTAATCAAATTGCTTGTCCAATGGTACGGGCAAAGCGACTCTGGCAATAGAAGGGCGCATAAATCTGTTATAAAGAACCGGATAGGAATGAGGTGAGTATAACCGAGTAAGATTGGCTAAGTAACCTATCCATCCAATCTGGCGGGTTCCCAGATTTGCTTACCCATAGGGTAACGGGAGGCAAGTTGCCTTTTAAGCGAAAATAGTTGGCGAAAAAACTATCAAATAGGTTGATCCTTCCCTAATGTTTCATTAATATACTGCGCCTTGATGATGTGGTCAGACCGCATCGATTTATCTGAAACTACGTGTGGTGTCCGGCATAGATTCGGATGGCGACACGGCCCAATTTGAGGTTATCCCATGAAAGTAGGTATTCACCCAGAATACAAAGCGGTTGCAGCAACATGTTCTTGTGGCAACACTTTTGAGTTCAAAACAACTCTAAACAAAGAATCTATCCACCTAGACGTATGTGACAAATGTCATCCGTTCTACACAGGTAAGCAGCGTATCGTTGATACAGGCGGCCGTGTTGATCGCTTCAACAAGCGTTTTGGTGCTCTTAGCAGCAAGTAATTACGAACTCGTAATACTGACCAAATTTGAAAGGACGCCTTGGCGTCCTTTTTTCGTTCATGAAATCACGGTTTCTTGATTTAGCTCTCGGTTAAGTGGTCTTAGCTCTTTCAAAATGACTTCTCTTTTACTTTAGTAATCTATGAAGATTGCAAGTCATACTTTAGTATAATGATCGAGTCGATATTATATTTGCGGTCGGCTTCAACTCATAATGTAAGAAACACCTTTTACCTAACCCCAAAACAATAATTGGAACGTCCCCACATGTCCGAAGACAATAGCCAACAAGATTTTCGCCAACAAGCTCTGGATTATCACGCGCAACCTACTCCCGGTAAAATTTCCGTCGAACTCACCAAGCCTGCCAATACGGTGGAAGATCTTGCGCTGGCTTACAGCCCTGGTGTAGCAGAACCTGTACGAGAGATCGCACAAAATGCCGATAATGTTTATAAGTACACAGCCAAAGGTAACATGGTGGCTGTGATTTCTAACGGTACAGCTATCCTTGGGCTGGGTAACCTAGGCCCCCTTGCGTCGAAACCTGTGATGGAAGGTAAGTCTCTTCTGTTTAAACGTTTTGCCGGTCTGGACTCTATTGATATCGAAGTGAAGCATCGTACGATTGACGAATTTGTAGATACTGTCGCCAACATTGCGGATACTTTTGGTGGCATCAATCTAGAGGACATTAAAGCTCCGGATTGCTTTGAAATTGAACAGCGCTTAATTGAGCGTTGTGATGTGCCCGTTTTTCATGATGATCAACATGGTACAGCCATTGTGACCGCAGCGGGCATGTTGAATGCTATTGAACTTCAAGGTAAGAAACTTGAAGACGCGACGATTGTTTGTTTAGGTGCGGGGGCCGCCGCCGTAGCTTGCATGGAATTGCTGATAAAGTGTGGTGCACAACGTGAAAAAATTTACATGTTGGATCGCAAAGGGGTCATTCATACTCGTCGCAATGACCTTAATGAATATAAGCAATTATTTGCAAACAACACGGATAAGCGCACACTGGAAGATGTCATTGAAGGTGCCGACCTGTTCTTGGGGGTATCTGGTCCCGATTTATTGCCTGCTGAAGCGCTAAAATTAATGGCGGATAAACCAGTCGTTTTTGCGTGTTCTAACCCAGATCCAGAGATCAAACCAGAGTTGGCACATCAAGTTCGCGATGATTTGATCATGGGGACTGGTCGAAGTGACTACCCAAATCAGGTCAACAATGTTATTTGTTTCCCATTTCTTTTCCGAGGTGCTTTGGATGTTCGCGCCAGTGAAATCAATGATGAAATGAAACTCGCGGCGGTGGATGCTATTCGACAGTTAGCAAAAGAGCCAGTACCAGAAGAAGTGAAAAAAGCAGCCGGCGTCTCAGAATTAGAGTTTGGATCGGGTTATATCATCCCTAAGCCTATGGATGCTCGTTTGCTCCCACGAGTCGCAAAAGCGGTGGCGCAAGCTGCTATTGATTCAGGGGTTGCTCGCATTGAAATGCCTGAAAACTATATGCAGTAGATAAATCAATGCAGTCGATCAATCAAGGCAATAGAGAAAGCACCCCCGCGTGAAACCCAGCCCCGCAGGAGGGCAAGCAAGTTCATCGCCAAATGGCTTGTTGAAAATAAATGAAAAAGGGGATAGTTCATTCCATCCCCTTTTTCTATTCTTCGTCGTAGGCTTCGTATTCGATCCCCATTTCCGTCATGATTTTTTTCACTTCACTCGGGATGTCGTCAGGGCGATCTTTTCGCAAATCTTCATCTGTTGGTAACGGCTGGCCGGTATAAGCGTGTAAAAAAGCTTCACAAAGCAGTTCGCTGTTGGTGGCGTGACGCAGATTGTTAATTTGGCGGCGTGTTCTTTCGTCTGTAAGGACCTTAAGGACTTTTAACGGAATCGATACTGTAATTTTTTTTACTTGTTCGCTTTTCTTACCATGCTCAGCATAGGGGCTGATGTACTCGCCATTCCAGTCTGCCATTGCGCACCTTCAATTATATTTATCTAAGTTATATGGCTACTCTACTCCGCACAGAAAACGGTTTTCATGTGTTTTAGTGACTTAGCCGTTCATTAAGATGCAATTTTAGCGACTTTTACTGCCACAAGCAAAGACATATAGACGTCTGGAAGTGTTGACGTCCTAAAGTGAGAGCGTTAAAGTACGGCTTATTAAGCGTGACTCTCTCCGTTAAAATACGTTACATGCATGTTAACCCGCGTGTGTAATTGGTATAACAGATGCTCGAAAAGATTGCACCACAGGAAAGGAAGACCCTATTTATGAGCCAACGAAAGCCAGCCACTATTGCCGTACGCACTGGTATTGAAGCGGATACTCAGTATCACGCGGTTGTCCCACCAATTTACTTGTCTACGAACTATGGCTTTCCTGCCTTTGGCGAAGTGCCCAAATATGACTACACGCGTTCAGGAAATCCAAACCGAGGGTTGCTTGAACAAGCGTTAGCTGAACTGGAAGAAGGCGCAAATGCCATCATCACCAATACAGGTACAGCAGCCATTAATCTTTGGGCAACCGCATTCCTAGGTCCTGATGATCTGATTATCGCGCCACATGATTGCTATGGTGGTACTTACCGTCTGTTTAACACCCGTTCACTTAAGGGAGACTTCAAGGTTGAATTTGTTGATCAGTCAGATGAATCCGCTCTTGCGCAAGCATTGAGTAAAAAACCAAAGCTGATCTTACTTGAAACGCCATCCAACCCACTGGTACGTGTTGTTGATATTGCCAAAATTTGTGAACAGGCAAAGCAAGTGGGGACGTTGATAGCTGTCGACAACACCTTTTTAACACCGGTTTACCAAAAGCCACTGACACTGGGAGCCGATTTTGTTGTGCATTCCACGACAAAATTCATTAATGGACACTCTGATGTTATTGGTGGTGTGATCATCTGTAAAGATGAAAAGCACGCGGAAGATTTGGCATGGTGGGGGAACTGTATTGGCGCGACAGGGACGCCATTCGACAGTTATATGACTCTGAGAGGTCTACGTACACTGGGTGCACGTATGCGAGTTCATGAGGAAAGCGCAAACACTATTCTAGAGTTTCTGAAAACACATGAATTGGTTGGAACGATTTACCATCCAAGTTTGCCAGATCACCCAGGGCATGAGATCGCTAAGAAGCAGCAATCGGGTTTTGGTTCAATGCTCAGTTTTGAATTAAATGGAAGCTTTGAGCAAATGAAATGTTTTGCCAGCTCACTGGAGCTATTCTCGCTTGCCGAATCATTGGGTGGCGTGGAAAGCTTGATCTGCCACCCTGGCTCAATGACACACCGCGCCATGAGTGATGAAGCGCAAGAGGAAGCGGGTATTGCACCGACGTTATTGCGTTTGTCTGTGGGGCTGGAAGATGCACAAGATCTGGTGGCAGACTTGGAGCAAGCCTTTGCAAAAGCCAAGGAGGTGGCGTAATGACTATCGAGCGACAATTGCACAAATTTGGTGGCAGTAGCTTGGCTGATGCGAATTGCTATCAGCGTGTCGTGAGTATACTTAAAGAATACTCCGACACGAGCGATTTGGTTGTGGTGTCCGCAGCGGGCACCACGACAAACCAACTTATTGCTTGGTTAGCCGCGTTAGAAAAAGACGGACGCTTAGCGCATGAAGCGTTGCAAAAATTAAGGCTGTACCAAACCAACCTCATTGAAAGCTTGTTACCAGCGGATCGCGCAGCAGCTTTGCTTGATGCTCTGAATACCGAGTTTTCTAGGTTAGGTGAGCTGTCCTATCCCTTAAGCAGTGCTCAAAAATCGTCAGCGATAGGACATGGCGAGATCTGGTCGGCAAGATTACTGGCGGAACTTCTTAATCACAATGGATTAGAAGCCGTTTCGCAAGATTCACGTGATTTCCTTCGTGCTGAACATGGTGCTCAGCCGGAAGTGGACCGAGCCCGTTCCTACCCTTTAATCAAAGAGTCGTTAGCACAGCATCGTCAGTGTCGAATTGTTATCACCGGTTTCATGGCTAAAAATGAAGACGGTGAAACGGTACTGCTAGGGCGTAATGGGTCAGATTACTCAGCAACCGTCATTGGTGCGTTAGCCGAAGCGTTTAGAGTCACGATATGGAGTGATGTCGCGGGCGTATACAGCGCTGACCCTCGTAAAGTCTCTGACGCCTGTTTGTTGCCTCTGCTGCGCTTGGATGAAGCCAGTGAGCTTGCTCGTTTGGCTGCCCCAGTTCTCCATAGCCGTACTTTACAGCCTGTCGCTCAAAGTTCGATGGAGCTGCATTTGCGTTGCAGCTACCAAGCTGAATCGGGTTCGACGCGTATTGAACGTGTTCTGGCGTCAGGGCGTGGCGCTAAGATCATTACCTCTTTAGATGAAGTGTTGCTGGTTAAAGTGGACTTTGGGCATGGGCACGATTTTGAACGCCTAGCCAAAGAAGTACTGACAACGCTTTCACGTGGGCAACTCAGCCCTTTGGCGTTTGAAGCGCAAGATGACCAAGGTTGCTTGCTCTTAGCGTATACCTCCGAAGTGGCAGGTGAAGCGCTTTCTCATCTACAAGATGTCGCCATTGGTGCGGAAATTAAATTAAAAGAAGGGTATTCCCTAGTTGCTGCTGTTGGGGCTGGCGTGACGAACAACCCGAATCATTGCTACGGTTTTTACCAGCAATTGAAAAACAGCCCTGTTGAGTTCATCAGTGAAGCTGAATCTGGACTTAGTTTGGTTGCGGTTCTTCGTAAAACCGATACATCTCGTTTGATAAAGGGCATTCACAGCCAGTTATTTCAAGCGCAAAAGCGCATTGCGATTGCGTTGTGTGGTAAAGGCAATATCGGCTCAAGTTGGATAGCCTTGTTTGATGAGCAAAAAGAAGAGCTCGAAAAGCGCCATGGGAAAACGTTTGACTTGGTTGCAGTCGTAGATAGCCAAACGTATTGGTTGGATTTCGATGGTATCGATGCGAAAGAAGTCTTCAACCGTTTTAATGATGAAGCGATCAGCAATGACGGCATTGAATGGCTCGACAAACTGGCACATCAGCAGAAATACGATGAAGTGATCGTACTGGATGTTACCGCAAGTGAAGCCTTATCTAATCAATATGTCAGCATTGCGGAGCATGGTTTCCATTTAATTTCAGCAAACAAAGTGGCAGGCTCTGCACCGGGGGAAATTTACCATCAAGTTCAGGATGCCTTTTCAAAGACGGGTCGTCACTGGTTCTATAACGCGACAGTAGGCGCAGGGCTTCCTGTAAACCACACCGTGCGTGATTTGCGTGAAAGTGGGGATGATATCCTTGCGCTATCTGGCATCTTCTCAGGAACGCTGTCATGGCTTTTCCAACAATTTGATGGTCAGGTGCCTTTCAGTGACTTGGTGGATCTTGCTTGGCAGCAGGGGTTAACCGAACCGGATCCCCGTTGTGACCTAGATGGCTCTGATGTCATGCGTAAGTTGGTGATTTTGGCGCGTGAGTCTGGATTAGAACTAGAACCTGAAAACGTGAAAGTGGAATCACTGGTTCCAGAGCAATTACGTGATTTGCCACTGGATGATTTTTTGGACAATGGACAGATCTTGAGCGAGAACTTAGCCGAGCGTCTTGAGAAAGCACAACGTGAAGACAAAGTATTGCGCTATGTTGCAAGACTAGAAAAGAACGGGAGCGCAACCGTAGGGGTTGAAGCATTACCTTGCGAGCACGCATTAGCGAACTTATTACCCTGCGATAATATCTTTGCCATCGAGAGTAAGTGGTATAAAGACAACCCGTTGGTTATTCGCGGTCCTGGTGCCGGTAAAGCGGTGACGGCAGGGGCTATTCAGTCGGACCTGAATCGGCTTGCAAGTTTGCTATAACTATTTATTATCACTAAAGGGCGCTGCGCGCCCTTTTTTGTTATTCCAATTTTGTTATTCCAACGCCATCCAGATGCTGTGATTTTTTTAATGAAAAATACTCAGCTTAATCATGAATAAAATTCATGGTGATCCAGTTGACATTAAATCGGATAAAAGACATTCTCTGGACATATAGACGTCTAAACGTCGCTGCGAATTTAAAAAGAATTTTTTGTGGTGGTGCCACAGGGAGAGAAGCATGAGTTATACCCACGCCAGTCATATAGATGCTTTGAATCAGAACGTTGCTGAGCTTTCTGGTGACATCAATGTCTCATTTGAGTTTTTTCCACCAAGCAGTGAAAAAATGGAAGAAACGCTTTGGAACTCAGTGCACCGCCTGAAAACCTTACAGCCAAAGTTTGTTTCTGTTACCTACGGTGCAAACTCTGGAGAACGTGACCGCACGCATTCCATTATCAAAGAAATCAAAGATCAAACAGGTTTGGTTGCGGCACCACACTTAACGTGTATCGATGCGTCCCGTGATGAATTGGTGAACATTGCTAATGATTACTGGAGGAATGGCATTGAAAGCATTGTAGCGTTGCGTGGCGACATTCCACCGGGTGGTGGTGCGCCAGATATGTATGCCTCCGATTTGGTCGAATTACTGAAGTCACTGCATGATTTTGATATTTCTGTCGCGGCATTCCCTGAAGTTCACCCAGAAGCCAAAAGTGCGCAAGCTGATCTACTCAATTTGAAGCGTAAAGTGGATGCGGGTGCCAACCGCGCCATCACTCAGTTCTTTTTTGATGTAGAGAGTTATCTGCGTTTTCGCGATCGTTGTGTGGCAGCGGGGATTGACGTTGAGATTGTTCCGGGGATCCTGCCGGTGTCGAACTTTAAGCAGGCCTCTCGTTTTGCAAGCATCAATAACGTCAAAGTGCCTGGATGGATGGCGAAGCAATTCGAAGGATTGGATGATGATCCCACAACCCGTCAGTTGGTGGGGGCGAGTCAAGCGATCGATATAGTAAGAATTTTAAGCCGTGAAGGGGTGAAGGATTTTCACTTCTATACGCTGAACCGAGCGGAAATGACGTATGCGTTATGCCATACGTTGGGTGTTCGCCCACAAGTTTAGTTTGGTAGAAATACCGTCCGATAATACACGTCAAACACAAAAAAAGGTTGGTGCATACACCAACCTTTGTTGTTTAAGAATGGCGAAGATTTACGCCATTGCTTCTAGTTCGGCAAGTGCTTCTTCTGCCCAAGCGACCCAAGTGTTACGAAGCAACAAGTTGCGACGTAGGGTTAAACGCTCTAAACGCGCTTGCTTGTCTAACGTGCTTGGGGTCGCATAGTAAACCGACTCAATTTCTTTGTAGTGGTTCACCAGTTGACGAGACTCTTCAATCAGACCAGTCAGCTGCTCAATATACGAAGTCGAAGGCTGTACGGAACATGCCATTAATTTGGCAGAGAACTCATCACGAACAGTTGGGTGTGCAGTGGGTTGGTCAAACCACTCCCCTAGTGCTCGGCGTCCTTCTTCTGTTATTGAATAAACTTTCCTGTCTGGTTTGCCCTCTTGTGGCTCAAGCACGCAAGTCACAAGTTGGTTTTGAGCCATTTTATTTAGCTCGCGATATACTTGTTGGTGACTTGCTTTCCAAAAATAGCCAATACTGTATGAGAACTCTTTTGTGATGTCGTATCCAGTAGCATCTCGAGTACTTAAAACAGTGAGGATTACGTGCGGTAATGACATGTCTTCAATCCAATGGTCAATCAAACTGTAAAACTTGAACGCATAAACATCGAGTGTGCTTCTTTGGCACGTTTGTATGGTGTGTGAATGCGCTCATACCAATCTAAAGACAAATTTAGATGGCTCTGTCACCTTCTTTAGCCTTATATCACCTAGAAAATGGCAGCTATTGAATTTGCTGCCTTAAAACAAACTTCTATTTCTATGCCATATTATTGCTGCTTGCTGCGGTTAGTTATTAGAAAATTTACAGCGGCTAGTTAGCATATCAATAATAATAAGCATTAAGTAGAATAAAAATATGAATGAATTGAAAAACTGATAATATTCTCAATAGAGAGTTACTTCCATACAAAAAGCCGCACAAAGCGGCTTTTTGTCTCACTTTTAGAATAAATGACTGGCTAACCAGTATTGCGCATTCCTGCTGCAATACCTGCAATCGTGACCATTAATGCTTCTTTAAGCTCGGTTGATGGCGTTTCTGTCTGCCTTGTGCGGTAAAGCAGTTCTGCTTGTAGCATATTCAACGGCTCTACATAGATGTTACGAAGGCGTATGGATTCTAATCCCCACGGATCACTTTGCATTAAATTCTCATTATTCTCAACATTGAGCACCGCTTTAATGTCTTTTTGTAACTGAGATCTCAGTTTTTCTCCTAGGGCCCACAAAGATTTGTCCGTTAGCTTCTGATCGTACAGGCTTGAGATCTCGAGATTACATTTTGAGTACACCATTTCCAGCATACCTAGTCGTGTTGAGAAGAATGGCCATTCGCGGCACATGGATTCCAGTAACGATTGATGTCCTTGGTCGACAGAATATTGAATGGCTTCTCCTGCACCCAACCACGCTGGTAATACCAAGCGGTTTTGACTCCACGAGAAAATCCATGGAATGGCGCGTAAGCTTTCGACGCCGCCATTTGGGTTACGTTTAGATGGTCGAGAACCCAATGGGAGTAACCCCAGTTCAAGCTCTGGTGTTGCGGCGCGGAAGTATGGTACGAAATCCGGTTCACCGCGAACAACCCCACGATAGGCTTCACAAGATACCTCCGAGAGGGTATCCATCAAATCACGCCATTCTTGTTTCGGTTCAGGTGGCGGAAGCAGGTTTGCCTCCAATATCGCACTGGCGTACATGTTGAAACTGTTGACCGCCACTTCGGGTAAGCCGAGCTTGAAGCGGATCATTTCACCTTGTTCAGTGACGCGCAAACCACCTTTTAAACTTTTCGGTGGCTGAGACAGTAATGCCGCGTGTGCAGGTGCTCCACCACGCCCAATCGTTCCTCCACGGCCGTGGAATAAGGTGAGCTCTATGCCGGCCTCTTCCGATACCTTCACTAAGGCTTCCATTGCGCGATATTGTGCCCAACCCGCTGCCATCACACCCGCATCTTTCGCTGAATCAGAATAGCCGATCATGACCATTTGGTGATTCTGAATAAAACCACGGTACAAATCGATACCCATCAATTGAGTGATGACGGTTTCAGCGTTATTCAAGTCTTCCAGTGTTTCGAACAGTGGGCAGACGTCCATGCGATAAGGGCAACCCGATTCTTGAAGTAGCAAGTGTACGGCCAGTACATCTGAAGCGGTTCTTGCCATGGAAATCACGTAGGCGCCAAATGCTTCACGAGGCTGGCTTGCCACGATACGACAGGTATCCAAGACTTCTTTTACTGGCTCTGACGGTTCCCAGTTTCGTGGCAAGAGTGGGCGCTTAGAGCTGAGTTCCGTTGTGAGGAAGGCAATTTTATCTTGTTCACTCCACTGATCGTAATCGCCAATGCCGAGGTAACGTGTCAGCTCCGACAATACATCAGAGTGGCGAGTGCTTTCTTGGCGAATGTCGAGACGCACAAGATGAATGCCAAAGGATTTGATTCGACGCAGCGTATCCAGAAGCGAACCATCGGCAATGACGCCCATGCCACATTCATGCAGTGATTGATAACATGCATAAAGAGGTTCCCAAAGTTGCTCGTTGGAGCGCAATGGTGCTTTGACGGTCAGTTGCTCGCCATTGATTTTGGCTTCAAGAATGTCGCGTGTTTCGGTAAGCATGGTGCGAATGCCTTTGAGGATCGCACGATAGGGTTCGTGTTCCCCTTCACCAGCTAGCTCACGCAATGCGTCACTGCATTTGGTCATCGACAATTCGCTGACCAGCTCGTTAATGTCATTGAGGTAGAGATCCGCTGCTTTCCAGCGAGACAGCAACATGACTTCACGGGTAACAGTATGGGTAACAAATGGGTTACCGTCGCGGTCTCCTCCCATCCAAGACGAGAAGTGCACAGGTCTAGCGTCAATGGGTAAACCTTCGCCTAGATAACCCTCCAAGCGCTCATCGAGCTCGCGCAGGAAATCGGGTACACCTTGCCATAACGAGTTTTCGACAACGGCAAACCCCCATTTGGCTTCATCGATTGGGGTTGGGCGTTGCTGACGGATCACGTCAGAGTGCCATGCCTGTGCGATAAGTTGCTCTAGGCGACGCTCTGTTTTGTGACGCTCTTTGTACGATAGGTCATTCAGTTCTAGCTTGGAAAGACATTCATTAATTTTGATCAGCTTGTTGATCATGGTGCGGCGCGTAATTTCTGTTGGGTGCGCCGTGAGCACCAGTTCAATATTCAAATCTCGAACGGCTTGAGCCGTATCGAGTTTACTGATGTTACTTTGGCTTAGCTTTGAAAATAAGCTGTTAATAACGTCTGGTTCGCAGACGTGTTCCTCACAATGGCGCGAAATGGTGTGATACTGCTCTGCTATGTTAGTGAGGTTTAAAAACTGATTGAATGCTCTAGCCACTGGAGTGAGCTGTTCATCTGGTAGGCTTTCAATTTCTTTGATGAGATTCTCGCGGTCTTCCTGACTGCCACCTCGTGCTGATTTTGAGAGTTTACGAATGGTTTCGACTTTCTCTAAGATTGCCTCGCCATGTGCATCTTGAATGGTATTGCCAAGCAATCGACCTAGCATGCTTACATTGCTTTTTAGTGCGGCATATTTTTCATTCATTGTGTTCCGCCTCGTAAATTTATTACATCCGATGTTTTGTTAAGCCCACAATCTAGCGAAATTGTTTGGCTTGAGTCAAATAATCCGAGACTAAAACACAGGAATTCGGTCAACTATTGATATTGCTCATTTTTGATACGTTCGTTGTAATGGCATTGTGAAATTTTATTTCATTTTTGCTGAGGGCTGATGTGCTCTGGTTTAAGAAGTGATGAAAAAGCGCAGGTGTCTGCGCTTTTGGGGATGATTTCTTGAAATGTTTAGAAACAGTATTGATGAATGGCTTTCTTCAAAACATTGATGGTTGGGTCGATAAATTCAAACGCAAGGAATTCATCTGGCTGGTGAGCCTGATCAATCGAACCCGGTCCAAGGACGAGAGTTGGACAAAGCTCTTGCAAGAAAGGGGCTTCAGTACAATAGTTTACGGTTTCACTTGGCTTTTCACAGATGGCTTCCATTCCACTAATAAATGGATGGTCATGGTCACACTCGTAGCCGGGGATGGGGTCGTGTAATGGCTGAATTTCGATTCTCCCAGGCCACTTGGCCTCCACGTCTTTGAGCGCATCGCGCAGAAGATTGTCCAATCCATCGAGGCTGATGCCTGGTAATGGTCTTACATCATAGTGCAGCTCGCAACAACCACAAATTCGATTTGCACTGTCGCCACCATGAATATGCCCTAGGTTTAAGGTCGGGGTTGGGATTTCAAAGCCTGGATGATGGTAGGTTTTTATTAACTGATTTCGAAGTTGCATGAGTGCAAAAAGCACTTCATGCATGATCTCAATGGCGTTGACACCCAAAGCGGGGTTTGAGGAGTGCCCTGAATGACCGGTCACACGTATGGCATTTGCCACGTGTCCTTTATGCCCTCGAATCGGTACCAAGCTGGTGGGTTCGCCTATAATGCAGTAATCCGGCTTGAACGGGGCATCTTGAGTAAAGTGTCGTGCCCCAAGCATGGTGGTTTCTTCGTCACACGTCGCTAATACGTACAGTGGTTTGGTTTGTGTACTCCAGTCGATATTTTTGACGGCTTCCAATATGAAAGCGAAAAAGCCTTTCATATCCGCTGTACCCAAGCCATAAAAACGGTTGTTTGCTTGCGTTAACGCGTGGGGGTCATAATTCCAGCGTCCTTCGTCAAAAGGGACGGTATCGGAGTGGCCTGATAATAGTAAGCCGCCTTCTCCCTGTCCTATTTTGGCTATCAGGTTATGTTTGCCTTTTTCGACTTCAACCACCTCTGTTTTAAACCCCAAGTCATGAAACCATGTGGCAAGTTTCGCAATGACGTCACTGTTTCCTTCATCCCAACTCGCATCACTTGAGCTAATAGAAGAGGTGGAAATTAAGCCACCGTAGATATCGATAAAACCAGGTATTTGCATATTAACTTCACTTCCACTGTTGACAGACTAAGATTAAAACGATAAAACACATATTAAATCATTATAAGTGAATAAAAACTCAAATAGAGTTAATAATCAAGTATGGATAGTCACTTTTGTAGACATTGAGTGACAAGCGAAATTGGATGTGTTGCAGATGTTAAAAACCACAATCATTGGTGCCAGCGGATACACAGGTGCAGAACTTGCTCTGATGGTCGCCAAACACCCAAATCTCAAGCTATCAGGTTTGTATGTGTCCGCCAATAGTGCTGATGCAAATAAGCCGATATCAGAGTTACATAAAAAGTTATCGGGTGTCGTGGATATGCCTGTCAGCCCATTAACCGATCTTAAAGCGGTGGCCAAAGAATCCGATGTGGTCTTTTTGGCAACCGCACATGAAATCAGCCATGACCTAGCGCCGACCTTATTAGAGCAAGGTTGCACCGTGTTTGACTTATCTGGAGCCTATCGTGTTCAGAAGGCCAATTTTTATCCAGATTATTATGGGTTTGAGCACAGCAACCCAGAATGGCTAGATAAAGCCGTATACGGTTTAGCTGAATGGAATGAAGCCGCGATTTCCGAAGCGCAATTGGTGGCGGTACCAGGGTGCTACCCAACGGCATCACAGTTGGCGATTAAGCCCCTTTTAGCTGCGGGTTTGGTTGAAACGTCCCAATGGCCGGTCATCAACGCCACTTCCGGTGTGTCAGGTGCTGGCAGAAAAGCGACCATGACCAACAGTTTCTGCGAAGTATCGATGCAAGCTTACGGTGTGTTTACTCACCGCCATCAGCCAGAAATTGCGTCTCACCTTGGGTGCGATGTCATTTTTACCCCTCATCTTGGTAACTTTAAGCGCGGTATTTTAGCGACCATTACCATGAAGTTAAAAGAAGGTGTCACTCCTCAGCAAGTAACCGATGCTTTCCATAATGCCTATGGCGATAAGCCTGCAGTGCGCTTGTTTGGCGATCAACTGCCGGCCATCCAACAAGTAGAAAACACCCCATTTAACGACTTGGGCTGGAAAGTTCAAGGCGAGCACGTGATTGTGGTATCGGCAATCGACAATCTATTGAAAGGTGCATCAAGCCAAGCTATGCAGTGTTTGAACCTTCGATTTGGTTATGAACCTCTAACAGCATTGATTTAAGGAAGCGATGATGAGTATACAAATTCCACTTGTCATAAAGCTGGGCGGAGCGGCATTAGAGTGCAGTGAAACGCTTGGAAAGCTCTTTGGGGCAATCAAAGATTACCAACAGTCGGCGCAGCGCGCGATTGTGATTGTTCATGGTGGCGGCTACCTCGTGGACGACTTAATGAGCAAGCTTCAATTGGCCACCTTTAAAAAAGATGGATTGCGCATTACCCCTTACGAGCAAATTCCATTCATTGCTGGTGCGCTCGCAGGTACAGCAAACAAGCTACTCCAAGGTGAGGCCATTAAATCAGGTGTAAACGCGGTTGGGTTGAGCCTTGCGGATGGTGGTTTATGCCGAGTGACGGAATTGAATCCTGATCTCGGTGCAGTCGGTCATGCAATCCCGGGAAATCCTGATGTATTGCAAGCCGTTATGAATACAGGTGCTATCGCGATCATCAGTTCGATTGGCATGACAGAAGAAGGGCAACTCATGAACGTCAATGCCGACCAAGCTGCGGTTGCGGTAGCGGGCGCATTGGATGCGGAATTGGTGTTGCTTTCCGATGTCAGCGGGGTGCTGGATGGGAAAGGGCACCTACTTAACAGTTTGAACAAAACCCAAGCCCTACAGCTTATTGAAGGCAAGGTGATTACCGATGGCATGATCGTAAAAGTGCACGCCGCATTACAAGCGGCAAACGATCTGGGTCGTCCGATTCAGGTAGCGACATGGCGTTACCCTGAAAAACTGACGGAATTATTTTCTGGTGCCAACATTGGTACGCAGTTCTTACCTGAATAAACCAATTTTGTATGACCTTTTGGGCGCTGACCGCCAAGTGCAGACCCAAGGATTAGGAGAAGTAACATGAGCAAAGTAAACGTTAAGAAAGTCGTCGTTGCCTACTCTGGCGGTCTGGATACCTCAGTGATCATTCCGTGGCTAAAAGAAAACTACGATTGTGAAGTCGTGGCATTTGTTGCGGATGTTGGTCAAGGCGCAGAAGAGCTTGAAGGCATTGAAGAAAAAGCCAAAGCATCGGGGGCATCAGAGTGCTACATCGCAGACCTAAAAGAAGAAATGGTGGCAGATTACATCTACCCGACTCTGAAAACAGGGGCGCTATATGAAGGTAAATACCTACTGGGTACGTCTATGGCACGCCCTATTATTGCCAAAGCTCAGGTAGAAGTAGCACGTAAAGTTGGCGCCGATGCGTTGTGTCATGGCTGTACAGGTAAAGGTAATGATCAAGTTCGTTTCGAAGGGGCATTTGCTGCTCTCGCACCGGATCTGCATGTCATTGCGCCATGGCGTGAGTGGGATTTGGTGAGTCGTGAGGAATGTTTGGATTACTTAGCAGAGCGCAACATCCCATGCACGGCTTCTTTAACTAAGATCTATTCCCGTGATGCCAACGCTTGGCACATCTCGACTGAAGGTGGTGTTCTTGAAAATACATGGAATGCCCCAAATGAGGATTGCTGGGTTTGGACCGTTGATCCAGAGCAAGCACCAAATGAGCCAGAAAGCGTCACGCTGAAAGTAGAGAAAGGAGCAGTTGTTGCCGTAGATGGCGAGGCAATGACGCCATATAATGCTTTGGTTTACCTCAACGAGAAAGGCGCGAAACACGGTGTGGGTCGTATTGATATCGTTGAAAACCGCCTTGTCGGGATGAAATCACGTGGTTGTTACGAAACGCCGGGGGGCACCATTATCATGGAAGCGCTGCGTGCTGTTGAACAGTTGGTACTAGATAAAGCCTCTTATGAATTCCGTGAAGAGTTGGGGTTAAAAGCCTCTCACCTAGTATACGACGGTCGTTGGTTTACACCGCTTTGTAAGTCTCTCCTTGCAGCGACTGAGGAGTTGGCGCAAGATGTGAACGGCGAAGTCGTGATCAAACTGTACAAAGGTCAAGCAACCGTCACGCAAAAGCGTTCAGACAACAGCTTATACTCTGAAGAGTTTGCGACGTTTGGTGAAGACGATGTGTATGACCAAAGTCATGCGGGTGGTTTTATCCGCCTGTATTCCCTGTCTAGTCGTATTCGCGCTTTGAACGAAAATAAAAAATAAGCGAACGATTCGTACGCGCATCTCAGCTATTTAAGTACATTACACAAGCAAGCAAATGAGGCTCTGAACGATTCAGAGCCGCAACTCCAGGAGAGACGCCATGGCATTATGGGGCGGTAGATTTACCCAAGCAGCAGACACCAGATTCAAACAATTCAATGATTCTTTGCGATTCGATTACCGATTGGCAGAGCAAGATATTGTTGGATCGATTGCGTGGTCTAAAGCCCTGCTGTCGGTTGGCGTTTTGAATGAAAGTGAGCAGCAAAAATTAGAGCTCGCTCTGAACGAGCTTAAGCTTGAAGTCATGGAAGATCCTGAGCAGATTTTGTGTTCGGATGCCGAAGACATTCACAGCTGGGTAGAACAGCAGTTGATAGGTAAAGTCGGAGACTTGGGTAAAAAGCTGCACACGGGACGATCTCGTAACGATCAGGTTGCCACCGATCTTAAGCTGTGGTGCCGTCAACAAGGTCACCAGTTGCTGATGGCGCTGGATCGCCTACAAGGTCAAATGGTTGAAGTGGCTAAGGCACACCAAGGTACTGTCCTTCCGGGGTATACACACTTGCAGCGTGCCCAGCCCGTGACCTTTGCTCATTGGTGTTTGGCTTATGTAGAAAT
The DNA here is from genome assembly GCF_014694455.1 of Vibrio sp. S9_S30. Classification (GTDB taxonomy): domain Bacteria; phylum Pseudomonadota; class Gammaproteobacteria; order Enterobacterales; family Vibrionaceae; genus Vibrio. Next base: position 53,545 of record NZ_JAAUWT010000013.1, on the reverse strand, counting down.
GTTCGAACGTGACTATTCTCGTCTTTCGGATGCCATGAAGCGTTTGGATACGTGTCCACTGGGTTCTGGTGCGCTTGCAGGTACAGCATACCCCATGGATCGTGAAGCGCTGGCGCACAGCCTTGGTTTTCGCCGAGCGACGCGTAACAGCCTTGATTCGGTATCGGATCGCGATCATGTTATGGAGCTCATGTCGGTTGCCTCTATCTCTATGCTTCATTTGTCTCGTTTGGCTGAAGACATGATTTTCTACAATTCAGGTGAATCTAATTTCATTGAATTGGCGGATACCGTGACATCCGGTTCGTCACTGATGCCACAAAAGAAAAACCCAGACGCTCTCGAACTTATCCGTGGTAAGTGTGGGCGTGTTTATGGCGCAATGGCTGGCATGATGATGACCGTTAAAGCGTTGCCGCTTGCCTACAATAAAGACATGCAAGAAGACAAAGAAGGCTTGTTTGATGCCTTAGACAGTTGGAATGAATGCATGGAAATGGCCGCACTTTGTTTTGATGGCATCAAAGTGAATGGCGAGCGCACGTTAGAAGCGGCGAAACAAGGCTACGCTAACTCAACAGAACTGGCCGATTACCTTGTCGCGAAAGACATTCCATTCCGTGAAGCGCACCATATTGTGGGTGTAGCGGTTGTGGCTGCAATTGCCAAGGGTTGCGCATTAGAAGAATTATCGATAGCGGAGCTCAAAGAGTTTTCGGATGTGATCGAAGAGGATGTGTACGACATTCTCACCATTGAATCCTGTTTAGAAAAACGGTCGGCATTGGGTGGGGTATCACCAAAACAAGTCGCGTATGCAGTGGAGCAAGCCGAACAACGCATTGCGCAAAGAGACACATCAGGGGTGAAAGTGCGTGCGGCGCGCTTAACCGATATTGATGCGTTAGAAGGTATGGTGGCGTACTGGGCAGGGCTGGGTGAAAACCTTCCTCGCACTCGCAATGAACTGGTTCGCGACGTTGGATCGTTTGCCGTTGCAGAGCATCATGGTGAGGTAACGGGGTGTGCCTCCCTCTATGTCTATGATTCTGGACTCGCCGAAATCCGCTCCCTTGGTGTCGAAGCGGGATGGCAAGGTCAGGGGCAGGGAAGTGCACTGGTGGCATACCTGACTGACAAAGCACGTCAGATGGCGATTAAGAAAGTATTTGTCTTAACCCGTGTCCCTGAATTCTTCATGAAATACAGCTTTGTTCCAACATCAAAATCGTTGCTGCCAGAGAAGGTGTTGAAAGATTGCGATCAGTGTCCGCGAACACACGCGTGTGATGAAGTCGCGCTGGAGATCAACCTGTCAGAACACGTGATCACTAAAAGTAATGTTGCGTAACGGTGTGATTAAAGGTAGTTTTTCTATTGGCTCAGATCATTTTTAATGAAAATAGATCTTTTTTGGGAACTTTATAAGGAAAAGCACGGTCATATTAATACCACTGCTTTTTCTTAGATGAATCTAAGAAGGCCCCTAACCAGATTTGGCATAGGGGCTTTTTTCTTTTTCCAATCCAGCTCAATTCAGATTTCCTCCTATCTTTCTTTTGATTTGTTATAACATTTCATGTTCATGGAATGTTCATGAAACCTTCACCGCATTGATACCTAAGCATTCTGATTGATCTTTAGAGTGTCCTCCGTTGATTATCAAACTACTTCGGAGACTTCCCATGAAAGGGGTTCAACTTTCTATGCTGGCGATTGGTGTCATTGTCGCGGCAACCGCAAATGCAAATGTCCCTCAGCAATCAGATACATGGTATCAAGAAGCAAAAAGTACCATTGCGGCTGCAAAAGAGCGTAAGCCGATTGATGGTCCTGCAAAGAATGTGATTTTGTTTGTGGGGGATGGTATGAGCGTTGGAACCATCACCGCGGCACGGATTTATGCAGGCCAGAAAAAAGGTCTAAAAGGGGAGGAGTATGTGCTGGCCATGGAGCGTTTGCCACATACCGCATTATCCAAAACCTACAACACCGATATGCAAACGCCTGACTCGGCAGGAACGGCAACTGCAATGGTGTCGGGTGTGAAAACCAAAGCTGGGGTCATTAATGTGAACGACAATGTTCAGCGTGGTTTTTGCAATACTCAAAAAGGCAATGAAGTCAAAACCGCCTTTCAAATGGCAGGCGAAAAAGGCTTATCATTGGGTGTGGTGTCTACGGCGCGTTTAACCCACGCCACTCCCGCCACTGCCTATGCGCATAGTGCTGACCGAAATTGGGAAAACGACACTAAACTGCCAAACATTGCCAAAAACACCGGTTGTAAAGACATAGCCTCGCAGTTTGTTTCATTTGATTCCGGTAACGGTTTCCAAGTCGTGTTTGGGGGCGGTCGACGTGAATTCATTCCCGAGACGGTGACCGATCCGGAAGGGAAGAAAGGTAAGAGACAAGATGGGCGTAACTTAATTGAAGAGTGGGAAAGGCGCTATCCAGAGGGTAACTATGTTTATGATCGCGCTGGCTTTGATAAGTTGAATGGAAGCACTGAACGTGTTTTTGGGTTATTTGAAAGTAGCCATATGCTATATGAAGCCGATCGTGTGAAGGAAAATAATGAACCATCGCTGTCAGAAATGACTTCTAAAGCCATCGACATCTTAAAAAATAATAAGAAAGGCTACCTACTCATGGTGGAGTCGGGTCGAATCGATCACGCTCACCATGCAGGTAATGCTGCGCGAGCACTGGAAGACACCGTGGAATATGATCGTGCCATCAAAGCCGCGTTGGAAATGACGGATCCCAAGGAGACGTTGATCATCGTGACCGCCGATCATGCGCATACTCTGATCTCAAACGGTTATGCAGAACGTGGTAACCCAATACTTGGTTTATCCAAATCCAAAGGCAAATTGAATAAAGACGAATTTGGGAAAAACTACACAACGCTGGCGTATGGTAATGGACCGGGTGCGGCAGAGGGGGGACGAAATGACTTATTGGAAGAAGACGTGCTCAAGTTAGATTACTTACAGCAATCATTAGTGAAGTTGGGCTCCGAAACACACTCTGGCGAAGACGTGGCGATTTTTGCTCGTGGTCCTCAAGCTTGGTTGTTCCAAGGAGTGGTTGAGCAAAACTACATTTACCATGTGATTGATGAAGCGTTAAGGTTAACTCAGTAAGTGTTATCTCGTGTAAGTACTATTTCTGTGTAAGTACTGTTTCTGCGTTAAGTACTATCTCAGTGTAAGTCTTATGTCAATGTAAGCTGCTGTTCAATGTAATCTGTCGTTCAATAAAAACCGCGCGAAAATCAGCGCGGTTTTTTATTGCGTTCCTGCCAAGGAAAAACCACAAATTTCATCCACAAGTGCATCGCAAGTAAGGCGTTGAAAGCAAAACCAGTAAAAATCAGTGTAATGGATTGAATGCTGTTGGGGGATTCTTGAAAAGCAAACCACCAAATAACCCAACACACGACGGAAAGTATCGTGAGTTGATCCATGCATTGCTTGCAACGGCCGATTTTCTTCCAAAACCAGTGTTCTTGGCATGTCTGACAAGGCATAACATCGCCGTCTCGTTAAACAAATATTAAGATAAGTATAACTAAACGTATTCCGTTCCATTAGGACGTAAGTTCAACTTTAGATGAAATTAATATGAAAAGACCCTGACTCTGGAGATAAAGTCAGGGTAAAAAAGGACTTAGAAGCAATTTCTTATTTTAAGTAGTGTATTTGTAGGCTGAGTTGAATTAGCAACCCGGACCGCAATCCAAGCAGTGCTTAATCATTTCAGGACCAAGGTGTAACTTGGCATTCAAATCACGAAGTGCGGTGCGAACCCCTTCTTCAATCACTGGGTGATAGAAGGGCATGTCCAGCATGTCAGATACTGTCATTTTGTTTTGGTGTGCCCAAGCCAGAAGGTGAGCTAAATGCTCGGCATTAGGCCCCATCATTTCAGCGCCGAGAAACCGCCCCGTCCCTTGTTCGCCATAGACGTGCAAGACACCTTTGTTGCGCAGCATCACTCGGGAACGACCTTGGCTTTCAAATGACACTTCACCCGTCGCAAAGCAACCACAACCTCCTAAGCGTTGAGTGATTTGACGGTAAGTTTCACCTACCATCGCAATCTGAGGGTCTGAAAATACGGCGGAGATAGACGAGCGGCGCAGCCCTGCCCGGATGTCTGGGAAGCGACCTGCGTTATCTCCCGCAATGCGACCTTGATCGGCGGCTTCGTGAAGCAACGGGATCTGGTTGCTTGCATCACCAGCGATAAAGATGTGATCAACCGACGTTTGCAACGTGTAGTGATCCGCTTTGGGGACACCGCGATCGTCCAAATCGATTTCTGTGTTTTCCAAATCCAGCTTATCCACATTAGGGCGTCGACCCGTTGCAGCCAATACGTAGTCGGTAACAAAGGTTTCAAGTTCCCCGTCGTGATTAATAAATTGGATCTCAACCTTCTCATCGACACGTTTCATGCTTTCGACTTTGACATCGGCATCTAGGTAAAACTCTTCACTGAACGTTTTGTTCGCGTAGGCCATCACCTCAGGATCGGTCAGTGGACCCACTTGCCCACCCAAACCAAACAGTTTCACCTCGACACCCAGTCGGTGCAGTGATTGTCCCAGTTCCAAACCAATAACCCCAGGGCCAAAGACCGCGACAGAGTTAGGAAGATCGTCCCAATCAAACACATCATCATTGACGATGAGTCGATCCCCCAACTCATTCCAGATGCCTGGATAAGCAGGGCGAGAACCCGTAGCAATGACAATTCGCTGTGCTTTGACTTCGGTATGATCATCGACGATGAGAGTGTTGTTATCGATAAATTTCGCATAGCCCGATATTTTGTCTTGCGCTGGAATGTCTTCTACCCCTTCCAATACAAAGCCAACAAAACGGTCTCGCTCTCGTTTCACTCGATCCATTACTTCGCGCCCATTGATGACGATCTCACCTTGTGGGTGAATACCGAAGCCTGGTGCTTTTTCAATTTGGTGAACGCTTTCTGCCGCTGCGATCAAAAGTTTAGATGGCATGCATCCAACGCGAGCACAAGTTGTGCCGTAAGGACCACCTTCGATCATCACGACATTCGATGTATGCGCTTTTGCTGTTCGATAGGCGCCTAGACCCGCAGTGCCGCCACCAATGATCGCTACATCAACATTCAGTTGTTTCATAATGGATTCTCTTTCATGTCGGTTTGGAAAGAAAAACCCGAGTTTCCCCGGGCTTTATTCAGGAATACGATGTGATTTGGGATTACTTGAGCAGAAAGCTTTCAAGTTCTTCGCTGCCACCAATGTGCTTACCACCAATAAACACTTGTGGAACCGTTGCGCGCCCAGTGATAGCTCGCAAGCTAACGGTGGTGGCATCTTTACCTAGAATCACTTCTTCATATTGAAGACCGTGATCAATCAGGTTTTGTTTCGCCTTCGCACAGAAAGGGCAACCTGGCTTTGAGAATACGGTAATGGATTCCTGAGTTTTGTAATTTGGAGCGATATAACCCAGCATGGTATCGGCGTCCGAAACCTTGAACGGGTCGCCTGGCTCGTTTGGCTCAATGAACATTTTCTCAACAACGCCATTCTTCACTAACATGCTGTAACGCCATGAACGCTTGCCGAAACCGAGGTCATTTTTGTCAACGAGCATGCCCATGCCATCCGTAAATTCACCATTTCCATCTGGAATGAAAGAAATGTGGTCTGCTTCTTGGTCTTCTTTCCATGCATTCATAACAAACGTGTCATTCACAGAGATACACACAATTTCATCGACACCGTGTTCTTTGAAAACAGGAAACAATTCGTTGTAGCGAGGTAGGTGGCTAGAAGAACACGTTGGCGTAAATGCGCCGGGTAAGCTGAATACAATGACGGTCTTGTCTTTGAAAAGATCGTCAGACGTGACGTTTACCCAAGCATCCCCTTTGCGAGTAGGAAAAGTGACCTGTGGTACAGTTTGACCTTCTTTTGATGCGAACATGTTGGTTTCCTCTTTGGATTTTTGAATTCTTACGGTAGCCGACGTTTAATCAGCGTAGCTGGCTTTTGTTTATACAGCCTGTTTCGTTTTGTTGAGTCCATTATTCAACGATTGAGTTGATAGCTCCAATCGTTTATTGTTATGGTATTGATAGGCTGTTTCTATTTTAGGGAGGAAAGATGAACATTCGTGATTTCGAATACCTCGTGGCTCTTGCTGAGCACAAACACTTTCGCAAAGCAGCAGAAGCGTGTTTTGTTAGTCAGCCCACGTTGAGTGGTCAAATTCGCAAATTGGAAGATGAATTGGGAACAGCGCTTTTAGAGCGCAGCAGCCGCAGGGTCTTGTTTACCGAGTCGGGTTTGCAGCTTGTATATCAAGCGAAGAGAATTCTAGGGGAAGTGAAGTTATTTATCGATATGGCGACCTTACAAGGGAAAGAGATGAGCGGTCCTTTGCACATCGGCTTTATTCCCACGGTTGGTCCTTACTTGCTGCCTAAAATTATTCCACAGCTCAAAGAGCAATTCCCAGATCTCGAACTGTTTTTGCATGAAGCGCAAACCCACCAGCTGGTTAGGCAACTTGAAGAAGGTCGGTTAGATTGTTTAGTGTTGGCTTCGGTTGCAGAGACGGAACCCTTTAAAGAGCTGGATCTTTACGACGAACCCATGAGCGTTGCTGTGCCTTGTGATCACGAATGGGCGGAACGAGATGAAATAGACATGCTTGAGCTAAATGGTAAGACGGTTCTTGCGTTAGGCGATGGGCATTGTTTACGGGATCAAGCGCTGGGATTCTGTTTTGCAGCAGGGGCACGCGACGACGAACGCTTCAAAGCCACCAGCCTTGAAACACTGAGAAACATGGTTGCCGCGGGTGGGGGCATTACGTTGTTGCCAGCGTTGTCGGTGCCGGCTGAGAAAAAGCGCGATGGTGTGTGTTATGTCCGTGCGAGTAACCCTCAACCAAGCCGGCGTATTGTGTTGGTTTACCGACCAGGTTCTCCGCTGAGAAGCCGTTTTGAACAGTTGGCTGAGAGTATTTCAAAGCTCGTATAACGAGGGTGATAATGTCAATCACTGCAGCTCGGAATAGCCGGTCCTTTTCTAGCTGCTGATTTGTCTCTAACTGCTGATTTGCCTCTAACTGGTTGAGTTCCATTGCCATCGGATCCCTATTGACGCAAAGACGCCTTGTTACCAACACAACCCCTAATGAGAAAAGGGTCGCAATACAGTGTCTATTTTATTCAATGAGTGATGCTGTGTATCCAACGTGGAGGTTAAATAAAAAAGGCGCTGATGCGCCTTTTTATTTTAACGTCGGAAAGTGTACTGTACCCCTGCTAAAACAGTTCTTCACCATCTTCACTGTATATGGCTTCACTGATTGGATCGCGAGCGTACTCTTTTGGCTCTGTCCCACGTTTGAAGTATTCAAACATGGTTGAGTCGTCAGATTTGTTGGTAAGCAGCCCCGATTCTGCATCAATACGGGTTCGAATGATGCCCTCGGGTAACTTTTTACGTTCTGCTGGTACCTCTTCCAGTGCCACTTTCATAAAGTTTACCCAAGCTGGCTGAGCCGTTTTCGCTCCCGATTCGGCTCCTGTAATTTGGTCTTTACCTAAGTTCGGGTTTACCACACTCGCACCGAGCTCTCGTTGGTGGTTGTCGAAGCCTACCCATGCAATGGCCACCATTCCTGGCGCATAACCGTTGTACCAAGCGTCTTTGGAGTCGTTGGTGGTACCGGTTTTGCCACCTATATCGCGACGCCCTAGCTTCTTAGCGCGCCAGCCCGTACCGTTCCAGCCCGTACCCTTGCTCCAGTCGCCGCCGCCCCATACATTGCTGTACATCATTTCTCGCATCAAGAAAGCGGTTTGCTCCGAGATGACTTGTGGGGCGTATGGCGAATCCACATCTTGCTCTTCAAACTCGTTGTCTTCCTGAGCTTGGCAATCTGTGCGGCAAACCATTTTGGGTTGAGCTTCTATTATGGGTTTGCCAAAGGCATCTTCCACACGGCTTATGTAGTAAGGTTCGACAAAATAGCCACCATTCGCGAAAACAGAATAACCCTGCGCCATTTTCACCGGAGTTAAGCTACCAGCCCCGAGCGCGAGGGTTTCAGAGCGAGGAAGTTGGTCTTTTTCAAAACCAAATCGAGCAAGGTAATCAATGGATTCGTCCAATCCTACTCGGCGCAATATTCGTACTGCCATAACATTTTTTGATTGAGCGAGCCCAACGCGCATGCGAGTAGGCCCTGTGTATGTCGGTGGCGAGTTTTTTGGACGCCAAGCGGTACCTTGGCTCTGATCCCATTTATTGATTGGTGCATCATTAATTAAGCTTGCCAGTGTCATGCCCTGATCGATGGCGGCCGAGTAAATGAATGGCTTGATGCTTGAACCTACTTGACGAACAGATTGCGTGGCGCGATTAAACTTACTGTGAACAAAGTTGAAGCCACCCACCAATGACACAATCGCACCATCATTTGGGTTCATTGCGACAAATGCGGTATTGGCGTCTGGAACCTGAGCCAGCTTCCACACCCATTGCTGTTCAAGCTGGTCATCACTTGCTGGAAGTGAGAGCTTACGAACCCAAATTTGCTCTCCTACCGATAAGATATCCGTCGCTTTGCTCGGAGCGCTGCCTTGGCGGTTATCGCTTTTGAATGGACGAGCCCATTTCATTGCATCCCAATCGAGAAACGAAAAACTTTGGTTTTTGATGTAAATTTTCGCGGATTTTTCTCCGACTTCAGTCACAATGGCGGGTATGAGCTCACCGTAAGTCGGTACGGCAAGTAGATGCTTGCTCATCTTGTCTTCAGTCCACGGCACTTCGCCTGATGCCCAAAGTGTTTCTTCTGCACCCCGATATCCGTGTCTTTCATCGTAGCTAAGCAAATTATTGATGGTGGCTTCATTAGCGGCTTGTTGCAGCTTGGAGTTCACGGTGGTGTAGATTTTCATGCCGGACGTATAAGCGTCTTCGCCGTAATTCTCTAATGCCCAAGAACGCGCAATTTCAGCCACATAAGGCGCATTGAGTTCAATTTCTGCACCGTGGTATTTGGCCACAATGGCTTCTGAGCGAGCGGAATCGTATTGTTCTTGAGTGATGTATTTTTCATCAAGCATGCGCATCAGTACCACATTTCGGCGATTAGTGGCACGTTCAATCGAACGAATGGGGTTGATGCTAGAAGGGGCTTTTGGCATGCCAGCCAAAGTAGCGAGTTCACTTAAAGATAAGTCGTTCAACTCTTTACCGAAATAGACTTGAGCGGCGGCTCCAAATCCATAAGAACGATAGCCTAGGAAAATTTTGTTGATGTACAGCTCTAGAATTTCTTCTTTAGTCAGTAGTTGCTCAATGTGGATGGCGATAAAAATCTCTTTGATTTTACGCATGATCTTTTTTTCGTTAGTGAGAAAGAAGTTTCTCGCCAACTGTTGAGTAATGGTACTGGCGCCTTGTTTTGCTGAACCTGTTGTTGCAACAACAATAGCGGCGCGAACAATACCAATTGGATCAATACCAGGATGGTCAAAAAAACGGCTGTCTTCGGTCGCAATAAGCGCATTAATGAGTTCTTGGGGGATGTCGTTGTGTGAAACTGGCACTCGACGCTTTTCACCAAATTGTGATATCAGCTTTCCATCTTGACTGTATACCTGCATAGGTGTTTGCAGTTCTACGTCTTTTAGTGTTGCAACATCGGGCAGCTCGGGTTTGACGTAAAAGTAAAACCCAATAATTGTGGTCACTCCCAAAATGGTGCAAACCAATGAAAATATTAACAAATGCTTTATGAACTTCACCGGAGAATCCCTGTTAAATTTGGCTATCTGGTTACATATCTTTTGTGACTGCGATAAAACGTCAGGATTGTTTTTTAGACATGTCTTAATAACTTGTTTTTCCAACTTGCCGAGTGTAACACTCTTTTAGGAGCCAAATCGCCATGGGTAGATCTTTAGTAATTGGCATCGATTTTGGTCATCACAGTATTAAAGCTGTCGTAATGAGACCTATCGGCGAACTAATGCAATTGGTTGGTTATAATGAGATTACTGTACCCGGAGATATATTCTCTGAAAACCATACCCTCGATTATCAGAAGATTGTAAAGAAACTCAAAGAACTTAAAAAGGGCTTACCTCTTTTTAGTCGTCAAGTCGCAGTTTCTGTACCTGATAAGGCGGTGATCAGCAAAGTACTTCAAATTGAACAGGATATGGATGGGAGAGAACAGGAGTTTGCGGTACATCAAGCGTTTGGTCAGCAGTCGCCGATCCCTATTGAAGAATTAAGCCTCGATTTTATTGAAGTAGACCAAAAGGTCACGACTCGCAGCTCGACGTCCACCTTTCAAGTGTATGCGACACGTAAAGAAGTGATCGACTCCCGTGTTGCGGCATTAACGAAAGCGGGTTTTAAGCCCCTTACTATTGATGTTCACGCGAACAGCTTGTTGAAAGTATGGCGTTTGGCTAGCCAAGTTCACCCAGATAGAAGGCAATGGATGCTGGTGGATATCGGTTTGCATCAAACGTCTTTGTGCACGGTTGCAGCCGGTAGAACGCCTTTCTATAAAGAGCTCTCTTTTGGTACCCAAAATGTTGCGCAGTCTCAAGCGTTGTCTGATGCCATCACGCTCAATAGCGATTCAGTGACCCAAAGCTTTGTAAAAGATCTGAGTGAGAAGCTACAGAGGCACATCAGCTTATACCACTCCGTTAACCCACAGCAGAACATCGACGGGATTTGGCTAAGCGGCGGCGGGGCTAACTTGGTGGGGGTCACCGACATGCTCAGTAGGGCACTCCGGTTAGAAACGGCGCTTTTGAATCCATTTGGGTTGGTTGAAAACGGCACTAAACAGTCGGTTAAGCAATTGTCGGATTCTGCGGCTTACGGTGTGGCAATGGGGTTGGCGATCAGCGGTGTTGAGTGGCTAAAAGGAAACCACCATGCATAACATCAACTTACTGCCCTGGCGAGACGAGCTGCGTGCCAAATATCGCCGTCAGTTCTTTTCCTATCTCACCGCGGCAGTCTTGGTCGCTGTTGGTGTGCAGTGGGGCGCTGGGGAGTATTTCTCCCAACAGAAAAGCGTGCAAGGAGCGCGCAACGCCGAACTGACTCGACACATTGCTTATCTTGACCAGCAATTACGTGGGCTAAACCAAGTTCGCGATCAACATGAATCCATCCTTACGCGTTTGCGCTCAGTAGAAGCACTGCAAATCAAACGCAATAAAACAACCGATTTCATGTCTCTGTTGCCTAACGCCATTCCACCCGGTGTCTTCGTCGATAAAATTGAGATGAACAATTTTGAAGTGGAAATTAATGGCATCAGTGACAGCACCGCGAATATCACAACCATGCTGGATCTATTGGAGCGTTCGACTCAACTCTCGGATGTAGAAATGCACTCGATTGTGTCGGGAAAAAAGTTGTTTGGCAAAGTGTTTAAAACGTTCAAAGTGTCGTTTGTCTTTGCTCCTAAAAAGGAAGACGAATCATGATTGACTGGCAAAACCTTGATTTTGAAGACTTGCCAGAATGGCCGCTTCCAGCACAGCTTTTGGTCTTTGGGCTTCTCTTCCTTCTGATACAAGCGTTAGGCAGTTGGTTTTACCTCGCGCCAATGAATGAGGAGTTGGAACAACTGCGTCAAAAAGAACAGACCCTCAAAAGTACGTTGATCATCAAAACCAATAAAGTGGCGGCATTGCCTAAGTTGGAAGAGCAATTGGACGAACTCAACAATCGCTATGACTACCTATTAAAGCAGTTACCGGAACAAAAAGAGTTGGCAAGTATGCTTGCCTCCGTCAATGAACTTGGTATTCAGCACGGGCTAACGTTTACCCGCATTGATTGGGGCGAAAAGCAAAACCAAGCGTACCTCTATCGATTGCCCCTCAACATCGAATTGACGGGAACGTACCAAAATATTGGTGAGTTTTCCGCGGCGATCGCGAACTTACCTCGCATCATCAATTTTGATGACGTGGATTGGCAAAGAGTGAGCCAGGAAAGCAGCACACTGCATTTTAGAGTTAGGGCATACACCTATCAGTTTAAACCGGAGGTGAGTGATGAATAAGTGGCTGACAGGGTTGGTCACCATTGCGGCTTTAAGTGGGTGCCGTGCAAACCATGAACCGCTTCAAGACTTTATTTTTCAGACACAAGCCAACGCTTCTGCGCACATTTCTAAGCTACAAGCGGAACAGTCGTTTAAAGCCAGTAAATATACGCCAATGACAGATCGTCTCCCCTTTGCCTTACCTGAAATTGCGGTTATTGAAACCCAACCTTCCTTAATAAAGGACTGTTGGCAGCCTGCATCTCGAAAGAAGAGTGGGAAATTAGAAAAATTTGCGCTGACTCAACTCAAATTAAAAGGGGTCATGGGGAGCGGGAAAAAAGTGTCGGGCATTATTCAGGCACCTGATGGTCATGTCGTCAAGGTACAACAGGGGCAATACCTTGGTTTAAACAATGGCAAGGTGATCAACATTACCCCAAAACACCTGACGATTCAGGAGACATTGCCTGATGGTTTAGGGTGTTGGCAGCAACGTAACGTGAAGCTGGCATTGAAATAAATTTAGGATTTGAGATTAAAAGGGAAGAAGTCAATATGACACAGATGTATCGTCGCGCTTTGCTTATTTTTATAGGGTTATTTGTTGCGACTGGAGCGTCTGCTCAATCCAATGAATTTGTAGGAATTGACTTTAGACTCAATAAAGACAAGCACGCATTGTTGGTGATTGAATTGGCGTCTAACGCAGCGGCTGTTGATATTCAGCCAATGCCCGATGGCTTGAACATCTCTTTGCATGAAACCGGTGTGGACGATGAAAAGCTGTTTGTCGTGGATGTGACCGACTTTTCTACCCATGTAGACACCGTTGAAGTGTTTAGAGATGGTGCCAATACCCGCCTGTTTGCGACGACGAACACCGATTATAATTATGATTATCGATTACGTGATCGCTTTCTTGAGGTCACGGTTTCTGCCAAACCAAAAGAGAAGCCAGAACAAGCCAATATTCTTGAAAAAGACGGTAAGCTCATTTCCATTAATTTCCAAGATATTCCTGTACGAAGTGTGCTGCAACTCATTGCTGACTACAATGGGTTCAACCTTGTGGTGTCGGATTCTGTGTCCGGTAACCTCACACTGAAAGTCGATGACGTTCCGTGGCAGCAAGTACTCGACATCATTTTGAAAGTGAAAGGATTGGATAAACGCGTTGAAGGCAACGTGATATTGGTGGCACCGAAAGAAGAGTTTGATAGCCGAGAGCAGCAAGATCTTGAGCAGGAGCGTTTGGCACAAGAACTTGGTTCGTTAGAATCAAAAATCATCGAAGTAAAGTTTGCAAAAGCGTCCGATATTGCCGATATGATTGGTGGTCAGGGCGACGTATCGATGCTTTCTGATCGTGGAAGCATTTCTATTGACGAGCGGACAAACGCATTATTAGTCCGTGATCTACCAGAAAGTATCGCGGTTGTTGAAGACATTGTCGAGTCGTTAGATATCCCTGTAAAGCAAGTGCAAATTGAAGCAAGAATTGTCACGGTAACGGAAGGCGAATTGGAAGAATTAGGGGTTCGTTGGGGCTTCAGCTCAACCAGAGGAACCAATACAGTGGGAGGGAGCATAGAAAGCAATCTGGCAACCATTGGGCTTTACCAAGCCGGCGGTGGATCGGGGGGAGATTCTGACGGAGGTGGCAGCTCAACCATTGATGACTTTCTTGCCGTCAATTTAGGCGCGACAAATAAAAATGCAGCCAGCATTGCATTTCAAGTTGCGAAACTTGGGACAGATACCCTGTTAGATTTGGAACTGTCAGCGCTTCAAACAGAAAATAAAGCGGAAATCATCTCTAGCCCAAGACTGATTACGACCAACAAAAAACCAGCTTATATTGAGCAGGGGACAGAAATTCCTTACCTTGAAGCATCCTCTAGTGGTGCGACGACGGTGTCATTTCGAAAAGCCGTTCTGAGCTTGAAAGTCACACCTCAAATTACCCCCGATAACAAATTGGTGTTGGATCTGAGTGTCACACAAGATAGACCCGGCAAAGTCGTAAAAACAGGGAACGGTGAAGCCCTTGCTATTGAAACTCAGAGAATTGGTACTCAGGTTCTAGTCGATAATGGTGAAACGGTTGTTCTGGGCGGAATTTATCAACAAAGTGTGACAAATACTGTCGATAAAGTGCCACTTTTGGGTGATTTACCTCTTTTAGGTGCACTTTTTCGCCGAAGTTACGAAAATTTAGGGAAAAGCGAATTGCTGATTTTCATTACGCCAAAGGTGGTTCTACAGTAGTGTTTATTAAAATTCTCAATCATCGACAAAAAATAAGGTTGCATTCAAGGCATCATAATTGAGATAATTTTGGGTCTGATCACGAATTTATCTGTGAGGAAAAGGTGCCTTGAAGGCTTTCATACAGTGCCAATCTGGCTTACTTCAAGGCGATGTCATTGAATTAACGTTGTAAATTAATGCTTAATATGGCTGAAAAACGTAACATTTTTCTTGTTGGCCCAATGGGCGCCGGCAAAAGTACAATTGGTAGACACCTAGCTCAGCAACTTCATATGGAGTTTGTTGATTCTGACACGGTTATCGAAGAGCGCACAGGTGCTGATATAGCTTGGGTGTTTGATGTGGAAGGTGAAGATGGCTTCCGCCAACGCGAAGAAGCGGTCATCAATGATCTAACAGAGCAACAAGGTATTGTTCTGGCGACAGGTGGCGGCTCAGTCAAAAGTAAAGAAAACCGCAACCGTCTTTCGGCTCGCGGTGTGGTGGTGTATCTCGAAACCACAATTGAAAAACAGCTTGCACGCACGAATCGCGACAAAAAGCGTCCTCTGCTGCAAACGGACAATCCTCGTGATGTGCTTGAATCTCTAGCTGGAGAGCGTAATGGCTTATATGAAGAAGTTGCCGATTACGTAGTACGTACCGACGATCAAAGTGCAAAAGTAGTAGCCAACCAAATCGTAAAAATGCTAGAAGAACGTTAAGTTCAATTTCGGAGAGCAAACCATGGAGCGGATTACGGTCGATCTTGGTGAGCGTAGCTACCCAATATCTATTGGTGCCGGGTTATTCAAAGACTCGGCGTACTTTTCTAACTTATCTTCAAAGAAAGTCGTTGTTATCAGCAATGTGACGGTAGCGCCTCTTTACGCTGATACCATCATCAGCAAGCTTGAGTCTCTTGGTCATGAAGCCAAGTTGCTTGAGCTGCCTGATGGCGAGCAATACAAAAATCTAGACACGTTCAATACCATCATGACGTTTTTGCTTGAGGGCAACTACGGTCGTGATGTGACGCTCGTTGCTTTGGGTGGCGGTGTGATTGGTGACGTGGTTGGTTACGCGGCAGCGAGCTATCAGCGTGGTGTTGACTTCATCCAAATACCCACCACATTGCTATCACAGGTGGATTCGTCTGTTGGTGGAAAGACAGGAGTGAACCACTCGCTTGGCAAAAACATGATTGGCGCGTTCTACCAGCCTCAATCTGTGGTGATTGATACCGATTGCTTAAAGTCTTTACCTGAGCGCGAGTTTGCTGCGGGTATTGCCGAAGTCATTAAATACGGCATCATTTATGATGGCGTATTTTTCTCGTGGCTTGAAGATAATTTAGAGCGTTTGTACGCACTGGATGAAGGTGCCTTAACGTATGCCATTGCCCGTTGCTGTCAGATAAAAGCCGACGTTGTTGCTCAGGACGAAAAAGAGTCCGGAATTCGCGCTTTGTTGAACCTAGGTCATACTTTCGGACACGCGATTGAAGCGGAAATGGGATACGGAAACTGGCTTCACGGAGAAGCGGTTTCATCCGGTACAGTCATGGCTGCAAAAACCGCGTTATTGCAGGGAATGATTGATCAGCAACAGTTTGAACGAATCCTATCTATACTTAAGAAATCCCGTTTGCCAGTGCATACGCCTAACAGTATGAGTTTTGAAGACTTTATCAAACACATGATGCGTGATAAAAAAGTACTTTCAGGCAAGCTCCGCTTGGTGCTGCCTACGGGTATCGGAACGTCTAAGGTTGTCTCAGATGTTCCCAATCATGTTATTGAGCAGGCGATCGACGCATGTCGAATGAGTGAATAGTACGCTTGCCAATTACCAAAGGTGGCGTCAATGAGTCTTGCTCATGAAATGCGAGTACTGGAATTAGAAACACAGACAGAGCTGCTTGACAGAGTGCAGCTTCTGACTCGTTTTGGCTCCAACTTAATCAACATCACGGGTGATGCCGGTTCAGGAAAAACCTGGCTTGCTCAGCGCTACCTTGAAGCTTGGGCGTCTGAAAAAAACCAATCTCTCCTTCTCTGTTTTCCAACACAATCTGATGAGCAGCAACGTGCAATGATGCTGAATCAGATTGTTTCCGATCCCTTATTCAATGAACACGATTCGATTATTGACAGCTTTTCTCGCTTAGTCGGTGACGAAGCATGCGATGTTGTGTTTGTGGTGGATGATGCCGAACTATTAAGCGAGGACTTACTTGCTGAATTATGGATGCTGGTCATCGAAGCTCAAAACCATCCCCAATGGACAGTTAATGTGGTGCTGTTTTCTAAAGGGGACAGCCTAGAGCACATTTTGACTCGTATTAGCTATGGTCAAGAAACCAAACCGATTGATTTCGAAATAGAACCACTCAGCTCAGAAGAAGCCATCGCGTTCACTGAAGCGTTAGTGATTCGCTATACCGCAGGCGAAGAGGCAAAGAAGAAAGTTCGTAAATCTATCGCAAAAACTCAGCGACTACCGGGGCAGCTAATGGAATTGGGAAATAAGAAAGTGGAAAGAAGAGTCATCATCCGCTCGGTGATAGAATCACCTATTCGTATTGCTATTGTCGTATTACTGCTGATATTACTGATAGGTGGCGGATACTGGTGGTACTTAAGCCAACCCACTTTGCTCGATGGTATTGATGCGGCAAATACTGGCGATGCATCGCAGAGCATGGCAACGGAAGTCGACAGTGTGTCCAATGGCTCGGGAGACAAGCAAGCTTCTGAGGGGAACTTGGATGATGTAACCGCCGATAACGAGTCCAAGACAAGGGATGACCGCAGCGACGACTTTGCCGCTCTACCACCGCAAGTGACCGACCAAACTGCGGAAGTGGGACGAAGCGATGCAGGAAAGCGAGTGGTGGTTCCGTCTGATGTTGTGGATGCATTGTTACAAGATGAAAGGCCGCCGCAAACTGTCACGATTATTGATGATGCCATCGAAGACGCTAAAACCGATGCGATTGCCCGCGAACAACTCAGCCAGCAACCGTCAGAGGAAGCTGAGACGGCAAGTCAGGAACTCGCGCCTAAACCGATCACATTCTCTTATTCGAGAGAGGAATTGTCGGCGGTATCTTCCAGAAACTACACACTTCAACTTGCCGCACTGACGTCCAAAGAAGAGGTACAAGATTTTATCGACTTGCACCAAATTCAAGAAGGCGTTCGTATCTACCCAACGGTTCGAAATGGCGTTGAGTGGTTTATTGTCACATACAAAGATTTTCCGACCATTCAACAAGCACGTGATGCCGTGTCTGAATTGTCTGCCGATGTTCAAGCGTTGGGGCCATGGGCGAAATCCATGATTCAGGTTCAGCGAGAGATTGAACGTGGGAAATAACGCTGAGGTTTGCTGCAAAATATGTTACATTCCGCAGCCTTATTTTGAGTAGTTGGAATTGAACGGTCGATGAAGAAACAACGTGCCTTTCTAAAATGGGCTGGTGGTAAGTATGGCTTAGTGGAAGACATCCAGCGTCATCTTCCTCCGGCACGAAAGCTGATAGAGCCTTTCGTTGGGGCGGGCTCCGTGTTTCTCAATTCCGATTACGATCAATACTTGTTGGCCGACATCAACCCCGATCTCATCAACTTGTATAACCTGCTCAAAGAAGAGCCTGAAAAGTACATCGCAGAAGCCAAGCGTATGTTTACGCCTGAGCACAATCGAAAAGAAGTCTACCTTGATACCCGAGCGCAATTTAATCAAACAGACGATGTGCTGTTTCGCTCGGTTGCATTCCTCTACATGAACCGTTTTGGGTTTAATGGGCTTTGCCGCTACAACAAAAAAGGCGGGTTTAACGTTCCGTTTGGTTCTTATAAAAAACCTTATTTTCCAGAAGAGGAGCTCATTTTCTTTTCTGAAAAGGCGAAAAAAGCCACCTTTGTGTGTGAAGGGTATGCCGAAACCTTTAGCCGAGCCCGTAAGGGCAGTGTGGTGTATTGCGATCCTCCTTACGCCCCTTTGTCTACAACGGCCAATTTTACTTCCTATGCTGGAAATGGTTTTTCTTTGGACGATCAGGGAGAACTGGGTGAGATCGCAGAAAAAACGGCAAAACAACGAGGCATTCCCGTGCTTATTTCGAATCACGATACGGCATTGACTCGTCGCTTATACAAAGGGGCAAAGTTGAATGTGGTGAAAGTGAAACGTACGATTAGCCGTAATGGTGCTGGCAGAAATAAAGTTGATGAGCTGCTTGCATTGTTTGAGCCAGTGACGTCTGAAAAGTAATAAACTCTGGGATCTCTCCTCACTGTTGGGTAGAATTGCGAGCAATAGTTACTCGAATTTCCAATATTGAGGTCAGGTATGACAGACTTTCTCATCGCCCCATCCATCCTTTCTGCGGATTTTGCGCGTTTAGGCGAAGACGTAGAAAACGTGCTTGCCGCTGGTGCGGATGTGGTGCATTTCGACGTAATGGATAACCATTATGTACCTAACCTCACGTTTGGTGCGCCCATTTGTAAAGCGCTTCGCGATTACGGTATTACGGCACCGATTGATGTTCATCTTATGGTGAAACCCGTTGATAGCCTTGTTCCTGAATTTGCTAAGGCGGGGGCTTCTATGATCACTTTCCACGTTGAAGCGTCTGAACACATTGATCGTACGTTACAGTTGATCAAAGAACACGGCTGTAAAGCGGGAGTGGTCTTTAACCCTGCAACCCCTCTTCATCACCTTGACTACATCATGGACAAAATTGACATGATCTTGCTGATGTCCGTTAACCCAGGTTTTGGTGGACAATCTTTCATTCCTAATACGCTGGATAAGTTACGTGAAGTACGCAAACGTATTGATGCTTCTGGACGTGACATCCGTTTGGAAATCGATGGTGGTGTGAAAGTTGAAAACATTCGCGAAATAGCCGAAGCGGGCGCTGATATGTTTGTGGCCGGTAGTGCGATTTTCAATCAGCCAGATTATAAAGCGGTGATTGACGAAATGCGTGGCGAACTGGCGAAAGTGAACCGCTAAGCGGTCCTTATTTTTAAGGTGAATGTGCAGTGCTTGGGCGCTGCCTCATTTTTTTGAAAACAAGAACTTTTTGAAAGCAAGATTTTTTGAGAACAAGAATATGTCTTTAAATGGAATCAAGCTTATTGCGTTTGATTTAGATGGAACATTGCTAGACAGCGTTCCAGATTTGGCAGTGGCGGCGGATCTAGCGGTGCAAGCACTGGGGTTTGCTTCAGTGAATGAAGAACAAGTGAGAGATTGGGTTGGAAACGGTGCGGATGTTTTGATTTCTCGCGCCCTTTCTCAAAGTATCCAAATCGACCCAAATTTGTCGCCAGAAATCATTCAGGAAGCACGCAGCAAGTTTGATGATTACTACGAGAAAGGTGGTCACAAGCTAAGCCACTTGTACACGAATGTACGTGATACTTTAGTCACGCTCAAAGCGGCAGGATACACGTTGGCGCTTGTGACAAACAAGCCGTCTAAATTTGTCCCCGAAGTACTAGAGCAACATCAATTGTCTGAGCTGTTTTCCGATGTTTTAGGCGGCGATGCCTTCCCAGAGAAAAAGCCCGATCCAGTGGCACTCAATTGGTTGCTACAAAAACACGATGTTAAAGCCGAAGAAATGTTGATGGTCGGTGACTCAAAAAATGACATTCTTGCCGCTCAAAATGCAGGGTGTCATTCGTTTGCGTTGACGTACGGCTACAATCATGGCGAGCCTATTTCAGAGGCGAATCCCGATTTCGTTGCAGACAATATTGCTGAAATTTTGAATATTGTGCCAGTCGCCGAGTATTCGTAACGAAATACTCAGTTTGCACTAGTAAAATACTTGTCAATGAGTACACTGCATAGACGCATGCCTTTTCGCATAAGGGCGTGCGTTTATTAATTTAGACCTATTTGAAATGAGCAAGGAAACCATCCCCATGAGCAAACCCATTGTATTGAGTGGTGTTCAACCGTCAGGTGAACTAAGTATCGGTAACTATTTGGGTGCTCTACGTCAATGGCAACAAATGCAAGACGATTACGATTGTCAGTACTGTGTGGTTGATCTTCATGCGATTACGGTTCGTCAGGATCCGAAAGCGTTACATGAAGCGACGCTTGACGCATTGGCGATCTGTCTGGCTGTTGGTGTTGATCCGAAGAAGAGCACGCTATTCGTTCAGTCACACGTACCTGAGCATGCTCAATTGGGTTGGCTTCTTAATTGTTATACGCAAATGGGGGAGCTGAGCCGCATGACTCAGTTCAAGGACAAATCTCAGCGTTACGCCAATGACGTGAATGCGGGTTTGTTCGGCTACCCAGTATTGATGGCGGCAGATATTCTTCTCTATGGTGCGCACCAAGTTCCAGTGGGGAATGATCAAAAGCAACACCTTGAATTGGCGCGTGATATTGCGACGCGTTTTAACAATATCTACAGCCCTGAAGCTCCTATCTTCCAAGTGCCTGAACCGTATATTCCTACCGTGAACGCGCGTGTTATGAGCCTGCAAGATGCGACGAAGAAAATGTCCAAATCGGACGATAACCGTAAGAACGTTATCACGTTGTTGGAAGAGCCAAAATCCATCTTGAAGAAAATCAACAAGGCGCAAACGGATGCCGAAACCCCGCCGCGTATTGCTCATGATTGGGATTCGAAAGCGGGTATCTCTAACTTGATGGGGCTGTATTCGGCAGCAACGGGCATGAGCTTCGAGGAAATTGAAGCTAAGTACCAAGGCGTCGAAATGTACGGTCCGTTTAAGAAGGATGTAGGCGAAGCTTTGGTTGCCATGCTTGATCCGATTCAATCGGAATACCGACGCATTCGAGAAGATCGTGCCTACATGGACAGTGTCATGCAACAAGGGGCAGAAAAAGCTTCTGAGCGGGCCGCTGTTACATTGAAGAAAGTGTATGAAGCGGTTGGTTTTGTACCGAGACCGTCTAAGGTATTACTGACAGAAAGACCGTGTGCTCAAGATCTTATCGATGATATGGATCCCATAGAAATTACTTCTGCTCATCTGAATGTTGATGACATAAAGTTGAAATAGATACTCGTATATTGAATCAAGCCCTCAGAGATTTCTGGGGGCTTTTTGTTTCCTGCTCTCCCAATTCTGATCCTTTCCATCGCTCACACATAACCTTCATCAATCATTCCGTTTCTTGTCATATTTCCTAGTTACTGTTTCTGTTGAAACTTGGGTTTCGATTCAAGTCTTTACTCTAACAATGCGATTTATCTCTCGAATGGGTGTGTGAATACTTTTGTCAGTTACATAAAAAGTGAACACTTCGCACGTTACCTAAACTGGTGACATTCCAAATTTGTGATAGAGAACCGCTACGGATGAAAGCGGTCGACACATTCTTAGTGACAAGAGGTGGACAATGGAAACCAAATTAACACGGACATTACTCGCGCTTGCTGTCAGCGGGGCTGTTTCTGCGCCTGCAGCTGCGGATATTGTGCTCTCCCAGTATGTTGAAGGTGGTAGCTTTAACAAAGCTATCGAGATTGCTAACACCAGCGATGCCATGGTCAGCCTAGATGGTTTTCAGCTCGCCAAATCGACGAATGGCGGAGGGACATGGACTCAAAAACGGTCGCTAGATGGGAAAACCATCGCAGCCAAGGACGTTTTGGTGATTTCTCACCCCAGCGCCAATGCGGCTATACAAGCCGTAACCGATGAAAACGATGGAAGTGTGGTCAACTTCAACGGTGACGACCCTATCGCGTTGCTCAACTCAGACGATTCAGTGCATGACATTATTGGTGTGATGGGGGACGTGGACTTTGCGAAAGACAAGACGCTGGTTCGTAACGCCGACAGCTTGACACCATCATCAACCTATCAAGCCAGTCAATGGACAGTGCTGGGTAAAGACAACATTGATGGTTTAGGTGAGTTGGATGGTGATACATCGCCAGTCGCCTTTAACTGCACCATTGAGGGCCAAGCACCAAGCTTCACGGCTATTCAAGAAATCCAAGGAGAAGGGGCAACGTCGCCATTCATTAGCGGTTACCCATACATCACTGATGATGAATACTTCGTTCGCGGTGTTGTGAGTGCGGTGACGACAGGGCTCACGAAAGGCTTTTATTTACAAGCCGAGTCAAACGACAACAACCCAAACACATCAGAAGGTTTGTTCGTTCACACGGGGGAAAGCAGTATCGAGCTGCAACCTGGTGATGTGGTTTGTGCCCGAGGCAAGGTTCAAGAATTCTACGATCACACGCAGCTTAAGGTTGAAGATGGGAACTACGTTAAGCAAGATGATGCTCCTGTGCCGAGTGCGACAGAAATCCAAATTGCAGATAGCGACGCCAATTTTGACGCCACTCTTGAACGTTACGAAGGCATGTTGGTGAAAACCTCCCAAGCGCTCGACATGCGTGTAACGCGTACCTTTGGGTTTGACTATGCGGCTCGCCGAAACAATATGGTGTTGGCTCAGGGGCGTCCAAATACTCAGCCAAACCAAAGTAACGCGGCGGGATCCGATGGCGCGAAAGCACAATCGGAAGAGAATGCGCAACGTCGCTTGTACGTTGAATCCGATGCCAAAGCCCCTAACGGCGTGATCCCATACTACCCAGATTTTGGTCGCACCGATGCAGATCAAGACGGTTCAACGGAAGATTACATTCGTATTGACGATACTGTTGTCAACCTTGAGGGGGTGATTGCCTATAGCTATGGTGATTACCGTTTAATCGCCACCAATTCGCTGACCAGTAATAATTTTGTTCATAACAACCCACGCACCGAGAAGCCTTCTCTTGAACGTGGTGGCGACTTGCGTATTGCAACGTTTAACGTTCTGAACTATTTCAATTCGCCATTTGGTGGTGATGCGAACCAGCATGGGAATAACCGTGGTGCGAGCAACCAAGGGGAATTTGATGTTCAAGAAGCCAAAATCGTGAATGCCATATTGCGGTTGGATGCCGATATTATCGGGTTAATGGAAATCGAAAATAACGGCTTTGGTCAAGGTGCCGCGATTCGTCAGCTTGTCGATAAACTGAATGAAAACATCGACAAAAAACACAAGCGATACCAGTTTGTTTCCGTGGATTCAAATGCCGATGGCGTAACAGATGAAATGGACTCAGTAGGCACCGATGCCATTACAACTGGTGTGATTTATCGCGGTTCAATAGTCAAGCTGAAGAAAACCCGTGTAATTCCAATGCCGCGTCAAGTCGCGCCAGAAGTATTGGATGACAGCGGAAAAGTGATTGAAGATGGTAAGAACTACCAACGCGATAGCTTAGCGCCAACGTTTAAAGTGAAAGGCACCAAGCATGAGATCACCGTTGCGGTGAACCACTTTAAATCGAAAGGGTCGACATGTTGGGAAGATGCTGCCCCTGTGGATCAAGGTGGTCAAGGCGGTGCAGATCCCGACAAGCAAGGCTCTTGTGAAGCGTTCCGAGTGGCGGCAGCGGTGGCATTGGGCGATGCGTTGGACAATATTAAAGGTCACAAAGTCATTCTTGGCGATCTCAATGCCTATGGTAAAGAGGATCCATTGCTTGTATTAACGGATTACTCTCAAGAGAAGTACGGCAAAGTGATCAAGGGCGCACGTAACACCTTCGTAGGCGACAATGAGCAGTTTGGCGACAGCGGTGCGGTGATCAACCACCATTACGGTTACATTAATGCTGTTGAGATGAAGCATCCGAACAGTTGGAGCTATTCATTCAATGACGAGGTTGGGGCATTGGACCATTTGTTGATCAGTCCGAGCTTGAAGAAGAAAGTTGTTGATGCAACGGATTGGCACATTAACGGTGGTGAGTCGACATTGTTTGACTATAACGATGAGTACAAAGGTGACTTGCCTAAGTACCAAGATCACTTCCGTTCTTCGGATCACGACCCTGCGGTATTGGATCTCAACATGCGTGGCGCATCGGTTGGGTTTGCAGGGGTATTGGCTTTATTCGGTCTAGGTATGTGGCGTCGTCGCCGATAGATCGTCGAACTCAACAAGCGTGACATTCAAAAGCCAGCGTTTTCCTTTCTCTTCGCTTGAAAACAGTGATCAAGAGACAGGTAAAATGCTGGCTTTCTCCTTTCTCCTATTTGTCCCCCGACAAACTCCAGTAGACATATTGCAAATAAGAAAATGCGCTCTAAACCCTACATCTTGAGAGCACTGGGTATATCGGGTTTCACATACCGATAGAAAAAAGTGATATGCCTCAGAATCTTATGAATTGACACTCTCTCCTAATACATCCACCCAGAATTATAAGATAGCATAAGCATATTGGTTATTATGCATATTGATTTATATGTCAATGTTGTTGCCGTTCCCGTCTTTCTATTTATAAAAATATGCTGAGATTTGCCTCATTAATTTTCAGTAGATAGCTTCTGAGTGAACCGAAAGGTACTGACCATTCATCGAAGTTTGTTAACAGCGTACGTAGGTTAGAAAATGAAACATAAGTTATTACTAGCACTGACATTATCTGTATTTGGGCACGCTTCATTTGCGCAAAGTCTCCCCTCGGTATTTATTCAAAGTTTAGGGTGCGATCAAGCAACAAACAGCTGTTCGTTAACGATTGCAAAAGAGCAATTTGGTTCTTCAGAATGCGCATCCAACAAAATTGGATGGGATTCGAGCAGTGACCAAGGAAAACTTGCTTTAGCACTGCTGTCATCCGCAATGATGACGCAGCATCAGGTTGAGCTGACGGTTACTGACGGTTGCTATCACTCTTTGCCTGAACTCGCGTCGTTCAACGTGCTTTCACGTCCAGCGAAGAAATAGGAGCCGCATAATGACATTCAAAATGGTATTTGGATTGGCTTTTGTTTCACTGGGGGCGAGTGCAGGCAGTACACATATTAGTGATATCCACAAGATTCAATGTTCGATGAACAGTGATTTTTGTCAGATCGTACTGCCCAGTGCGGTGAATACAGCAAGCGGCTGCACTGGGAATCAAGTGTTGGTTGAGGTGTCCCAGCAGCAAACATTGTCTGTACTGGCTTCTGCCATGTTTACTAAAACCAAAGTGAAATTCCATGTCTCTGAAGAGTGCGTACAAGGAAGTCCTGTCGTACAGAGTTATCAAATGCTTAAGGGGTAAGCTCGGAAATGAAACTATCTAACATATGCCTTGGTGTCGGTTACCTTGCCGTCGGTGCGGTGCTTTCAGCCGTCTCTTTCACCAGTACGGCCAATACCTGTTCTCTCGCTTCCAATGAATATCCGGCTCATGCCCAGTGGTCTTGTAGCTTGGAGGATTGGGTCAGTGGCAATACGTTACCTACCCAGCGTAAAACGTTGTCTTCAAGCCAAACTTCCGTTGTGTTGTATCCAGAAGGTCTAGAGTTAGCCGGGGATCTCAGTGTTAGGCAAAGCAGTGCCACATTTTCTGTGAGCAAAAAGCTTCAAAACTGTTCCGCTGTTTATGAATCTTTCAATGGTCAAATTGGAAAGTTTGCTAACGTGGTCACGTGTGAAAGTGGGCCTTACCAATTTGAAAAAGCGACGTATTACCACAGAAACGCTCACTGCCGTGTCTCTGGTGACGTTGAAACCTGTGTGAGCAACAATTTAGTGGTCACGCCTTTTCAAGCGGATCTAAATTACAAGGTACCAAAAGCGCATTATCAAAGTGAATTAAAAGAAGTTATTAAGAAAAACCGTATTTCTAAAAGCCTAGGATTGGTACCGGTTCAAGTCGGCGATATCACGACGTTTATTCCTGCCGAGGTGACGAACTTGTCGCCGCTCCTGACGGAAGTGAATCACAAGTGGTCTGGACAATTCAGTTCGGAGGTGAAACCGTCCACCTACTATGAAATGAGCTGTGTCGATAACTCAACTGTGCCATCAGTGACAATTCCGCTGTTATATAAAGATGCGCAATTGTCTCAAATCGGTGTTGCATCAAATTCAGGCATCGGTGGATTTGAACCGAAACTGCTCGATACGTTCATGAAGCGATGTGCTGCGAGCCCAGTAAGGTTTGCCGTGGTCAATAGCCAAGATTTGAATGAACCGTATTGGAGAGTGAACCTCGATATTACAGGCGGTAGCGATTACATCGGTGAGTTAGAGAAGCTAGCCGACGTATTGGTAGCAGAAGCCAATAGCCTCATTGTGGAAAGACAATCTCTGAACGCATTATTACGCAATAGTAATGATATGAATCATCAGGTTGAGGCTGAGCTGTCTGTTATCTGGGATATTATCGCTAATTCTGTGTATGTCTCGGACTTCTTTACCGCTGGCTATGTGCCAGCAGAGTTTGATGTTGCTGGTCTAGAGTACACTTTGGTGAGCGAGACCGTGTTACACGATTCTGTTAACGTAAAGCCTAATTTCGACAAACTTCTTCAGCTAGCCCAAGAGACCGGTGTGGAAGGCATTGAGAACTTGTTTAACTTTGATTTCGATTACCTCTATGACGACTGGGGATACAAGAAATATGAAACGGTTCATTATGCCCATTGGAATTTCTTGATATCTCTGGCTCAATTAACGGGTGATATCCGTTATTCAGATAGTGCGACAACAGATTTAAAACCCATCATTGTGAACATGAAGAATATCAATGATAAGAAGGTACTCGCTCTCATTAGTGTCATCGAGCATACGCTAAACGTTGCCAGAAATGCGAGCAGCATTGAGCGCGATAAAATCAAAGCACTTCACACTAAGTTAACGCAACTATAAGCAACTCAGCCACCTATACGAACGTTAGGTGGCTTTTTTATTTCTTATAAATCATTTCTTACTGGGTATAACATGAAAGTTAGGCTAGTTGGAGTCGCCCTGCTATTGGCTTTATTTCAGAGTAATGTTAGTGCGTCGAATATTACCTCCGAGCAATTAGATAATCAGCAGAAGTCACTCAATCAAATTAATTATCGAATAGACGAATTACTGCAGTCATTAAGCCAATACAAATTGGCTAGAGACGAACATTACCTTGGACAGTATGGCGTAGCGGACCGCGTAGAAGTTTGGTATACCAACCATAATTCGTGGATGAATCAAATGAATGAACTTCGCCGTCAACTAAGCGATTATCAGACATTGGCGAAATCGGATGCTAGTGCATTTAAAAGCAAAATGTCGTCATTGCTTACGGGGTTATATCGTTCGATGGATGAAGCGACCATTATCCGCCAACGTGCCCTTCGAGGGATGAGCCTGCTGACTAACATACCCAAATACCCTGAAAACTATGTTCAAGAATTCAGTGCCGCGATTCCCGCATTGAACAGTAATGTCGTGATGACTCGTGGTGCGTTTGAAGAGATACATCACAATTTCACCAGCGATAAAATGCAAAGAATCGAAAGTGCTCTGTTGCTGAGCAGTGATGTTTTGCAGTCCATTATCAACCTGTCAAAGCTAGAGTTTCCTGAATTGGTTCAATCGCTCACTCATTTAAAGCAGTTGTTTGCCGTTGAAGCCTTAGTGTCAGAGCCCGTTGATCGCGCGTCTCAATACGCCGCTTTAGTGTCATCCCAAGCGCGAAGAGATTGGTTTTTAGCCGACGCCTATTTCACTGAGTTTGAAAAGAAATATCAGTTAGATAGAAGTCGCATTGTCAAGAGTCCATTGGATTTGTCGCTGAAGCAACCGAGCTTGAGATTCATGGACACAAAATATCAGGATGCGAAACGTGCACTAGAGGTCAGTAAGCTTCGAAATTACATCACCTTGTATGATGTCTATCGCCGTACTGCATCCACATACGCACCAAGATGTAAGGTGGCGGATAATTACCGTAAATACAATTGTGCATTATTAAAAACGCTTATCGGTTTAGACCGCACCGCCATTCAAAAAATGACGATTGATCAGCAGCGTTATCTGCATGCGCAGCTTTCTCGTGTTCCTCAAGCACCTTTCTCGGAGGTGACGCAATGATTCCCTTAATGAAAAAATTACTTGGTGCACTGATTCTGTTTTCCATGTTTAGCTCGGTGAACGTGTACGCGCAAAATGCGGGTGAGTCGCCAGGGCAAGAAATCATAAAATTGATTCTAGGTGACAGAACGCCAAAAGAGTTTATCCCGTTTACCGAAAGCGAAATTAGGGCGTTGGCGCAAGAAGATCCCAGTGATGCACTAGAGCTCGACGTTCAAAGTGGGAAAACGTATCTGCTGCTGGATATTGTTTCTCAAGCTGAGCCAGAACGGATTGAAATTAACGAATACATTGGCATGGCGAATAAGCTAGAAGCGCAGATTACCCCATATGGTTATAGCATGAGGGATGACTCTTTTGAGCAACTGCCTGTCGATATTTACGAGCTGTTTAATGACCCAGAAATGATGCAAAAACGGCTTCTGGATGCATTAGAAGTGTATGCGCAACGCGAGCTCATGCGCCGACTAGACGCCATCGACCCAGGCATGTGTCCGCAAATCAATGTCGATAGAATCGTGGAAAAAATCAATGGGCATATTGCCGACAAGGTGGATGACAAAGTCAGTGAATTCACCGATAAGCCCCTGCGCTTAAAATCGGGTGATTTGGCTAAGTTTGATGAGTACATTCGTGCGGCAAACAACACCAACAAGATATTGTGTGCATTAGGCTACAGCATTTATGAAGCCATGGGTTTACCAATGAAAACGGTGAACGGTGTTACTGAAGTCGACGTTGAACAATTGATTGCTTCCGTGGGCGGTGGTACTGGGAGTGGTACTGCTCAGGCAGTGATTTCATACATTGAAGACAGGATCAATCAAGCGTTGGTGAGTATCGGTTTCGATATGCCAGCCATCGATAGTATTCTGACTTGGTCGCCTTTAGTTAAAGCGATGGAGTGGGGCTCCGAGTTTTTGGAGCTGGATGGGTTGAACATAAAATTGACATTACCTTCTCCCGAATTCATTAAACAAACGATTGAAGATTTAGGGTTGGCCGTGCCCGATAGCTGGGATATTCCTGATCTTCCCACCATCAGCTTCAATGACTCGTTTAAGCCGCCCACAAGAGACGATCTTGTGCTCAAAAAGCGTAAAGATTGGGTTGGTTTTGATCTTGGGAAGCGCAGTGTGGTAGGAACAAAAGCCTCTGCCTACTACGAAATTAGAGGGTCAGAAGAGGTTCAATGGGCGATAGCCGTCGGGCGAGCCGATGTGTATATCTTTAACAAAGAGAACAATGCGATCGGTGCATACGCCCAAGCCGAAGCGGGACCGCAAAAGCTAGAAGGCAATGTGGATATTCAGGTTCTTGGCATGCAGCTGTACAAGAGACACTGGCTAAAAAACGATGGCATCATCAAAGACAGTATAGATCTGCTCGGAAATGGAGACGGTTACAGTTATTCCTATGATTACACACAACAATTTGCGATAGGTCCTATTCCGGTTTACGTTTCTGTTGGTGTGTATGCCAGTGCCAATGCGAAGTTGAATTGGGGGCTTTACCTGACACAGGTTTACGCCGAGCTACAACCAATGGCGAAAGCCGGAGCGTTTGGCGAAGGTGCTGTCGGCATTAAGAAAGTGTTGTCGGCAGGCGTCCGAGGAACCATTGATGTGCTTAATTTCTCAGCTCCCCTTAGAGGGAAGGCGGGTGTGTTTTTTGCGGCATCTGGTGAGCCATACCTCAAATTGGGGCTGACATCGGATGCCATAGTCAGAGCCATGAGCGGTGGCATTAGTGCCTATGTGGAATACCCTTGGATTAAGATCTGTAAAAAGAAAATTGGCTTCATTAAAATCCCTTACCCTTGCATTCGATCCAAGCGTAAATCGAAGAACTTATACCATTACAGCGGTTATTCATGGTCTAAATCCATCATGAACTGGCAGTTGGTGTATGGGTATCATGGGGTGCATATGACCGGTTCTTTGATCGATCAAACCGACCGACAAGAAGCCGCGGCTTTAAAAGGGCAAGTGAGTCTTTATCAAAGGCATACAGCCTTGAATGATTACAGTACGAAAACACAAGTCAGGGTCCAAAATACGTTTGCCAAACTGAAAGAGGAGCTTGAAAGTGCTTCTGCCACATTGGTTCCACAAAAACGAACCGCTTTGCGGCTGAACGCCGAAGCTGCGGAGAAAAACCTAGCTCAATACGAATCTTGGTTAGCGGCGACGATAGACAACAACGTGGTGCAATCGCGCAGTCAAAATGTGATGTTGCGAAACTCTGCGGATTGGCGAATGGATGTGGTTAGCTCGCCAGCATACGCTGCAAACCCAGCATTTGCTGAGAGTGTGGTAGGTGCAGAAGCTGAGCCTTCAGGAGAAATCGACAATTCAAATGTGCTGCGAAGCTTACATGGATTCTTACACTAAAAACGGCCAGGTTGGTAGACAATGACTAAAAAGGTAACG
Source organism: Vibrio sp. S9_S30 (assembly GCF_014694455.1). Classification (GTDB taxonomy): domain Bacteria; phylum Pseudomonadota; class Gammaproteobacteria; order Enterobacterales; family Vibrionaceae; genus Vibrio. The sequence goes on along the minus strand of NZ_JAAUWT010000013.1, from coordinate 22,788 downwards.
CTGTATTTTGCTGTGTTCGCGGCATTGGTTGCTTTGATTTTTCTGGGGTACGTAAAAGGCACCGAAGAGGCATATCAGATTCGTTATGAGCCAGGTGAAACTTATACCTACCAGTTAGAGTACGTCAGTGAGGCGTCTGGGCATGCATCAGGGTACGCCGACACCGCCAACCTGATTGCGGCACAAGTGAATGTTCATTATGAATTCAAAGGAAAAATGAACATTCATGTGCTGGAAGAGACGGTTTCTGGGTACCAGCTTGAATTTACGTTTGACGCTGAATCGTTCAAAGCCAGCTTGAATGAAGACACCCATTGGGTTTGGCCAAGCGATATTGTGGTCAAAGGCAACTTGAATAGAGCGGGTCAACTGTCAGAATTGCAGTTTCAAGAGCAATACTATTTGGAATATGGGCAAGTTCTGAAAGAGTGGATGAGTCAATTTCAGGTGTCGATGTCTAACCGAGGCAAGGCGCGTTGGCAAACTCAAGAGGAAGACTTTACGTCACTCTATGACGTGTCTTATTCGATTGTTGCACGTTCTATCCCCTCAGTTGACATGATGCTGACGAAGCAATTCATTCCGACAAACCCTCAAGTTCGTATGGATCAAACAACGGACATCACAATCAATCGGTTGTTTGAGCGTATTGAAAAAATAGAAACCCACCGAGAAAGAAGCACATTCTCTGCCAATCGTTTGATGGCGAAAGAAAATATGCAGTTGACTCTGCATTTTGTCTCGAAGTCTGAAACAGGGCTTTCTAACCCCGAGCTTTTAGGGCGCGTGATTGAGGATACGCTGTCTGGGGAGCATCAAAAGCAAGCGTTGAAGCAGCAGATGTATGCAAATACGTTGGCGAATACCGACCCTAATGGTTTTAGTGGTCGGCTGCGTTCCACGCCTTCGATGGGAAACCAGTCGCTGTCTAAATTGTTTTTTGAGCTTCGGGCGTGGGTATCACTCAACCCGAGTGAGTTAAATCAAATAGAAAGTTGGCTGCGTTTATACCAGTCAAATCACCCTTCATTTCAGATGCTGAGTGCATTATTGGTGAACATTGGTACGCCTGAAGCGCAAGACATCTTATTGAGAGTGCTCGACACGTCTTCAGTATCTAAGCAGCAAGCGATTATGCTTAAAATGGCCTTTTTGGCACACCCAACCGAAGCAAGCGTTGCTGCTGTAACAGCCATGGCGGGCTCCCTTTACAAAAGAGAAGACCAAGTTCAAGCAAAGTTGGTGCTAGGCAGTATGGCTAACCACCTTCTGGATGCAGATCAAGAAAGAGGGGATGAAATTTACCAAAAACTGAGTTTGGAATTGGATGCAGCAACGGATGCAAGCCAGATTGCAGACAGTTTAAGTGTGATAGGGAATATTGGTTCCCCTAAGCAAACAGAAAAGGTCAAAGCCTATCTCAGTCACCAAGAAAAATCAGTTAGGCATGCTGCGGTGAACGCCCTTCGGTTCGTCAACACCCCTGAAGCTCAATCCGTATTGCTGGATTCATTGAAAGATGAAGACGAAAGAGTTCGGGAACTGGCATCGTCTGGGTTGGGGTATACCACTTCTCAGAAAGCGTTCATTCGTGTCTATAGGGAAAGACTTTTTGAGGAAACGAACCAGCAAGTGATTAAGCAGCTTATGGATCTCCTTGGTAATATGTCCACCCAATACCCAGAGGCGATTGCTGTCCTTGAGGAATATGTGCCCACCATTGGTATCACTAGTTTAAAAAACTACGGGGAAAGTGTGCTGGAGCAGATAAAAAGCTAGCGTTTCGGCTGACGTTACCCGACTGGAAACGGAAGCGATTGAGCTTCTGTTTTTTTATTGAGGCAAAGGTTCAGTAATGTGATCTGGTGATATGCAACGAAGTGTTGTGTGAGGGGGTGAATTTCTTGATAGGTTACCCAATTACAATGTAGCAAGCTGGTATGCGGTTTTCATATGGTGGAAGTGACTCTAAATAATGGATTTTACTTATACATTTCACTGCTGTAAACCCCAAGTGGTGACTTATCATTCTGTTAATCCCCTACATTTTATGAAGCGAGAGGAATAACAATGAAGACCAAACGTTATCTTTCTGTATTAATTGGCGGTTTATTGTCGGCAAATGCCTTTGCAGCAATGAACATCCAACCGGATCCTACCAATTCTAATGGCTACATCATCTCCCGTGCCGATATTCAAGCGGTTGAAGATTCACTGACAATGGATCCAATGTATGACATCTGGTCTAAAGCATTGGAGACGCGTCCAAATACCATTGTTGAAGCGATTCTTCCGGGGCTAGCAAGCAACCCTGAAAACGTTAAGCGTGTAGAGCGCGTGTTCCCGCAAGAAGAGTGGGATTTCTTAACGCAAATGGCGGCTCCGGAATACACATATACTCGCTTTTTACGCGCGATTGGTAAATTCTCTGCGTTCTGTGGTGAATACACAGACGGTCGAGATTCGGATGCGATTTGTAAGAAATCCATCGTAACGGCATTTGCACACTTTGCTCAAGAAACAGGTGGTCACATTAAAATCCAAAATGTTTCCGATAACCCTCTTGGTTTAGAAGAGTGGCGACAAGCGCTATTTTACGTTAGAGAGGTGGGCTGGAAAGAAGGTCAAGAAGGTTACACAACGGGTTGTGGACAAAATGATTGGCAAAATGCACGTTGGCCATGTGAAGTGGGGCAAGGATATTTTGGTCGTGGTGCTAAACAACTTTCTTACCACTTTAACTATGGCGCATTCTCCGAGGTGATGTTTGACGGTGATGCGACAGTATTGCTGAAAAACCCAGCTCTAGTAGCCGATTCATGGTTAAACCTTGCTTCTGCGATTTGGTTCTTCCTAACGCCACAGGCTCCTAAGCCTGCAATGCTTCATGTTATCGACCGTACATGGAAGCCGTCGCAACGCGAGATCGATGCTGGCATCGGTTACGGTTTTGGTACAACCATCAACGTTATCAACGGCGGTATTGAGTGTGGCGAACACAATAAAAACAAAGGTCAGCCAGTTAACCGTATCAGCTATTGGGAAGGTTTAGCTGCACACTATCAAATTCCAATTGAAGCCGACGAAAAGAGCACCTGTTACCAGCAAACCCCGTTTGGTAGCTTGAATCTGACGGGCGCGACAGACGTGTTGTATACCAACTGGGATGGCAACTGGGTACACTACAAAGACCGTCCAGGTGGTTTTTCATTTGAATGTAAACTCGTTCCTTACCAAACAGCTTACTCAGCACTTGTACCGGGCGACTACGAAAAGTGCGTAACGAATCTCTATGGTTCGCATGCGATGTGGCCTCAAATTCGAGTAACAGATAAGCCGATTCCTGTCGAACCAGGAGCGGAGGCTGAGCCTTCTGTTGATGGTGTGGCTGGTTGGGATGCCACTAAGGTATACAATGTCGGCGACAAAGCGGCACGTAATGGTGTGGTGTACCAAGCGAAAAACTGGACACGAGGTCAGGATCCTGAGCTAGGCGGTTCTTGGGTAATGTTTGACGGAACAGCAACATCGTCAACATCGTCTCCGGTCAATCAAGATGGGTTTATTCAGTGGGAAGACGGTGTAAGTCAGGTTGCGAATGGCGACAAAGTGACGCACGCGGGCAAATGCTTTATTGCGCAAAATTCCCCGAGGGAGTGGGAAACACCAAAGGAATCTGGCTATTTCTGGGACGAGATTCCTTGTAAGTAATCGCATTGAAATCGTGTTAAGCCTCAGCGGTTGCTGAGGCTTTTTTATCTCAGAAGATCATAGCGGTGATTGAGAACTGTTAATGTCTCTTTACAGCTTGAATACTTTGAATTTCATTTTATGAACAATTTTCACTTGCCTTTCATCGCCTCTGCTGCACAATACCGCCCTTAAGTTACAAAGCCAATCATCCATGTAAACGACGTTCCTTATGCTGTTAATCATCGATAATTACGACTCTTTTACCTATAACCTTTATCAGTACTTCTGTGAGTTAGGGGCTGATGTAAAAGTGGTGCGTAATGATGAAATCACATTGGATGAAATCGAGTGGCTAGCACCATCGCATTTGGTTATCTCCCCCGGTCCTTGTACGCCAAACGAAGCTGGTATTTCTTTGAGTGCAATCGAGCATTTTGCAGGCAAGTTACCTATTTTAGGCGTGTGTCTTGGACATCAAGCTATCGCCCAAGCTTTTGGTGGCAATGTGGTTCGAGCTAAAAGGGTGATGCATGGCAAAACGTCGTCCATTCAGCATGCTAATATGGGGTTGTTTGAGCAGTTGAATTTGCCACTCACCGTGACACGTTATCACTCGCTCGTGGTGGAAACGGAAAGCCTACCCGACTGCTTTGACATTACAGCGTGGACACAGTCTTTGGATGGGGAGTTTGATGAAATTATGGGCTTTCAACATAAGACATTGCCGATTGAAGGGGTTCAATTTCACCCCGAATCCATCAAAACGGAACAAGGTCACGAGTTACTCGCGAACTTTTTGCGCCGCTAAACCCTGCTTAGGGTCACTTTTCCGAACATTTGTCTGATTTATTTTTCTATCCGCAGTCAATGCAAAACTATTCGCCATACGATTCTCTTATTTGTCTAACCCTACTATCTATATATGGTTAACCTCAGCTTATTTTGCCCATAAGTATAAATTGCTTCATAAAAGCGGTTCGCTTGTGCATAAATAATCATGCGAGAGGTATGGTGGCGTGTTACTTACTCAGTAAAAAGAACAAATCACTATTGAAATAGTTAAATTAATGTAAATACAATGTTTGAGCAGTAGAAAATACCACAAGGTATTTGAGCCTACTAATGCGGATTACATTGGGATCGAAATGGAGTATGTGATGACAATGGAAAATAAAGTAGAACGCAGTTGGTTTAACGACGTAATGGTACCTTGTTATAACCCGATGGATATTATCCCAGTTCGAGGAGAGGGGGCCAGAGTATGGGACCAAGCTGGCAAAGAATACATCGACTTTGCTGGTGGTATTGCTGTGAGCTGCTTAGGGCATTGTCATCCGGCTATGGTTTCGGCATTAACAGAGCAAGCGAACAAAATTTGGCACCTCAGCAATGTGATGACCAACGAGCCAGCCCTTCGTCTTGCGAAAAAGCTCACCGAGGTCAGTTTTGCAGAGAAAGTGTTCTTTGCAAACTCCGGCGCGGAAGCGAACGAGGCTGCATTGAAATTAGCGCGTCGCTGGGCAGTGGATACGCATGGTGAAGACAAATCGGAAATCATCGCATTCAAACAGGGTTTCCACGGCCGCACCTTTTTCACCGTCACGGTGGGGGGACAAGCCGCCTATTCTGATGGGTTCGGTCCGAAACCGGGAGGTATTACTCACCTGCCTTATAACGACGTAGAAGCGCTGGAAGCGCACATTTCAGAGCGTACCTGCGCCATTATGATGGAACCATTGCAAGGCGAGGGCGGGATCATTTCGCCAACCCCTGAATTTGTGCAAGCGGTTCGCACACTATGTGATAAGCACAGCGTATTGCTTATTTTCGATGAAGTGCAGACGGGAAATGGACGCACAGGGGATTTTTACGCCTACCAAGGTCTTGGCATTACACCAGACATTCTGAGCACGGCAAAATCACTGGGTGGCGGCTTCCCTATTGGTGCCATGCTCACAACGACAGAATTGTCTAATCACATGAAAGTCGGTACTCACGGTTCCACCTACGGTGGTAATCCGCTGGCTTGTGCCGTGGCAGAAGCGGTGGTGGACGTGGTCAGTCAGCCAGACGTTTTAGCAGGGGTAAAAGAACGTGAAGCACTCTTCCGTGAAGGTTTGACTAGAATTAACAATAAGTACCCGATTTTCTCTGAAGTTCGTGGTAAAGGATTGTTGCTTGGTGCAGCGCTGAGCGAAGAGTGGCAAGGTCGCGCTCGTGATGTGCTAGTCGCAGCAGGGCATGAAGGGCTGATGGTTCTGGTTGCCGGTGCCAATGTCGTTCGATTTACACCATCTTTAGTGATTTCAAAAGAAGACATCGAAGAAGGATTAGCACGACTGGAAAAAGCCATCGCGAGCTTAGTTTAGGTTAGGTCGCTCGATTCGAGTAAAGGTCGGGTGTTCATCGCCCGACCTTTTCACTTCGAACGGGGTCTGACCATAGCATCTGGAGGGAGTTGTGATGCTTGTAGTTCGTCCGATTACAAAACAAGATTATGAGGCACTGCATACGTGTGCCGTCGAATCAGGACATGGATTTACTTCTCTTCCTGTGAATGAAGAATTACTGACTAATCGAATAGCCCACTCTGTATACAGCTTTGATAAATCTGATGTTAAGGAACCCGGAGATGAAGGGTACTTAATGGTTGGGATGGATAGCGAAACCGGAGAAGTAGCAGGGACAACGGGTATTGAAGCCTCGATTGGTTGGGATGTACCGTTTTATACCTATCACATCAGTAAAGTGGTGCACTCATCCCCCAAACTTGGTGTGAATAACGTGGTGAAATTGCTGACGTTTGGCAATAACTACACGGGTTGCAGCGAGATTTGCACCTTATTTTTGCGTCCTCAGTACCGTAAAGGGCTGAATGGGCGTCTGATGTCTAAGTGCCGTTTTCTTATGATGGCGGAGCACCCCCATCGGTTTTCTAAAACCGTCTTTGCCGAAATGCGCGGAGTATCGGATGAGGACGGTAACTCACCATTTTGGAAATGGCTGCAAGAGCACTTTTTCTCCATCGAATTTACCATGGCGGATTATCTTACAGGGATAGGTAAGAAAGGCTTTATTGCCGACCTTATGCCTAAGCTACCAATCTACATCAATTTGCTGTCGCCAGAAGCGCAAGCCGTCATTGGTAAAGTGCATGACAACACTCGCCCAGCGCTGCGTTTATTGGAGCAAGAAGGATTCTCATGTCGTGGTTATGTCGACATCTTTGACGCTGGTCCATCGGTAGAGTGTGACTTACGCAATATCGAATCGGTGCGTCGATCGTTTCGAGCCAAAGTGAGTGTTCAAGCGCATTCCAGTGCTCAACAATATCTGATGTGTAATTCATCATTTGAGAATTTTAGAGCCGTGGCAGGCACAGCAGCATACGACAAAGCGTCGGACACCGTTTTATTGGCGGAAAGTATTGCCAATGCATTGGAAGTCAAAGACGGCGAATACGTGCGTTTGCTCGCACAGTAACGTGAACATGAAATAAGGAAAAGCAGTATGAGCACGCACTGGATAAATGGATCTTGGGTAGACGGTTTAGGTGAAGAATTGACGTCAACCAGCCCTTATAATGGTGAAACGATTTGGCAAGGCAAAGGCGCAACGAAAGAGCAGGTTGAATCGGCAGTCAGTGCCGCTCGCGCCGCCTTTCTACAGTGGAAGAAACGACCTTTTGTTGAGCGCGAAGCTGTCGTGCTGAAATTCGCTGAGTTGGTAAAAGAAAACAGCGAAGACATCGCCACCATCATCGCGAAAGAAACGGGTAAACCGATTTGGGAAACACGCACAGAAGCGGGCGCTATGGCTGGAAAAATTGCCATTTCCATTCGCGCTTATCACGAGCGTACGGGCGAAGCGCAAAGAGAAGCCGCGGGCAATCAATTTGTCCTTCGACATCGTCCTCTGGGTGTGATGGCGGTGTTTGGTCCTTACAACTTCCCTGGTCATTTACCTAATGGACATATCGTGCCCGCCTTGTTGTCTGGGAACACGGTGGTTTTCAAACCGTCTGAGCAAACCCCTTGGACGGGTGAATTTGCGATGAAACTTTGGCAAAAGGCAGGTTTGCCTGATGGCGTCATTAACTTGGTACAAGGTGCGAAAGAGACGGGGATCGCACTAGCCAATTCCAAGCACATCGATGGCGTATTATTTACTGGTAGCGCGAATACGGGTCATGTACTTCATCGTCAGTTTGCAGGTCAGCCCGATAAAATGCTGGCTTTGGAAATGGGGGGGAATAACCCTATGGTGATCGCCGAGCAATTCGGAGATATTGATGCGACGGTCTACACCATCATTCAGTCGGCGTTTATCAGTGGGGGGCAACGCTGCACCTGTGCACGTCGCTTGTACGTACCAGTCGGCGAACGCGGCGATCAATTGGTTGATAAGCTGGTGTCTGCAACGGCGAACATCCGAGTTGATGAACCTTTTGCTGATCCCGCTCCCTTTATGGGACCACAAATCTCGGTTCCCGCAGCGGAAGGCATTTTAAGTGCACAGTCTCACCTGCAAAGCCTCGGTGGCATCAGCTTGATAGAAGCGGAATCGAAAGGTGAAGCGTTTGTTACACCGGGCATCATCGATGTCACCCCAATTGTTGATCTGCCAGATGAAGAATACTTCGGCCCGCTCTTACAAGTGGTCCGTTACGAAGGTCTAGAGTCGGCGGTTGAGATGGCGAACGATACTCGATTTGGCTTATCCGCTGGCTTGGTTTCTACCATGGACAGCGATTGGGACTACTTTGTTGAACACATTCGCGCAGGGATTGTCAATCGGAACTGTCAGCTTACAGGTGCAAGCGGTGACGCGCCATTCGGCGGACCGGGTGCTTCTGGCAACCTTCGACCAAGCGCTTACTACGCAGCAGATTACTGTGCTTATCCGATGGCTTCAATGGAAGGGAAAGAAACCGTATTGCCCGCCACTTTAAGTCCAGGTGTCGAGCTGTAAAAGACCAAGAAAATGCATTGGGGCTATCGATACGGTAGCCCTAAACGAACTTGACGCCTGTGTGAAGAGGGAAATTCATTGAAACTCTGTCACAGATCTTAAGCTCCTACTCGTCTCAGTAGACTTCACAAGGAGGCGCTATTATGTCGCCAGATAATTTGTTTGCTTCACTTTGGAACGATTACATTACCCGCCTGTGCCCTTCTGCTCACAAGGTTCATGATTTGCTGCAAGAAGATGAAGCACTCATCAATGATCATATTGCGCTAAGAACGTTTGGTGTGGCGCCATTGGGTATTGCAACCTTAGCCAAACCTTTTTTGGAATTAGGGTACAGGGAGGCGGGCGACTATGTATTTGAATCCAAAAAGCTGGTGGCAAAGCATTTTGAACATCCAGATCCTAAACAGCCCAAAGTATTTATTAGTGAACTGGAAGTCGGCAAATGTTCTCCCAAGTTACAAGATATTGTTGCGAGATTGGTGGAGCAAGTGGATGAAACTCAACTAGAGAGCAGCGTATTTCTGCATGGCGGTCGGTTGTGGGACATCCATCATACCGACTATCGAGAGTTGGCGTTAGAAAGTGAATATGCCGCATGGTTAGCCGCGCACGGCTATGGTGCTAACCACTTTACCGTTAGCGTGAACCAGCTAAATCAATTTAAAGACGTCATTGATGTGAACCGTCATCTTAGAGATTCAGGCTTTACCATTAATGAATTTGGTGGCGAAGTGAAAGGATCCCCCGACGTATTGTTAGAGCAATCTTCCACTATGGCGGATAAAGTTCCCGTAGATTTCGTAGAAGGTGCGGAAGTCGTTCCGGGAGGCTTTTATGAATTCGCTAAACGCTATCCGATGGAAAATGGACTCCTCTACCCTGGTTTTGTTGCCGCTTCTGCTGATAAGATTTTTGAAAGTACAGACCGCTAAACATTCATTGAACAACCTAGGATTATTAAGGCATCGGCAACGTTTTCGATGCCTTTTGGGGAGACAAAGTTGTGTCTTACAGATATCTCTTATCACGCCTTAAATACCTCTTGCTCTTGTCGGTGTTTTTCTATACTATTTGCCATCCTTAAAACTCGGTCATTTTTCTTTAGTTCCTTGCTTCCTCTGGACGACCGAGCCACTCGTGGAAGCTAATAATCCGTAAGGAGCAACCAAATGCGTCATTACGAAATCGTATTCATGGTTCACCCTGATCAAAGCGAGCAAACTGCTGGCATGATCGAGCGTTACACTAGTTCTATCACTGAAGCTGGCGGTACTATCCACCGTCTAGAAGACTGGGGTCGTCGTCAAATGGCTTACCCAATCAACAAGCTTCATAAAGCTCACTACGTTCTTATGAACGTTGAAGCTGGTCAAGAAGTGATTGACGAGCTAGAAACTGCTTTCCGTTTTAACGATGCAGTTCTACGTAACATGATCATGCGCACTAAAGGTGCTGTGACTGAACAATCTATTATGCTTAAGCAAAAAGAAGAGCGTGCAGAGCGTGCTCCTCGTCGTGAAGAGCGTACAGAAGTTCAACCAGAAGCAGCTGCTGAGTAATTCATTGTATGACCTATCGAACGGAGCCCAGTGGCACTGTCGCGAAAGCACCGATTCGAAGCCATAGCCTTGTAGGCGCCACCCATTAGGGCATCGTTTTACAGTGCGAAAAGCGGATTACCCCAGACAAGTGTATTGTCGTATAGCGGTCATCATTCGTGGGCAAAGGTCGTAAGAGTTAATTCAAGTACTCGTAATAGGCAGTCACATTAAGATAAGCAGTTTATTGCTTATCAGGCCACCTGAAATGGTCATGGTCAATTAGTGTTACATGCTGAAAATATCACATATATTTTAGATCAGGAGATAGCCCATGGCTCGTTTCTTCCGTCGTCGTAAATTCTGCCGTTTCACTGCAGAAGGCGTACAAGAGATTGATTACAAAGACGTAGCAACTCTTAAAAACTACATCACTGAAGCTGGTAAAATCGTACCTAGCCGTATCACTGGCACAAGCGCTAAGTATCAGCGTCAGCTAGCTCGCGCTATCAAGCGTGCTCGCTACCTAGCACTACTGCCGTACACTGACAAGCATCAGTAATCGGCACCGTTTATTTAGAAAGAGGATTAAACAATGCAAGTTATTCTACTTGATAAAATCGGTAACCTAGGTGGTCTTGGCGATCAAGTAAATGTTAAATCTGGTTACGCTCGTAACTTCCTTATCCCTCAAGGTAAGGCGGTAATGGCCACTAATTCTAACGTTGAAATGTTCGAAACTCGTCGTGCTGAACTGGAAGCTAAAGTGGTTGAGCAACTACAAGCTGCTGAAGCTCGTGCTGAGAAAGTTAACGCTCTTGAAGCCGTTGTTGTTGCTTCTAAAGCGGGTGACGAAGGTAAACTGTTCGGTTCTATCGGTACTCGCGACATCGCTGACGCTATCACAGCGGCAGGTGTTGAAGTAGCTAAGAGCGAAGTTCGCCTACCTGAAGGTGCTCTACGTAACACTGGTGAGTTCGAAATTAGTGTACAACTTCACTCTGAAGTGTTCGCTAAGATCACCCTACAAGTTGTTGCTGCTGAGTAATTCAGTACCAAGCGATTTGAGAAAAGCTGGCTTATTGCCAGCTTTTTTTATGTTTACAAATGGTGCAGTAATCAAGTTTCGGTATGCGTCAAAACTTGACCAACAGGTTAGCCGACACCATGGTATCTGTGTTGCTTAAATCATTGGGGACGCGATCGAGATACTGTCGGGAATGAGAAAGCTTGAGCGCAATATCTTCAGTAATGGCGTTGGTTATACTGATTTCATTATCGAAGCGTGTGTTGGATTTTCCGCTCACGACCAATAAATCAGCGCTGAGCGATAATACTGGCAACACTTTCCAGTCACCAGTAAAGTGCCCTCGAAAGATAAACTCATCTACGTTGTCTGGGAAAATTAAGTCATTGTCATCCAGCTCATCTAGATTGGGCTTTTGATGTCGATAACCCGGACCTAACTCTAGTGAAAGCTTTAAATCATCCGTGTAGGTGAATTGATAACCGAGCCCACCCGACCACGTGTAATCTTTAAAATACGCGCTGTACTTTGAGTCAATGCCTTTGAAGTTGGCGTATAGGTAAGTACGGGGGGCTAGTTTGTAGTCACTTTGGACTTGGTAGGTAGATTGTTTCTTACCTTCTTTGCTGTTTTTGTTCAGCTTATAAAACTTCCATTCACCGGAATGTCGATGCCGTCCTTGAATGTAAACCCCCTCTAAGCGGCTATTCAGCGATTCGCTGTTGGAATTGCCCCTGTGTGCTTGGTAGCCAAATTCCACTTCTGTTTTCAAGGGAGATGAAGACGACGCATCCGTGTCGGTTTTTTCCTCTGCATGAAGACTGACATGGACGACTGCCAGACTAAGCACAAGCAAATGTTTCGACACTCAATACCTCTCTCGTATTCTAACCTTAATCAAGCATACTCCTAGGTTCCGCGACGTTATGGCGTATGACAGAGGAGATTGTATTGACCCCCTCTAAACCGTCGGTCAGGGCAGTGTTAATTTCGTTGAATCCTCAAATTCTTCACGGTGCTATGTATCTTGAAGTAGCACCTAATTAGAACTTAGTTATAATAAACGATCACGATAAGCTGTTGAGAGCACTCATGCCAGATACCCGAGATAATCGCAATAAGAAACCAATAGATAGCCAAGTCGATGCCATCAAAGTACCGCCGCATTCGTTAGAAGCTGAGCAATCTGTTATCGGTGGGTTACTGTTGGACAACGAGCGTTGGGATTCGGTCTCTGAAAGGGTGGTGGCGAAGGACTTTTACAGCCGACCACATAGGATGATTTTTGAAGGGGTAAGAGCCCTTTTAGAAGAAAGTAAACCGCTGGACCTCATTACCTTATCGGAATACTTAGAACAACGTGAAACCCTCGACGACGTGGGTGGGTTTGCTTATCTTGCTGATCTCGCGAAAAACACCCCAAGTGCGGCCAATATCAATGCTTATGCTGACATCGTCGCGGAACGTGCACTGGTTCGTAACCTCATCGGTGTTGCTAACGAAATTGCTGATGCCGGTTATGATCCGCAAGGGCGCAGTTCCGAAGATCTTCTTGATTTAGCAGAAAGTAAAGTTTTTGCGATTGCAGAAGACAGAACCAATGAGAATGAAGGTCCTCAGAATGTTGATAACATCCTAGAAAAGACGCTGGAACGCATCGAAATTCTGTATAAAACGCCACAAAATGGTGTGACGGGTGTGGACACTGGCTTTAGCGACCTCAACAAGAAAACGGCGGGTTTGCAAGGTTCGGATTTGATCATTGTTGCGGCACGTCCATCAATGGGTAAAACAACCTTTGCGATGAACTTGTGTGAAAACGCCGCCATGGTATCGGATAAACCTGTGCTTATTTTCTCATTGGAGATGCCATCGGAACAAATCATGATGCGTATGTTGGCATCACTTTCTCGCGTAGATCAAACGAAAATCCGTACAGGTCAGCTTGATGATGAAGATTGGGCGCGCATCTCTTCTTCCATGGGTAAGCTCATGGAGAAAAAGAACATTTACATCGACGACAGCTCTGCTCTTACGCCTACGGAAGTGCGTTCACGTGCCCGTCGGATTGCTCGTGAGCATGGTGGTTTGTCACTTATCATGGTCGATTACCTCCAACTGATGCGTGTGCCAGCACTGTCCGACAACCGTACATTGGAAATCGCAGAAATTTCGCGTTCTTTAAAAGCGTTGGCGAAGGAGCTGAATGTCCCCGTTGTCGCTCTGTCGCAGCTTAACCGTTCTTTGGAGCAGCGAGCGGATAAACGCCCAGTGAACTCGGACCTTCGTGAATCCGGCTCCATTGAGCAGGATGCCGACTTGATCATGTTTATTTATCGTGATGAAGTGTATAACCCAGACAGCACACTAAAAGGTATCGCTGAGATCATCTTAGGTAAACAGCGTAATGGTCCTATCGGTTCAGTGCGGCTGACGTTCCAAGGTCAATTCTCCCGTTTCGATAACTACGCAGGCCCTGCGTTTGATGATGAGTAACGTTATTCTATGAGCTATATGAAAGCGGCGTCTGCATGCATTGACCTTTCTGCATTAAAGCACAACCTCAAAATGGTGAAGCAGCATGCACCGACAAGTTATGTCATGTCGGTTGTCAAAGCCAATGCTTATGGCCACGGCTTACTGAAAATCGCGCAAGCAGCCGTTGATGCCGACGCTTTTGGTGTGGCAAGAATAGAAGAAGCGTTGCAGTTGCGTGCCGGGGGGATTGTGACCCCCATCTTGTTGCTTGAAGGTTTTTATTCCTCACGTGATTTACCTATTTTGGTGACCAATAACATTCAAACGGTGGTGCATTGCGAAGAGCAACTGGAAGCGTTAGAGCAAGCCACGTTAGAAACCCCAGTTAAGGTATGGTTAAAGATAGACACAGGAATGCACCGCTTAGGTGTTCGCCCTGAAGTGTATTCTGACTATGTTGAACGCTTGAAGGCGTGCGACAATGTGGCAAAGCCGCTGCGTTACATCAGCCATTTTGGGTGTGCGGATGAATTAGATAATCCGGTAACTCAAGAACAAATCGACAGCTTTTTATTGCTGACGGAAGGCTGTAAGGGAGAAAGAACCTTGGCGGCCTCTTCAGGGCTATTGGCTTGGAAAGACAGCCACCTTGATTGGGTGCGTCCAGGTATCATCATGTATGGCGTATCACCGTTTGCAGACAAAAGCGCGATTGAATTGGGCTTTAAGCCTGTGATGACGCTTAAATCGCATCTGATTGCAGTTCGCGATCTCAAAAAGGGCGAACCCGTTGGCTATGGCGCCATTTGGCACAGTACGCGCGACACCAAAATTGGTGTGATAGCGATTGGTTATGGTGATGGGTACCCCAGAACCGCGCCTACAGGCACGCCCGTCATGGTCAATGGTCGACGAGTCTCGGTGGTTGGTCGAGTTTCAATGGACATGCTGACCGTCGATTTAGGATCGGATTGCCAAGATAAGGTCGGTGATGAAGTCATTTTGTGGGGACAAGACCTGCCTTCAGAAGAAGTCGCGCAACACATTGGCACCATCGCCTACGAACTGGTGACAAAACTGACGCCACGTGTCGCCATGGAATACATTGACTGAGTTATGACAAAGCGTCTGATATTTTCAAGCCTACTTGTTTCTTCCTTTTGCGCGTCAGGTGTCGCTTCTGCCTACGAATGGCTTCCACCTTGGATGCCAGACACCGCCGCCGTCCCTTTTGCCTTTTCATCCAGCTCATTGGGAAACACCATTGGGGTAGCCGGTTTATTGAAAGGTCTTGGGCAGCCGCAAGCCGGGTTGATTGGTGCAGGGCTGATCTCCGATAAAGGCAGTAACGTGACTTTTATTGGGTACAACAATTTTCAAGTGGATAAGGCATGGTTACTAGGGTTTGATGCTTATAACGCCAGTTACTCTGACTACATTTATCATTTAGGGCATGCGGGCGATAACGATTCACTTCTCAGTCAGAAAACCGTCACGGATGCCCAAGAAGCGCAATACCATTTCACGATGCGATACATCATTCCTTGGGGGGCTGCGACCTTCAAAGGGGCAAGAGCGGCGTATGAACCCAAAAGGCGCATTCAAGGAGCGTCTCCTGCTACCAGTGGGATTTCGACCATTAAGATTGAACCGTTTTTATCCAAACGCAGTTTAAGTCGATCGAATGAGGCGTCACCCAATTCGACTTGGGGGGTGAACCTTGGGTTTGAATGGGACAATCGAAATGATGTGCGCAACCCAAGCTTAGGGGCGAAGCTGAAATTGAACATTGCTCACGCACCGGATTCAGGGAATGACAACACGTGGACCAAAGTTGAAATTGAACAAAGCCACTACATTAGCCTAGGGAAAGTAGACGATCTATTGTCCCACCAAGTTTTAGCGTTTGACATGTATGTTGCCGATACTCCGACATGGAATCGCTGTGCTTCAGGAATCTGTGAAAGACCACCGGAATACGCTGGGGTATCTTTGGGGGGCTTGTATCATCTTCGTGGGTATTCGGCGAATCGTTATCATGGCAGAAGTGCGGTGCATTACAGCTTAGAATATCGAGTCATGCCAGAATGGCAGCCCTTACAGAGTTGGCCCATTTTAAATTGGTATGAAGTGCCATGGTGGCAGTGGGTGGCGTTTGTTGATGCGGGCAGAGTGGCTGATGAATTTAGCATTCAAGAGTTGCATAGGGACATGAAATACAATTTAGGCGGCGGAATTCGCTTTCAAGTTGAAGGCATTGTGGTTCGAACAGAAATGGCGTTTGGCGATGAAGAAAACATATTTCGCGTGATGATCAATCAGCCATTTTAGTTATCCCGAGCTCAAGTTAGCTAGCAGCGTTGAGTAAGCCGTATGGGTTATGGGTAAGAATTTGATGAAGAGGTGCCTATATGCGCCTCTTTTTCATTTTAAAATAATGGGTAGTTATTCACGTAGTCCTTGCAGAGTGGCGACAATTTTTCGAGCGCCACCGTGATCACGATGCTCCCCTAAATACACACCTTGCCAAGTACCTAATGCCAATTTTCCATTACTAATAGGAATGCTCACACTTGCTCCCAAAGTGGATGCCTTGATATGCGCAGGCATATCATCATCACCTTCGTATGTGTGTAAATAATAGGGCGCTCGTTCAGGTACAGAGTGATTAAAGTGTTGTTCCATATCTTTTCGAACGGTTGGATCTGCATTTTCATTCAACGTTAAGCTTGCGGACGTATGTTGAATAAAAAGATGTAAAAGACCTATCGAATACAGATCAATTTGTGGTAAATGTTGTTCAATTTCATCAGTTATGAGGTGAAAGCCTCGGCGTTTGGCGGTGAGAAAAAAGGTAGTTTGATGCCACATTAGGTTATGCCTTGTTGTTTTTAATCACTAATTGTTATAAACAATCGCATTAATAGTTGATTCCAATTAGGTACAATTGAGTTTACGTGATAAACCTCAATGTCAGCGATAATGGGTTACGCCATAATCCGGAATCTGAAAATTTATTACGTTGCTTTGTGTCGGTAGGATATACCAAGCACAAACGTACGATTCTTTATTTCGCTTAATCTGGAACTCACTCAGCATCATATTCATTAATCTCGCTGAAGAGAACATAATCGAACGAACATTGGACAATTACCATGTTAAAAAATATTGACCCTACCAAGACCCAAGCTTGGAATGCATTAACCGCGCACTTCGAATCGGCACAAGACATGGATCTGAAAGCTTTGTTTGCTGACGATGCTCAACGTTTCGATAAATTATCTACACGTTTCGGATCGGATATTCTTGTCGATTACTCAAAGAACCTCATTAACGAGGAAACGCTTAAGCACCTGTTTGCTTTAGCGGAAGAAACAGAATTAAAAGCCGCCATTGACGCCATGTTCAGTGGTGAAGCGATAAATCAGACGGAAGATCGCGCCGTTCTTCACACGGCACTTCGTAATCGCAGTCACAAGCCCGTTTTCGTGGAGGGTGAAGATGTCATGCCTGCGGTTAACGCTGTGCTTGAAAAAATGCAGTCATTCACCAATCGTGTCATCGATGGCGAGTGGAAAGGTTTCACAGGAAAAGCGATTACCGACATCGTCAACATTGGTATCGGTGGTTCAGATTTAGGTCCCTACATGGTGACCGAAGCCCTCACACCATACAAAAACCACCTGAACGTGCATTTTGTCTCAAACGTCGATGGTACGCACATCGTAGAAACGCTGAAGAAAGTCAACCCAGAGACAACGCTGTTTCTGATCGCGTCTAAAACGTTTACGACGCAAGAAACCATGACGAACGCCCATACTGCCCGCGATTGGTTCCTCAAGGTGGCTGGCGAAGACGCGCATGTCGCGAAACACTTTGCTGCTCTTTCCACGAATGCTACGGCTGTCTCCGAATTTGGCATCGATACAAACAACATGTTCGAATTCTGGGATTGGGTTGGTGGACGTTACTCGCTTTGGTCTGCCATTGGCTTGTCGATTGCGCTGGCGGTAGGCTACGACAACTTTGTTGAGCTACTGGAAGGCGCACACGAGATGGACAACCATTTCGCAAGCACCGATCTAGAACACAATATCCCCGTGATCCTTGCGCTGATAGGCGTTTGGTACAACAACTTCCATGGTGCAGAATCGGAAGCAATTTTGCCTTACGATCAATACATGCATCGCTTTGCCGCGTATTTCCAGCAAGGCAATATGGAATCCAATGGTAAATACGTTGATCGCAACGGCAATGCAGTCACTTATCAAACCGGCCCCGTGATTTGGGGTGAACCGGGCACAAACGGTCAGCATGCGTTTTATCAACTTATTCACCAAGGTACAAAACTGATTCCATGTGATTTTATTGCACCCGCACTAAGTCATAATCCAACAAGCGACCACCATCAGAAACTGATGTCCAATTTCTTTGCACAAACCGAAGCTTTAGCGTTTGGGAAATCGGAAGAAGCGGTAAAAGCGGAATTCGCGAACGCAGGTAAGAATGAAGAAGAAGTAGCGGCTCTCGTGCCGTTCAAAGTATTCGAAGGTAACCGCCCAACGAACTCGATCTTGGTTAAGCAAATCACGCCCCGAACACTGGGCAACCTGATTGCGATGTACGAACACAAAATCTTTGCGCAAGGCGTTATTTGGAATATCTTCAGTTTCGATCAGTGGGGGGTAGAACTTGGTAAGCAGTTAGCGAATCAGATTTTGCCTGAACTGTCCGATCAATCTAAAGTTAGCTCTCACGATAGCTCAACCAACGGTTTGATTAACGCATTCAAAGCCTACAAAGCCTAAGCGTTTCAAAAAAGCAGTACGTGAATTAGACACTAAAAAGGTCAGCAATTGCTGACCTTTTTTCATTCTAACTGAAAACAAAAAAGCTGTCGCATTGGCAACAGCTTTTCCCTTATTCAGCTCTGTCTTCTTATTCGAAGCAGATTTCGATAAATGCATTACCCCACTCAGAGGTAAATGGCATGATGATGATCGCGCCTTCGCATTTGTGACGAATGGTGTGGCCTTTACCCGACACAACGATGGGGGTCGCCATATCGAAATCAAACCCGCTTTCTGAAAGAATGCGTTTTGCACCGCCTGTAACCATGTTAGTGATTTCACCCACCATATCGGTCACTTCTTCGTTCAGACCATTCGGACGTTCGCCTAGCATATTTTGCATGATTTCCAATGCCAGAGACTCGTCAAAAGTAATCGACATTGAACCTCGGCTTTGGTCTCCGACCATACCAATCAAACCAGACACATCACCACGAGCAATTTCATCTTTCTTTACTCGAGGTTTCTGAGGCTTTAGCTCCAGTGAAGCCATAGTTTTCAGTACATTCATCAATGAAGCTAAAAACGGGTTTACAAATTCAGCGCGCATAACGTTCTATCTTTTATTTGTCCGTAAAGTCTGAAAAACAACTTTTGCAAGTACCGTGAGTTTCAATAACGTGATTGGTTATTTGAAACCCCTGTTTTCCACTGTTTTTTGCCAACAAGGCGATAAGTTGGTCATCCTGATGTTCAGCTACATTCCCACACTTATCACAAATAAGAAGGTGAGAGAAATGTTTGTGAGCACCAAAAGAGCAACACGAGATAAAGCTATTCGTGGACTCAACTCGATGGATAAAACCTTGCTCCAATAAGAAATCCAACGCTCTGTAAACCGTTGGTGGTTTTGCCTGAGGTTCACTTTCTTTTAATCTATCCAACAAATCATACGCGCTAGAAGCACTTTTACTTGCAAAGATTAACTCGAACACTCGTTTCCGCTGCGGCGTAAGCCTGACACCACGGCTTTGGCAGATGCCTTCAATTTGTTCTAACAACGACAACTCCAATTGGCTCATCCATTTTGGTGCACATTATTAATAATATACCACTTATCTAGCGAGTTAGGCAGTAAACGGTGTTTTTTTTAACCCTATGCAAAAGAAGTGAACCAATCAAGCAATGAATAGATTGTGAAAAACATTTTGTGATTATAAATCACTTCCTACACTAGGAATTGTGCACACTGCAACAATGTGTCACATATTTAGAATGCATGCGGTAAATGCATTAAATGCGTTTCTACCAGATTTTTGATAAAAACCGCAACAACTTTATGGACAAGCGTTAAACAAGGTGTGATTTGGCGTTAATTATGGGGTAAATCTGAATTCGTCATCATGGTGCCTCTATATCTATGAAAACCCCAAAGCCATTTCGTCAACATGACCAGCAAGCGTTGAAGTACTCGGGCGCTTTGCCACTTTCTCCCACATGAAATACGGCATCAGAGCGGGTGCCAAACTCATCAACAACTACATGACCTCGATGTGGCTTAGTGACCATGTTCGACATAATCAACCGATGGGCACCTGACCACGAAAACCCGACCAACGTTTACGCCGATACCGCTGTGGCAAGAATGGGGGGGGGTAATTTCCTGTTTATTAATTCTCACAATTAGCAAAGGAAAACAAAATGAAAAAGCTCATTAAAGAGAAATTGAATATCGACATTGACCAGCCATCCACAAAAAAGGGTTTAGCATTACTTGGCGCGGGAGCGGCTTTGGTATCTGGTCACCCTGAACTCATCACCGCGAGCTTATCGGCAGTATTATTGGCGCAAGTGCTCCAATAGTATTTGGTCTTTGGGAAACCTTGCGCAATGAGTTCAAGTAATGGCCTAGTATCAAACACTAATAGTCGCTGTTGCCAGTGCCTTGTCTAGTGGGGTAGGTGTCGGAATTATACTCAAAACAGACGTTAAGTGGCTGCGGATCACTCTAGTTAAATTAGAAGAACGAATATATCGTTTAGAGTGCTTGTCTAGAAATCATCAATAATATCAGTAGGAAAAATAACAAAGTGATTATGCAATGAACACCACTACATATAGTGGTGTTCATTGCTTTTGAGTTCCACATAAAGTGTCATTAATTTTATCTTCTTTAATTTCAATAAGTTATGTTTATTGTATGCACCTCTCAATATTGATGCTAAATCTTCACAAATAATATTTTATCAGCTAAATTAATATTGATTTGATGCACGGACGCTGTACAATTCGCAGCCGATAATTAGACGTTAAGCTGGATGGTTAGGAAATAATATGTTGACTTTAGTTAGTACGGAAAATGACACTGTTATAAAAGAAACTAGAGCGGACTTGTCAAAAAGTCGTTCAAATGTTGTTTCTATCAAGTCAAGAACTCGAACTAAAGAAAAATCCCAGCAAAATGTGTTACGAGCTGCAAAAAAACTAAAGTGGTAATTTAGATATATGTGTAATCTCATATATCCTGTGTGCATATAAAACACATAGAATAAATGAGAGCATAATGTCAAAAGAAAACACTGCACCCACCTTAGTACAAAGTAAAACACCAGAAAATACCACCAAACATATTCAGAATAGACGCTCTCAAGAGCTTGTCATTGGTCTATGCGGAGCTGTTGGTTCTGGTGTTAAAGGCCTCAAAGATACCCTCACAACCGCTTTGAAAGCATCTGGCTATGATATTCATCATGTTCGTATTAGTTCTCACATCAGTCGTATTGCTGGAGGAGGCTTATCTAGTCTTGAAGGGTATGAGAGATATGAAAAACTTCAAGATGCAGGGGACAGCTTAAGAAAACAGTACAAGACTACCTTTTTAGCTGAAGTGGCGATAAATGACATTACCGTAACTAGAGACAAGTTATTTGGTTCGGCTTCTGAAGCGGATCAGGGTGATGTTGTTAAGACTGAAAAGAAAGTTGCTTATTTGATTGATCAACTAAAGCACCCCGACGAAATAAGTCTATTGAGAACTGTTTACCCAAACAATTTCTATCAAGTGGCTTTGATTCGCACAGAGAAAGAGCGCAAAGTTAACCTTAGTGAAGAGCAGATTAGTGCTGGTAATATAGATGCTTTGATTAGACGGGACCGTAAGGCAAGTGATGACCATGGTCAACAAGTAGAAAAAGCACTATATAGCGCAGATTACTTTATTCGAAATGAAGCTAATCAAGGAAAGCAACTTAAAAGCTCTGTTACCAGATTCGTTAATCTGATTCACGGACAGATCGGTATCACTCCAACTCACGACGAAGTTGGGCTGTTCTCTGCATATTCAGAAGCACTAAAATCAGCTTGTTTATCAAGACAAGTAGGTGCTGCCATCATGGATGAGAACGGTAGAGTCATTGCAACTGGGTGTAATGATGTACCTAAGTACAAAGGTGGTTTGTATGATGCCCATTCTGCAGACAAAGACTTTCGATGCACTCATCAGAAGAGATGTTCTAACGACAAACACAAAGGTATCCTTGAGGGTGAAATAGAAAATGTTCTCAAACTGAATAAACTGCCCGCTCAAAAAGCTAAAGAACTAGCGTCGCTTATAATTAACGAGACGAAAGCTAAATCAATTATTGAGTATTCTAGAGCTATCCATGCTGAGATGGATGCGATCACTAGCCTAGCAAGAACGGCATCCTCCTCCACGCAAGATAAAACCCTTTATTGTACGACATACCCTTGCCATAATTGTGCTAGACATATTGTTGCGGCTGGAATAAAACGTGTGGTTTACATTGAGCCATATGAGAAGAGCTTAGCCATGCAGCTTCATGGTGATGCAATTACTGATAGCAATGAATCTAACAAGGTATCCTTTGAGGCGTTTGAAGGCGTGGCTCCAAATAGGTATGAATCTTTCTTTAAGTTTAACAACAAGCGTAAAGATAAGACGGGTAGAGCAATTGAGTTCGATATTATTGAGTGTCACCATGTGGATGCTCAATACCTAGATAGCTATCATGATTATGAATATCGGATTGCAGATATTGTTGATAAAAAACTTAATCCCCAGCCTGCATAGTCTTTCGAAGTAGGAAAGGGGGTCCCTTTCCTAAACCTACCTTTTGTGTAGAGAACTAGGGTTTAATTGGGTGTACTAATTCAGACCTGATCTGACAGTTACCCACTTTTCGACTCGGTGCCTGTCAGATTATATCTGGGCTAGATTCTTTTCTGCCCAGATTGATTTCCCATCCTCTAATGTCTCTATTGGCGTTCG
>NZ_JAAUWT010000012.1 GCF_014694455.1 Vibrio sp. S9_S30 | reverse complement strand
TTTTTGTATCTACGGTAATTAACCTTAGGTTTCATATTTCTACTCAAGCTGATTCTATGTCGAATATCATTATGCTCACGAACTCATATTAAGGCAAACTGTTTGGATTGAACTAGCACATAACGCCCAATTAAGGGGTGAACAACGCTTCCACCCAAACCTAAAGCATTGTGCCATAAACACTAAATTTGAAGTAGAAGCAAAAGTGCCAAGCGTTGTGAATCCCTCTTAAATTGCTTGTTATGCCTCTGGTGGCAATGGTACTAATGGTGGAGGCGGCGGTGGAACTTTGATCTTACTGTCGAAATGAACTTCTTTTAAATGTTTACATAACCCATCCAAATCGGGGAATAGTGTATGGTCATTAATGCCCATCAAATTCAACTCTTTTAATACTAAGCTCCGCTCAAAAGCCGGTAAGTCAATTTTAAATAAATAGTCATTCCCTTTACTTAAAATAAATTGTTGAATATCTGGAACATTTGTAATTGTCATCACACCCATTTGCCTAACCATACGTTGATTATTGGTAGCATAGGGAACAAAGTTACCAACAAAGGGCACCTGACTAAGCAAGTCAGTTGACGGAGACGTCTCTGCCATCCACTTATCTATATCAAACATATAGATAGAAACCTTATCATCGGGCTTGGCTTCCAACGGTGCTCCCTTGAAAGCAAAATAGGCGGCAATATAAGGCGATAGCGTCCAGTCCAGTAATGGAGTCGGAAAGCCATGGTGCTGCAAACGAGCCAATAGTTCACCAAATTCAATACTATCCTGCAAGTTTACGGGCTTATCAAACGAAGAGAACTGATAATTAACGTCACTCATAATGGACGTTAGATAGGTAAGCATCGGGATTCCCTTGCCAACCGATGCTCTCTGAAAACTTGTCTCCAGCTTCCAAAGTGAAGAACTTTGACCACGGAAATAATACTTCTTACTTCCACTAGTATTTTTGCCAACAAAGGCTTTAAACGATTCCCAATTATAACTCATATGCTAAATTTCCCGTGAGGCATAACGCCAGCTTAAACCGCAGACAACGCACAAAACAAGCTGCTGCATTGCGCCTTAAACACTAAATTCACCGCAAACCAAAAATGCCACGCGTTGTTTGTCGGTTTGAAGCTTTTGTTAGAGCGATACCAACAAAAAAACTCGCTTGGCAATGAAGCACTTCGCTTGCATTCAATGAACGACATCTTAGCCAAAGTGAGCTTCTGCAACCAGACCACAAAGCCCAAAACACCGATTCGGTCGAATATTTAGAAAAACGAGCCAAGAGCAAAGCTTCAAAATACGGTAAACAGGAATGGTTTGAAATAGTCACAACAACTTGGCTTGCGAGAATTTTCCACCTTGGATTTGGTTGAGGAATCAAACTCAAAAAAACCTGAAGCCAGCAACTTTCGAGAACCTGACACCCCTTGAACTACCAAAGCGCTATAACGCCGCATTAAGGTGTGACCAACGCTACCGCCAAACCTTAACCATGCCACCGTAAACACGAAACCCAACCTTTAACTGAAAGTGCCAAGCGTTGGGAATCACTCTTAAATGCTTTGTTATAAATATTATGCGAATAGGTCTTTAACAATACCCCAAACCCCAAATGCGATGGATGTTATTAAAGCAATGCTAGCAACCCACATAGCCTGACAGTGTCTTCTTTGATCTTCAGATTTGAACTTATTGTCAACGAGTTCCTTTAAAGAAGCACTTGGTAATATAAAATTACCCAATGTTGTATTAACGAATTTACTTAAAGATGAAGGAAGCTCGACAGTGGTTCCATTGCTGTGCTGGTTACCTATCGCTATTTTATTAGAATTGGTACTACCTACGAAAGAAACGTAACCATTTTCTTCTAATTCCGTTAATAGCTGAACTAGAGTTACTGTCTCTATTAGCCCATTTCTACAAACTTCTTTATCAAGTGAGTCAACTGATACGTATGTTTTACCTGCTGTTGGGTCAGCCAAGATGCTTTTATTGCTATTGTGACCAAAAAATTCATTTTCTAAAAATAAATCTAGCAAAATCATACCTTCATCTCGAAGTGTCTTTGATTTAACTAACTTACTAAGAATGGCTTTCTCTTCCTTGCTGAAGGTTCTCATTAAAACTCCTAAATATTTATAACGCCCGCTTAAGCCGCTGCCAACGCAACACAACGGCTACCGCATTGCGCCTTAAACACAATTATTACTGCAAACCAAAAATGCCACGCGTTGGCGGTCGGTTTGAAGCGCTTGTTAGAGCGATACAAACAGAAAACTCGCTTGGCAATGAAGCACTTAGCATGCATTCAATGAACGACATCTTAGCCAACAAAACCTACTGCAACCAGACCACAAAACCCAAAACACCAACTCTGTCGAGAATTCAGGAAAACGAGCCTAGAGCAAAGCTTCAACATTCAGCGAACCGGATTGATTTTGAAAGCTTGCAGCAACTTGGATGACGACGACTTTTCCACCTTGATGCTGGTTGAGGAATCAAACTCAAAAACACTGAAGCCAGCAATTTTCGAGAGCCTTACACCCTTTGAACTACCAAAGCGCTATAACGCCAGCTTAAACTGCAGACAACGCACAAAACAAGCTGCTGCATTGCGCCTTAAACACTGAAATCACCGCAAACCAAAAATGCCACGCGTTGGCTGTCGGTTTGAAGCTTTTGTTAGAGCGACACCAACAAATAGACTTACTTGGCAATGAAGCACTTCGCTTGCATTCAATGAACGACATCTTAGACAACAAAACCTGTTGCAACCAGACCACAAAGCCCAAAACACCAACTTAGTCGAGAATTTATAAGAAGGAACCAAAAACAGAACTTCAATATTCGGTGAACCTGATTGGTTTTGAAAGCTTGCAGCAACTTGGTTTGCGCCGAGTTAACCACCTTGATGTTGGTTGAGAAATCGAACACAAAGCACTGAAGCCAGCAACTTTCGATAACCTGACAACCCTTGAATTTTCAAAGCGCTATAACAACTTATTATACAGACACTATCCATATATCTTATTGAATGTGTTCCATATAACAATTCTTCTAGCCAATATAAACTCTAAACATATCAATCACAAAGTATTGGTTGCAAAAATTTTGCGGGCATAAAAGGCGTTCGTATTACACCTAAATCTAAGTTGCTCAAAAAAATATCAACCTGTATGGATACCCAAGTGTAACAATCATCTGCATCTCTACTCATTTTGCAACAATTCAACTAAGTGCTCTGGCAATGTTGCTTCCAAGTTTGGGCTTTCATCCAATAGCCTTTTCAGCTCTTCTCTCGCTTTTGTTCTCTTGCCCTCAAGAACAAGCTTCTCCACTTGAAAAAATGGATTGAACTGAGTGTTTAGCTCAGGGGTGCTTTTAAGCATCCTTTCTTGCTTTTTAAACTCCTTCTCCTCATTCATTTTGGTGGCAGCCGGAGCAGTTTCGGAAAACGCGGGAGCCGCTTCGATATGCGCTTCCAAAGCGTCACCATATTGTTCATAAGGCGTTGATTCTAAATGGATTTCCTCATGCATAAGGTTTGGTTTCTCAACCCATTTCCACGGCGTCAGTAAAGTAACGAATGCAATGGTTGCAACCAGACCAAATATTGGCTTCCAGTTAGCAATATAATGCGGTTTTAAAACCGTTGAATGGTTTGTCTTTGCGTAGTTCAAAATGGCGTCGTCTGTCTCTTTAGACGGTATTTCAACTGCACTTTCTTTGTACATTTTTACGACATTTTCATCATTTAGTGGTGTCGTCATTCTCTACCTCCCAACTTACGTATCAGGCATTCTCTTAGGTTTTCCATTGCGTAACGAAGGCGAGTTTTGATGGTTTCAGGCTTAGAACCTACAATGTCGCAAATCTGTTTGGTCGCAAAACCAGATTCGTGCTTCAACATAAACGCTTCTAACTGAAGTGGCGCAAGACCATCCATACAGGCTCTTATGGCATGTTTACTTTGTAATACATGGGTATTTTCATCCATTTGCTCTACACGCCCCTCATTGAGCGTCGCAAGGTGCTCCCTTTCAGAAAGGCGTTTCCTATAGACATCAATCAGCAAATTATGAGCGATTTGATAGAGCCAAGTAGTAAATTTTGCTTTCGGCTCATAACTTTCACGAGCGTCGATCACTTTAAACCAAACGTCTTGAAACAGTTCCTCTACCATGTTTTTTTGCTCGAGCTTTAACTGACGCCCAAAATACCGATAGAGTGGGGCTTTATGGCGTGAATAAAGCGCAGCAAAGGCACTTTGATCACCTTTGCTGTACATCACCATCAACTGTTCATCCGTATTGTCTTGCATTTATGCTTGTTACCTAAGTAATGAAAGGCGTTAACACACCCAATTTATGCCATTCAAAGGCTTTGTGCCATCTCTACCAATCGTATAAATTCTCCACGGTAATTATGTGGGTCGTCACCTCGGTTAGAGCGCGCAATGCCTGCAATGTCGTCATAGTTAACATGACTTAGATAGTGATTATCCTTTAGTTTTTGAGCAAAAGCCGCAACAGCGGTAGCAAACTGGAAATCTGAGCTGGCTTGCAAGAAATCCGAACGCACGTTCTTTGTCGAAACCACATGCTGCACCAATTTGCTTTCGCTCTTGCTCGGTAATTTATACCTCACTTTTACCTGTACCAGTTCATTGCTGCGAGCTTTCGCATCGGGTGAAGGGATGCTCTTCTGGTACCGCAAGTCGTCAATTTGCCCTTTATCGTTTGCCAATGTCAGCTCATAAAGTGCCGTAACTGAATGCCCAGCACCGATTTCCCCCGCATCAACTGCATCATTATTGAAGTCTTCATCTTTTAATAGTCGATTTTGATACCCGATCAGACGGTACTCTTTCACATTAGCTGGGTTAAACTCCACCTGAATTTTCACATCGTGAGCAATGCTTTGCAACGTGCCGCTCATTTGTCTTAGCAGCACTTTTTTAGCCTCATGTAAGGTATCGATATACGCATGGTTGCCATCCCCTATATTCGCCAGTTGCTCCATCAAACCATCATTATAGTTACCACGCCCAAAGCCAAGCGTGGTTAACGAAATGCCTTTTTCTTTCTCTTGTTTAATGATCGCTTTGAGATCATTAATATTGCTCACACCCACATTAAAATCGCCATCTGTCGCCAGAATTACTCGATTCACACCATTGTTAATAAACCCTTTTTGAGCCTGCTGATAGGCCATTTTTATGCCGCTTTCACCGTAGGTTCCTCCCCCCGCTTGGAGTTGCTTTAGTGCTGCCAAAATAACTTGCTTGCTCTCCCCTTTTGTTGGTTCGAGTACAACAGATGAGTGACCCGCATACGTCACAAGACTCACTGTGTCACGGCTATCCAGTTCTTTAACCAACAAAGCTAAGCTCTGTACCAGTAGGGGCAATTTGTTGGGTTCTGCCATCGAACCTGACACGTCCACTAAGAACACAAGGTTAGAGTCCTTGCGCTCAGAATTTGGAATGTCGTACCCCTTTAGTGCGATGCGAAGTAGATGCCGTTCCGCGCTCCATGGTGAAGGCGCCACTTCTGATTGAACAGAAAAGGGCAGTTTTTTATTTTTAGGCGTGTCGTATTGGTAGTCAAAGTAATTGATGAAAGCTTCTTCTCGAATGGCATCAGAAGGCGGCTTTTGCCCCATATTAATATAGCTTCTGACGTTCGCGTAACTCCCCGTATCCACGTCGATAGAGAACGTCGAAAGCGGTGCCGAAGCCACTTGTTTTACGCCGTTGCTAGGCGTCTCAAGGTAGCGATCTCTATGACCAATATATGGAGAAGGCTCCATGGTGGGTAGTCGACGAGCAATCATCGGCGTTGCCATACGCGTACTCGGAGCAACAAAGGAAACCGAAGGTTCTTGTGCCATATCATATTGAAGATCACTGGCGTCGACTACTGCCACCTCAAGGGCAGCTTTTTCTTTTACAGGTATCGCCACATTTTCAGGTGCCGCCACATTTTGACGCACCACTTCGGTTGAATCATGTTGGTTGGAAGGATCCTGGTTTTGAGTCGTGCCCGTATTCTCAGTGCATGCCGTGACCAAACCCAATGCGATCATCAGTACAGCAATATCGTTTTTAGTGAATGTCATATTGTGTGCCCTATTCGTGATTTGATTAGCGTTTACGTTGGCTAATCGTGTATGAATAAAAGCTATAAACGGACGAAAAGAAAAATGGGGTGAAAAAGTTTTCACTTTTTTGTTTTTTTCAATTCCCTCGAAATATGGGGGTATAAGGAAACGGAATTGACAACGGAATTGAATGAACAACGGAATGGATACAGAAAGGAGACCGTTAGGCACAACATCCATGCCTACTTTAAACCAAAAAACCGTATGGTTCAGAGCGTTATACTCTGTTCCTGTTCAAAGAGATGAACGCAGTGGAATGACCCGCCCTTTCTAAGTTTTTAAAGCATAACCAACGCTAACTTCGCTAAATTATAAGCATCAACAAACCCGGAATGCTGCCGACCTTCCCATTCAATACCGCGAGCTTCCTGAGCCGCTCTATGGCCGATACGCTTGTCTTTTAAACGATGTTGGATTCGATAAATTGTTGCGAGATTTAAAAACTCTTTAAAAGGTAACTCGATCCCCTTTTGCTCACATTCCGACATCAGAATCAGATCATCTCTTCCCCAAGAGGCATAAATTTTGTTTGCCCCGCCAAAGTTCTTGATCATAGACCGAATCACCTCAGCAAGCGGACGACCCTGCTTTTCGAGCAAGCGGGGGGTAATTCCCGTCAACTCACTGCAAAAAAGAGACACCTCATCATGCTCGGGTTTCACATAATACTGTGCTCTTTTCACCACTTCGCCTTTGTGCAAGTCGATTTCTGCTAGCCCTACTTCGATGATTTCACCGGTCGTACCGACACCATCTTTGTTCCAACAGCACATTTCCAAATCGAAGCAGACAACGCGATTGTGGTTCATTTTTTACCTTTTGTTGGATGATTAGGAGAGGAAAACGTTCAAGGCGGCATAGTATACCCAAGTCACCTACAAATTCTAGGTTCCATGCCCACTTTAGGCTAGCCACATCTATCACGCCTGTATCATCGAGGCTCAGCGCCATTACCAACAGAAACACAATTTCTGCCCGCTTGTTTACTTGAATACATCAACGCATCAACGGATTTCATCAACTCCTCTCTCGATTCATCTACCCTAGGCTTAGCACCAGCACTCAAAGTAATACCGATACTCAAACGACCAAACTTAGCTGGGGAACACGCAACACGTCGAATCAACCTGTTCACATAGGCAGAGAGAATATCCGAATCAATATCATAAGTTAAAATACAAAACTCATCGCCACCAATCCGAGCAAAAAAGTCACCATCATTCAATTCTTTTGAAATTAGGGTGGCGACATGCTTCAGTGCCGCATCACCTGCCGCGTGGCCATATTCATCATTGATCACTTTAAATTTATCGATATCAAAGCCAACCAAAGAAAACGGATTATCTTTGTCAATCATATCAGTAAACATGTGGTTAAATGCTCGTCGGTTGTACACCCCCGTTAAGGTATCGTGCTCCACCAAATATCGCAGCTCGCTTGTTTGTTCATCGACCTTCTGTGCTAAACGGTACTTTTCTTTCGACATCAGGTTAACAACAAATGCCGCCAAAGACGCCACCACCAGCCCAGACAACACAATACTGGCCAATGTCCATTTATCATTTGCTGTCATCGGTGCCATAAGCCGGAATGTCAAGATCCATTCACGATTTTGCAAACGGATCGTTTTTCGAATTTTAAGCCCTTCGGTTTCGGACCATTCGGCACTTTCAAATAAAATAGGGTCGTCTTCCGCATCAAAACCCACGTCTTTCACTTGAATAACAAGTTCTTGTTCTGCCGCCGTTCTTAACATCAAATCTTCAAAATAGTGGGTGGTTCGAATCACGCCCACCATCACACCAAGTAAGCTCTGGTCTTCATGTGAAAAAACGGGGTGATAAACCAGCATTCCTGTTCTGGGCAACGTTTTGTCTTCGCCATCTTGCAGCAATCGAATTTTATCTGAAATGTTGGAATCGCCTGTTTCGACAATGTCTTTTAATATCACCCGAAAACGATCCCGAGAAGAATAGAAACCAAGTAACTTTTTGTTCTGCTCATTGTCAGGGTAGATATCAGAAACGACATACGCATCCTCCCCCTCCGGGAGGGTAAAACCAAACGTTTTTGACTTCCCTTGTGGTACGGTGTGAAGCTTGGTTTCAGGGTACGTTTTACGAAGTTGCTTAAGATGGGCATCGATATTTTCCTTTCTTACCCTTGGCATCCATTGGAACCCAATTAAGCTAGACGAATCCTGAATGATTCCCTCTGCAAACAAGGGAAATTGCTTCCAGTCTTCCGGTTCAACAGAATGGAAAAAATTCGCGGCAGCACCAATAAAATCGATGTCCTTCTCAACCAGAACCTTAAGCATTTGGCTTTGCCGTTCTGCAAGATTGTCAAATAACCGAAACGTATGGGTTTGCTGGCTTAGCGCAGCCAAATACACAAAAAGCAGAGTCACAAACGTGATAACGCCAAACGTTAACCAAGGTAAAAAGCTGCCTTTGGGTTGATTGTATCTCTGGTTATTTAGCGGCATAACATCTCTATGGACAATTCTCGACCAATATTTTTCTGAAGAAGATCGTTTTCCCACAGGAGAATGCGTTATCTACAAAACTCGAAGCAGGTTGATATGGCCGAATATCGTATCACACACATATACAGAATGAGATTCCAATAATATCTTTAGCTCATAAATACTCGTTTTGATATGTAACGAGATATTACGTTGTACAAAAATTCAACAAGCTCATTTTTTTCGCGCTTTTTCGCCTTTTTTCTTCCTGCCAACACCCTTGAATATGTTACAGTTCGCCCCAAATTTTTCCGCTATATCTCGGTATTCTGGTCTCTAATGAATCACACGCTATCATTTCCTGAATGCCTATGGCTTATACAGAGAATTCCATTATGAACTTTGATATCAATTTAGTTCCTCAAACTTTCGATATGCTGCACACAGGTCTGGCAGCCTCCAGTGTTTTGTTACTTCTGATCGCCGTGAGCAGAAAATCGAAAGTCATCGAAAAAGTCATCGAAAAGCCTGTCGAAAAGATCGTTGAAGTCGAAAAACCCGTCGAGAAAATCGTCGAGGTTGAAAAGGTGGTAGAAGTTGAGAAAATCATCGAAAAAGTGGTTGAAGTCGAATCGACACTGGCAACCGCTTCTACCGATTCAGCCATGCAGCTGCTTTCCATCATGCAGCAAGAAGCACGTTTAATCGACTTCCTAAAAGAAGATCTCACGTCTTTCTCCGATGAAGAAGTTGGCGCCGCAGCACGCGTTATCCACACTGGCGGTCAAAAAGTACTGAACGAATATGTTTCATTGACTCACATTCGCAATGAAGAGGAAGACACCCGCATTACCATTGAAGACGGATTCAATCCACAACAAGTCCGCCTAACGGGCAATGTAACGGGTACTGCTCCGTTTAATGGCACATTGGTACACAAAGGCTGGAAAGCCGAATCAATGAGCTTGCCGAAATTGGCAGAAAACTACGATGCAACGGTTATCGCACCCGCCGAGGTAGAGCTGTAATGGACGACCAGAATTCACTTTCGAATCCAGCCTCCCCCACCTACAGTATCGGAATCGATTTAGGGACAACGCATTGCGTGCTGTCTTATGTTGATATCACCATTGAAGATACTCGTGTCCAAGTGTTGGACATACCACAACTGACCGCACCCGGCACGGTTGAAAATCGCAGCCAGCTAGGCTCATTTTTATACCAACCTCATGAGCATGAAATGAACCCTGCATCCCGCGTGCTTCCTTGGTCGTCAGAGCCAACCGCACTCGTTGGCGCAATTGCACGCAACCTTGGTTCGAAAACCCCCATCCGCTTAATTGCCAGCGCCAAATCTTGGCTTTGCCATAGCGGAGTGAATCGCAGAGATGCCTTTCTGCCTGCAGGCAGCCCGGAAGAAGTCGAAAAAGTATCCCCTCTTCGTGCGACCGAACTGTATCTGGAGCACCTTAAAGAAGCTTGGGATCACGTAAACCCTCATAACCCGCTGGCTCAGCAAGATGTGACCATTACCGTACCAGCCTCTTTCGACCCAGCGGCGCGAGACCTTACGGCAGAAGCGGCACGAAACGTCGGCTTTGCTCATCTTACCCTTTTGGAAGAGCCACAAGCGGCACTCTATAACTGGATTGATAACAGTAATGATGCATGGCGCGACGAAGTCAACGTAGGCGATATTGTTCTTGTCGTAGATATTGGTGGGGGCACCACAGACCTTTCATTAGTCGAAGTCACCCAAGATAATGGCAATCTGTCTCTCAACCGTATTGCCGTTGGCGAGCATATCCTGCTGGGTGGCGACAACATGGATCTGGCGCTCGCCTACCGCTTGAAGATGAAATTGGCACAGGAAGGGAAAGAACTTCAGCCTTGGCAAGTTCAAGCCATGACTCACGCTTGCCGCGATGCCAAAGAGACACTGTTGAACAACGCAGAACTGCAAGCGGTGCCTATTGTTGTACCAAGCCGTGGCTCCAAGTTACTGGGGGCAACATTAAAAACAGAGTTGACTCAGCAAGAAGTCCAACAAACGCTTGTAGAAGGGTTCTTCCCAAAAATCGCGGTTTCAGACCACCCTGTTCAAAAACCCCGAGGCGCATTAACGCAGATGGGGTTACCTTACGCGCAAGATGCAGGCATCACTCGCCACATTGCCGCGTTTCTTTCCAAGCAAGCTAACGCTCTACAAACCGATGCTTCGTCTGAGCAATCCACTGCTCCCGCTCAAGATTTTAATCCTTTCGCAAACATGCCGGGTATGCCAGAGGTGGAAAGCAATGAACAAGCGCCCAACTTTATTAAACCATCGGTTATTTTGTTCAATGGTGGGGTGCTTAAGTCCCCTCTTCTCGCGGAGCGATTGGAAGAAACCATTAACGAATGGCTGATTGAAGCCGATTGTGAATACGCCAAACGCTTAACGGGTGTCGATTTGGATTTGGCGGTGGCCAGTGGCGCCTCATACTATGGTGCCGTGCGTCGTGGTCAAGGGGTTCGAATCCGCGGTGGTATTGCATCGTCTTACTATGTCGGCATCGAAAGCGCCATGCCTGCGATCCCGGGTATGGCCCCCCCCATGGAAGCGCTTTGTGTGGCTCCGTTCGGCATGGAAGAAGGCTCCAGCGTTCAAGTTCCAAGCCAAGAGTTTGGGTTGATCATCGGTCAGCCAGTTCATTTCCAATTCTTCGGTTCAACCGTTCGCCGCGAAGACAAAGCTGGAACACATTTGGATTACTGGGCACCAGAAGAATTGGATGAACTGCCAGAAATTCAAGTCACGCTGCCGGTCTCGGATGGTCGACGCGAAGGCGACGTGGTGCCTGTTACGTTAGCGTCTCGAGTAACGGAGCTAGGCACCTTGTATTTAGAAGCCATTGCAGCAGACAACGGTCAGAAATGGCATGTCGAGTTCGATGTGCGTGAAGACAATCTGCGTGAAGACAATCTGCGTGAAAACAATGTACGTGAAGACAATGTACGTAAAGACAATGCACATATAGACAATGCATCCCGTGGTGAAGAGAAGACATCCAGTGACTCTCCTAACCAACAGTAAACACCAAAACGGCATCCAGTGGATGCCGTTTTCTAATGCCTGTTGACCTAATTAAAAATAACAGAAGGTTTTGTTATATGACATCTCCTCGTTTTCTCGTCGGAATCGATTTAGGTACGACCAATACCGTCGTAGCATTCTGTGAAATCACCGACAACCTAGAACAATCAAACGTAACGTTATTCGACATCGACCAGTTAATCGGTCCCGGTGAAGTTGTTCGTAGACCGCTTCTTCCTTCTTTTCGGTATCACCCAGCCGATGGGCAGATATCCCCATCGGATTGCATTCTTCCTTGGGGCTCAGAGGGTACTAAAGGCGATATCGACAACGTGATTGTCGGTGAATGGGCAAGAGAACTTGGAGCAAAAGTCGAAGGTCGACAAGTGTCCAGTGCAAAAAGTTGGCTTTCTCATCAAGCGGTCGATCGCCGTTCTGAGATCTTACCTTGGGCAGGTGCAACCGATGTCGAAAAGGTTTCTCCTGTCACCGCCAGCGCAAGCTATTTGAGCCACATTCGCCAATCTTGGAATTACCGAAACCCAAGTAATAAGCTGGAAGATCAAGATGTTGTGGTCACCGTTCCTGCCTCGTTCGACGAAACGGCACGCAAGCTCACGTTAGAAGCGGCAGAACAAGCCGGATTAGGCAAAATCGTGCTACTTGAAGAGCCGCAAGCTGTCTGCTACGACTGGTATGCACGCCACCAGCACACCGCTTCCGAGGAGCTCAAAACGCTGCCACTGATTCTGGTGTGTGATGTCGGCGGCGGAACTACAGATTTGAGTTTGATTGAAGCGAAATTTGATTCCGACGATCTTACCTTGAATCGCATTGGCGTCGGCGAGCATTTAATGCTGGGTGGCGATAATCTCGATTTGGCGTTAGCGCACCTTGCCGAGCAGCGGTTTAGCCAATCCAAAAAACTCAACGCAGCGAATCTTACCAAGCTAATCCAGCAAACCCGAAAAGCAAAAGAGTACCTGCTCTCTTCAAATGCGCCGGAAGAAGTCAAAATCACCATGCTAGGCAGTGGTTCCAAACTGCTTGGTGGAACGAAGAGCGTGCAACTGTCTAAACAAGAGGTTCATCAAATTGCGCTAGACGGATTTTTCCCTCTTTCGGGTTTTGAAGACCTCCCCAATAAAAGGCGCAGCGCAGTTGTTGAGTTTGGGCTACCTTATGTCGCCGACCCTGCCGTCAGTAAACACATTGCGGAGTTTCTTACGCAACATCAGCAGGTATCGCATACGGCGCTAAATAGAGATGATAACCAACACCTCGAAAACAGCGAAGGAACCGAAAAACCGGTCATTCCCGTTGGTTTACTTCTGAATGGTGGTGTGTTCAACAGTGAACTCGTTACCGAGCGCATCACTCAGCTTTTAGGAAACTGGAAAGGAACGCCAATCACGGTGTTGGATAACCCGCATCCTGATTGGTCGGTGGCATTGGGCGCCGTCGCATTTGGTAAGGCAAGACGAGGGGCTCAGCTTAAAATTGGGGGCGGCGCCGCTCGTTCCTACTTCTTGCATTTACCAGAAAAAAACAAAATGGGTAACGCCTTATGCTTACTCGCAAAAGGAACCGAAGAAGGTCAGGAGATTCGGCTAAGCGGTCGACGCTTCTCACTGACACTGGGTGAGCCCGTTAAATTTAACTTGCTCACCTCAACCCACGATTCGTTAGGCAACGCGAATTCTGGAAATAGGACTTCTGGTCGAAAATGTACATCTGGTCAAAATAGGACTTCTGATCAAAATAGCACTTCTGGTCAAAATAGCACTTCCGATCAAAATAACGCTCCTGTTCAACACAGCGCTTCTGTCCAAAATGGCATGATGGTGAAGGTTGACCCCGACTACTTTGCCCCGTTGCCGCCTTATATCTCAACGTTAGAAAGCGAAGGCGCAATGCTCCAAGCAAATCAGAAAGAACGCGTTGAAGTTCAACTGGCTTGCCAGCTTACGGAAGTTGGCACGCTTAAGATGGAATGCGTTAGCACGGAAGACGACAGCAAGCGTTGGGCACTTGAATTCGAAGTGCGTAACCAACAAGCAGACACTCAGGAAACCGCTCGTTTTCACCCAAGCCTCGATGAATGCAAAACGCTCATCAGCCGAATTTACAGTGGCAATAAGAAAAGTGCTGAAGGCAAAGAGATAAAAACGCTGCCGAAGGATCTTGAAAAAAAACTGGGTAAGCGTGAAGAATGGGATTTCGCCACACTTCGCCAATTATTTGATGCCTTTTCTCAAGGTCGGAAACGCCGACGCCGCTCTGAACAGCATGAGAAAAACTGGCTACGCTTAGCCGGATTCTGCATGCGTCCTGGCTTTGGTGACCCTACTGACTCTTGGCGTATCGAGCAAATATGGAGCCTATACCAGCAAGGTATTCAATTCAAAAACCATCAAAGCTGGACCGACTGGTGGGTGTTTTGGCGTCGGGTCGCTGGCGGCTTAAACCAAGATCAGCAAGAGACCATTTTGGCAGACATCGCTAAGTACCTTCACCCCGGTGCCATGAAAAACCCCCAATCGGCAAAAGCCGCTCAGGATATGGGGTATGAGTCGATGGTGAGGCTGTCAGCGTCGCTAGAAAACTTAGACGTTGAAGACAAGGTTTTACTGGCGACTTGGTACTTGAGCAAAGCAATAAATCATAACCAGTTCGAACAAGCGCACTGGTGGGCTTTAGGTAGATTGGCTTCTCGTACTCCGTTGTACGGCAGTCAACATAACGCCATTCCTAGAGAAAAAATTGAACAATGGTTACCCAAATTATTGGATTTGAATTGGCAAAAAGAACCCATGATTGCCTTTGCCGTCGTTATGATGTGCCGTAAAACCGGCGACCGATTGTTCGATGTCTCAGACGATTACCGAGAGCAAGTACGAGCTAAACTCAAACAAAGCAAAGTACCGGAGTCTTGGATCTCGCTTGTAGAGCAAGTAAAAGAACTCTCAGAAAGCGAATCCAAACGCGTATTTGGTGATGCACTGCCAAGTGGGCTTACTTTGCTTCCCCATGGCTCTTGAGCCAAAGCATGCAGCCATAAAAACGCCAGCTTAGGGTTTAGCCCCATAAGCTGGCGTTACAGTGTCGGCAAGGAAACTCTGTTCACTGCCCTTTAAGCCTGCCATGATGCCGCAACCAATATGCATAGCCTGAACAACGTTGCCGACCACCACACCAGCATCTGGCTCAATTTCTATGCCTAGGATAGTCTCCGTTGTTGTGACACCGATTTTCGATTTAACCTCAGCTTTGGGCAAGAAACATGTAGCCCATTCTTTGGTAGAACAGCCCGCTGAATAAAGCATATTGCGATCCCCTGCGTATACTCTTTTTCCCTTTTAGCTACAAAAAATCCAGAGCATCACAGTTTTAATGAGTGACACCATAGCGTCAGAAAATTGTCAAGAATCTGAAACGCTCACCACTCAATATAGCGGCTCTATAACAATCCCCAATGGATCGTTCAAACATTAAGCGTAGTGTCTTGAACAACAGGGAAACTGAAAGGAAGGAAGCACTGTGACTCTATTTAACCAACACCACGACCAACGCATTCTGGATGAAGAGCCAGAATTCAACAAGATCGTTGAAGCCGCACTCTCTCGTCGCCGATTTTTGAAAGCAACAGGCGCGGCAGGCACGGTTGCCTTTTTTGCGGCAACACCTTTAAGCCAAGCCATGGCAAAAGCCTCTTCTAAACCTTCAACTAAAATGGGCTTTGATGCCATTCCTATTTCCACCACAGACACCATAGAAGTACCCAAAGGCTACCAAGCGGATGTGCTTGTGTCTTGGGGGGATCCCATATTCAACAATGCTCCCCAATTTAGCCAAAGCAATGACTCCAAAGCGCAAGAGATGCAGTTTGGTGACAACAACGACGGCATGACGTTTTTCCCGCTCTCGGATACTCGTGCCGTGCTTGCGGTAAACAATGAATATACCAATAACGAATATCTTTACCCTCACCAAGGAAAAAGTATTACCGCCGATGACGCGAGAAAGTCACAAGCTGCGCACGGTGTGTCTATTGTTGAATTAGCAAAAAAAGACGGCAAATGGCAAATCAATGTAGAAGGTCGATTGAACCGTCGAATCACAGCGTTCACTGAAATGGAAATGACCGGACCAGCCGCTGGGCACGATCTACTCAAGACAGCCGCAGACAAGTCGGGTAAAAAAATATTGGGCACCTATAACAACTGCGCAAATGGTCAAACACCTTGGGGGACTTACCTTACTTGTGAAGAGAACTTTAATGGGTATTTCGCCGCAGAAAAAGAAACCAAACTCGGCGATACCTACAAGCGCTATGGCATACGCGACAAAGACTGGGGGTACGACTGGTTTAAACACGACGAGCGTTTCGATGTAAGTAAACACCCAAATGAACCTCACCGCTTTGGCTGGGTGGTCGAAATTGACCCAATGAACCCCAATTCTACCCCGAAGAAGCGCAGTGCACTGGGTCGATTTAAACACGAAAATGCTGCACTGACGATCAATGGTGATGGTCGTGCCGTTGTCTACCTAGGCGATGATGAGCGAGGCGAGCACCTCTACAAATTTGTGTCGAAAAACAAATATGTAAAAGGATCGGATGCCAATAAGGATCTATTGGAAGAGGGCACTTTGTATGTTGCAAAGTTCACCGGAAAAGAAGGCGACATCGAAGGGCAAGGTCAGTGGTTAGAGCTGACGTGGGGCAAAAACGGTCTAACACCAGAGAACGGATTTCCAGATGCGGCTTCTGTGATGATTTTTGCTCGCATGGCGGCAACTCAAGTCGGTGCAACCACAATGGATCGCCCAGAATGGGTAGCGGTTCACGCTGACCAACAATCCGTATTTTGCACGTTAACCAATAACAAATACCGTGGTGTTAAGGAAAATCAGCCGTTGAACGTGGCAAACCCTCGCGAAAAGAACCCATATGGTCACATTATTCGTTGGCGCCCTGCGGCTGGCGACCACACATCCGATACATTTAACTGGGATATTTACGTACTGGCAGGTAACCCTGAAGTCCATCAGTCTGGGCTCATGGCTGGCTCGGGCAACATCAATAAAGACAATATGTTCAACAGTCCGGACGGCATTGGGTTTGATGCGACGGGACGACTTTGGATTCAAACCGACGGTAAATACTCAAATGAAGGCGACTTTGCTGGTATGGGGAACAATCAGATGTTGTGCAGTGACCCCGACACTGGCGAGATCCGCCGCTTCCTAACGGGACCCATTGCTTGTGAAATAACAGGGCTAACCTTCTCACCAGACCATAAAACGATGTTTATCGGTGTTCAGCACCCTGGAGAGGAATTCGCACCTTCGCACTTCCCAGACGGGGGAAATAGCATTCCACGCTCTTCTATCGTCATGATTACGAAAAAGGACGGCGGCGTGATCGGCTCCTAGCCAAGCACCTCATCATAGATTACCCCATCATAGAGGCGGAGTTCAGCCGCCTCTTGCACTACACTCATCACAGTTTTGCATTGTCGAATTGCCCAACATTTAGTGTAAATAATTACCCATTTGTACTACTTTAACCAACCTACGCAATGACAGGTAATTGAATATAAGGACATTTAAATGCCAAGAGAGAAGTTCCAAACGATTTATGAGCGGGCTGCCGAAAGAAAAGGCGGTGCTAGCAATCTAGAAAGATTACTTTCTAAGCCATTAAGCCGAGAAGAGATTACGCTAATTCCAGAGGATCGCTGGTTGGCGGAGTTCACATTGAAAGTATTCCAGTGCGGGATTTCTTGGAAAGTAGTTAAAAGTAAGTGGCAAAACTTTGAGGACGTTTTCTTTCAATTCAGAATAGAACCTTTACTCATGCTATCAGACGAAATCTGGGAACAAAAAGCCCAAGATCCGCGTATTATTCGCCATCTAACAAAAGTCATGTCTATCCCTGCTAATGCTCAAATGATATACGAAGCTAGGCATGAGCATGGCTCATTTGCAAACCTCGTCGCCAACCTAGACAGTGACCGCGTCACAGATCTTTGGGCTCACCTTAAAAAGCATGGGAAGCGCTTAGGCGGAAACACCGGACCTTACGCG
Organism: Vibrio sp. S9_S30; assembly: GCF_014694455.1. Classification (GTDB taxonomy): domain Bacteria; phylum Pseudomonadota; class Gammaproteobacteria; order Enterobacterales; family Vibrionaceae; genus Vibrio. The sequence goes on along the minus strand of NZ_JAAUWT010000012.1, from coordinate 179,333 downwards.
TTACGTCAACTCGGTGTGGATACCTTTATCCTCTCATCGGATGTGGAATCACACCTAAGAAATACAGGCGTAATCACCAGCGGAAACCACACGAAAAGCGCTTTGAAAGCAGCCAGCCATGCATTTGCAGATTGGCAGCAAGAAAGCGGACGCAGCCTATCTGAAATCAGTCAAATCATTGCTTACAGCGGCGGCGATAATCGTGTCATGGAACCGCGCTAAGCGATGCGGCGCCGCAATTGATGGAGAAGTACTTCACATTGGTGCTGGTTCATCTGCTTAGGTACCGGATAATTCCATTGCGCTTCGTACAACGCTGCTTTTGCAATATCTGGAATGTGCTCATCGACAATGTCATCCAGCTTTTCAGGTATGTTAAGTTTTGATTGAAGGTTTTGAACATACTGTATAAAAGCGTGGGCTTTCATTCTTTCCGTACTTTTTGGATCGCTGACATGAATAAGGTCAGCAAGTTCCGCCAGCTGCGTTATAACCGCGGGTTTGGAAAATTCCAAAACGTGAGGCAATATCACAGCATTCGCCAATCCATGAGGCGTACCGTACTTAGCACCAATGTTATGTGAGATGGCGTGAACGTAACCAAGGCTAGCTTTTGTAAAAGCTAACCCTGCATAGTAAGAAGCAAGCGACATGTTCTGTCGAACCGCGCTGTTCTGCCCATATATAAAGGCTTTTTCTAGATTCTCGTGAATCAGGGTGATAGCGGCTTTGGCATACCCATTCGTTTCTGGGGTTGCATTAACAGAGATATACGCTTCAATTGCGTGGGTTAACGCATCCATACCAGTATGCGCAGTAATATGGGGAGGCAAGCCCACTGAGAAGGCAGGATCCAAAGAAACCAACATAGGAACCAACTTCGGATCCATCAGAGGTGTTTTTTGATGAGAGATGGGGTCGGATACCACTGCCGCTATTGTGACTTCAGACCCAGTTCCTGATGTCGTTGGCATAACAAACAGTGGGGCTGGCGTACGCCAAACTTTCAGAAGCCCCGTTAAACGCTTAATGTTTTTTTTGTTGGTAACACGTGCCGCGATGACTTTGCCACAATCGATAGGCGATCCCCCTCCTATCGCCAACACACCTTGGCAGTGGTCTCGTTGATATTGTTCGAAACCCAGCTCAACCTGATCGTATGTGGGATCTGGTGTGACCTGCTTAAACAAAGAGTATTCCACACTGGTACGCACCAATGCCGACTCCAACTTTTCTAAAAGACCAGAAGCACATATCCCCTCATCGGTCACAATAAGCACACGTTTAATGCCCAGTAATGAAATGGAATGACACAACTGCTTGTGCGAATCCTTCCCCAAAAACAAAGTCGGCTTAGGAATCGGGATAATAAGTGCCGCTAATTTCAGTGCTTTTATGTACGCCTTGTGCATCAAAAGTAGTAACTGGGAACGCATGATATTGCCTAATTGGGAAACTTTATGACACATCTAGTCTAGGCAATACAAACAGTTATCTCTACAAAGAAAAGTGAAATTCGAGAGAAAGATGCAATGAGATTGGTACTTTTGTATGGATTCGCTGCGTTGAGAAACAGAGGAATAAAGAAATAGAAGAACAGAGGAATAACAAACCAGCTTACTTTTAGTAAGCTGGTTCTCATCATCAATATACTCAAAACGTAAATTGATATTTGAATCAGTGCTGTTCGCCAGTTGGGTTGGCACCAAATGCCGATTCACTGTATATATCTGACAACAATTTAGGTCCACGATTTATTTTGTTTTCTTGTGCTGCTTTCAAGCGTTTCTTTCGAACAATCGCTTCTTCTTTCGCCATTGCTACTTCTTTGCCCGTTGCTACTTCTTTGGCCATTGCTTCTTCTTTAGCCATAGCTCTCAATGCTTCTTCATGCTCTTTTGCAGCCTTAATAAATTCGGGATCAGCTAAGGCTTGCTGACGTAATTTGTTCACCCTTTCCATTGTTTCCCACAACATATTCAGCCCCCATGAAAACTGTATACACATACAGTATAGGAGCTAAAAATCACGAGTCAAGACGAATGCTGTTTTTTTATACAGCAACCTAAGTGTTACGATTGCTTTTCCCAGCTAAGTGTTGTTTGAATATCCGTTAAGTCACTATGCTTGCCCTTTTACTTTTAGCTGTTGATTATTATGTCTTGTCAACGCGTTCTTATTCGCCGATTGCTCACTTGAGACCAATGAAAAGTATTTGAGTAAACGAAGCATTTCATTGGCTTGATCCGACATTTGAAGTGCCGCCGTCATCGTTTCTTCGGTTATTGCGGAATTTTGCTGAATCAAATCGCTCAAACGCTGTATAACAATATCGACTTCTTTTATAGATTGTTTCTGTGTGGTGGTAGATTGATTGATCTTAACGATCGTGGAATTGACTTTCGATACTTCTTCGACAATTTGCTTTAATTTTAGACCAGAGCTGTTCGCCATTTCAGTACTTTGATCTACTTTCTGATTACTATTCGCTATGATGTTTTTTATCTGCTTAGCGGAAGTGGCACTACGCCCAGCGAGTTCCCGAACTTCATTGGCAACAACAGCAAAGCCTCGCCCATGCTCCCCCGCTCGAGCGGCTTCAACCGCCGCATTGAGAGCCAATAGGTTGGTTTGAAATGCAAGACCGTCGATTACCGAAACAATCTCGTTAATGTCTTTACTCGCATTATTCACTTCGTCTATCGCGATGACGGTATCTGCCGATAGTTTCCCGCCTTCGGTTGCGATATTTTTGGCATAGCTCGAAAGTTCAACGGCTTCGTTAGACTGCTCGGTTACTTGTGTTATTTCACTAAGAATATTGCTGGTGCTGGCTTTGGTTTGCTCAAGGTTAGCGGCTTGTTCCTCCGTTCTTTTGCTGATTTCCGTATTACTATCTGCAATTTCACTTGCACTTTGAGAAACATGATCAGCCGAGATTTGAATCCCTTCAATCACCTCTGTGAGTTTTTTTATTGTGCTATTTACGTCCCGTTTTAAATCCAAAAACACACCTTCATAATCACCATTCACTAAATACGTGAGTGTTCCTCGCGACATAGCATTGAGTACGGCGGTTACTTCATTGATGGCTGCTGAAATTGTATTTGTCGAGTTATTCACGTCTTCTTTAAGCATCAAAAGCTGCCCGTTTAGAGGGAGTTCAATTTTTTGGTCAAAGTTACCTCGGCTCATCGCCGACATCACATTTGCGAGCTCAGTCATCACTTTATTCAAGTCATTAACTGAACTGTTAATGTCCACTTTCAAGCCATCTAACTGCCCTGTCATTGGCGAGGTAATCGTCCTATCAAATTGGCCTTGGCTGATTGCTGTCATGACAGACGATATCTCGGTCACCGCTTTATCCAAGCTTAAGATTGACGTGTTGATGTCTTCTTTCAGTTGACCTAATCGCCCTTTTGCTGGGCATGTTACGGTTCGCTTGAAATCACCTCGGCTAACACTGGACATCACACTATTAATATCCTCTAGAATTTTCTCGAGGTTATCGACGCTAAAATTAGTATCATCCTTAAGCCCTTGTAGCTGACCTTTTAGAGGCAAAGACACACGCCGGGAAAAATCACCCTGCCGAATGGCTGCCATAACAACCCCAATTTCATCGATGGCTCCCGACATACAGGTAACTGAATTATTTACGCTCTCTTTTAATTCTCCAAGATTACCTCGAACATCAACAGAGACTTGTGTTTTAAAATCGCCATTTTCAACGTTCTTCATAACATCGACAATAGCATCCATCGTACTGTTTAAGGTGTCTAGAGAGGAATTAATGTTATTCTTGAGCTGATTGAGATCGCCTTGCATGGGGGTTTTGAGTTGTAAATTAAACTTCCCTTCAGACATTTCCTTAATAATTTCATTTATATCACTAATCGCCGTATCCAAACTATTGGCACAATGATTAGTTGCTTGCTTAAGCGTTTCGAGTTCCCCTATGCAATGAACATGAATACGCTTGGAAAACTTCCCAGACGCCATATCGTTCATAACGTCATTCGTTTCCGAAATGGATTGTTGTAACGCATGGAGCAAGGAGTTAAAAGCCTCCGCCGACTGTCCTATTTCATCATGAGAGGTTACGGGTGCACGGATTGAAAATCGCCCTTCTTTCTCTACTTGCTGCATCGTTTCTACAAGAGCGTATGCGGGACGTGTTAATGTTCGTGCAAACATAAACGCGACGACAATGATCACCGATGCAGTAAATACAAATGCCAACGCCAGCAACAGCTTAAGATTGGTAATAGCAGAAAACGCTTCTTTCTCATCAATTTCAGCGAGCAAAGCCCACTTTGTTCCAAATATTGATATTGGCATGAAAGCCGATAAGACCAAATCTCCTCTATAGTCCTGAACAATTTGCTGGTCTTGCAGCCCCTGAATAGCTTGCTTAAATGACTCCGTATTGACATTCCCTTTGTTGGGATATTTGAAAGAGTTAACAACTGAACGATTTTCTGGATCTAAATAAGAGTCTGAACGCATTAGCCCATCTTGCCCTACAAGATAAGTTTCACCACTACTTCCCAGCCCCTCTCGTTCAATCATTATGTCGTTCAGTTCATCAATTGATAGCTGAAAAATAAGTGTGGCTTTAGGTTCAGACTCACCATTAATCATCAGCGGAGTCGATATGAAACTAGCAGGCGCATTATAAGAGGGGAGATATTTCTGATAATCTATAAATATAAACTCATCTGAGGAGCTCAGCTTCGTTGCTTTTATGAAGGCTTCGGCAATATTACTGTCTGCATACGGCCCATTGATTAAAGACGTGGCAAAATCCAGTTCTTTATATACAGAATAAACAATGACGCCCGTTTCATTGTCTACAACAAAAATGTCATAAAAGCCGTTGATTTCAAGAATTTTTTTAAAATAACCATGATAACGCTGATGAACTTGATCATATTCGTCAGCGTAACGCGTTTTATAAAGTTTGTCTTTTTCACCTAATGGGTATGGGTTGTCAGCAATATAACGAGTTTGCAAAGCAACCCCTTTATCCGTAACTCCCAATAAAAGATCCGGCAAGTCTAATATCATCGGGTTTTCTTGTTTGAATTTTTCTCCAAATTCATTGTTGTAGTAATAAGTCAGACTTTTCGGAGTCTTGGGCAAGCCCTCCACGCTGTCATACGCATATATAAATTCTCGTGCCGCATGTTGAGTGTAAGGGCTGTGAGCTAATTCAATCAGCTTGTTTTTCTTTGTATTAAAATGTCGTTGAACGGCACTTTTTTTAATCTCCCCCACAGCGCCCAACTGAGCGTATGCCTGCTGCTGTAAAGCACTTGAAGCTTGGTATAGCACCATTAATATCACAATAGACAAAGGCGCCAATGCTACCAATAAAAACGCTACAACTAGCTTTTTAGTGAGATTTAATGAATGGTATAATTCACTAATATTGACCATGTACGCCCCTTACTATTATTCTACCCATTGTGATGTCAAATGAAGTATAGAACATTTCTTATTTTCTTCATGAACGCCTTTAAATAACTCACATTAACTGTCTAACTAGAGAGCACTAAAAGTCATTACTGGAAACATTTTCTTTTCAGGGGGTTTTATATTGGGCACCCGATCGCTTTTTTAACGAAAGATAATTAATTGATAAATTAAATAATAATATAAAACAAAAACCCCTACCTACTTCTATGCCGAAAGTGCTTCTATTTTATAGATATTTTCAATGAATCGTTGATGGTTTCAATGACGAAATTCTTTGATATAGCATCAGTTATACTAAATAGAGAGTATTTTATAGATAGGTGACTTCGAAAAGTTTAAGAATATGACCTTAATAATAGGTTGGATTCGTATTACTGCTGAGGTTAAGTTACTGCTGAGGTTAAATGATTAGGTTTTATCATCTCTTACGCAATGAAAAAGATTGCCATGAGAGCATGGCAATCTTTGATATCCATTAAAGCTAGCAAAATATGGAGATTAGCAGAATGTCAAGATCAGTAGAGCCGGATTTAGAAACACCAAGCCAAATTAAGGTTTATTTCTATACCCCAATTTAACATTTCCTGCTTCGTTGAACCAAAGTGCCTCATTGCGACGACGAGCAATTAAGATCGGGCCGTCGTCGTAAAAAAGGAAGTTCTTCCAATGTTTTTTAAAGAACGCCCATTTTGTCTCAATCACGTTGTACTTTTCATAGCAGAAATACACGGTCACGTCGTCTTGCCAATCAATGTGTTCTAAAACCTCAGCGGGTAAATCGTCTATATCGGAATCCCAATCTTGCATCCAGTCGACTTCATGCAACCAATTACTTGTTTTCATTGGCCAATCTTGAGAACTAAAACGTTCAGCATCAGGGCTTTGAGCACTGATATTCTCTTTCCAAAGCTGCGCTGCACGCGCTTGGGTCATGGGCTTTACATGACTCAGTTCGGCTTCAGGAACGGGCATCGACTGATGGGTAAAAATCCATTTGCGTTGATAATCATCCAAGGACAAATAGGACATGTGTTTCCTTTATTAATTAGAATAATCTAGTGTTAATGAGAGTAGTCTGGCTTTCCACGCCAATTAGGATTAATCAATGATGTAAGGTTGTGATCTCGCCATTGACCATCAATAAGCAAGTAATCTTTTGCCGTCCCTTCCAATTGAAACCCTAAGTGCTTCAACACCCCTTCACTACGTAAATTCGTGGGAATATAGGCGGCCATAATACGATGCAAATTCTGATTTTCAAATAGCCAGTCGCAAGCCAATTTAAGCGCGATTTTCATCACACCCTTTCCTTGGTGATACTCGGCGACAGAATAGCCGACATTACACGCATGAAAAGGATAACGAGATACATTGCTAAAAGAAATCGTCCCCATCATTTCGTCCGTTTCTTCATCGATAATGATCAGGTAAAACGCCAATCCTATTCGGTGCAGTTCATGCAGCTTAATTAATCGCTGTGCCCATCCATCTTCGCGAAAAAAAGCTTCCTCACGCCTCGGTTCCCAAGGCTTTAAATGCGCTTTATTCCGTCTGAAATATTCACTGATTTTCTTTGCGTCACCAAGCTCTGCCGTACGTACGATCACACCATTGCAAGACGCATGCATTATGTATGAACTCATGGTTAGGACTTCCTGATACCGTAATCGCGTAATTTGTTGGCAATGGATGTGTGTGAAACATTCAAACGTTTTGCCAATTTGCGACTGGAAGGGAACGATTGATATAAATTTTGTAGAATTTGAGACTCATAGGACTTCATGATCTCATCAAGTGATCCGTCCATATTCACCCCCAAAAACGCATTCGATTGCTCGATTGAAGGCAGTTCAAAATCCTCAATTTGAAGCGTATCGCCTGACAGTCGAGTCATGGCTCTTAGCACCATATTGTCGAGCTGGCGTATGTTGCCTGGCCATGGATACTGACTGAGCTTTTCGATCGCACCTTCACTGATAGCAGGCTTGTTTACCCCTAATTGATGGGCATACTTAGACATAAAGAGATCCAGCAGCGTAGCAACATCGGTACTGCGTTCTCGTAACGCTGGAATATGCAGGCTCAATACATTCAAGCGATAGTACAAATCTTCGCGGAACACACCCGATTCCGTTAACTCAGCCAGCTTTTGCTTGGTGGCGGCAATCACACGAACATCGACATGCACTTCCTTTTCTTCCCCTACGCGGCGAAACGTTCCATCTTGCAGAAAACGTAACAGCTTAATTTGAAGATGTGCACTCATCTCTCCAATTTCATCGAGAAAAACCGTTCCGCCATTTGCTTGCTCAAATATGCCAACATGCCCTACTTGGTTGTTAAACGTCCCAGGAGCATGACCAAACAACTCCGTTTCCGCTACATCATCTGGCATTGAAGCACAGCTTAAAACGAGAAATGGGTGGCTCGCCCTTTCTGAGCGATTATGGCAAGCGCGCGCCAGCATTTCTTTTCCGGTGCCTGTTTCCCCTTCAATAAGTAAAGGCTGGCTCATCGTGGCAAGCTTTTTGGCTTGTGCCATAAGGCTTTTATGTCGGCTGGAACTCCCCACAAAGTGCTCAAAACCTAAATGATTGCTCTCGGATAAGAAAGGATCGTTTTGTATGTTCGGCTGTCGGTTTTTCAATGTAATGACCGCACTGGCCAAAACCGTATCGTTAGATTCACCAGTAATGTACACCGGCATCACTTCTAGCGTGTAATCCAGCCCATTGATGACTACCGTGTCTCGAAAGCGCGCACTGCTTTCTTCGAGCCAACGAGCAAAGTTGAATTGCGGTATGTAATGACCAATCGGTTCATCGATGAGTTTGGCACCCTGATGAAAAAACAGATCATGAGCGGAATGGTTTGCCACGTCTATGATGCCTTTTAAGCTCACCGATAGAACAGGATCAGGCAAATTAGCCAACAAGGCCATAAGCTCTGTGCTTTGCCTTTCGCTTGGCATAAATTGGATTTTTCGGACGTCGGTTACGCCGTTTATCAAACGGATTTGTGCCATAAGATCACGAAAATCATCAAATTCAATTTCAGGGCAATTGAGATAGATAATGCCGCGACGATCGATCTCTATCCCTCTGAGATCAATCTCTTTCGTTGCAAGGATACCCAGCAACTCTCGGGTAAGACCTAACCGATCTTCACATAAAACTTCTAAACGCACTTTGGAATCCATCAAGGTGTCAGGAAAAGTTGACACCTAGTCTGAAACAAGCGCGAAAGACAGTCAAGAAAACTCACTCAAATAGAGTGTTCTTAGGGAGGTCGTGCCGCTGTTTGCTGATTCTCTGTACAAGAAATACCACACGAATAAGAGCGTTCATTTAAGAAACCCGTTTAGAAATGCGCGAAACAATGCCCTTCCTCACTTCTCCAAGCTTGATTTTGTCATTCGCTTGCCAGCGTATTGGTCTCAATAAAGACATGGCACGAATACCAAGTCTAGCGGTAAGTAACCCTACACCAATGCCTTGAGCGACACGCGTCGACACCTTCCCAGCTAAATCCATGGAAAGAAGATCCATACTGGCATCGGCAACCAACTCTGTTGCCCCTGCGGCCGCCATATTCACTAAAACCAGCTTAAGTAATTTGATGCGCGACCAGTAACCCAGTTCCACACCATACAATTTGGCAAGCTGATCGATTAATTTAAAGTTACGCCACGCCACCAAAATCATGTCGGCAGTGGCTAATGGGCTGACAGCAACAAGCAATGCCGATTCGCTTGCAGAGCGCGTGATAAGCTCTTTTCCTTTTTTATCCAGTTCCCTGAGGACAAGGCAGTCATACATTTGTAGGACTTCCTGATCACTGTGATTGGCGTTAATGGCGTTTACCCAGCGATCATAAGAAGGGGAATGTTCGTCTATTCCAGCTTGCTTGGCGATAGAAGCACAAAAAGGTTTCGCTTTACCAATTTGGTCGGCTTCGAAAATAGCCTGAGCATTGTCTTGAGTTGAGAACCGTTGGCGCAGCTTTTTTAGTTTCCAAAGCTCTTTTCCAATGATACCAATCCCGACAGACGCTAATCCGGCAACAAAAGCCGACCAACCAAATGTCAGCCAGTCACCCGATTGAAAAGCCGTGAAAAAAGTATCGACTGTTTGCCAAGCAACGAGCCCGGTAAACCCTGCAAGTAACCCTGTGACTCCCCAACGACGTTTAGTGGAGGGTTTGATGGCCGTGTCTAAACTCTCGTCACTTTCTGGTTCTGCTTTTACTTCAGCGGGTACAAATTTGGTGGTTTCATCAAACTGTAGGTGCACATTGAGCTCTTTTCCTGCTTTGTCATTTCCCACATCCAAGGGTTCGTTGAAAACGCGTTTTGGTTTGAATTCACTCATGCTAGTTTGTCCCCTATCAGATATTGCAGCGCTTTATCCATTCTAACGTGCTTCAATGGTTCGCCTTCCTCCACCTGTGAAGGTCTGAAACTTTGAAAGTCGAACGTATGGGTTGCCCAATATTGTTCGTCCGGCAGAGTGCGCGGTACTTCGCCTGGGTAAAGCGTCATCGCTTCATCAGAAAGCAGCGTTCCCTGTATCGCTGGGCAATGTTCATCACCAGTACCAACAAACCCTGCCTGTGTCGCTTGAATGGATGCGAGTGTCATGCAACTCATATCAATATTCTCGAATGCGGCGTGTTGCCAAGCTGGATGCACCATTTGCTTCAGCAAGGATGCCAAATTGGCATGCTGATCGGGTGTGACATGATCGGCTTTCGTTGCTGCAAACAGTACTTTGTCTATTTTGGTCGAGAACAGGCGTCTTAGCAGATGATTTCTTCCGTATTTGAATGATCGAAGAAGCTGCTCTATGGCGCCTTTCATATCATGAAAAGACGCTCTTCCTGCATTTAAGGGCTGCAAGCAATCCACTAGCACGATTTGCCTATCAAACGTTGAAAAATGCTCTTTATAGAACACGTTAACCACTTTTTGCTGATACTCCTGATAGCGTTGCTTCAGCATGGCATATTGGCTGCCTTTTAGAGTGTCATCAACGTTGGAAAGGTCCTGCAAGGGGAAAAATTGTAATACCGGTGCACCCGCCAACTCTCCGGGTAATACGAAGCGCCCCGGTTGAACCCAATGAAACCCTTCCTCCTTACATCGGTGCAAAAACGCCGTATAACGGGCACTAAGATCCGCCAATTCCTTTTCATTCGCGTCTGCATTAGGGTCAAACCCTGACATCGCGTTAAGCCAATCCAGTGCGAGTGCCTTACGATCGCTTTTTACCGATTCAAACTGCGATTGACTCCACTCTTCAAAACTCATTTCAAGAAGCGGCAAATCCAATAACCATTCGCCTGGATAGTCAACAATATCCAAATACAACGTTGCTGTGCTTGAAAGGTATTTCATGACACCAGAATGCGGGCGATATTTGATGGCTAAGCGAATTTCACTGACATCTCGGGTGGGTTTAGGCCACGCAGGGGGAGCAGACTGAAGCGAATCGATGGCCTCTTCATAGCCAAAACGAGGCACCATCAGATTGGATTGCGGCACGCGCTTGGCACCGACAAGCCGATGCTCTTGAGAGACGGCCAGTAAGGGAAGGTTGTCATGAGTGGACGAATGAAGCAGTTGATTAACTAACGACGTGATAAAAGCCGTTTTGCCTGCCCGAGACAGCCCAGTCACCGCCAGTTTTATGTGTCTGTCCATACCACGATGGACTAAGTCGTTGACTTCTTGAGTGATTCGTTTCATTCACATACTCCAGTACTAACGCAGCCAGAGTATGCAAAAAACGGAATTAATACCAGATGAACTGCTCTTAATCGTCTTCAATCAATTTGTAGATAACGAACAATGCAAGTTCGAGCAGTAAAGTCAGAACAACCGTCGTAATTACATAGGTTTCTTGAAAAACGGCGATACCACGAAGGATCACGTCGTAACCCACTATCACACCAACGATAACAGCAATCAGAATTTGTAGGAATTTCACAAAACGAGGCATCATTTCTCCTTTTTGTTTTTGCCTTTCATATAAACCGATACTAACGCTTACCAAATGAAAAACCAAAAAAAACGCAGCGTTAGCTGCGTTTTCATCATCAATATTTGAAAAGTGGGATTTCGCTTATACTCAAACGAACTTATTCGCTATGCCCTATTCTCTAGGTTCTTTTCAGTATGTCCTTTTTACTGTGCTCTTTTTACTGTGCTTTGCTGGCTTCGGCAATTTTCACTTTCCATGTATCCGGACCAATTTGATGCGCATTTGCACCCGTTGAATCGACCGCAACGGTTACCGGCATGTCTTCCACTTCAAATTCATAAATCGCTTCCATACCTAAGTCTTCAAATGCCACGACACGGGCTTTCTTAATCGCTTTTGCCACTAAGTAGGCTGCGCCACCGACGGCCATTAGATAGACGGCTTTGTGGTTTTTGATGGACTCTACGGTCGCCGGACCACGCTCCGCTTTACCAATCATGCCCATGATGCCCGTTTCTTCCAGCATCATATCGGTGAATTTGTCCATACGGGTTGAGGTCGTTGGACCGGCTGGCCCTACAACTTCATCACCAACCGCATCAACAGGACCAACGTAGTAGATAAATTTGCCTTTCAGATCCACGCCATCCGGTAAGCCTTCACCACTTTGTAGCATACCTTGCAAGCGTTTATGAGCCGCATCACGACCAGTCAAGATTTTTCCAGATAGAAGCACGGTTTCCCCCGTCTTCCACTCCTGAACGTCTTCCTTAGTTATGGTATCAAGGTTCACACGACGTGTGTTTTCTCCCGCTTCCCACGTAATATCCGGCCAATCTTCTAACTTAGGTGGCGTCAGCTCAGCTGGACCGGTGCCATCGAGAGTAAAATGAACATGACGAGTCGCTGCACAGTTAGGAATTAAGCAAACTGGTTTTGATGCGGCGTGCGTGGGTGCGGTTTTGATTTTCACATCCACCACCGTCGTCAATCCACCTAAACCTTGTGCGCCAATACCGAGCCTATTCACACGATTGAAGATATCCAAACGTAACTCTTCTTCCGCGTTCTCAGGACCTCGTTCGATCAACTCATGAATATCGATGTGTTCCATGAGCGATTCTTTCGCCAATACGGCGGCTTTTTCAGCAGTGCCCCCGATACCAATGCCTAACATACCGGGTGGGCACCAGCCTGCCCCCATGGTTGGCAATGTTTTCTCAACCCATTCAGCAATGTCGTCCGATGGGTTTAACATCACCATTTTGGTCTTGTTTTCGCTGCCGCCACCTTTCGCCGCGATTTGAATTTCCACTTTATCGCCCGGTACCATATTGATATGAACAACCGCTGGCGTGTTGTCTTTGGTGTTGATTCGCTTGCCGGCGGGATCCATCAAAACTGACGCACGCAAAGGGTTATCAGGGTTGGTATACGCTTGGCGAACACCTTCATCGACCATTTGCTGTACAGTCATGTCGGTGGTGTCCCACTGCACGCCCATTCCGATATTCACAAAACACGTCACGATACCCGTATCCTGACAAATAGGTCGGTGACCTTCAGCGGACATGCGCGAGTTGATTAGGATCTGAGCAATGGCATCTTTTGCCGCTTGGCTTTCTTCACGTTGATAGGCTTCATCTAGGGCTTGGACAAAGTCCATAGGGTGGTAATAAGAAATGTATTGAAGTGCATCAGCCACACTACTGATAACATCTTGCTTACGAATAACGGTCATACATTGCCTCGATTGTTATAATTTGTGCTTCCATTTTGGTATACCAAAACCACTTTCTCTCCTCTCACAATAGCGAGAGCGCTGTCTAAAAAAACGAAGTTCTAACAACTCGGCTCAAAAACGAAACTTCTAACGCCTAAGTGAGCAGAACCTAAGAAAGTCGCTTGAGTATCAACAAACTGTTTCTCTTTTTGTCTTTGGGATACTTTTTAATCAGACCGATAAAATCTATCTTTAGGTTGCATCCTCTAACTCTCTTTTATGATACTCTGGCTCACCACAATCCGCTACGTAGTCTCCGAACTCTTTGTCACAAATTTATACAAATGAATAACAAGTCTATTAAAACTCTATCTTCGGTCTCTATTGAGTACTCACCATCGCTCGCCTCTGATCTCTTCAGCAAGATCGAATCACGACCTTGGTCCATGCTGCTGCGTTCCGCTTCTGAAAGCCACCCCGATAGCCGCTTTGATATTCTTGTAGCCAATCCAGTTGCCACCATTATTACTTCTGGAGACAGCACTACCGTAGATCAAGGTCATCGTTCATTCGTATCCAAAGACGATCCTTTTCAGTTATTGGATGCGCTGCAATCCGAATGCTTGCCCAAGGTGCAGCCTATGGACGACTTACCGTTTGTCGGCGGCGCACTTGGCTATTTCAGCTACGACTTGGGAAGACGTGTCGAGGCGATACCTGTGCATGCTGAAAAAGACATCAACTCACCGGATATGGCTGTTGGCATCTATGAGTGGGCATTAATTTGTGATCATCAACTAAAGAAAGCAACGCTTATCGGTACGTCCGCCCAATCTCAATGGGAATGGCTGTCCAATCTTGCCGAGGTTCAAAAACTGGACGAATTTTCGCTCATCACCCGTTGGCGATCGAACCTCAGCAAAAATGATTACGTTACGCGATTCAATCAAGTTCAAGATTATTTGCAAGCTGGAGACTGCTATCAAATCAATTTGGCGCAGCGTTTTTCAGCAAGCTATAAAGGCAGCGAATGGCTCGCTTATGTAAGGCTTGAAGAGCAAAACAAAGCGCCTTTTTCTGCCTTTATCCGAATGGAAAACAGCACGATCATCAGCGTTTCTCCTGAACGGTTTTTGCAACTGAAAAATGGCGTCATCGAAACTAAGCCCATTAAAGGCACTCGCCCAAGATCGGATGATCCAAAGCAGGATGAAGCGCAAGCACAATCGTTACAGTTGGCTGAAAAAGATCAGGCAGAAAACCTGATGATTGTTGATTTGCTCAGAAATGATATAGGCAGAGTGGCTAAACCTGGTACCGTTGCCGTTCCAACACTGTTTTCAATTGAGAGCTTTCCAGCTGTCCACCATTTGGTGAGTACGGTTACGGCAGAATTAGCCGAAGATAAATCCGCTACCGACTTACTGCGTGCGTGTTTCCCTGGTGGTTCAATCACTGGGGCCCCCAAAGTCAGAGCGATGGAAATCATAGAAGAATTGGAGCCGCATCGCCGTAATGCTTACTGCGGCAGCATTGGTTACATTAGCCGCTGCGGGAGAATGGACACAAGTATCACCATTCGCACATTGGTGGCAGAAAATCAAACTCTGTATGCTTGGGCTGGCGGTGGGCTGGTGGCAGACAGCGAAGCCAACTCCGAATACCAAGAAACCTTCGACAAGCTCAGCCGAATCTTGCCAATTCTTGGCTAACGTCCACTCTTGGCTAACGTCTATCTTGGGGGCACGTCAAAGCTCCCATTTTATCCGGCTTTCTTGCCACCACTTCTCTGCACCGTGATAACTCAAAGAGCCATGAAAGCCATGTGTTGTCGCGAGTTCAAGTTAAATCAGCGTGAGCGTAAATCTCACCAGACTGGCGTCCTCTAACATTGGTTTCATTTTCACGGATAAATTTTCTTGAAAATGATCAGCGCACCCCAAAATCAGTCCTTTGCAAACACTCCCCATGCATCGAGCACTTCGATATTCAATCACCAATTCCGTTTGATTTTCAGACAAAAATTTAAACTTTGGTGGTTGCGCATCGGGATACAGTTTTTTGACTTCTAGATGAATATGATCTTCAACGTGACGAAGAAACTGGAATGTACTGTTGCTGTTATTTAAGACATCTTCTGGTGTCAATGTGCTGAAAAGCTTCGTAAATGTGGCTCTACCAAATACTTCCTGAAGTTCATCGGTGCCGACCCCAGTTTCCTCACTCAGTGCCATGATAAGCTCGATCAAATGAAGGTGGCTATAGCTGCCTACTGACGTATAAACACCATCGTCACCAGCAATATCCAGTATTTTATCCAGCGTTGGTAAACCGAACTTTTGTTCAACCAACTCAAGGAATTCGGTAAATATTAAGCCCTTCATTTTCTCCCCTTAGCAAATAACCATATTTACGACTTTGGTAATAAAAGCATGATCCACACTAGTCATTTTTTCAATTTTCATTAACAATTAATAAGATAGTTAAGAAAAAGTAGGCATTTATGGATAAAGATGAGTTTCTCAAGCGCTTTCTATTTACTCCACCTTTGGAATATCATAGAGAAAGCTTCACAAGACATGATGACTCAGAGCGCGATACCTTTCGCACGGCGGCCGTGCTGATAGGTCTCGTAGAGCGAGAGACGGGTTTAAACATGATATTGACTCGCCGTGCCTCTCACCTTCGTCATCATCCGGGGCAAATAAGCTTCCCTGGGGGAAAAACAGAAAAAGGCGATACATCGCCATTTGAAACCGCAATGCGAGAAGCGAATGAAGAAATTGGACTGGCCGCCAGCCAAATCCATCACTTAGGTCAACTCAATCCGATAAAAACCATCAGCGGTTTTGAAGTCACCCCCGTCATTGCCTTTGCTGATAACCGCTACCAAGCCCAGACAGATCCCAATGAAGTGGATTTTATTTTTGAGGCACCAATTGAGTATTTATTCAAAAAATCAAATATTCACGCCTTAGGTGCATACTTTAATGGGTCGCGCAGAGTTGTGTACAGCATCCCATTTGAAAGTCATCTTATATGGGGAGTCACGGCACAAATTATTCATACTCTTCATACACAATTTATAAGGTAACTCTTGTTGAACACTCTGATTTTATAGTTTACTTTTTCTTATTCATTATATGAATGCCTTGCCAAATCCCTCCGACCACAGACGACCCCGACGAAATAGCGCAATCGTTTGCTTGCATCGTAAAGAAACCTAACACCATTTCGAATTATTTTTTCTTATGGATAGCACTACCAAATCTAATGTGTAGCACGTATTTTTCGTGATTTATCTCTCCTTTGTTAATCATTGTTTTCATACTCGCAATATTTATTGATCCCGATCCTGACATTTCACCAAAAAACGGAGACAATAGCCCTTGTAATACCTGTTCCCTAACATTACACGAGACAATAAATATGCAATCAAACGTTACTCCGGCTCGCGCCGAAGGGACTCAATCAAAATGGACTTATAGAGACTTCACTTGGGCTCTTTCACTTTTTGGAACCGCAGTGGGTGCTGGTGTTCTGTTTCTTCCTATTAAAGCAGGTGCCGGTGGTTTTTGGCCATTAGTTATCCTTGCTTTGCTCGCAGCACCAATGACTTGGTTTGCACACAAAGGTCTTGCTCGCTTTGTTTTATCCGCTAAAAACCCTAACGCCGACATTACAGATACCGTGGAAGAACATTTCGGTAAAACTGGCGCAAACATCATTACTTTTGCTTACTTCTTCGCCATTTACCCTATCGTTCTTATTTACGGCGTTGGCATTACCAATACCGTCGATTCTTTCATGGTGAACCAACTTGGCTTTGCGTCCATGCCGCGCTGGTTACTTTCTGGTGCGTTAATCTCTCTGATGACTGCTGGTGTCGTTTTTGGCAAAGAACTGATGCTAAAAGCAACCTCAATGATGGTTTACCCTTTGGTATTCATTCTATTGGCTTTATCGTTTTATCTCATTCCTGATTGGAACACTTCCATGATGTCGGTCAGCCCAGATTGGTCTGCCATGCCAAGTGTTATTTGGTTAGCCATTCCGATCATCGTGTTTTCATTCAACCACAGCCCAATCATCAGCCAATTTGCGAAAGAACAACGCCGTATATACGGTGAAGACGCAGCCCAAAAAACCGACATGATCACAGGCGGCGGCGCTATGATGCTGATGGGTTTCGTGATGTTCTTCGTCTTTTCGGTGGTACTTTCGCTGTCACCAGAGCAACTGGCAACAGCACAAGAACAGAACATCAGCGTATTGTCTTACCTGGCCAATGT
The DNA here is from genome assembly GCF_014694455.1 of Vibrio sp. S9_S30. Taxonomy (GTDB): domain Bacteria; phylum Pseudomonadota; class Gammaproteobacteria; order Enterobacterales; family Vibrionaceae; genus Vibrio. Next base: position 161,853 of record NZ_JAAUWT010000012.1, on the reverse strand, counting down.
GCATGAATCACCACTCATTTCGATTCTTGGTCCTTTCATTGCGTTTGCCGCTATCACCTCCAGCTACTTTGGCCATTTCTTAGGTGCGCAAGAAGGCTTGGTTGGTCTCACTAAATCTCGTTGTGATACATCCGTTAAGCGCATAGAAAAAATCTCTTTGATCTTTATTGGGATCACAACCTGGATTGTTGCGATTGTGAACCCATCAATTCTGGGTATGATTGAAACGATGGGCGCACCGATGATTGCCGCTATTTTGTTTCTTATGCCTGTATTTGCAATGCAAAAAATCCCGGCAATGGCAAAGTACAAAACGTCAGCATTTGTACAAGTTTTCACAGCAATTTGTGGTCTGGCGTCTATAACTTCTGTAATCTACAGCGCTCTTTAAATTTCGCTGACGCGAATGCAATTTTATAAAGATAATAAAGAGCCTCTCAATACTTGCGGAGGCTCAACCTAAGGTAAACATATGATCAGCGTATTCGACATCTATAAAGTCGGCATTGGGCCTTCAAGCTCACACACAGTAGGGCCAATGAAGGCCGGTCAGTATTTTGTCGACGATCTTGTTAAACAAGGTCGTCTAGCGGATGTTGACCACATTAAAGTCGATGTTTATGGATCCCTTTCTTTAACTGGGAAAGGTCACCATACGGACATAGCCATTATTCTTGGCTTAGCTGGTAACTCTCCTGAGAGTGTAGATATTGATTCTATTCCCTCTTTCATCGATACGGTAAAATCCTCAAAAATTTTGCCTCTTGCGAACCAAAAAGAAGCGACGTTTGACTACGACGTAGACATGATATTCCGTACGAGCAACTTGTCGTTGCATGAAAACGGAATGCAGATCCACGCATTTAGCCAAGGTGATTTGGTTCATACCAAAACGTATTACTCTATTGGCGGTGGGTTTATCGTTGATGAGGAAAACTTTGGCGTAGAACCTGAAGACAAAGTCATTGTTCCTTACGAATTCAATAGCGCGAAAGAGTTGATAGACCTTTGTAAAGACAATTGTCTATCGATCAGTGCTTTGGTCATGGCAAACGAGCGCGTTGTTAAAGACACAAACAAGATCGAAGTCGAGTTTGAGCACATTTGGAATACCATGCAAGCCTGCATGGAGCGTGGTTTGAATACCGAGGGCGTGCTACCCGGACCTCTTCGAGTTCCTCGTCGAGCAGCCGCTTTGCATCAACAACTTAAAACAGGTGAGCGCCTTTCTAACGATCCCATGACAGTTGTCGATTGGGTAAACATGTACGCTTTTGCCGTTAATGAAGAAAACGCCGCTGGCGGACGTGTGGTCACCGCCCCAACCAATGGAGCGTGCGGCATAATTCCGGCCGTTTTGGCGTACTACGACAAATTCGTACAATCTGTTGGTGTAAAAGAATACACTCGCTATTTTGCTGCATCAGGTGCGGTAGGTGGCTTGTTTAAACAAAACGCCTCCATTTCGGGCGCTGAAGTAGGCTGTCAGGGTGAAGTCGGTGTCGCTTGTTCTATGGCTGCCGCAGGCCTTGCGGAACTGATGGGCGGAAGCCCTGAGCAAGTGTGCATGGCAGCGGAAATTGCGATGGAACATAACCTTGGTCTTACGTGTGACCCTGTCGCCGGCCAGGTTCAAGTGCCTTGTATTGAACGTAATGGTATCGCCGCAGTGAAAGCCATTAACGCCACTCGCATGGCACTACGCCGCTCTTCTGAACCACGAGTATCTCTCGATAAAGTTATTGAAACGATGCTGGAGACAGGTAAAGACATGAACGCCAAGTACCGAGAAACATCACAAGGCGGATTAGCCGTAAAAGTTATTTGCTGATAACTTAATCTAGAAATACACTAGGGGCATGGATATCCATGCCCCTATTTGTATATAACGATTATGATTGCTATCAAACGCCCAAAAATCAAACACTTTTCTTCACTTATAGAGTTAAACGTTACGTCAGAACAGAGCCAATTTGTAGAAACCTTTGATCACCTGTATGAACATAGAGACAAGCAGGACGTCATATATTCGGTATCTGAAGGCGGTAAGCCCATTGGTTTCTTTGCGCTAGATGAAGGATTTGAAAAGAAGTTTACCTTTGTAAAAAGCCGAGAGATTGGATTGAGAAATCTAGTCATCGATCAACGTTTTCAACGGCAAGGAAAAGCAAAGGCAACACTTGAACGCTTATTCGCTTACCTTTATACCGCTTACGCCAACTACGATTCCGTATGTGTCATCATAGAAACAGACAATGAAGCCGCTTATCAGTGTTTTTTAAGTGCCGATTTTGAAGATACCAACAAACCTTTTTACGATGGCAACAAGCAACTTAGAATTTTGAGAAAAGCGATAACCGCTCCTTTCTAACAGCGCTACCCTAGTCAATTTGGGGCGATGGCTCGTCGAGACGATAAAGACAAAAATCCCGAGATTTTCTCGGGATTTTCATGCTTTAAATATAAAACGATTACTCGCCTTTATAAATACAGCCTGCGGTGCAGGTTTCTTTGATTTCGACTTTACTTAGCAAAGGCAATGACGGTTTCAGTTCATTCCATATCCATTTTGCTAATACTTCACTGGTTGGGTTTTCCAACCCAGGAATGTCGTTCAAATAGTAGTGATCCAAGCGATCATAAATCGGCTTAAATGCTGCTTTGATCTCAGAGAAATCGATAACCCAGCCCGTATATTGATCCACTTCACCTTCAACGTACAAGCGAACAAGGAACGAATGACCATGCAAACGGCCACATTTGTGTCCTTCAGGAACATGTGGAAGACGGTGTGCCGCTTCAAACATGAACTCTTTATACAATTCAGTTTTCATCAGTTAACTATGCAGTAGCTTAATTAGGGGGCAATGCTACTCAAATCCCTCGCATTAGACAAGGGAAGATCAGTAACATCTTATTGTTGAGGATACGTCGCAACTGATATCCCCAAGCAACCTCAAGATACGTGCGTTTTATAGTCTTAAACCGTAAAGAAAACGCGTGAAAAGAAACCGATGGTAATGATGACCGAAAGTGCACTGAATGCACATAGAGTGGGCGTTCTCGCCTTAGGGTATTTTTCTAACAGCAATACTAGGCAGAAAAACGCTGGGTACAGCCCGAATAGGTATCGAGGCATTGCATTTACGCCAGAAGAAAACGGCAGATACAGATTAATGAACATAAATACCGCTTCCCCGTAGTAGCGCTTAACACAAAGATACCCCACCATCGCAAACCCGAATAAAGCGACCAAAGTCAGGTAGAGCTTCGCTCCCCCTTTTTCAAACCCATATTCAATCCAATTGAGAGGGTGAGTAAAAGTACGCCCCCAAGCTATCTGTATGTGACCAAACGCCAACGCATCACCCGTTTGAAAATACAAAAAGGTCATGAATCCGAAAAAGCCCAAAGGCACACACCAAATCGCAGTCAGTGCTTTAGCGGCAGGCATTTTAAAGCGAATCAGATCTCGCCAGCCGTAATGCTGTATTGCAATAATCAGTATGGGAAAAACTAACATCACTCCGAGGTTGCGCGTGATAGCCGCAACAAACCCTAATAACGCGACGTACAGCCACTGCCCTCGGTAGGAAAAAAGGAAAACACCAGATACCAGCGCAATATACAAAGGCTCACCATACCCAGCCATTGAATAGACCGTAAAAGGACAAAAGCACATTATCCATACTGCACATTTTTGCCCTGATGCACTGACCCCCATCTGCTTCAATGTCATAATGAAGATAGGTACGCTAATAAAAAAAGAGAGGTTGGAAACGACGATCAGCGCTAGCCTCGCATCATCTAAGATGGGTAAGAGCAATTTAGCCAGATAGGGAGTAACCGGCATGAATGCCCAATTCGCAGCATTTTTCCCACTTAACCATTTAGGGTAAAGATCATAGCCATAATCGATCATTCTCCGGAACCAGACACAATCGAAACGGCAGATCACTTGCCACGCATTGAGTTCGCTGGTATCGACAGTATTGAAGGATTCAACACCAACGAAACCAACAAGATACAATAAAGCACGGCTAAATATTACGGCAAAGAATATCGTTAGCCATTCTTCTTTTGACAAGGAAATATTGGGTAACTGGCTTTGTACCTTTTTATTGAAGGTATTTCCATGGGTTAAAATAGTAGTATTCATCTAAATATCACCGAACTTATACTAATTTCATATGGAGATTTAATTTCCAAATAGTTCAACTCATATGAATATCCACTCAAGTCTGGAATTGAAAGAATTACCTCATCAAAAGTGTGGTACGAGCTCAACTTAATTCCATTTAAAAAATAAGAAATGTTGTTTATTCTGTCTTTTCCTTTCATTTTTAACGTTATTGTTTTCTTTCCCGCTGGAATAGAAGAGAAATAAATTCCGCCTTCCGACTTTAAAGTCCGAAACCCCTCCAGCGTTTCCTTTGTCCAGCCCGATCTCGATATTAAGGGTGACTTTTGAGACAGATCGACCACACCAGACTCAGGGATCTCAAAAGTTTCATCATCATGACCCCAGTAACGTGTCTTTTTATCCATATAGTATGTTTTGTAAGATAAGCTGACTTGAGGGGTCGCAATAAGGTAAAGAACCCAAAGATAATAAAGAGATAACACAGTGAACAATACAAAAAAAGCAATAGGAAAACCGCTAGGGCTTAGTCTATCGCCTTCTAAACCTGGTTTCTGAATCTCGTTTACCGACACGTATAGTCCTCCTTGATTGGTTCACATTTGAAGCTTCTCTTCTTTATCGAGCGTGCGTATTTGAGGAGGTCATTTCTACATTACACCAAGGGGATTATTGTCAGCCTATAGTCAACGAATAGGCAAGTTATGTGATAAATACAGATTGTGTCCCATTTCACCTTCCAATGGCTTTATTGTGTCATTCGATGAAGGCGAAACAAAACCGGATACGTCTTACGACATGTGATCAATCATGCCACTGGACTCAATGCTTATAGGCAAGGTTTATAGGGAAGAAGAATGGAAGGTCAAGCGAGCCGGATAGAAGGCAATGCCCAAGGAAAATGCTCAAGACAGATGTAACTATGCCATCATCACAACGTTGAACCAGCTTACAGGGCTTGGTATGCCTAACCCTCATCGTATGGCGTGAAAATGATTCATCGTGTTGCTCATCTTTCTTTTTGTCAAACGAGGTCACCAAACCCCTTCAAATCGAATACGATTGTTCTAAAAATACATCGCTTTTCTCTATTTTCCTCCTATATTTATTCTAAACAAAAAAACATCGTATACAGCTCACAAATAAAAACTCAGATATTAGGCTTAAATTTGTTCCGCACCAGTTTGCGCTCTAATATTAACATTGTACCCACGAAATCTATAACGAACATTTTAAGTTACCCATTATGCCTATTTCGATTACGTCTAAATTACTATTAACATTGGTTTCCGTTTTCACTCTGGTATTAGCCTCATCGACAACTTACCAATACTTCCAGCAACGTAACTTAATCAATACCGTATTAAGCGAACAGCTAATGGATAAAGCAGGCAATTATTTTGATAGCCTTAACATGATGATGCTGACAGGCACCATGTCGCAAAAAGAAACGTTACGAGAAAAAGCATTAGAGCAAGATGGTATTGAAAACGTACGAGTACTAAGAGCGAACGCTGTCTCCAAACTTTATGGACCGGGATCAGAGTATCAAAACCCAAAAGATGAGATTGATAGGCGCGCTCTGGCTGGCGAAACCGTGATTGAAAACATTAACGCGGAATGGGGAAAAGGCATTGTCGTGGCACTGCCGATGAAAGCAAGAGAAAACTACCGCGGCACCAATTGCATTACGTGTCATATGTCTCAAGAAGGTGAGGTACTCGGTGCGATTCGGTTAGAGTATAACTTAAGTCATTTAAATACCTTGGTGAGTCAGCGCACATTGATCGCAGTCGCAATCATGACCGGAATTGCCGCATTAGGTTTTTTCGTCGCACAGGGTGTCATACGCAAAATTGTTGTCAATCCTCTTAAAAATACGTCTTTATTTATGAAGCAGGTCAGCACAAAGAAAGATCTTTCTATTCGGCTGAAAACGCATAAAAAGGATGAAGTGGGTCAGCTTACAGAAGACATCAACACACTTCTCGATAATGTTGCAGACAGCCTAGCTCAAGTACAACAGACCTCCAGCTCTTTGGCGCTCTCTGCAACACAGCTTATTGGGGTTGCACGCGATAACGATAATGCAGCGAACAATCAGCAAATAGAAACCGCTGAAGTCAATCAGAACATTATTGAGCTCCAAGAACAGCAACAAAGAATTGAAAACGCCACGGTCGAAGCTTCTTCTTTGATTACGCACACTACAGACACCGCTAAATCGGGTTCTGCACGTTCACACAATGCAAGTAGAGACATTCGAAATCTAGTGGGTGATATTGAATCGGTGAAAGGCATGATCACCAACTTAAATGAGCAAACAGGTCAAGTATCAACCATTCTTGCTGTCATCAAAGGCATTGCAGAACAGACCAACCTACTTGCCCTAAATGCCGCAATAGAAGCCGCCCGAGCGGGCGAACAAGGTCGAGGATTTGCCGTCGTCGCAGACGAAGTTCGTCAACTCGCAAAACGCACTCAAGAAGCGACTGCCAGCATCGAAACCATTATCTCGAATTTCCAACAAGGTAGCGATCAATCTCTTGAGTCTGTGGATCATGTCTGCCAACAAGCTCACTCAAGGGCAGAATCCATTGAATTGCTCTCACAGACGTTGTCGGACGTAGTGGAAGAGATGCAGCAAGCGAACCAACATGCCAACAGCATTCAAGAACAAGTAAGATTGCAGACATGTGTTAGCAATAATGTAAGTCAGAAAATAGAAACCATTACTTTACACGCAAATAAAACCTCCACCTCCGCGAGCCAAACACGCGAGATCAGTCTAAATCTTGAGCATTTATCTGAGCAACTTGAGACATTACTGAATCAATTTACGCTTCCACCCAACATTAAAGGTTGAAGCGAATGATTTGACAGGTAATATGTCAGGTTCAAATTAAAGAAATGATTTCTAACCCGATTGAGCGTTCACAAATCACTCAATCGGGTTGTGTATTGCCTATGGAGAATATATCAAACATGACTTACGCGCCTGTAACAGACGTATTAAGCGGTAAGCTAGCGGTAGACAGTGAAGTCACTGTCCGCGGTTGGATCCGTTCACGTCGTGATTCCAAAGCTGGAATCTCTTTCCTTGCCATTTATGACGGCTCTTGTTTCGACCCGATTCAGGCCGTGGTCCCAAATAATCTTAATAATTACGACAACGAAGTATTGAAGCTAACAACAGGCTGCTCAGTTGAAGTAACCGGTAAGATTGTAGAATCTCCAGCGAAAGGTCAAGATTTCGAACTCGCAGCAACCGACGTGAAAGTGGTTGGCTGGGTAGAAGATGCGGACACTTACCCAATGGCTAAGACACGGCATTCAATTGAATATCTGCGTGAAGTCGCTCATCTACGCCCACGTACTAACGTGATTGGTGCAGTGGCTCGAGTTCGTAACTGCTTATCTCAAGCCATTCACCGTTTTTACCATGAAGAAGGGTTCTTCTGGACATCGGCTCCGCTTATCACAGCATCTGATGCAGAAGGCGCTGGCGAGATGTTCCGCGTTTCCACTCTAGACATGGAAAACCTGCCTCGCACCGACAAAGGCGACGTAGACTATAACGAAGATTTCTTCGGTAAAGAGACGTTCCTAACCGTTTCTGGCCAACTTAACGCCGAAGCGTATGCGTGTGCGCTCAGCAAAGTTTATACATTTGGCCCTACTTTCCGCGCAGAAAACTCCAACACAAGCCGCCATCTAGCCGAATTCTGGATGGTTGAGCCTGAAGTTGCGTTTGCTGACCTAGATGACGTAGCAAAACTGGCGGAAGACATGCTGAAATATGTATTCAAAGCCGTACTTGCAGAACGCCGTGACGACCTAGAATTCTTTGCACAGCGAATCGACAAAGACGCCATTACTCGTCTAGAGCAATTCGTGAACGCTGATTTTGCACAAGTGGACTACACCGACGCTATCCAAATTCTTCTGGATTCAGGTAAAGAATTTGAATTCCCAGTTGAATGGGGTATCGACATGTCTTCTGAGCATGAGCGTTTCCTTGCGGAAGAACATTTCAAAGCGCCTGTTATTGTTAAGAACTACCCGAAAGACATTAAAGCGTTTTACATGCGCCTAAACGATGATGGTAAAACAGTTGCAGCCATGGACGTACTTGCACCAGGCATCGGAGAAATCATTGGCGGTGCACAGCGTGAAGAGCGTCTGGACATTCTTGACGAGCGCATGATAGCAATGAACATCGATCCTGAGCACATGAGCTGGTACCGAGACCTTCGTAAATACGGCACGGTTCCGCATGCTGGTTTCGGCTTAGGTTTTGAGCGTCTAGTGTCTTACGTCACCGGTATGGGTAACGTTCGTGACGTGATTCCATTCCCACGTACACCACGTAGTGCAAATTTCTAAACGCTGCATCCCCTTTTCAATACAAACGCCACTCATCTGAGTGGCGTTTTTGTTTTTACCCTCTCAAGTTCAGAGAAACTCAACGCCATGCTCTGTACTTTTGCTTGCTTTATCCCCCTGTTGCTCTTTACACCGATAGCTCTTGCTCTATACACCGATGGCTCTTGCTCTATACGCCTATGGTTCTTGCTCTATGCGCCTAAAGAAATCAGGACATATTCAGCGGAAAGGAAAAAATGAAAGGTCGGTCTTATTCTTGTAGACCTATATATGGGAAGATCACGGAGTTAAAGTGCTAGACTGAAATGAAGATAAGATAGGCCAAAGAACAATTAAGGATTGTCCTATGAACACCAAGGACTTTAATACATCACTTACTTTCACGTTGTATACGATAGCGGGTTTGCTGTTTGGTATTTACGGGGGACGAGTATGCCCAATGCTGGAAACCCTAACGCTTAAAGAAGTGCTTTTTCATACAGGTGCCGTCTATGCAATTCTCTTTGCCCTACGACTCACTATCACCAACCTTTATATTACTAAGAAAAACGCCAATTTTATTCGTTTAGACATGGCACTGTTTTTCCTGATCAGCCTTCCTTTTGCTTATTTTTATCGCTCTGTTTATGACTTTCCCATTGAAAGCAATTTAAAAGTCCTCTTTGGTATGACGTTATTCGGCTTTTTTACCGGATGCATTTTGCATTTGAATCACCAGATAAAAGAATTCAGCTCCTTAATGGAACAAGATCAAGCCAGCTTTAGTTTAATGGGCAAACGGCGCTCAATGGTAAAACAAATGATTACACTGGTTGTTTTATTATTGTCGACGCTCGCTATCATGCTCAGCATGGTGGCATTTAAAGACATATATTGGCTAGAAAACACACCAGAAGCCTTATATGACGGTTCTGGAAAACTCAGCATCTTAAAAGAATTCATATACATCGCCGCCGTGCTCACAGGGTATGCCATCATTATCATCGTCTTATGGGCGAGGCTAATGAAAAAGATTCTCATCAGTCAAGAAAAAGCACTCATTCAAGTCACCAATGGCAATATCTCAGCAAGACTTCCGATAGCGCAAAATGATGAATTAGGGGCAATGGCGACTCTAACGAATCAAATGCTCGATTCACTGCAAGAATCACAAGATGAAATACAAACAACGCGTGATGTGGCTATCGTCAGCCTCGCCGCTCTGGCTGAGTCCCGTGACAACGAGACTGGGGCGCACATTTTACGCACCCAAGAATACGTGAAAGCATTAGCGATTCATCTGTCTGTTTCCGAAAAATATCGTCGTCTCTTATCCCCTGCTTATATCGACCTCCTTTATAAGTCGGCTCCCTTACACGATGTGGGCAAAGTCGGCATCCCCGACGCTGTCCTTTTAAAACCTGGAAAGCTGACGGACGAAGAGTTCGATATCATGAAAGGACACCCGCAGATTGGGGCAGACGCTTTGTCTATTGCGGAAAAGCGCATGGGCAGTTCATCATTTTTGAAACTGGCGCGTGAAATTTCACTCTCGCACCATGAAAAGTGGGATGGAAGCGGCTATCCAAATGCACTCTCCGGAGAAGATATCCCACTCTCTGGCCGCTTAATGGCTCTTGCGGATGTCTATGATGCACTGATTTCTAAGCGCGTATACAAACCCGCGTTCAGCCACGAGAAAGCCAAGGGCATTATTCTAGAAGGCACAGGAAAGCACTTTGACCCAGAAGTGGTAGAAGCCTTCTTAAACGTTGAAGATGAATTCAAACAAATTGCGGCACACTACAAAGACAACGAGCAGAACGCCGAAGACCAAAAGCCTAGTGCCGATAACCTGCAACTTGCCTAGTATTATTAGCCGCGATACCCAAGATACTCACCGCTTCGAACTGTGTGTGGTTTTGTGTATTTAACTGGCCATATTCGTCTGGATTAGTAGGAGATCAATTCGATTTTTCTGACGTTGTATGGTCACGGGTCTGTTAGCAAATAAAAATACCTCTTTCTGTTGAAATCCAGTTGTAACCCTTGACGGGGAAAGGTATAAATAAGCGTATATTTAACCTTTCCACATTAATTAAAACGGACGCCGATTATGTTTGAAAAAGTCAATGCCGCCCCCGCTGACCCAATCCTTGGACTAACTGAAGAATTCAAAAAAGACACCCGCGAAGAAAAAATCAACTTAGGTGTGGGTATCTACAAAAATGAGCAAGGTCAAACGCCTGTTCTGGCAACCGTAAAAAAAGCGGAAGCAGCGCTTCTTGAAACAGAAAAAACCAAATCTTATCTCACTATTGAAGGTACGGCTGAGTACGGTTTAGCAGTACAAAAGTTACTATTTGGTGCGGATTCCGAAGTTGTTGCGTCTAAGCGCGCAAAAACAGCACAAGCGCCAGGTGGTACTGGTGCATTGCGTGTGGCTGGCGAATTCATTAAACGCCAACTCAATAGCCCTAAAATCTGGATCAGCAACCCAACCTGGGCAAACCATAACGGGGTATTTACAGCGGCGGGTCTTGAAACGGCGCAATACGGCTACTATAACGCAGAAACACAAGACAAAGACTTTGCTTCCATGGTCGCGGACCTAGAAACGGCGAGTGCTGGCGACATCGTACTTTTCCACGGTTGCTGTCACAACCCAACCGGTATTGACCCAACAGAAGATGAGTGGGAAGTCTTAGCAAAGCTTTGTGCTGACAAAGGTTTACTTCCTCTGTTCGATTTTGCCTACCAAGGCTTTGCGAAAGGCGTAGAAGAAGACGCCGCAGGTCTTCGAATCTTCGCTAAGCACAACTCAGAAATTCTAGTCGCCAGTTCTTTCTCTAAAAACTTTGGTTTGTACAACGAACGTGTGGGCGCCTTTACGCTTGTGGCAAAAGAAGAAGACATTGCGACAACGGCATTCTCTCAAGTGAAAAGCATCATTCGCTCAATCTACTCGAATCCTCCTGCGCACGGCTCTGCGGTAGTAACTTACATTCTTAACGATGCCGCCCTTCGTGCCGAGTGGGAACAAGAAGTCGCTGAAATGCGTGACCGCATTCAAGAAATGCGTGAGCTTTTCGTTGCAACCTTGAAATCTGAAGGGGTGGAGTCTGATTTCAGCTTCATTGAACGTCAAAATGGCATGTTCTCATTCTCTGGCTTGTCTAAAGATCAAGTCGCTCGTTTAAAAGAAGAGTTTGCTATCTATATCGTAGGCTCTGGTCGTATCAGCGTTGCGGGTATGACAAAGGAAAATATGGGTCCCCTATGTAAAGGGATTGCAGCGGTTCTTTAATCGGTTCACTCGGCGTTATTCATTGCATTTGTCTTGGATGAACGAGATGGATTAAATGGACGACTCTCAGCCAAAAGACCAGCCTCATAGCTGGTCTTTTTTGTTGAATCCTATACGATGGCTATACTCAAGCCACACCAAGGTGCTAGGTTCAGCCAGAATTTCCACCATTAGACCTCGTTGGCATTTTAAAAATCAGCATCCCCGTAATCGAAGGTCAACCAAGAGCCGAATCATGCAAGCAGAAATCATAGAAATAAAATCCTTCATTTCTCAATATCCTCCATTCAATGAATTGACTGAAGATCTGCTCAATAGCGTTGCAAACCGCATAGAAATATCCTATTTCAGGCAAGGCACTCCCATCATCCATTTCGGTGATCACATTCATGATTTGTATCTTGTGCGAAGTGGTGTTGTCGAAGTCTACCGTCGCAATGGTGAGCTGTATAACCGACTCGATGAAGGGGACATATTTGGGCAAATGGGCTTGCTCACTAACAACAAAGTGCGATTTCCAGTGACCGCGATTGAAGACACACTTGTGTACTGCATTCCGGAAGAGATGTTTCAAACGCTTTATGATGAAAATGATCACTTTGCGGATTTTGTTGAGGTAGAAGATGCAGCAAGGTTACGCCAAGCGGTATCAAACAGCAGTGACGCAAACGATCTTACCACCTCCAAGGTTAGGACGTTGCTAACCAGAGAACCCGTGACCATTTTCAGTGATCAGTCCATTCAAGAAGCCGCACAACTCATGGCGGAAGAAAATGTTTCCTCTTTACTGGTCTTCCACCAAGAAACGGCGGAAAACGAAGAAGACGAAAACCCCTTAAAGGGCATTATCACCGATCGTGATTTGTGTACGCGAGTGCTCGCATCGGGTCTTTCACCAGAATCCCCCGTAGCGGATGTTATGTCGACGGATGTGATCTCTCTCGATCACAATACCTACGTATACGAAGCCATGTTGACCATGCTTCGCTACAACGTGCACCACCTTCCGGTGATAAAGAATCAACAGCCCTTAGGTATTATTGAAGCCACGGATATTGTCCGCTACGAATCGCAAAACTCTCTACTACTCGTGAGCAGTATATTCCAGCAGCAAACATTAGAAGAATTAAAAAGCCTTTCTGAACAAGTGAAAGATAGCTTCGTGAGGCTCGTCAACGAAGACGCCAATTCCCATATGGTAGGCAGTGCTATGTCGGTCATTGGGCGCAGTTTCAAACAAAGAATAATAGAAATGGCGGAAGAAAAATTCGGTTCGCCTCCTGTGCCTTATTGCTTCTTGGCACTGGGCTCAATGGCAAGGGACGAACAACTTATCGTGACCGATCAAGATAATGCCATCATTCTTGATGAAGCCTACGATGCAGAAAAACACAATGAATACTTCGAGAACTTTGCGACGTTTGTTTGTGATGCCCTCAATGAATGCGGTTATAACTACTGCACTGGGGGTATCATGGCCACCAATCCAATGTGGCGTATGACACGCAGAGAGTGGGAAGAGTGTTTCAATAATTGGATAGATGATCCGAACCCTAAAGCACTGCTCAACAGCTCCATATTCTTCGATCTCGATGGTGTTCATGGTCGGATTAAATGGGCGGAACAACTCAATGGCTATATTGTCCGCCGAGCAAGAAAAAACAATCGCTTCTTGGCTTGTTTGGCTCGTAACGCCATCAGCCGTACACCGCCACTGGGTTTCTTCAAAAGTTTTGTGATGGAGAAAGATGGCCAACACAAGAACTCCATTAATCTAAAACGACGTGGAACCGCCCCTCTCGCGGATCTTATTCGAGTACATGCTCTTGCCGTCGGGTCACGCTCCCAAAACTCATTTGAACGGTTAGATGACATTATTGATGCGGGTATTCTGCCAAAAGGCAAAGGAGAGGATCTACGTGATGCGATGGAATTCATTTCGACCGTTCGTATTCGCCACCAAGCGTTGGACGTCGAAGCCATGGTAGAGCCCGACAACAATATCGAACCCGACAACATGTCCGACTTCGAGCGCCGTAACCTAAAAGATGCCTTTCAGATTTTAAGCAATGCTCAGAATTTTTTGAAATACCGTTATCAAGCAAACACGTTTAAATAATAGGCAGCGTTTTGAATCTATTTAGCAAAAATCGGCTCGGTCACTCTGAAAACTGGGTTGCTCTCTTTAAAGAAAAGGCAAGCACCGTTAGAGATGAGCGGCTACGCAGCTTCTATGAAGCAGGTATTGTTGATGGTACGACACCGCTTGCTAAGGTGCCAATGGTTGCATTGGATTTCGAAACCACAGGGCTGAATGCCGAAAAAGACGATATCATCAGCATCGGTTTAGTCCCCTTTAATGTAAACCGAATTTTTTGCCGCCACGCCCGACATTGGATCGTTCAGCCCAATACGCCACTAGAAGAAGAATCGGTCGTGATTCACGGCATCACTCATAATGATATTTTAGGCGCCCCCGACTTAAAACGTGTTATTGATGAGGTGCTCGATGCGTTAGCCGGAAAGGTTGTGGTCGTACACTATCGAAAAATAGAGCGCGAATTCCTCGATATTGCATTGAAGGAACGCATCAATGAAGGCATCGTTTTCCCAGTTATAGACACCATGGAAATTGAAGCGCAGGTGCAAGATGACCTTACCGCTGGCATCTTAAACCGCTTTAAGGGCACGAAAAGACAGTCTGTTCGGCTTGGTGCTTCAAGAGAACGCTACGGGTTACCTACTTACCCACCACATCATGCGTTAACCGATGCCATGGCTACCGCAGAATTATTCCAAGCACAGATTCAGCATCACTTTTCTGGTGACACACCAATAGAGAAAATTTGGCTTTAAGTGCTCGCTCAAGAGAACCATTTTTAGTTTAAAATACCCATAAAAAAAGCTGCCAAAGCAGCTTTTTCAATATCTTATATCAACATGTCACATCAACTTATCGATAGGTATTTTCCGTTCTCATCCCCATGATTAGGCTGACACACATCAGCAGCAGGATAAAGGTGAACGGCAGTGCAGTCGAAATCGCCCCTGCTTGCAAGGCTTGAATGGCTTGTGTACCACCAACCCAAAGCAACGCCGCCGCAATAGCGCCTTCCATAAACGCCCAGAATACACGTTGCATAACCGGTGCATCCACTTTACCACCAGCGGTAATGCTATCGATAACCAGAGATCCTGAATCCGATGAGGTAATAAAGAAAACCATGACAAGGACAATTGCAATCACAGAAAGCCCAGTGCTAAATGGAAGCGCTTCAAACATTTGGAACATAGCCAATGGCACTTCTTTCAAACCATCTGTGCCCAATGCGCCGACACCGTTGATCACTTGATCGATCGCCAAGCCACCAAAGACTGACATCCAAATCAAAGTAACCACCGTTGGAACAATCAATACAGCGGTCAGGAATTCACGAACCGTACGACCTTTTGAAACGCGGGCGATGAACATACCGACAAATGGTGACCAAGAGATCCACCACGCCCAGTAGAAAACGGTCCAGCCTTGGAACCAAGCTTCGTCTTCACGCCCGTGCGGGTTACTCAGTGGAATAATGTTTTCAACATACGCCATCAACGTTGTTGGAATCGAGCCAAACGCCACAGCATAGCCAAGAAGCGCAACCAAAATTAACAAAACAAATGCGACAATCATGTTGATGTTACTGATGACCTTAACACCCCCATCAATGCCACGGAAAACGGATACCACGGCAAGCAGCGTGACCAATACGATCACGGCAATTTGCAAACCAATACCGCCATCCATACCGAACACATGATTAATACCACTTGCCGCCTGCTGAGCCCCTAAACCTAGCGATGTCGCCAAACCAAATAAGGTCGCCAGTACCGCAAGAATATCGACTACGTGACCAGCCCACCCCCATGCTCTGTCGCCTAAAATAGGGTAGAAAATGGAACGAATAGAAAGAGGTAACCCTTTATTGTAGGTAAAGAAAGCCAATGAAAGTGCCACAATGCCGTAAATAGCCCAAGGGTGAAGCCCCCAATGGAACATAGTGGCACCCAGTGCTACTTTAGCCGCTTCCGGTGTGTTTGGCTCAACACCAAGGGGCGTTTCATACCAACCGGTAAAATACGCGACGGGCTCTGCTACACTCCAAAACATCAAGCCGATGCCCATACCCGCAGCAAATAACATCGCAAGCCAAGACATGAAGGAGTAATCGGCAGACGCCTCTTTACCACCAAGACGGATCTTACCGAATGGTGACACAATCAATGCAAGGCAAAATACTAAGAAAATATTGCCCGACCAGATAAACAGCTTGTCAAACATGCCGATGATTTGCCATTTCAAACCATCCAATGTTGATTTCGCAGTTTCGGCATCTGAAATTAAAACAGCAATTAAAAATAGAATAATCAATCCGGCACTGGTACCGAAAACTGGATTATGAACATCAAATCCCCACTTCTGTACGTTATCTTGACCAACGGTATAGTCGGTACTTTCGATACTGTACTTGTCGATTCCTTTTGTCATATCTCCTCTTTAACCTTGTAACAGGTTTGTTAGATTAGAACTTATTTCACTAGTACTCAGAACAATAATAGTTAGTGAACATAACAGTTCATTATTTTAAACATCACAAACCCTAACCAAAGTTAATGCAAAAAACCAGATGTAACTCGAAAAAACCACCAAAAAATCGGATTTCACTTTCTAATTGCCTACTTTTCATACCAATCACTGTTGTAATTTTATTTGTGGTCTAAACATTCGAGTTCGTATCATATAGTGAAAGATAAGGAATGGACTCTAAAAAGTGTGTTCTATCTTTGATTTTGGCGAACCCAAAGGGCTTAACTTAGTTATACTCAGCACAATTATGCTAAAAACACCCACTGTACTGACAAAACCAAAGTACCCTTGCCGTAAGTAATGACGAACAGACCTCACAAATAGAGATACCTCACTGCACAAATTTGGGTGATAATGCAGGTTACCTACCGCTGCAACTCTGGAACGGAATAAATACGTTGGAAAAACACGAAGAAGTTCTGATAGCGATGCGCCAAATTATTAGGGCAATCGACTTACATTCAAAAAAACTTGGCAAAGAGCTAGGATTGACTGGTCCACAGCTTATTCTTATGCGCTCTATTCGTAAGCTCGGTGAAGTCACCATTCGCGAACTGTCGAATAATACCAACATGAGCCAGGCTACAGCGACGACCATTCTTGATCGCTTAGAACGTAACGGTTATGTAGAAAGAAAGAGAAGTGTGAGTGACAAGCGCAAAGTTCATGCGTACCTCACGAGTGAAGGCAATGACATTTTAGAAAAAGCCCCCTTACCATTGCAAGACAGCTTCATTGACCAATTCCATAAACTGGATGAGTGGGAGCAAAGCCTACTGCTCTCGTCTGTTCAACGTATCTCATCAATGATGAATGCTGAAAGCTACGATGTAGCACCGGTTCTCGAACTCGGGAGCATAACGGAAAACGAGCAGCCCGTCGGCTAAAACAAAAAAGCGAGTATGATCACTCGCTTTTGTCTATCTGATTGTTGTTAATGTCGCCCTTGCGTCAATGCAATCACGGCTTACCCAACGTCTATCACTACACTGACATTCATCTAGAATGGGGAACCTCAGTCTACTAAGCCTTTCTCTAACGCATATTTGGCAAGCTCTGCCGTAGAATGCAAATCCAGTTTGTGCTTTATGTTTTGTCTGTGGGTTTCAACTGTGCGGTAGCTAATATTGAGTGTCGAGGCTATTTTCTTGCTGCTCTGCCCTTGCGCAACCAATTTCAACACCGCTTCCTCTCGCCGACTGAGTGGATTCGGCTTTTGATTGGCAGGCATAATAGGTTGAGTGAACAGCGTTTGGGTCACCGATTCGCAAAAATACGTGGAGCCTTGAAAAACCGTTTTTATCGCCTGTACCATCTTTTCTGCTGAAATCTCTTTAAGCATGTACCCTACTGCGCCTGCTTGCATGACTTTCATGATGTATTCACGATTATCGTGCATTGTCAGCATGAGGACTTTCACATCAGGGTATTCTTCTTTTAGCAACATGGTGGCTTCTATGCCGTTCATCACAGGCATACTCACATCCATCAATACGACATCGGGTTTTTCTCGTGAAACGGCTTCTATTGCTTCGACGCCATTGCTTGCGGTCGCAATCACGTTGATCTCTTCTTCCAATTCTAGACGCGCTAAAAAACCATCCAGCACCACTTGATGGTCATCAACGATTACAATATTAATAGCCTTACCCTGGCTTACTACTTTTTGCATTCCATCCATCCAGATAGTTGATATAAATTTTGGGTCTCTTAACCTAGGGAGAGTTTCAACATTCAAGATCCGAAGAACTTAGACTAAAACCAATACCGTAATTTCTGTACCATAGTTAGGTTCGCTAAAAATCTCAAAGTCTCCGCCAATAAACTCAACTCTCTCTCTCATATTTCGAAGCCCTATCCCCTTCGCTCTCATCGTATCGCTCACCGAAAATCCACGCCCATCGTCACGAATCATGAGCTGAATTTGATCACCAATTTGGTGGACAATCACTTCAACCTTAGTAGCAAACGAATGTTTCTCAATATTCGTGAGGGATTCTTGCACGACACGATACAAGGTTGTTGCTACTTCGGAGTTCATTCGAGACAACGAACTGTCGATATCGTATTCCACTTGAATCCCAGAGTGATCCTTGAAATCCTGAAGCAATGTTACCAAAGCAGCTTGTAAACCTATATCATCCAGAGAGCTAGGGCGCAAGTTATGAGAAATTCGACGAACCTCGTTAATCGCGGTAAGCATCGAAAGTTGCGATTTTTCTAAGTGTGCCAGGGTTTTATCGTCAATATCAGGGACTTTTTGTTTTAACTTATGTACCAGCAACTCAAGATGGCATTTGCTGGACACTAGGAGTTGGTTGATGCCATCGTGAAGCTCTCTTGCTAAATGCTTTTTCTCGTCTTCCTGAAACATAACGGTTTTATGTGCCAACTCTTTTAGGTTCTTATCCGCAATACGGTGCTCATGCCAATTTACCGCCAGTGTCAGCACAACAATCACAGCCACAGTGACACTCAGGATAGACACTGTGCTAATAAACGTCGCCTCGATGTTCTTGTTGATTGAGGCCTCCATCTGAGCCACTTCTAAATGGATATCCTCAATATATAGTCCTGTGCCCACCATCCATTCCCACTTCGGCAGCCAAGCGGCGTAGCTCAGCTTAGGTACGATTTCATTCGTAGACGGTTTCTGCCACAAGTACTTTGCAAATCCACCACCATTTTGGGCTTGTTCAATCAATGACACAATCAGAAAATTCCCATTCTCGTCTTGCATATCGATCAGGTTTTGCCCTACCAATTCAGGGAGGATCGGGTGAACCAAATTGACCCCATATTTATCGTATGCGAAGAAATACCCATCCGAACCGTATCTTAGTCTGGTTAGGATTTTCTTCACCTGCTCTTTAGCATCGTCCTCATCTAATGTTTCGTCGGTGTACACATACTGAATAGCCGCAAACGCTAAATCGAGTTTATCTTTAAGTGCATTTTCACGGGAACGGAGCAGGCTTGCCCGAAGTGTTTCCACCTCTTTCAAACCCAATGCTTTTGTTTGATGTATCGAGATCCAACTAATACTGGCGGTAACCAAAATTAGTGGCAGTAGAGTGAGCAAAATCAGTTTGGCTCTAAGAGGCATTCTATTCCCTCTTTCACCCAAGCGTTGATGAACGCCATTGATTGGGGATAACGTTTAACCTGCCTCTGACTGTATCAAAGGCAGGCATTAAGTCCTATTGTTTCAATGAAACTAGCGGTAGCAACAATCGTGAGATCACATTCCGTAAAGCGAAGGGAAAACAAGAATGGTAGCTAAAACTGCAACTTGAATGGCGATAAAGGGCATCACGCCTCGGTAAATATCTCCCGTTGACACTCCTTTCGGTGCAACCCCTTTCAAATAGAACAGGCTAAAACCAAATGGTGGTGTTAAGAAAGACGTTTGCAGATTCATTGCTATCAATATAGCAAACCAAACCATGTTAATGCCCATTAACTCAGCAACTGGAGCCAATATAGGAACAATGATGAAACAAATTTCCACAAAGTCGATGAAGAAGCCCAAAATCAAAATCACCAGCATGGTAATGATAAGGAAACCCCATTTATCACCCGGGATTTTCAACATCCATTCTTCCACCAAGTAATCACCGCCTGTATAGGTAAACGCCATTGAAAACGCCGTTGCACCCAGTAAGATAGCGAACACCATCGCTGTGACTTTAACGGTTTCTTTGGACGCGTCGTAAACCATTCCCCAGCTAAATTGACGGTATAACAGTGCCAACACTATCGCACCAGCCCCCCCCAACGCTGCCGATTCTGTTGGCGTAGCGATGCCAGCAAAAATTGAACCAAGAACAACAACGATCAGAGCCAAAGGTGGAACAACAGCTTTTAACGCTTCGATCACCTCTTCACGACGAGAGACAGATTCATCGCGATCAATAGGTCGAGCAGACTCAGGATTCAACTTCGCGTAAATGAGAATATAAACAACGTATGCGCCAACCAGTACCAAACCAGGAACCACAGCGGCCTGGAATAAATCCCCTACTGGCACGCCCAACACGTCGCCAAGAAGGATCAATACGATCGAAGGCGGAATAATTTGACCCAGCGTACCCGAGGCACAAATCGTTCCACACGCCAATCCCTTGTCATAGTTATATTTCAGCATGACAGGCAAAGAGATAAGCCCCATAGCCACCACAGATGCCCCTACGACACCTGTTGAGGCTGCTAACAATGCACCAACTAACACCGTCGATATCGCAATACCACCACGTACCGAACCAAACAGGCGTCCCATGGCTTCAAGCAACTGCTCCGCCAATTTGGTTTTTTGCAGCACCAAACCCATGAAGATAAACAACGGTACTGCCATTAACACCGTGTTCTGCATAATGGATTCGATGCGATAAGGCATGAAAGCAAACATGTCTGCCCCTTCAGCCCATACGCCGAAGAGCAAAGCAATACCACCAAAGGTAAACGCGACAGGAAACCCTAATAGCAAAGCCACCAGCGCAACCAGAAACATGACAATTCCAATCATAATAGTACTTCCTTATTATCTGGCATGAGCTGGGCTTGGGTTAAAAATCTTATTCAATGAGTTAAGCAGCAAACCAATGCCACTCACTGCCATGAAAAAGAACGAAACAGGAATCATAGCTTTAATGATCCATCGATACGGCAAGCCGCCAGGATCGCCGGATGTCTCGCCAAGAGCATAAGATTCTTGGGCAAAGCCGATGCCAAACCACACAACAAGCAGACAAAACGGAAATAGGAAAAAGAGGGTACCTAAAATATCGATGATCGCTTTCGCACGATAGGAAAGACGCTCGTAAAAAATATCGACACGTACATGCCCCCCAGCCTTGAGTGCATAGGGCACCCCTAGCAAGAATACGGCAGAAAATAAATGCCATTCCATTTCTTGAAATGCAATGGATACATCGTTAAAGGCATACCGCATGACAACGTCGTATACGACATTAAGCAGCAGTAATAAAAATAATATACTGGAGATCCAACCCAGCACATCGCTGATACGGTTAAAGAATCGTTCCATGTAAATGAGGCTTCTCATTCCATACTCCTTGGAAAGACAAACGAGAGGTTAGAGCCTAACCAGTACTACACCAACATGATAAGGCAGCGTAGACTTTAAGAAGACCCTGATATTTCTTGGACTCATGTACTCACGTTATTGAAAGTGCTTTTAAATTAAAGTGCTTTTAAATTAAAACTCTTTATTTAAACCTGAGTAATAAGCTGGGCGATAACTCGCCCAGCGATAGGCTCACTGACCTATATTTTTTGGGTCTGAAGACCTTATTATTGCTGTGCCTGACTGTTCAGGTACGCACGGTGTGAAATGTCAATCCATGAACGAACTTGCTTCAAATAATCCGCTTGAGATTTTTGAATTTCTTTCGCAAGCTCATCACTTTCAGCGTATTTCGCTAATAGGCGATCATTGGCTTCACGCATTGCGCTCATGACTGGTGCAGGGAAATCTTTCACCTGAATGTTTGGATACTCAGTTTTGATTGTTGACCAGTTTTTACCACTTTCATGGGTTGCTTGCGTGTACATGTCGTAAGCCGCTGTTTTCATTGCTACTTGTAGGATGGATCTCAAGTCATCAGGCAAGCGTTCCCAAGTACGCTTATTCACAAGGAACTGAAGCTCCGTACCTGGCTCATGCCAACCTGTGTAGTAGTAAGGTGCGATCTTTTGGAAACCCATTCGCAAATCTAACGATGGACCGACCCACTCCAACGCATCGATAGTGCGGCGCTCTAATGAGGTATACAACTCACCTGGTGCGATGTTTGTAGGCTTAGCACCCAGTTCTGCAAGGATTTCTCCGGCAAAACCTGGGATACGCATTTTCAGACCTTTTAAGTCATCGACAGAGTTGATTTCTTTTTGGAACCATCCCCCCATTTGCATATCTGTATTACCACCGGGGAAAGACAGCAAATTGTGCGGCGAGTACACTTTATTCATCAACTCCATACCACCACCGTAGTAGAACCAAGCATACTGTTCTGCTGGGAGCATACCAAAAGGCATAGACGTAAAGTAAAGTGTGTTAGGCACTTTGCCTTTCCAGTAATAGGAAGCAGAGTGACCCATGTCATATTGACCTGATTTCACCATATCGAAAACACCAAGAGGTGCTTTGTGCTTATTCGCAGAGTCAATGCGGATCTGCAAACGACCATTAGACATTTCTTCGGCCATCTTAGCCATGTTCTTAGTCGCATCACCGAATATTGGGAAGTTTGGCCCCCAAGTTTCAGCCAGTTTTAGTCGATACACTTTTTCCGCTGCACTGGCGGAAGCCGTCACCATCGCAGCACATGCCGCAGCAGCAATTAAAGTGCCTTTTAGAGTGCGTTGAATTGATTTTTTTAAGAGACTCATTGTTTCACGTCCTATGTTGTGTTTGCTCACAAACCATCCCTGAATGGCATTGCGAATATACCCAAGCAACCTCTACACCCGAATATTCTCTTCACCTGAATAACGTCAAAGAGGCTAGGCAGGCTAAGAGCTCTGTCCGGATCTCACCTAGGTGATATAACAATGCACTATTACAATCCATTTACCTATTAGGGTGAGCACGGACGTAATTATTTATTCAGAGAGCCCATAGAGCTTTAACCCTACGTATATATACGTAATCTAATAGAGATTTAAGTCTTTGCAAGCTGACTTATCAATAAATTGAGCAGATAAAAAATGGAGAGGTGGGAGAATATACGTACGAATAGTCGCGTTTTTTACGTTAAATTAATTTGAAAAAAAAGAAAAAAAAGCCCCAAAACGGGGGCTTCATCACGAAATACATCGCTAATTAACCTCAGCTTTGGATAAGAAACCACATAACTCATTTCATTAAATGGAAATCGTATTTTGCCTCCTTTTTAATCAGAGGTTTTGATTGGTAACAAGGCAAATTTACGCGTCAATAGCAAACCAATAGCAAATGCATTCAACGCAGATTAGCGGCAAAAATGGCGACCATGTTATCCAGAGCAGAGGTTATTTATACTGGCTTGTACACCACTTTGTTGCCTGCCAATTGCTCTTTTACGACTAAACTGTCTTCTAGAAGTTTTTTCAGGGCACCCGTTGCCCAAGATGCCGCTTTCGCGTCTTCCTGGCCAGCTTCAAGACCAATCCCTTTAGGGTTAATGCCTTCTGGGTTCTTTGCAACGATATCCAAAACACTTTGTTGTTTTGGCGTTAAGCTAACAGCGGCTTGTGCTTTTACAGCTGGCTTTTCCACTTTGGCTTCAACAGCCTTTTTCGCAGTCGGCTTCTTTGCGACAGGATCGGCTTTAGCCACATTTAAAGTCGCTTGGATGCGTTTTTGCAGTTTAGCCTGCACTTTACGTTTGTGAGCGAGTCTCATTGGGTTTTCTCCATTTCACTGCTATACCGCGCAGTGGTGAAAAATTTGAAGCGCGATTTATACCAAAATATGACACCAATTTGTAGCCTATCGGGAACTTTCAACGTAAAAATGGGGAAAGGTTCGCCGAAAGGCTACTATTTAGACAGAACTAGAGACTGGAGCCATCCCCTAAAAGGATTGAATGGCACAACAATATGAATACCGTACACCTAACCAACATAGCATTCAGTTACTCTTCTCCAACAGGGAAAATCGTCATGGCGTCCGCCACACTGATCGCGTTCTTTTTGCTCATATTATCACCGAGTATTCAACAAGCATTCTTGTCACTTTTCGGGCTCATTACCTTTTTTGCTGTTACTCATTTTCTTATTGAAAAGAGTAAAGTTTCTTTCACCCTAACGGCAACTCACTTTCAACAACACATGTTTAAAGGAGGCTGGGTGGTAAAATGGACTAATATCAGTCAAATTGGCATTTGCACGTATGAAAAAGACGGATGGCACCAACCCATTCCTTGGATCGGTATAAAGCTAAAAGAATACGAGCCCTATCTTGATAACATATGCCCAAGAATCAGCACACAACTGCTTCTAGAACAACGTTCTTTACTCTATTTAGGAATGAAACAATCCGGTAAAGAGAACACGCCCTTTGAAGATATTGTCTTAGATTCCAAACACTTCGTCACTCAAAGGGGCTATATATATAAAGGATTACAGGCGATACTGGCGAATAGAATGACCTACCAACGAGAAAACTTTGGGTACGATATTTTCATTTCCACATCGGATTTAGATAGAAGTGAGGAAGAATTTGTCGGCTTAGTTAGACGGTACCTAGCAGCAGCCGACAATGAAAACACTTAAAGGGTCATCAGCCCAACACTTCCTGAATTCCGCCTTAATCTGCCATCCGCCTTAATCTACCATCCACCTTAATCTACCATCACTTTTAATAGAGTGGTATTTCGTCTGCAACGAATGGGTTGGTTGCCCTTTCTCGCCCAAATGTAGACTCCGGACCATGACCTGGAACGAATTTGACGTCATCACCCAGAGGCCATAATTTTTCTTTAATCGAGCGGATGAGTGTATTGAAATCCCCTTGAGGAAAGTCCGTTCTACCCACACCACCATGAAACAAAACGTCACCAACGAATGCGGTTTGAGATGCTTGACTGTGAAGAATAACATGTCCAGGTGTATGACCCGGAGTGTGTAAAACGTCTAACTGTTCCTGCCCGAATGTGACAATGTCACCTTCATCCAACCATGTTGTCGGTTCAAACGCTTCGGTTAACGGGAACCCAAACATTTGACTTTGTCCTTCCAAGCCTTGTAACCAAAAATTGTCTGCTTTATGTGGACCAATTATGTCAACATTATGTGACCGAGCCAGCTCCTCTGTACCACCAACATGGTCTAAATGCCCATGAGTAAGCACAATTTTTACGATCTTCACACCTAAGTCGCGGATCATTGCCTCTAATTTCGGTACATCGCCTCCAGGGTCAACCACAATGGCTTCCATGGTGACATCACACCAAACGATGGAACAATTTTGTTGGAAAGAAGTGACAGGCACCACTCTATATTGAAGGCTCATTTTCCTTACCTTGTATCAACTTGAATCGCCAAAGACTATGACATTTGCCTTTGATTTTTACAAGCAGACAGACGAGCCGAAAAGCTGCCTACCAAGCCCGAACCGGCCCCGTATCAATATGGATAAAATTGCTTTTAGGGTAGTAACCGACGCCACCCACTTTTAGCGACATCGCCGCTCTTCTCACCTCCGACAGTCGAACGCCATCTAGACGAAAATCGAGTGCTCTTCCTTGCATGTGATAGCTTTTTTTGGCCACCGATTTGGATTTTTCACGTAACGTTTCATTGGTTGTTGGCGAGCGGTAACCCGAAATAATTTGCACTTCCGCTTTGCTACCAATGATGTTTTGAATAGCGTTTATCTGATCAAACAATGCTCTATCCATCGTATGAACTTCATTTCGACGATGATCACGACACAAACGGTTAATCTGAGCCATCTCGTTAGACACATACTTTTTGCCATCAAAATAGCAAGATTCAAGCAACTCACCGGTATGTAGGTTATTCAACAACAAGGTGCGCGGTCGGTTTGCATAGGTGGCCAATACGGTAGGAGAAAAAGGGAGCGTCACGGCAGCAGTGACGAGTGCTGTCCTACATAAAAAATCTCGGCGAGTGAGTTCTCTTATTGTCATCTCAATAATCTAGTGCGGCTTGCAAAGTCGCGACAGTAAACGCAATTGATACAACCGTCAATTAGTCGGCAGCTCAAATTATTTGCGTTTAACACAATAGTGATGGTTAGTTATTGAGCAGAAAGAGTTTTATCTACATTGATTAGATTTGTAAGTTTCGCGTCAAAATTTGAACTGCGACTCAGTTGATCGTATTTATAGACGTCACTGCGGTATTGCACTTGTCCGTTTTCTGTCCAAACCGTTTGGTAGATGATGGATACGGGGATCTTTTCTTTCAACGCAACCACAACCGTCTCTTCCCGACTGATTCTTTCATGGTGGCTAGGTTGGATTTTAGAATGCGTGTTTAACAGCAGATGCGCAAAGCTCTCCGCCGACTCTATGCGAATGCAGCCGGAACTGAATGCCCGCCTAGATTGAGCAAACAATGATTTAGCGGGTGTATCATGCAAGAAGATGGCGTTCTTATTTGGGGTATTGAATTTGTATTTTCCCAAAGCATTGTATGGACCGGAGGTTTGACGAATACGATACGGGAAATTCTTAGGGTCAATGGACGCCCAGTCGATGCCTCGCGGATCCACCAATATCCGATTTTGCCAACTTTCAACAATCTCATAATGATGGTCGGTCAGATACGCTTCTTCGTTGATGACCTTGGGTAATATGTCGTTCTCCATGATTTTACGAGGTACGTTCCAACTCGGATTCACTATCACCGAATCCATTCTAGTATCAATCAACGGCGTCTTCCTTGAAGGGCGACCTACTATCACATCCGAAGAAAAGGTTTCTTTCCCTCCAAGCCAGTACGACATCGAGTATTGAGGAACGTTAACCAACACAATGTGATCTCTTTGAAGAGGCCAAACACGCAGCCTCTGTGCATTTAATGCAATAAGCCGAAGGCGTTCCTCTATTGATGCGTTGATCCATTGAATGGTTTTTGGACCAATAATACCGTCAGGCTCTAACCCATGTTGGGCTTGGAATTGTTTGATCAATACTTCAAGGTTAGCATCGTACGTTTTATCAGCGTTGTCCTGAGCAGAAATATCGACCGATGACACGTCATACCTCAATACCTCAAGCCGATTAAGCAATACACGTTTATGTGAAAGCCTATCGCCGAGACGGGCATAACGCCTTTTTTGGCTATAGTCACCTAGGTAGATGTTAAGCCAAGGCTTGAGTTCATGAATGGCAAATTGATAGTCGCTGTAAAAGGGAGACTGTGGTACCAGAGCCGAAATAAACTCGACCAATTTATCTTGAGATAACGCTAAACGGAACGCACTCAAGCTAAATTCTGAAGGAGGTGGCAGGATTGCAGGTACTCCTCCTCCGAAAAACCACCCCTTCCCCATGGATTGAGCCAACTCTGTATAGCTGATGTAATTTAATAGGGTGTCTGTCGCTAAAACATCGAACTCTTGCCAACGATTGTAATAGCGAGCCTTTTTGAGGGCCAACAATCTTTTATAGAAAAGCTCACTTACGTCTGACAGTACTAGATTTTCTAACTGAGATTCAAATGCCACTATCGCATCGTATTGAAACCAAATAGGTTGATATTGATACTCGTGGTAAAGCGACGCGATAACATCTTGATGCGACAAAACCACCCCTGCTGGGGTTGAGCTGTTTACCCATGTTACCGCGTAGTAATTGTTTGCTAACGAAAAGTAAGGCAGCATAGTTATAAGTATGAAAAAACAGCACTTCTTCAATCCCACAACCCGCCTCACTTACTTTAGTTTCTAATATATGTGTTCCTAAAGTATGGCAAAAAAATACTATAAAAACTTGTATCAGTTTTTAGATTATCGAAGACCAATGGTTATCCCAATGAATACCAGATGAATATTTTTTTTCATCACCTTGAATGGGGCGCGAGATCACTCTTCCTGCTCCTGAGCTTATTTTGAAAGCATTCTGATTTACTACAACCCCCGAGGCGTCAGGAAGTGACTCAATGTCCAGTAATTCCCCTGTTGATACGCTCCAGATCCCATAACAATTTCCCCTAGGAGATGTCGCCAGTACCCAGTCACCTACGACCGCTATGCTGGCAATATACTGGTTAAAGCGTGCCCACTGTTCGGGTTCTGCCTTAAACGAAACCAATGGTTGCCCCATACGATGAACCGCTAACAGGGCTGGATAATCGTCGGGTGACCCACGGTATTGCTGCCCACAAAAAACAAGACCTTGGGTATTCGCTTGTTTTTGAAGGCTTTGACTCTCAACACTTTGTTGCTGAAAGCCATACGCCAAATGCCGGATGCTCAGCCTGTTATCTGAAAGCGACACTTGATCAAGTATTTTGCCTTCCGAGCTGATGTAGGTAAGTGACGGTGACATGGTTTCAAGGTTTAACGGTCTTCGACCATTGGTATGAACCCCTCCAACGCCCACCGCTAAATGACCATTAGGTAACATGATGATTTCATGAGGACCTAAACCAAAGCCTGTCAATTCTGAAATCTTTTCAAAATTTCTGGAAGCATCATAAACACCAATAATCCCTCGGCTCGAACCTCTCTCTCCTTCTGTGGCATACAATAGTTGCCCATCGGGAGAAAACACACCGTGCCCATAAAAATGGCGTTCCGGTTTGGTCGCCACGATTGGAAGCGTCTCGCCAGTGTGAAAATCAAAAGGCTGGAAGAAGGCACCCGGTCTTCGACCAAAAACCACCGCCAGTGATCCCTTTTTGTCGATCGCCACACCGTGACCTCTTGCAGGAAGTGGAATCTGGTGTATTGGGCTACCTTCTATATCCGCAACCGTCGCAAAGTATTTGTCGCGATTTAAAATGGAGCACCCTATTAAGGCAGGGGAAGAATAGCGCGTTTGCTCTCTTGATGAGCAAGCAACCGTTAGTAATGGCGCAGAAGCACCAAATAAGGCGGCCTTTAGCAGCCTTCTTCTTGTTTTATCAGTCACCATCAGTTGCGTTAAACCCTACGACGACACCCAATTCAACCGCTACCTCTTCATGGATCAGATACTTCAAATACGCCAATTTATTGTATTGCGCTAACGTATTTCGATAGCCTTCTTTCGACTTTAACCGGGCAAACAAACTGGCGTCTGCTGGCCATGTATCAAGAATCAAGTCAAACTGATCAACAATGCTGTCAGCAAGTGCTTCTCTTCCTCGAATTCTCAATTGGCGATCAAGACCATTCCCAAGAGCCAAGTATAGAGACTGCAACGCTTTTACGTTGGCTTTTAGATTCGAGAGCGATGTTTGAGAACGCCAAGATTCCGAAAAGTATGGTCGCGGATTGCCAATTTTCGCGAGCGGTCGACTCAACTTTTTCATGCTATATTCCAATTGATTAGAAAGCAGATTGAGGTATTCAGAATTCCACTTGGTTTCATCGAATGATTGCCAAGGATTGTCTTCCCAAGCCTGCGCAATCACTTGTGCACGGTGAGCGATATTTTCACTAATACCCAAACCGCTTTGGCATGTTTTGGCTTTATCCGTTGAAATCGGAGACGCTGAGTCATATAACAGCCACTCAATGGCCCCTAACCCTTGCACAGCCACACTTTTTTGAGCAATTTGATCTGCGGTCCATACCTGGTTTGATTTCACCAAAGCAGACATTTTCCTACCTGTTGTGTTCTTTTTATCTGGCCAAAACTGCATATTCCAGCTTTCATTTAATGCACTTTCAGGACCTCGCTCTTGTCCTTGCAAAGCCATCCAGCTGATCATCGTGTTGCGCCAAACAGACTTAAGCGCTTCCTCTTTAACTTCATCGGAATGGCAGTATTGCCGCCAACTGAGCGCTTGAAGCTTGCTGTTCGCTAGCAGTCCCAACGCCGCTTCTTTTTCAACTTCATACACCGCCTCGCTGACATGGGAGCCCGCTTTGTTTTTCGCTGCCGGATCGTAAGCCGTTGATGTCTTTTCTGCGCTGTCTTGAATCATAACCGCTTGAGGTATCTCAGCATCGTTGGACTGGCAACCAACCAACGCCAACAAACATAAACCCAGTGTTTTTTTCATGTTTCACCTCAATTACAGTGAGTTAAGAAACGCGACTAGCGCTTCACGCTCATTTTTTGACATATTGAGTACTTTCTCTTGAGCAGGCTTGGCTTCACCGCCATGCCAAAGTACCGCTTCCATGACATTTCTGGCACGACCGTCATGTAAGAAATTCGTGTGCTTACTCACTTCTTGGGTATAACCCAACCCCCAAAGTGGCGGCGTTCGCCACTCACGACCATTCGCGAGATACTCCGGTCTGTGATCGGCCAATCCTTCCCCCATATCATGCAATAACATATCAGTATAAGGATGAATGGTCTGCTCTGATAAGGCAGGAAAGCGATCATTTTTTGCCGTTTGTATGTTGACCGAATGGCAAGATTGGCAGCCTGCTTCAACGAATTTTGCCTGACCCAAAATGACTTGAGGATCTCTTACGTTTCTGCGAATCGGAACCGCTAAATGCTGAGAATAAAACTCGACGAAGTTCAGAATCTTTTCGCTGACTTCCGGCTTTCCACCATGAGGTAAATCGGAGCAGATAGATTGCGCGCGAGTGCAGTTTTCATTAGGGAACAAAGCGCTCGTTAAGCCTAAATCTCCATTAAATGCAGCGGCATTTTGCTGCATAAGATTGGGTTGCCCCGCTTTCCAGCCGAATCGACCCAACGCATCACTGTTTGTTACAACATCCCATACACGGTTTGCCTTGCCTGATATCCCATCTCCATTCTTATCTTGAGGATCTGCCATTGCTAGGATGGTCTCCTCTGGGATAGCTTCTAAAAGCCCTAATCCAATCATCGGAGGTGCGATACGGGCGGAAAACTGAGTATCAGGGTGCATGGGTCCATAATTCAGGTTGGTGATACTTAGGTTGGGTTTTCTCAATACCACCTTTTCACCATCTGAAAACGTGACCACTACATCGCTGTACGTGAGTTTGATTCTCCCTTCAGGCTTGGCATCAGGAAGACCGAAATCTTGCAACTGCCCTCCGTATGTCGGTTCTGGAACGGTCCCATCACGTATAAACGCCTGCTTCTGTTCTGGTGTTGTCGCTGGAATACTCAGCCTAACTAACATCGAAACGGCATTTGCCTCACCCGGCTCTGGCGGATGACCACGCCCATCCTTAATGTGACAATTTTGGCAACCATTGGTATTAAATAAAGGACCTAAACCATCACGGGCATCTGTCGAAGCGGGCGCTTGAACCCATGGGTTACGGAAAAAGCTGTTACCAACATTGAAATCCAGCCGAGATGTCATGGGCAAATTATAAGCAGGGAGTGAAAATGCGTTAGGACCGTCTTTTTTCACGCTGGTACCGCCACCCGATTTAATTTCATAGGCATGGGTACTGACTGCGATCAGCAGCGTTGCAATAATGGTGGGAACTAGAAACGGCTTCATTCTTGTGCTTCTCAAGTGTAAAAGGGCTCCTATAGAGCCCTTAACTCGTTTTTATAATAATGTACGATCAAAACTCGTGGTCAGCAGTATCTGGGTTAAGGCTATCGATACCAATGATGTTCGCTGCACGTTCAATTGAACCGGTCTGCATCACGAGGGACATGATGGTGTCGTTCACTAACGCGTTACCTTTCACGTTATTCGCCGCAATCAACTGGTCAAAATGTTGATTGTTTTCCTCTGCGGAAACCACAAGCTGAGCGACCTGAGCACGGGCCATATCAAATTGTTTCTGAATGTCTTTCGCTGCTTGCTTGTCTTTTTGAGCCACTAAGTCGTAAAGACTAGGACCAGAAACTAATTGACCATTTTCACGCTTGTACAGCCCCGTAAAAACGTTATAGATGCCTTGCTCATTATAGTAATGAGAGTTATGAGTGTTGTCTGAGAAACAATCGTGCTCGTCCTCTGTCGAGTTTGCTTCCAGCGCGACCTTCATACGTTCACCAGCCAATTCACCGAGGGAAAGCGATCCCATGCCAAATAGCATCTTACGCAATCCGTTGTCCGCCGAATCAGATAGCAGCTCCTGACGGTAATTGTCTGATTGATTGGGCGACCACTGCTTTTCCATCCATTCTAGATCTTGGATAAGGAGCTGAGAGGCCGCTTTCAAGTAATCGCGGCGGCGGTCGCAGTTGCCGTTAGTACAACCTGAGCCATCAACGAAATCAGTATAGGCACGATCACCAGCACCAAAGTTAGTGCCGTTCAAATCCTGTCCCCAAAGTAAAAATTCAATGGCGTGGTAACCAGAAGCAACATTCGCTTCTGACCCACCAATTTCATTAAGATCAGCAATAAGTTGCGGTGTAATCTTGCTCGCGTCTACTGTTTGAGAGCCAACTTGAATGTGAGTGTTGGCCACGATGTTAGCCCGCGCACCTTCATTACCTAACTCATATTGATAGTCTGAAGCAACGTAATCGATCAGACCTTCATCCAATGGCCACGCATTTAATTGTCCTTCCCAATCATCGACTACAGCATTGCCGAATCGGAATACTTCGGTTTGTTGGTAAGGTACACGAGAATCAATCCAAGCTTGACGCACAGATTCCAAAGAAGTTTCAGAAGGGTTGGCTAGGAATTGGTCAATGGATTGATCGAGGTTCTTTGCAGTGATGGTTGCATCGGAAAAAACAGCGTAAGCGAGGTCGGCGTAATGCTCTACTACCTGACCTTTAGTAACAGCGGCCATTGACACGCCACTGGTCACAAGAAGTGAAGCAGCCACAGCGCGAGCAATAAATCGTTTTGGGATCATGAAAATCGTCCTTGTTGAGCAAAATTGTATATGTAGTGCTAATTATTATCATTTGCACCTTGATTTCGATCATACAAATTTACATTTTAATTTCAAGCAACGAAGACGAATAAACCCCACAATTGTGGGGTTTATTTTGAACAAATAATAGATCTATCACAAATCCAGTAAGTGCTTACCATGCGAGACTTTTGCTTTCAAATAGTTCTCGTTTCCATGTTTGATATGCGCGTGGGTGTTGACGACTTCTTCTATCTCAATTCCGTGGTCTTGCAATTCTTTTATCTTTTTAGGGTTATTGGTAATAAGGCGAATCTTCTTAACGCTTAATGCTTCAAGCATTTGAGCCGCCTCTGTGAAATCTCGGAGATCATCACCAAAACCTAAATGGTTATTCGCTTCATACGTATTCATACCTTCACTTTGTAAGCGATACGCATCAATTTTATTGTACAAGCCAATGCCACGTCCTTCCTGACGCAGATAAAGGATGATACCGCCTAGCTCCCCCATTTTTACAATGGTTTCATCTAACTGCTCACCACAATCACACCGCGATGAGTGAAACACGTCACCGGTCAAACACTCGGAATGCATTCTTACTAATGGCGTTTCGCTACCTTTATCTGCCGATTTGAAGACGACCGCAACATGCTCTTTATCTGTTTCTAATCCGTGAAAAGACAATAATTCTGCATCAATGTGGCTCTTAGAACCCACTTTCAATTCTACTCTGGCTCGTACTTCCGCCATAACTCTTCCCATTTATAATGAATGTGCTCTACACACTCTTACATTAGCTCTCTATATTGTAATGCAGAGGCATTCTGACTACTAGATGGGGATACGAGATATGATAATCAATCGATCATTCTCTAAATCCTCATTCAATCAATTGTTATAATATAACACTTAATGAGAATCACAAAACCTACTCCGGATGAAACATGAGTAAAGCCAAAAAGCCCGCAACGTTTGCGGGCTTAGAGAAGAATGAGAATGTGTTGTTTACAGAAAGCCAATCACTACAGGCAATTGACGTGACATTATGTCGGGAATTATAACCGTTTAATGCTGCTTTTTCTGCCAAAGAATAAGCTGAACCCAGAGGTTTTCAAGCTCTGAAAGCTCTTCTTTTGTTAGAACAGATAAGGTAGATGCAGAACCGGAAACGGAAGATTGCACGCCAGAGGCGGAATGGACCTTATTTTGAAAAATTTGCCGTAAACTGGAGATAGTTGGTTCCACGAAACATCACCTTTATTGCGAAACGTTTTCTATATAACTACAATAATTTATAAGAATAATAGTAACACTCACTATATAGTACAAGAGACGTTTAGCTATTTTTTTGGTTTAATGTCACAAAATTGATTTTGCGCGATGAGCTACTTGCTAAAAATGAGACAAGACGAAATTATATGAGCTTTTTATTCAATAGAAAGAACTAAGCAAAACTAATGTCTTGTCACCTTACCCTCCATACATAACGTCACTGAGCTTTTCATTAAAGTTTATTGCTTTTCTTTGCTTCCTTCCATCAACCGTCAAATACAACATCTTTGTTCTTCATTTATCTCCGTTGTT
Organism: Vibrio sp. S9_S30; assembly: GCF_014694455.1. Classification (GTDB taxonomy): domain Bacteria; phylum Pseudomonadota; class Gammaproteobacteria; order Enterobacterales; family Vibrionaceae; genus Vibrio. The sequence goes on along the minus strand of NZ_JAAUWT010000012.1, from coordinate 127,409 downwards.
AAGCAAAGCCAACAGATGAAGACAGGCTGACGGAAACCGCTTATATTGGCTTTCTAAGCACACTTATTCTCTAGAGCACTCCAGCAAACATTTGTTTACAAGGACATTGGTAAGGCGTTTGTTAGCCATCAAATTACACCAAACCTGAAAGTTTGAGATAGCCGCATTATTTTTCATTCATGCGTTTAAAAGCGCCACATCGAGATCCATGGTTCAGAAAGCAAGTGTTAGACCAAACGCGAGTTGCGTATTCTTTTAAACATAAAGAACAACTGTTTAATCAATTAATCGAAGCGTATACATCTAGGCTCGCAAAGAGTTTTCCTCTTTGAAATCAGAGTAATGTGCCGTAAACACAAATGCCTAAGTGAAGTCACATTAGCTGCTCGTTCACTTAGGCATTCTTATATTAAAAAAGCCATCAGCGTCATGCCGATGGCTTTTAATTTATTTGATACTGAGAAGATTACTCTTCAGAATCATTTTCTTCTGGAGCGTCTTGCCCTGTGGCAGATTCAGATTGCTCAGCATTGTTTTCCGCTGTCGCTTCTACTTCTGTTTCTTCACCTTCAGGTGGTAATTCAGACTCTTCGATCTCTTCGATACGTTGCAAGCCAACAACGTTTTCGTCTGCCGCTGTTCTAATCAGAGTCACGCCCTGAGTATTACGACCTACTTGGCTTACTTCAGATACGCGAGTACGAACCAGAGTGCCTGCATCCGTGATCATCATAAACTCGTCGTTTTCTTCCGTCTGAACCGCGCCGACTACACAGCCATTACGCTCAGACACTTTTATAGAAACAACGCCTTGAGTAGCACGGCCTTTCGTAGGGTACTCTGCAAGCGGTGTACGTTTACCGTAACCGTTTTGCGTCACTGTCAGAACGTCACCATCATTTGAAGGTACAATCAACGATACGACTTGGTCGCCTTCTGCCAGTTTCATACCACGAACACCAGCAGCAGTACGCCCCATCGCACGCACTTTGTCTTCCGCGAAGCGCACCACTTTACCTTGTTGGGAGAACAACATAATGTCGCTTTCGCCATCGGTAATATTGACACCAATTAATGAGTCATCATCTCGTAGGTTAACGGCAATCAGACCATTTGAACGTACGTTAGCAAACTGATCCAAAGACGTCTTCTTAACCGTACCGTCACCCGTTGCCATAAAGATGTACTTATCCGAGGAGTATTCAGATACTGGTAAGATCGCAGTAATACGCTCACCGTCTTCAAGAGGAAGGATGTTTACAATAGGTTTACCGCGAGCATTTCGGCTTGCTAGAGGTAATTGATACACTTTTAGACGGTATGTCTTACCACGAGTAGAGAAGCACAAGATGTTATCGTGTGTGTTCGCAACCAATAGACGTTCGATGTAATCCTCATCTTTCATCTTAGTTGCGCTCTTGCCTTTACCACCACGGCGTTGAGCTTCATAATCGCTTAGAATTTGGTACTTAACATAGCCTTCATGAGACAAAGTAACGACCACGTCTTCTTGAGCGATAAGCTCTTCCATGTCGATGTCGTGAACAGCCGCTGTGATTTCTGTGCGACGCTGATCGCCAAAACCTTCACGCACTGCTTCAAGCTCTTCACGGATCACTTCCATCAATCGCTCTGTGCTTGCTAGGATGTGCATCAATTCCGCGATTTCTTCTAGAAGTTCCTTGTATTCATCTAGAATCTTCTCGTGCTCAAGACCAGTCAACTTATGTAGACGAAGATCGAGAATCGCTTGTGCCTGAGTTTCTGTTAGGAAATACTGACCATCACGAATACCGTATTCAGGCTCAAGCCAATCTGGACGAGCGGCATCGTTACCCGTGCTTTCAAGCATGGCAGCCACATTACCCAGATCCCAACCACGAGCGACAAGACCTGCTTTCGCTTCAGCTGGGGTTGCAGCATTTCGGATGAGCTCAATGATTTCATCGATATTAGCCAATGCAAGAGCAAGCGCTTCAAGGATGTGTGCGCGATCGCGCGCTTTACGTAATTCAAAAATGGTACGGCGAGTCACAACCTCACGGCGGTGATCGACGAAGCACTTAAGCATATCTTTCAAGTTAAACAACTGTGGCTGACCGTTATTCAGGGCAACCATGTTGATACCGAAAGTGGTTTGTAGCTGAGTTTGAGCGTATAGGTTATTAAGAACCACTTCACCTACTGCGTCACGCTTACATTCAATAACAATACGCATACCGTCTTTATCAGACTCGTCGCGCAGTGCACTGATGCCTTCAACTTTCTTATCTTTAACCAGTTCCGCGATCTTTTCGATAAGGCGAGCTTTGTTCACCTGATATGGGATTTCAGTGACAATAATGGTTTCTTTACCATTTTTATCCGCTTCGACCTCAGCTTTTGATCGCATGTAGATCTTGCCACGACCCGTCTTATAAGCCTCAACAATGCCTTTACGACCACTAATTGATGCCGCCGTAGGGAAATCTGGGCCTGGAATGTAGTCCATCAACTCATCGATTGTGATTTCTTCATTATTAATGAATGCCAAGCATCCATTGATCACTTCGGTTAAGTTGTGAGGAGGAATATTCGTTGCCATACCCACTGCGATACCAGAAGCACCGTTTACCAACAGGTTAGGAACCTTTGTAGGAAGTACTGCAGGGATCTGCTCTGTACCATCGTAGTTTGGTACGTAATCCACCGTCTCTTTGTCGAGGTCAGCAAGCAGTTCATGGGCAATTTTCGCCATACGAACTTCGGTATAACGCATTGCCGCTGCAGAGTCACCATCTATCGAGCCAAAGTTACCTTGACCATCGACGAGCATATAGCGAAGTGAAAACGGCTGCGCCATGCGCACAATCGTATCGTAAACTGCACTATCACCATGAGGGTGATATTTACCGATAACATCACCTACCACACGGGCAGATTTTTTATATGGTTTATTCCAATCATTGCCTAGCACATTCATCGCAAATAAAACGCGGCGGTGTACTGGCTTTAGACCATCACGCACATCTGGAAGAGCACGACCCACGATAACGGACATCGCGTAGTCTAAGTATGAACCTCTAAGCTCATCTTCAATGTTTACGGGCGTGATCTCTTTAGCTAGATCGCTCATAGAGCCATTATCCCTCTATAGTTTGATCGTATGTTAGATACGTACAAGGTTCAAAAATATAACACACAAATACCCCGTTCGGCATCTCTTTCCCCTTCGTTTTATCATGTTGTGACCTTGGTTGTGATTCAATCGTTGAGAAATCGTACAGAACAGCCTTATCTGTATGAATTTTAGCCATATTGTAATGCCTAATTCCACAAAATCGGAATTCAGGTGTTCTCCTGCTTTTCAGTCGCTATAATGCGTCAATCCTAATCCTGAGTGTGATTGTTATGACCAAACAACAAAATGTCGATCCTGCGGAAATCAAAAAGTTTGAAGATATGGCTTCCAGATGGTGGGATTTAGAAGGCGAATTTAAACCTCTACACCAAATCAACCCATTAAGACTGAATTACGTGCAGGATAATTGCCAAGGTCTCTTCGGTAAAAAGGTGCTCGATGTGGGTTGTGGTGGTGGCATATTGGCGGAAAGTATGGCGAAAGAGGGTGCGGAAGTGACGGGGTTGGATATGGGAAAAGAGCCTCTTGAAGTGGCTCGCCTTCATGCGTTGGAAACAGGAACGAAACTCGATTATGTTCAAAGCACTGTAGAAGATCATGCCGCAGAAAATCCAGAAAGGTACGACGTAGTAACTTGTATGGAAATGTTGGAACACGTCCCCGACCCACTCTCTGTGATTCAATCTTGTGCCAAACTGGTGAAGCCAGGTGGGAAAGTGTTCTTCTCTACATTAAACCGCAATTTCAAATCTTACTTATTTGCCATTGTTGGTGCAGAGCATCTTTTGAAACTCGTACCAAAAGGCACGCACGATCATGGAAAATTTATCCGCCCAGCAGAACTGCTAAAAATGGTTGATAAAACCGACCTAACTGAAGAATCCATTACAGGGCTGCATTACAACCCGCTGACCGATACGTATTCGCTAGGAAACAACGTCGACGTTAACTATATCGTTCACACAACACGCCTAACTTAGTATCGTCATTGCCTGTTTCTTTTGATGAAGGCAACCATTTTTCGGTTGTCTTTTTATTGTTTTATTTCCTCTACTTATTACGCCCTCTATTCTGTTCCTAAAGATGTCTTTACCATCCCTCTTATCTATTACACACCTGCATCGCAGACCTTTAAATTGCTCAAGTTCTCTATTGTCACCTAAACACTAAACAGCGTTGATGGAGGCAGAATCAAAGCCTCGTACACGTGCATTGACATGCTGTTAGACATCTCAAAAAAATGCGAATGAGACTCCCTAACGCCGCTGACTTTTTACTCTCTCAACGCATTCAAAACTCCCTGATCAGCAACGTGCCTCACTGCGTAATGAAAAACCGAATTTTATATGCCATTTTTTCCCATATCTCTAAAAAAATAAGCCATCAATCAAGAAAGTTATTTTTTGTAAAAAGTAGAGATTCATCGTCTTTTCGCGCAATATGACAACGACTTGTGTGACCTTTGTACAGCTTAATTTTGAGCTCGATTTTTTCCCAAAGATCAAGAAAAATATTTTTTATTCTGCTCATAATTAAAACACTCTGGAATGGGATCTTTTTTGCAGGTAATCTCTGCCTAAAATGATAGGTTAGTGCCTACTTACGATTTTTTTTCTTCCCCCAACTTATCCACAAGTCTTGCAGCCTATCCAACTTGAAAAGTCACTCATCACGCACTATCTTGTAACTCGTTCAATCGAACAACACCACATATAGTGTTTTTAAGCACAATATGTAGTGGATATAGATCACAAAGCCGACTACATTTTTACAAGAACTACCAAAGAAATACGGCTTTTAGCAGTTTCGTCAGGGAAATCTACCAGAATGAACCAACAACTCACTGTGACAAAAAGGGACGGTCGCAAAGAAAACATTGATTTGGAAAAGATCCATCGCGTTATCGCATGGGCTGCAGAAGGACTAGACAATGTTTCCGTTTCTCAAGTTGAATTGAAGTCACACATTCAATTTTACGACGGTATTACAACGTCGGACATTCATGAAACCATTATCAAATCTGCTGCTGACTTAATCTCTGAAGAGTCCCCAGATTATCAATATCTTGCCGCTCGACTCGCTGTTTTCCATTTGCGAAAAAAAGCGTACGGACAGTTTGAGCCCCCAACACTTTATAAACACGTTTCTGAGTTGGTTGATGCTGGCAAGTACGACAAACACCTAATCGAAGATTACACGCAGTCTGAGTTTGAGGAACTGAACAGCTTCATAGATCACGGTCGCGATATGAATTTTTCATACGCTGCTGTGAAACAGCTTGAAGGTAAATACTTCGTTCAGAACCGCGTAACTAAAGAAATCTACGAAAGCGCACAATTCCTTTATATACTGGTTGCGGCGTGCTTGTTTGCGAAGTACCCGAAAGATACGCGCCTTGATTACATCAAACGTTTCTACGACGCAGCATCGACATTTAAGATTTCCCTACCTACCCCCATTATGTCTGGTGTTCGTACCCCTACTCGCCAGTTCAGTTCTTGCGTACTGATTGAGTGTGATGACAGCCTGGATTCTATCAACGCAACGTCTAGCGCAATCGTACGTTACGTTTCTCAACGTGCTGGTATCGGTATTAATGCTGGTCGTATCCGTGCGCTAGGCTCTGAAATACGCAACGGTGAAGCGTTTCACACAGGTTGTATTCCGTTCTACAAATACTTCCAAACCGCGGTTAAATGCTGTTCTCAAGGTGGTGTTCGTGGCGGCGCAGCCACCGTATTTTACCCACTTTGGCATCGCGAAGTTCAATCTTTGTTGGTATTGAAGAACAACCGTGGCGTAGAAGAAAACCGTGTCCGTCATATGGATTACGGTGTACAGATCAACAAGATGATGTACTCACGGTTGATTAAAGGTGGAAACATTTCTCTGTTCTCACCTTCGGATGTACCAGGTCTGTACGATGCGTTCTTCGAAAACCAAGAGGAGTTTGATCGTTTATACGAGAAATACGAAGCCGACGACTCCATTAAACGTGAAACCATTAAAGCCGTCGATTTGTTCTCTCTTCTTCTGCAAGAGCGTGCATCCACAGGCCGTATCTACATTCAGAACGTAGACCACTGTAATACACACAGCCCGTTTGATCCTGCGGTTGCACCGGTTCGCCAATCTAATCTTTGTTTAGAAATCGCACTTCCGACCAAACCTCTAAATAATGTTGAAGATGACCAGGGTGAAATTGCGCTTTGTACACTTTCTGCGTTTAACCTAGGTGCGATTGAAAGCCTAGATGACTTTGAAGAACTGTCTGACTTGGTTGTTCGTGCGCTTGATGCACTACTAGATTACCAAGACTACCCGCTACCAGCAGCTCGTAAATCAACCATGAACCGCCGTACCTTAGGTGTGGGTGTGATTAACTACGCTTACTACCTCGCGAAAAATGGCGTGAAGTATTCAGACGGTAGCGCCAATGGGTTGACACACCGTACATTTGAAGCAATTCAGTACTATCTACTAAAAGCCTCAATGAACCTGGCGAAAGAGCAAGGTGCGTGCCCACTGTTCAACGAAACCAACTACGCGAAAGGCTTACTGCCTATCGACACCTATAAGAAAGATCTAGACAACGTATGTGACGAGCCACTGCATTACGATTGGGATTCTCTACGTAAAGAAATCGTGGAACACGGTTTACGCAACTCGACGCTGTCGGCGTTAATGCCATCTGAAACGTCATCGCAAATTTCAAACGCGACTAACGGTATCGAACCACCACGAGGCTTCGTTTCCGTAAAAGCGTCGAAAGACGGCATTTTGAAACAAGTCGTACCTGATTATGTCAATTTGAAAGACAATTACGAATTACTTTGGACGATTCCGTCAAACAATGGTTATTTGCAACTTGTGGGCATTATGCAGAAGTTTGTAGACCAAGCGATCTCTGCGAACACGAACTACGACCCAAGTGTTCAACCAAACGGTAAAGTGCCAATGAAGCTTCTGATGCAAGACTTGCTTACCGCATACAAGTACGGTCTTAAGACGCTTTACTACCACAACACCCGTGATGGTGCGAGCGATGGACAATCTGAAGCGGCTAAGGCTCAAGAAGATGATTGTGCAGGCGGCGCTTGTAAGATTTAAAGTTTTGAGCATTAACTCAAAGCAAAAGTTAAAACAGCCTCTTTGATTTCAAAGGGGCTTTAATGGATTTGAGGCATTTATGGCTTACAGTACTTTCTCTCAAAAGAAAAATGACCAATTAAAAGAACCGATGTTTTTCGGTCAGTCAGTGAACGTAGCTCGTTACGATCAACAGAAGTTTGAAATTTTTGAAAAGCTGATTGAAAAACAGCTTTCTTTTTTCTGGCGCCCAGAAGAAGTGGATGTGTCAAGCGACCGTATCGACTACAACAAACTGCCCGATCATGAGAAGCATATTTTCATCAGTAACCTGAAGTACCAAACACTTCTTGATTCTATTCAAGGTCGTAGCCCAAATGTTGCGTTGCTTCCGCTAGTCTCACTTCCAGAAGTGGAAACTTGGATCGAAACTTGGTCTTTCTCTGAGACGATTCACTCTCGCTCATACACTCACATCATTCGTAACATTGTGAATGATCCGGGTTTAGTATTTGATGACATCGTTGAGAACGAACACATCCTAAAGCGCGCGAAAGACATCGCCCATTACTACGATGATCTAATCGAATTGACGAACGATTACCACCGCTATGGCGAAGGTAAACACGTCATTGATGGGAAAACGGTTGATATCCGTCTCACCACACTGAAGAAAAAACTTTATATTTGCCTGATGTCTGTTAATGCGCTAGAAGCCATTCGATTCTACGTAAGCTTTGCCTGCTCATTTGCGTTTGCTGAACGCGAACTGATGGAAGGCAACGCCAAAATCATCAAGCTTATTGCCCGTGATGAAGCGCTGCACTTAACGGGCACACAGCACATGCTGAATATACTCCGTAATGGTCAAGACGATTTTGAGTTCTTACAAATCGCTGAAGAATGCAAACAAGAATGTTTCGACCTATTTAAAGAAGCAGCAGAGCAAGAAAAAGAATGGGCGGAATACCTGTTCAAAGACGGTTCCATGATCGGTCTGAACAAAGATATTCTTTGTCAGTATGTCGAGTACATCACTAATATTCGTATGCAAGCCGTCGGCTTGGACGCAGCATACCCTGGTGCAAATTCTAACCCAATTCCATGGATCAACGCCTGGTTGTCGTCTGATAACGTTCAAGTCGCACCACAAGAGGCGGAAATCAGCTCTTACCTAGTGGGTCAGATCGATAACGAAGTCGACGCTGAAGATTTCGGGGACTTTGAACTGTAATGCCAAAAATCAAAATCAACGAACTTAACCCTATTATTCTCACCAGCAACGGAAAGACGTTGCTGGAGGAAATGGAGAGCGCTGGGTTTGAACCTGAGTACAACTGTCGAGATGGTCATTGTGGCGCATGCCGATGTGAGTTGAAGTCGGGAGAGGTCGAATACGTTGGTTTTGCGATGGCATTGACACAGCCAAAAGAAATTTTGCCCTGCATATGCAGGGCAAAAACCGATGTTGAATTAGAAAAAGTAAACTATCAGCTCAAGGTCAAAAGCGCTTGATATCTCACGATATCATTTTAATATCTGCTCATTTCCCACTTATTAAACACACTCAGAATTGCTTAGACTTGCATATTTTCTGAGTAAATATTCAGCCGTTTTGAAGGAAATGTCTTTCTCACCTATTGATTTACCATCGTCATCAAACAATGACATTCGATAGCCACCATTCGGGGTATCATTATCTGCGACAGGGGCTGCTAACCAAGTCGAGACTAAATCACCGACATGTTTGCTATGTGCTTCTCCTAACAACACTTTTTCACCGGATACTCGGTACCAAACTTTGATCATTGTTTGTGTAATCATGGGTCCCTCCAGATCGTAAATGATGAGAACAGTGTGCCATTTGTTATTTTGATCCTTCTTATTATTAGCTAATTCTCGGCCGATCCCAAGCCTCAAAATAAAGAAAATGGTCAAAAAATAACTTGCATAAAAAATGAAACCTATCGAGTCATTTTTAACTTGTCTTTACCCTTTGAGAGATAACGACAAATTAAAAGTCAACGAATTCTCTTATAACTTTTATACCGCAGAATTTGGCACATAAAGCTCTTTTTTTCTAACCAGAGAGCTGTAATGTCCAAAGACAGCTTTTTCCTCTAAATGACGCCTTAACATGTCCAACATAACAGCAGCGATCAAGCTACGTTTATCCTGCTTACCATAATTGCGCGCAAACTCGAATACTTGTCCCCACTCACCATCTCCGGTAGATAAAGCCACAGCAAACACATTGTCTTTCAATTTCCCACAAGACAAACCAAACGTCGCCTTGCCGTTTTCACGAGTTGCAGCCGCTAAGGCTAAAGAAGCGGCAAGTGGATCTTGCTCAACCAAATTTTTATCCATGTCAGTGTTCATCACCCAACTCTGCTTGACCTGTTTTGCCAACAGCTCATTCTCGTGCAGCCAACTCGTTAGAAAACCACCACTGGCTTGTTCAGCAAGCGACAACGTAGTGCCTCTTTCGATCAGGAGAGCAGCAACATTATCAATCATGGGTTCATCCACGCTCACAACATTGTCTTGCAGGTGACCATAAACAATTTGAAGCAACTTCAAGCGCCTTTCCATATCCGCCGCTGGTCCAAATAACTTAACTTCAATGAAAGGCAAATAAGAACGGTATCCCAGTTCATATTGATCGGGCAGTTTAATCGGGTCTAATTTGTCCGATATCCCCGACTCAGAGAGCCCAATAGTGTAGATCCTGCTGCATTCAGATGGGAGAACATCACGGTATGTCTCGCTAAATATCGGAATTATTTTCTCCTCAACCATACGCTTGAATTCGCTTGGAACACCCGGAGTAAAATACATCTTGGCCCTATTGAGCGTCATTGAAAACCCACATGCCGTCCCTATTGGGTTATCAATGATAGTGGCCTTTTCTGGAAGCATCGCCTGTTTGAGATTACTATCTGGCATGACAAGCCCACGACGTGTAAATTTTTCTTCTAAAACAGTTAACCAATCTTGAAACAAACGAAGTTTCTGTCCAGATGCTTTCGCGGCTGCCGAGGCCGTTAAATCATCGGTCGTTGGACCGAGTCCGCCATTCACAATAACAATGTCGAAAGACTCGCTAAGACGCAAAATTTCATCTTTCAACACGTCAAGCTGATCACCAACTGTAGAACGCGCAGAAAGTTGAAACCCACTTTGATATAGGATTTCACCTAGCCATGACGCATTAGTATCCACAATATCACCATGAAGCACCTCTTCACCTGTACTTAACATTGCCACTTTCAACATAAATTTAACCTTCGCTGTTTTCTTCTGATATCACAGTTGTTAGGTGCTAAATAGTAATCAATAATCAATCAAATCCCCTTCAACCATTCTAATCAGACCGCCTTACATGCTAATATTTTCAATTTTCTAACAATTAAAGGGATTGCATCTCTCATTCGTAAAGAGAATAATGCACAACTCACAAATTTTGGTTTTTCTCAATGGAGATCTCTGTGCGACTGAAGCCACTGTCTACCGCATTGCTTGTTTTTACTACGTCAACTCAAGCTGCTGATTTTGATATCAACAACTTCTCTTATGACTTATATAACGGCGATAATCAACAAAGCTACAGTCTTAGCATTGAAACAAATGTAAATCCATTCTATCTCTCTTTAAATGACAATATTGAGACGGAACCAAAACTCGACGCGCCTCTTCCTTTGTATCTTCAAATGCAACCCGAAAAAGACTGGCAATACCTTACAGAACAAACTTATACGATTTTGGGTCTCAGTGTTGCTACCGTTGGCTTAATGACGCTTCTACCTGAGAGCATTACCAAGTGGGATGCCGAAGCCCGCGATATGAGTAAGCTCGGAAAAAAATGGCTTGATAACGTTAGCCAAGGTCCGGTTTGGGACAGAGACGAACACTTCCTCAATTACATCATGCACCCATACTTTGGCGGTGTGTATTACACTGCCTCTCGCCATGCAGGATTTAATGAATTTGAGTCCTACCTCTACTCAATGGCGATGTCGACTCTGTTCTGGGAGTTTGGCGTAGAAGCGTTTGCTGAAATCCCCTCTTGGCAAGATGTTTTTATCACGCCTTTCTTTGGCGCGGTTGTTGGTGAACTCATGTTCGCAGGCGAGCAAAGAATAGTTGAAAATGGTGGCGAATTACTAGGGTCAGAAACTCTCGGGGACGTATCACTGTTTTTCTTAAACCCAATTGGTCACATCCATTATTGGGTAACAGACGCATGGGGCGGCGATGCGAAATTTAACTTCCGAACTCAACCTTGGACAGGTTACCAAACCGAAACCGACATGGCGGTCAACCCGCAAGGTCCACTGGACAAACAGTTCTACGGGATGGAGCTGACGTTAACGTTTTAATGTTGCTATCACCCTACTTAAAAGCGCCCGTGCTGGCGCTTTTTCTGTTTTTAGAACTGTCTTTATTTTTAGAGCTATGCCTTTTTTCAGCAACACCTACTTCGGTTTTAATAAACTTGATTCGTATCCTATTTCCCTTCCGGTAATTTCCTATACTTAAATATACCCACCCTGCCATCAAGAGGACGTAATATGTACACGACGTTTATTGTGAATTTTGTCGGCACGGCAACCCCTACCACTATCAAGAAATTGGCATCAATAACACACGATAATGGTGGAAAGTGGCTGCTTAGCAAAGTGAATTTCATCGAACACCAAGTCGCCGCTGTTATAAAAATAGAGTTGCCATCTGAGAATGAAGAAGCCGTCAAAGCAGCTTTCTTAGATACCCCCGATCTCACTGTACAATTCAGCCAAGTGAGTGATTTGAGTTACGAAACCGACACCGTCCACCAAATCCGGTTGGATTCTAATGATAGAGCGGGCATCGTGAACGAAATCAGCCATGTACTGGACGGTCAGGGAGCCAGCATATTAGATATGGATTGCCAGCGCGTCTTTATTGCTGATGGAGGAGGCATCAGTTCCAGCCTCTTCAGTTCAACCATGGCATTAAAAATACCGAAAGAATCCAACATCAACGACATCATCAACGAGCTTGAATCACTGAGCGAAGACACGCGTGTGGTGTTGGAGAGTTAAAACATGGTGAGAGTATTGCTTGATACTCTCACCTATAATTCAATAGGAATACTCCTTTCCGTTTACCTACATTGGCTAAACCGCGTGAATGTCTTCTGGAGTTTGCGCATAGATATTGATCGGCTTACCGAGTGGCGGAATGTGTTTCTGGTTTTTTGCCATTTTAATGATGGCTTTATCAAGCCCTCTAAACGACATACTGCGCCAATAATTAGGATCGCGACCGATCTCTTTGTCGTATGCAGCGGTCGTCTGGTCTTCACTTCGAAAAGGCTCTAGAAAAGGTAGATCAGGCAAAGGTTGGCTGACATCCATGTATTGCTGAATCACATTCCACAACCGCTTTTGATCATCTGAACGGGCAGAATCTATTAAATCCCCTATGTTAATGGGTTGGCTGTAATCACTATAACGATGACATAGAAACACGCTAAACTTGGTGTTACCACTCGAGTCATTCACCTCGATCATTCGACAATCAAACTCTACAAATGGGTGACTGTAGACCACATAGTCCTTGCTACCGAAAAGAGTTACCATCCCTGTCTTACGATTTAGGCTGTATTTTTTTGTCACCAAATTACTAACCAGATGCTTGGGAAGCGTTTCAAATATAAGCCAAGAAAAAAGCCATCTAGCAATGAATACAGTAGTAAAAAAGCCAAAAACATTAATAGTGGCAATCGTCATCATAGCAGCATCGATATAATTTGGATTGGAAAATATAGGAATAATAAAATGATATAAAATAACTATCGGACCCAAAAATAGTGGTGAATTTTCTAGAAAGCGAAACATTAAGAGGAAAAACTGCTTTGGCTCAATTTTAGATAATTCATTGTGATCTGCAGAATACATATTATCGCTTTTAGACTTTGCGAGATTTCGTTTTCTAACTAAATCAACAGGTGCATCATCTTGAGGAGACGTATGATCAATCTTATCTCCAAATGTATTAAGCGGCTTAAATCTTCTCTTAATTTTCTCAGGATCCTCTTGACCTTGAGGTTCCCTGCTATCATATATTGACGTTTCTTCTTTGTTCATTTTATTTCCCTAAACAATATGGATTTCTTCTGGGGTTTGCGCATAGATATTGATCGGCTTGCCGAGTGGCGGAATGTGTTTTTGGTTTTCTGCCATTTGTGCGACCACTTGATCAAACTCTTTGTCCGACATGCTGCGCCAGTATTTGGGGTCACGCCCGATTTCTTTATCATATGCCGCGGTTGTTGGGTCTTTGCTACGGAACGCTTCTAAAATTGGCAGATCGGGCAGTGGCTGGCTAACGTCCATATACTGCTGAATCACGTTCCACAGGCGTTTATGATCGTCTGGATGCGTTGAGCCGATCATCTCCCCTATGGTGATATGCTTGCTGTAGTCGTTATACCGGTGCACAAGGGCGATGCCAAAAGAAAGGTGACCGTATTGGTTGGTTGAACTGAATAAACGGCAATCAAACTCAACAAAGGGGTGGCTGTAAATCACATCCTCATCGTTGTCATAGAGAGTGACCATACCTGTTTGGCGGCTTAGTGTGTATTTCTTCCTAACCATCTTGTGAGCGAATTGATGAAATAACAATAATGTCAGTCCCCAAGCGCCACCGAAAGGTATAGCAATATATTTTACACCGTCTATATTAATTCCTATAAAAATAGAAAGAGCTTCATCAAAAGGGTTGAAAAAAAAGCCCCAAACGATAATAACGCCAGTATGGGTAAAAAAACCAATACTGCGGTTTTACTGAATAAATATAAATAATATACAACCTGATAAATATTAATAAAATCTGAGGTTAAAAGATCCTTCTCATCCCAAAACTCCACATTATTATTTTTTATTTCAGAGGGTTTTAATTTTTCAATTAAGTTTTTAGGAGCATCATCCTGAGTTAGCGTGTAGTCAAACTTTTTCCCAGATTCATTTAATCGACCAAATCTATTTTTTCTTGTTTCTGGGCGATCTTGGTGTTGAGGTTGAGTACTATCAAACACTGATGGGTCTTTGCTCATGTTATTTACCTACCGATAACGCCACCATGAGCCGTTCCATCTCCCATTCGAGCCGCTGGTTTTCCGTTAATGAAGACGCTAGATGAACCCGCAGAGATGGAATCTGGAGGACCAATGCAAGGAGCCAAATCACCTTGGCGAGCAGCGGGTAAAGAATTGATAAATACGTTGGATGAGCCCGCAGCAACAGGGCAGCCTATATGAGGCACTCTTCCCGTTTTGCTGGGGCAAGAGTGTGCATCGCCCACTCGGGCAGCAGGTTTGGACATCGTAACAACGCTTCTTAAGCATACAAAAGTGGCTGAATTAAAAAGCATTTATTGTCAATAACAGAAATGTAGATTGCGCAATATGCGAAAGATCTCACAGTAAACGTATACCATAGTGAGCTCAGGCACTGGATTTGGAAAAGGGATTATCGGTAGAGCGTTTGATGATCATGGCGCTTCAGAGTAGGGTTTTATTCCTGATCAGATCAATAGACACCAAAGAATCGACCGTGGTAAACCCTTTCAAGCACTCCGCTGCGTTGGCATTGGCCAAATGAAGTGTTTTGACAGGGCTAATTTCATTGTAAATTCCCCAAAGGCAGGCGCTGCAAAATGCATCGCCCGCGCCCACACTGGAAACAATATCGTCGGAGCCGAGTGGTAAACTTTCAACCCAAATAGAATCTCCGTCTTTGGAGACCCATGCTGCGCCTTCTGGCATATGGAGGATGACGTTTTTATTCACGCCTTTCTCAAGCAGCGCTTTCGCCGCTTCCAAAATCTCTTCTGAATCGATTGTTCCGTTTTTTCGAAGGGCCTTCTGCAAGCAATAGCCCGCTTCGAGTTCGTTGATAATCAGATGGTCAACGTATTTCAAGCAGGGAGTAACCTGTTTTTCAACATTTTCAATTTCTGTCGACACCATATCTAAACTGGTTTCTAAGCCCAAAGTTTTCAGTTTTTTCAGCACGTTGGCCGCATGAGGCAAACCATTACTGTCTAAGCTATCCATGGTTTTGAGCAACAATAAATACCCAAAATGCGCGATCTTTATGTTTCGTATACCAATAGCGGCGTAGGGAATATCGGCAGGAGAAAAGCCAGCCGATACCCCATCCTGATAAAAGAAGGTTCGTTCACCTGTGCTGGCATCCGTCATAACATGAGTGTGCGCCGTTATGCCGGGAACCGACTTAATCCACGAATAATCAAACCCATATTCATGACAGATATCCAAAACAAACTGACCGTAGTCATCGTTTCCTACCACACCACAGCCGTAAACGGGTAAAGAGTCGTCCAGTACACTTAAACCAATTGCGACATTAAATGCACAGCCTCCTGGACCTTTCACTTGCCGCTCTATAAGCCCTAAGCCCGATTTGTCGGGCCAAGGGGAGACAAAATGCACCAAGTCGATGATCCAGTTTCCGATACAGAGAATGCCTTTTCTACCTGTCATGCTCGCCTACTTAAGTTCATTCCAAAGTGGGTAGATCGCGGGTTCGTCTTCGACGATGTCTGAAAAGCGACCAAGTGGCTGATCAAAGTAGTTATCACCATTGTCATCATTGGCCATCGATACTTCGCCAGTCAGCACGGGACCTTTCCCTTTTTCACCATAGAAGCGATGCATTAATCCGGTGGGAATTCGAATACTTTGACCAGGAGCCAGAATGATTTTCTCGAACGGTTTTGCCCTCACAACTTCACCATCGACAGTGACTTCGATGTCTTTATCTAAGTGTTCACCTTTGCCATTCACTTTTACGCATTCCACCACTAAGTTACCGCCACCGCGGTTGATGATGTCTTCGACTTTTTTTTTGTGATAATGGAGAGGCGTTTCCTGTTCTTCTTTGACCATCATGATTTTTTCAGCATAGGGCACACTGGTTTTATCCGATTGGTCACCATTGCGGATGCAAAACAAAACCAGCCCTCGCTGATCAAATCGGTCTTCATTAAAGTCCGTCACATCCCACCCTAACTGGTATTTGTGATTGTAAGCCGCAAGTTCACCGTTGCTCTGCCAATCCTCTTTGTTCCAGTTTCCCCAACGCGGCAGTTTAAAATGAAAGGTTTCCATCAATTCTTCAGCGTCGCGTATGGCTTTATTAACCTGAGATCGTTTCATTGTATTTTCTCCACTGATTGATTTTGATGAGACAGCAAGGCTGCCGTGAAAATTTGATGTTGAATCATGGCTTCTTGAGGCGTAACACATTGGAAGCCGGTGACACTGCCAGTCACTAGTTCATCAATAAAAGATGCCCACATTTGCAACACAGCATCAGTAAAACCAAATTCCATGATCCCGCCTGAAATAGTTGGGTAAGCAGGCAGATATCCTACTGGTACGGTTTGCCATATTTGTGCACCACCCGCTTGATATGCCATTTTTTCGTACTGATTTGGATTAGCCGTCGAGAACCGAAAGCTGCCATAGATTCCATTCAGCTCGAAATACCAAGAGTTGTTGTGACCCGGCGCTATCCGGTAGGTTTTTAAACGCGTCGGAAATGTCTGACCTTGCCACGTCGTCATGCAATGTAAATCCGCATTTTCAAAGGTATCGCAGTCCACCCATTCCCCTTGCGTGTTCTTTCTTTTTGCCACCACATCACTCAATTGGGCATACACACTTTCAAACGTCCAACCTAGCTTTAAAGGCACATGCAGAATGTGCATTCCCAAATCGCCCATACACCCGTATTCCCCGCAAAATGGCTTTTGCCGTTTCCAGTTAATCGGCTTATCGGGGTTGATGTCGCTGGAGTGCAAAAAGCCAATGTCCGCATGTAGAAAAGTATTCTCACCACAGTTTTTCATATCCCGAATCATGGCTTGCATCGCGGGATAAAATGGAAACTCTGACGTACAACGCACAAACACGTCTGGGTGTGCTTCAATACACGCTAAGATCTTTTCCGATGCCGATCTGTCGATACCAAAAGGCTTCTCAGCAAGCAGGTGCTTTCCGGATTTAATGATGTCTATGTAGAGTGTTTCATGCAGATGGTGCGGCACCGCGCAATAAATCGCGTCGATGGATTCATCGTTAAGTAGCGCTTGATAGTCTTCTGTATAAGTTCTGATGGACGGGAAATTGTCTCTATACCAGCCATGTATTGCCACATTGGTATCACACAGCGCTACGATTTCAGGCTTGGCGGATACGCTCGTTAGATGACACCATCGCGCAGCCGCTGAGGCAAATTCTTTGCCCATCATCCCGCCTCCAATAATGCCAAATCGGATGGTTTTCATGATGCTGCCCCAATCAACACTTTTGCCTCTTCTGGTGCCATGCCTTTGTGGACAATGTTCATTAAAGCACGGGTAATTCCAGCAGGATCGGGGTGCTGAATCACATTGCGACCATACACAATGCCTTTAGCGCCCTGTGCCATTAACTCAGACGTTCTTTTCAGAATCTCTTCATCACTCACCCGACCACCCCCTCTAACCAAAACAGGCACTTGCTGCGCGGTTTCGATCACTTTGTGGTATTCACTCACATCATCACAAGGATCCGCTTTAATAATATCAGCCCCCAGCTCGCTCGCTTGACGAACCAATGGCACGATCTTGCTGATGTTGCCATCCACCATATAGCCACCAGCGCTGCTATTGGGTTGCATCACCAAAGGCTCAACCATGAGAGGCATGGCGTAAATCTCACACTCTTTACGTAGCACGTTGATTCGCTTTAAGCACTGGCGATACAAATCGGTTTCGTTCGGCAATTGCAACAGGTTCACCACCACGCAAGCCGCATCTAACCTGAGTGCTCTTTCCACTGGGTTTTCGATCATTTCCGAGAAAATGGGGGGCACTAACTCCGTGCCGTAGCAGTTGGCAATGTCTGTTCGTAGCACCAAGGCAGGTTTCTTCGGCTTATTCATTCCTTGCAGTAAACGTGCACTCCCCGGCGGAAGTTGAATGGCATCTGGATCAGCCTTCACTATGGTAGAGATGGCGTGTTCCATATTCTCAATGCCTTGTAAAAAGACACCTTGATTAAACATGCCGTGATCTATCGCCACATCAAAACAGTGACCTGATTCCCCAAACAATCGATTCATTCTTGCTGATAACATGATATTTTCCTTAGCCTGCAACCATTAGATGGACAAGTTCTTCACTGTTGGTTTCAGAAGCTTCGCGTACCCCAACCACTTGACCACGACGAAGGACGGTAATTCTGTCGGATACGGCAAAGACATCATTCATGTTGTGAGAAATAAGAATGATGGCAACGCCTTGCTCTTTTAGCTTTAAAATCAACTCCATCACCTTTCTCTGCTCTGGCACCCCGAGCGCTGCTGTGGGTTCATCCATGATCAGCACTTTCGCTTGCCAATACACCGCTCGCCCAATGGCGATCGCTTGTCTTTGCCCACCAGACAAACTCAATACGGGCTTTTTCAAAGACGCTTTGGGAATGATGATATCAAGCGGCTTGATCACTTCTTCTGCCACTTTGGTCATGTGCGTTCTGTCCAGAACAGGGAAAAGGCCAAAACGCTTGGTTTTGGGCTCTCGACCAAGGAAAATATTGCTGCCCACGTCTAAGTTATCGGCGAGTGCCAAATCTTGATAGATGGTTTCGATGCCCGAGCTTCGAGCTTGTGATGGGTCTTCGAACGCAATGTGTTGATCTTG
This sequence comes from Vibrio sp. S9_S30, assembly GCF_014694455.1. Lineage (GTDB taxonomy): Bacteria > Pseudomonadota > Gammaproteobacteria > Enterobacterales > Vibrionaceae > Vibrio. The sequence continues at coordinate 108,436 of NZ_JAAUWT010000012.1, read as the reverse complement.
GTAAGTCATCGTGCCGCTGTCGGGGGTATATACGCCAGACAGTGTTTTGATCAGCGTGGACTTTCCGGCCCCATTATCACCAACCAGCGCCATCACTTCGCCGGGCTTGACTTCAAACGACACCTCTTTTAGGGCTTCGACGCCACCAAATGTTTTGCAAATATTCGAGGCGGAAAGAATCGGTTTCACTTCAGCTGAATTAATCACCATGACCTCCCGTCAACTTGGACTTAGACTGATCAATAAACACGGAAACTATGATCACGACCCCAACGGCGACAAACTGCCAGAACGGTTCTACATCAATGAATACCAGACCAAATTGAATCACCGCAATAATCAACGCCCCGATGAGCGTGCCGATTACCGTGCCATAGCCACCAAATAAGCTTGCACCACCAATCACAACCGCCGCAATGGAATCCAAAAGCATCGGCTCACCGGCCTGTGCTGCTCCTGCGGAAAATCTGGCGGTGTAAGTCGCGCCGGCTAACCCTGCGCACAATGCCGCCAGAATATAAACCCACGTAAGCTGACGTTTTACTTTTATTCCAGAACGAATAGCGGCATGCCTGTTTCCGCCAATCGCATAGGTGTACTGACCAAACCGAGTTTGAGACAAGATATAGTGCGCCACAATCAACACCGCAAGAGCAAGAAGAACAGGGTAAGGAACACCAAGCAACTTGCCATTACCAAACGCATACAAATACGTATTATTGACAGGTACGGTGGTGCCATCTGCAAAAATGAAGCCCATTCCCCGAGCAACGCCATACATCCCTAACGTTCCAATAAAAGGAGGAATGGCAAGCCGAGCAATCAGGGTTCCATTGATAACCCCTGGAATAAAGGAAGCAAATAGAGCCGCTGCAAACCCAACCACAATGGCAATAAAGGTATCCGCAGGCATGAGGTTCATGGTGGTGGCCATGATCACGGAGGCAAAGCCCATAATGAAGCCTAACGACAAATCGATACCCGCCGCAATGATGACAAAGGTTTGGCCAATACCAAGCAAAAGCGGCGCGGCGGCAAACAACGCGATACTTTGTAATGTAAAACTGTTACCCAAAAAGGTCGTTTTGAACATAATTTGAGACCACACCTCAAAAAAGATCAGCAGCAAACTCAAGAACATCCAAGGCCAAGCTTTACTCAACCATTCCAGCCAAGAAAATCCCGTATCTTGAGATGAGCTATCCCCTGCCTTTGTGGTAGTTGGAACACTAGACATAAATAACACCTATTTTTGGAGTTTTGGGGCAGAATCCATCTACCCCTTTATTTGTACGAATGATTAGGGTCTGTAAGCCTTACTGGGTTCTATGGCTCATGGCTCTTGTGAACGATAGCTCTTGTGAACGATAGCTCTTGTGAACGATAGCTCTTGTGAACGATGGCTCTTGTGAACGATGGCTTTTGTGAGCAATAGCTTTTCTGAACTATGGCTTTGGTAAACAACAGCTTTCGTAAACAACAGCTTTGGTAAACAACAATCTGTGTGAATAACAGCCTTTATGAACCACAACTTAGTGACCTACAGCGGTGTAACCTAATCTGAGTACACGTACTTCAGAATATCTGGTGAATCGATGTTCGATTTATCCATCACCACAAACCCGGTGCCTATTTGACTTGGAACCGCTTGCCCAGTCAGAAGCGCATAGGCCGTCATCACGCCGTAATAACCCATCGTGGCGGGTTGTTGAGCTACGGCGATGTCTACCAAGCCAGATTTGATGTCTTGAACAATTCTTGGCAGTGCATCAAAGGCGACAACTTTGATTTTTCCGATTTTGTCCAGTTTTTTCACCCCCTCTGCGGCACCCAATGCCGAGAACGTATTCGCGCCAAATACACCGGCTAAATCGGGGTTACGCGCATAAACCGCTTGCAGTTGAGAAGCGGACTTATTGGAATCATCTTCGTTGTATTGGATCTTCAGTACCTCGATATCCGGCCAACGTTTCATTTCATTTATGAAACCTTCAGCACGTTGGTCTGTTGTGGAAATACCGGGCTTAACACTGGCAACGTAGACCTTGCCTTTAAAGCCAATGGAATCCGCCAGTGCTCTCGCCGCAATTCGCCCACCCAATACGTTGTCTGAGGCAATATAGCTATCAACAAAATCACCAGGGCCAGAACCATCTTGATAATTTCCATCATCAATGAAGGTATCAACGGTAATCACGCGAATGCCTGCATCGGCTGCTTGTTTCAGTGGTGCGATAAGTTGTTGTTTATCGACGGGAGAAATAAGAATTGCATCTGGCTTTTTAGCAATGATCGCATTCAGTATGGGTACTTGAGCTGTGGTGTTCCACTCCCTTGGGACTTGGAAAATCAAATCAGCGCCAATCGCATCGGCAGCATGCTGAGCACCACGATGCATGGTGAAATAAAACGGGTCAACCACACCCGGGATTAGGGCGAGCTTCAACTTTTCAGCAGCATTCGTCATTTGGCTAAACATCGCAGACAAACCAATGATTGCCGCCATGGTGGCAACTTTTACGGTATGTTTCATCGTTTTCCTTCCTTGTTTCAGATGGGATGACATGGGCATTTCTAGCAATACAAAAACCTCACAAGAAATAGGCAATTCGTCCGATTTGCCCTTACCCGATTTTCAAACCGAACCGTTAAAGTTAACCCTATGTTATTTTTAGACACGTGTATATAATCAAGAATGAGAAAGGTGATTTAGTAAACAGTTTGAACGCGAGCGGAAAAGTAGATTCTTTAAAATACAGAAGGTTATAAGAAAGACATTTCAATACCGAACATGATCATGTATGAAAATCAGGCAGAATGTAAGCCAACAAGGTCAGGCTTTTTGAGTGCGTTCTATGCTGAAAGCCTTTTCACCAATCTTGAATGAATCGTCACTTCACGAATGATTTCTGGCTCTAAAACAGCATCAACCACTGCCCTAGCCATCTGATTACAGCTTTGCTTTACTGTGGTCAATGGAGGAGTCAAGTATGGTGCTAATTCAATATCATCGTGCCCAGCGAGTAAAACTTGTTTGCCCACTTTTACACCCGCGTTATTCAGTGCACTCAACGCCCCAACCGCAATGTTATCGTTCATACAAATGATGCCACACTTCTCACTTGCCCAATCGGTTTCCTGTAACCACTTAAAGATCATCGTGTGTCCATAAGCAGCGTCTGGCCATACAATATCCAGCTCTTCATCTACAATGAATTTAGGCGCTAACCCAGCTTTCTTCATGCTATCGCAATAGCTTTTTCGACGAGATGCAACAGAAGGCTTTTCAAGATTTTTAGGCACATCTAAATAGTAAGGATGAATGCCTTTTTCTAGAAAGTAATCGCAAATGATCTCGAGACTATGGCGATTATCGTTAACCACATAGCTCGCATTCTCTAGTAAGCAGTTATCCAACCAAACAATATGAATGTCGTGTCGTAGGGCTTCAAAAAACCGAACCGATGCCTCATCACTGGCAGTGGGCACCAAAATCAGTGATCTCGGTTTTAAGCTTCGGAGTGACTGAATGATTTTTCGCTCGCGTTTAGGGTCACCATGAGTGCTCTGCACGATAAGGTTTAACCCTTTTTCATTCGCAAAATCTTCGATGTATTTGAGTGTGCCCGAGTAAAAGCTGTCCGTTGTAGACGGCACGACCGCAGCAATTAACGAACTTTGCCCTTTTACCAAATTCACGGCGTGCTGATTGGGTACGTACTGCAAAGCATCACACGCCGCTTGAATACGCTGGATGGTTGCTTGCTTAAGTGACCTATCGCCATTGAAATATTTGGAAGCCGACGCCCGAGAAACACCCGCTAATTTGGCAACATCAGACATAGTAACGGTATTTGACGGCTTGCTAGACATGAATTTCCTTTCTTTGATTGCTTCACTGATCTCTATGAATTTTTCAGCATTCTTTACACGAGTCAATCACTAAGAGAAGAAAAGGGCGAACACGCCACGTATTCACCCTTAAATCGGCATATTGTGATATTAAATAACGCTATCCGCTATCGAACGCTATGACACCGACCATTGAGACAGTGAACGTTTGAAATCGGAATAATCAAATTCATTCAGCTTTTGAATTTCTCCACCTGAACGCTCGCAGTATATGGACGGCATTTTTAGCCCATTAAACCAATTTAATTTCACCATGGTGTAACCTGCGCTATCCAAGATATGAAGCTTCTGACCGATTTCTAAAGGCGCATCAAAGTTCGCCACACAAAACTGGTCGCCAGCTAAGCATGAACAGGAACCAATGACGTATTGATGCTCGCCACGTTCATTGGCTTCGAGGATGGATGCCGGTTCATCGTAGATCAGCGTGTCTAACCGATGCGCTTCCGTCGCGGAATCGACGATGGCGGTTTTCATTCCATTTTCAACCACATCAACAACCGTTACTACTAAGTCCGTGGTTTTAGTGATGATGGCTTCACCTGGCTCAAGATACATTTGTACGCCATGCTTTTCAGAAAAAGCTTTCAATGCCATACCCAGTTTTTGGATATCGTAGCCCGGCCATGTGAAGAATACGCCACCGCCCATGCTGACCCAATCCAGTTTGTTAAGATACTCACCAAACTGGTCTGAAATCGCATCAAGTAGACCAATAAAAGCGTCTACATCTTTATTCTCACAATTCATGTGGAACATCACGCCATCAATCGAATCGAAGATTTCAGGATTGATATGATCCGCTTGAACACCTAAACGAGAAAATTTCCGCGCTGGGTTCGCTAAGTCTTGCCCTGCATAGCTTACACCTGGGTTAAGACGTAACCCCAGAGAGGCTTTGCCTTCAACCAGATGGCGATACGCTGCCAATTGATTTTGTGAGTTAAAGATCATCTTGTCGCAAATTTCAGCCACTTCACGAACGTCGTCTTCGCTGTACCCCACGCTGTAAGCGTGAGTTTCGCCGCCAAAGGTTTCGTGCCCGAGTTTGACTTCGTATGGACCGGAACTTGTAGTGCCATCCAAGTAGGGTTTGATGATGTTAAACACGCCCCAAGTGGAGAAACACTTGAGCGCCAACACCAACTTCACACCCGAAATCTCTTTCAGTTGTTTTGCTTTTTCTAAATTTGCTATCAGCTTATCTTCATTAATCATGAAGTAAGGCGTTTTCAGTTCGCTTTTTTGCATTGTTAGTACCTTGAGAGCCTTCGCGAGAAAGCACTGCCAAATCGAACAAAGCCGACGCAACGGCATCGGCTTTAGTAAATTCAAGAATAGCCTGAGCTAAATTCTTATTTTTTCAGTTCGTGGATATTCGGGAGCCCTTGCCCCGCTTCCAGTTCCTGCACATGCCAGTCAAGACCTATTGAAGGCATGGTTTCTAGGAACGGATCTGGGTCTAGCTGTTCCATGTTGAACACGCCTTTGTCTGCCCACTCACCACGGAAGAACTGAAGCGCTGCGGTAATGGCCGGAACCCCCGTCGTGTAAGAGATGGCTTGGTGCTCAACATCTTTGTACGCCACTTCATGATCGGCATTGTTGTAAATGAACACGCTGCGCTCTTTGCCATCTTTCTTACCTTGAACCCACGTACCAATACAGGTTAACCCCGTGTAACCTGGCGCAAGAGAAGTCGGGTCTGGCAACAATGCTTTAAGAACGTGTAACGGCTGTACCACGGTTCCATCGTGCAGTGTGAGCGGATCTGGGCTTAAAAGACCGATATCACGCATGCAGTTGAAGTAGTTTAGGTATTTATCTCCAAAACCCATCCAGAACTCGATACGCTTGGCTGGGATGAACTCTTTCATTGAGCGAACTTCATCGTGCGCCATGGAATACACTTTATGCGTTCCGCAGTTTGGGAAATCAAACTCTAGCATACGAGAATGACATGGCACTTGCTTCCACTCTTCGTTTTCCCAGTAGAAAGAATCGCCTTGAATTTCCAACATGTTGGTTTCTGGATCAAAGTTCGTCGCAAACTTCTGACCGTGGTCACCCGCATTCACGTCCATCACATCGATAGTATCGATCTCGTCGAACAAATGTTTCACAGCGTAAGCGGCAAATACCGAAACCACACCAGGATCAAAACCAGCACCTAGAATGCCAGTGATACCCGCTTCTTTAAACTTCTCGCGGTAACCCCACTGCCAATCGTAAGCTTGCGGTACTTGCTGACCTTCAGAGCACAGATCAACCGCTACCGATGTGTCTAAGTACGATACTTTTGCTTGATAACAGGCTTCCATAATGGTCATGTTGACCCATGGAGGACCCGCATTAATCACAAGGTCTGGTTGAACTTCTTTGATCAGTGCCACTAACGCACCCACATCATCGGCGTCTACAGCGCGAGCTTCCAACTTTTTAGATGGATCTTTCAGGTTATTTTTCTTCTGAATAGACTCGATGATTTTTTCGCACTTGCTGACCGTACGTGAAGCAATTGTGATATCACCCAGCACGTCGTTGTTTTGCGCCGCTTTATGCGCGACTACCCAACCTACGCCACCTGCACCAATTTGAAGAATTGCCATGATTCTTGTTCCTTTATTTCGCTAGTTCAACCGCTAACTGGTCGATATCATTCAATAGTTGTTCAAAATCTGACAAAGCCAGACATGGATTTAAAATGGTAAATTTGAGTGCTGACTGCCCATTAACCGATGTTTCACCTAAAACGGCAATACCGCGAACCAAAGCTTCTATACGCACTTTTTGGTTTAGTTTGCATAAGTCCGTTACTTGCGAATTGGTCACTCGGAACAATACCGTTGATAACGCGGGTTCGGTCAACAATTCAAAACCTTTACGTTGATGAACAAGGTCCGCCACCTGCAATGTTTGTTCGAGCAAATGGTCATACATGTCACCCAACGCTTTTGGTCCTACATTTTGCATCGTCATGAACACTTTCAGAGCATCAAAACGCTTGGTGGTCGCGATGGATTTATCGACTAGGTTAGGCAACTCATCGTGCTCGCGGTTGAGGTAGTCCGCATGATGAAGCAAATACTTAAAGTTCGCCTTGTCTTTTACCAGTAATGAGCCACAGCTGATTGTTTGATAGAACAACTTATGAAAATCTACGCTTAACGAATCCGCTTTTTCAATACCAGATAATCGCGCTTTGTGGCTACTTAAAATTAGAGCTCCGCCGTAAGCACCATCAACGTGCATCCAAAGTTCGTGTTTTGCGGCTACATCGGCAATGATGTTCAAGTCGTCTATTGCGCCGTGGTCGGTCGTACCAGCAGTACCAACAATCGCAAAAGGAATCAAACCTTCGGCTTTCGCTTTGGTCACGGTTTCATCCAACTTAGAGATGTCCATCGTGCCATTTGGCAATGCGTCCACGGTGAGAATGGCTTTCTCGCCCAACCCCATCCAAGACGCGGATTTTTGCACCGTAAAGTGTGCTTTTTCCGAACACACGATGCGTAACTTATCGGCATATTCCGGTAAGCCCAACTTTTGAATGGAATGACCACTGAGTTTGTCGGCAATCCAATCGCGAGCTAGCATCAAGCCCATCTGGTTACTTTGTGTGCCACCGCTCGTAAAAATACCGTCCGCTTTATCACCTAAACCGTAACGTTCGCACAACCAGTCCACGACTTTCTGCTCAACATACGTTGCAGAAGACGCTTGATCCCAAGAGTCCATAGATTGGTTCAAGGCTGCAATCATGGCTTCTGCCGCAACAGCCGGCATCAATGGCGGTGTGTGCAAATGAGCGATACAGCTTGGATGTTGCGTGAAGATAGCGTTTTTAGCCACCAAATCTGTCGCACTGCTGATAACGTCGGTAAGGCTTCCATTGGCAGAGTTCAAGTTGACTGCACGGATCTGAGATTCAAGCAGTTTTGGATCCATCCCAGAATAAGGCTTGTCGACTTGTTCAAAAAGCTGCTTCATCGCTGCGGTTGTATGGTTCATGACGGAAGCAAATTCATTGGCACCCTCTGCACCTGTATGGATAAAGTGCTTTTTCCAAGCATCAGATTCTGGTGCTGGTTCCTTAATACCGCCACCAGCGACCACGATCGCCTCTTCAAGTACTTTCAGTGCAAAGTCAATCTGCTCGAACGAAATAATGAGAGGAGGTAAAAATCGAATCACCGATCCATCTCGTCCACCTTTTTCAACCATCAAACCACGCTCTAGGGCGGCTCTTTGAATGGCAAGCGTCAGTGCACCATCGGATTTAGGTTCACCAAATTTGTTTTTCTCACCAGTCGGTGTTTGAATTTCCAAACCAAGCATTAAGCCTTTTCCGCGAACTTCAGCAATGCAATTCACGCGTTTTTGGATTTTCTCGAAACCTAATCTTAAGTATTGACCCGCAATATTGGCATGTTCAACAAGGTTATCTCTCTCGATGATCTCTAATGCCTTCGCACCCGATACCATCGCAAGTTGGTTACCGCGGAATGTGCCTGTGTGTTCCCCTGCCTTCCAAGTGTCTATGTCTTTGCTAAACACCAATAAAGACATCGGCAGACCACCACCAATCGCCTTAGACAAGCACAAAATATCGGGAGAGATACCTGACTCTTCAAACGCAAAGCGATAGCCAGACTTACCCACGCCACATTGAATTTCATCGAATATTAAAAGAATGCCATGCTCATCACAGAGGCGGCGAAGTTCACGCAACCAAAACGCAGGGGCAGGAATTACCCCGCCTTCGCCTTGTACGGGCTCAACAATGATCGCCGCGGGCTTCATAATGCCTGCTTCGTCATCGTTCAGTAAGCGTTCCATATAACGAATACTGGCTTTTGCGCCTTCATCGCCACCCAACCCAAACGGACAACGTAGGTTGTATGGGAAAGGCATAAAATGAACGTCGGACATTAATCCGGTACGACGCGCCTTGGTACCAAGGTTCCCCATCATACCCATGGTGCCGTTTGTCATGCCGTGGTAAGCGCCGCGGAAGGCAAACATGGTGTTGCGCCCCGTGGTTTGTTTTGCTAGCTTGATCGCCGCTTCCACGGCATCAGCACCAGAAGGGCCACAGAACTGAATGGCAGAGTTTTTCGCAAATTCTTCCGGAAGAAACGCTTTCACGCGCTTAATAAACGTGTCTTTGGCTTTGGTCGTGATATCGAGAGTTTGGTATGGCAAACCGGAATCTAACTGCTCTTTTAACGCTTGGTTAATTTCTGGGTGGTTGTATCCCATTGCTAGCGTACCGGCGCCAGCGAGGCAGTCTAGAAAAATCTGACCACGAGTGTCTTCCACTAAAGCTCCGTATGCTCTTTTAATAGCAATAGGTAAACGGCGTGGATAAGAACGTACTTCCGACTCATGTTCTGCTTGGTCAATTAATACTTGATCTGGAGTAAGATCGTAAACACCGTCTACGTTTGGTACAACAGACGAAAAAATTGTGTTGGAGCGTGATGCGTCCATTTCAAAAGCTGTGCTCATCGCAATAAACCTTCAAAAAGTGCTCAATCAAATATATCTATTCGAGTAGCAAAGACTTGCTTCTTAATACGCAAAAATAATTATACAGCGAATAAGAAAAGCAACTAGTAGCCACCTGTGTTTGTCAGGCAAACATAGGCAAGGGTTTAGCAAAGTGTGCTAATAAAGAAATGTGCGACGTATCAAGGTTCAGTAATGATACTGCAAGTTGGAAGTACGAAGCTGATTTTAAAAAATGAAGTAAAATGAGTCATGTTGGGCTTCCTATAATAATACCAGTCCTATGGCATTCTTCTTCCCATCTACCAATCGAAGTACCGATTAGTACCTACCCTACACAATGTCACAATCAGCTTGAATGGTCACTGTGCGTATCTCCCAAAACGCTCTTCGAGATTAGCGCGGAGAATATCTTAGATTATTAGGGAGCGCAACGCTTTTTACATTTGACTATTAACAATTATATATGTTGCAAATTATGAACCTTACTCATGAAAGAATAAATTTTTATATTTCAAAACGTTACCAGAAACCACTTCTCATTGTTAACAAGGTTACATTCACACCTTATGTATGGTGTGATTGTCCTGAAAACCCAATTTTTTTACGCTGATATGCATCGTAATTAACACTCAATATGCCAAACCTAATTCCTGTCGTAGTCCATTCTCAATGAAGTTGTGGCGGGACATCGGCACAACCATCACTTTTCTGCCACATTAAGTTCAACTTGAATGGTTTATTTCGACTCGAATGGTTTATTCCGATTTGAATGGTTTATTCCGATTTGAATTGTTGTTTGGCAACTTGGTTAAATACGTTAACCCACTTTTTATCAAACTGAGTTCCCTTGTAATTGTTGATTTCAACAATACAGCGTACCAGTGGCCGTTTAAGTAGAGTGTGATGTGAGCGTTCGTGAGTACGGGCATCAAAGGTATCAACAATACTCAATATTTTCGCGCCGTCAGAAATTTGATCTTGATTTAGGTGATTCGGATACCCCGTTCCATCCATTTGCTCATGATGCTGAAAAATCATGACTGCGGCGTCATGCCATCTGATGGATTCATTCAATAGCAAATACCCCGAATACGGGTGATGGTGCAATATTTCTCTTTCTTCTGTCGTAATGGTGCCTTTTTTGTTCAACATATTTAACGGCATAAACGACATACCAATATCATGCAACATCACAGCAACGGCCAGTTGAGAAGCATCCACAGAGGTGCCCGCTAACTTATTCATTTCTAAACTTAGGAAGAGCTGTCTTAAGGTTCGTCCATGCCAATACTTGCTTCGCTCTTCCAAGGGTTGAACCAAACTTGAGTAAAAACGGATATCATCATCAACCTCGATGCCATAGTTAGACAACATCGTTAAAAGTTCATTTTGATAGCTTTCCCTGTGCGAACCTTTTTCCATTTCTTTCTGTATTGGAGCATCGGTATGCTGCTCAGTTAACTTCGTTGAAGGGTCGAGCAAAAGTAACACATCGTTAATGAGCGCCACCTGCCTTTCGGAGGAAACATCGGCGACCAAACTGATGTCTTCACAAATTTTATTAAGGACTTCTTCGGCTAGAGGGCTTTCTTTCTCGTCTAACCTTGCCTCAACCATTTGTTTCGTTTTGTCTAAAGAAAGGAGAATAACGTCACACAAGATACTGTCGTATTTCAGATGCCCTCTACGAATGTAATCCAGCAAATCTTCAAGACTTTGCAGAAGCGGCGTGATGGACACTAAGCCTATGTAGACTAAGTTTCCTTTGATCGTATGCACGACCCGAAAAAGTCCGTTTAACAAATCAACATCGTCTGGACGCTGTTCAAGATCAACTAAAATAACTTCACATTTTTCATGAGCTTCTCGAAAATCTTGGAAGAAGTCTTCTAACGATTCATATTGAATTTCTTCTTCAGATATTTCTGTTGAGCTTGCCATTGTTTTTACCTGCTATATCCATATCTAATAGCAGTATAGGACACGGATAGATTTATTAAGTTACAAGTGACTAGAAAGGTTAAGTTTTGTCGTGCTTTCACTCATCCGCTTGTCATGAAAATCATCCACAACCACGTCAGCCCGAGTACCAATGACCAAATCAGCACACGAGTTAACCCACCGTAGAAACTTTTTTTCCACTTTTTTGCTGCTGGAACATGCGTTTTCTGTGATCCTGCCAAACGCCTAAGTAGCAGTGCTTTTTGAGCACGCCTTTCGGCGGCTTGATTAGCTATTTCGGTAAATCTATGTCTTTGGTCATTATTAAAATCCTGTTCGGGATTATAATGCTTACTAATATCACTCTGTTTACGAGTTACAGCCATGCTCACCCCCCAGAGATCTAAGAGAAACTTCTCCTCAAATAACTCTAAGACACAATACACCGACTCGCCAACCGATCTAGTCATCCTTCTTACTTTTGGTACAACCAAACTAATGGAACGGTTTTTGGGACAAATAAACCCTATGTGTGGTTTGGTTTTAGGGGGAAATAAGGGTAGGATTAAAAAGCATTTCAATATTAGCTAATTCAAAGGGTTACAAAATTTTATGACTAAAACCATCGCCGAAGAGCTTGTATATGACTTTACTGACGGTTTGACCTTAGTATTGAAAATCGCCCTTAAGCCAAATCAATCTGAGTTCATCAGTTCCACAAAAAAAATGTATACGTTTAAAGATGGCTCTAAGATATTGCTCGATAGAGACGACCCTAAATACCATGAAGTGATTATTTGATATGCTCAATCTGAGTTATTACAGTAACAGGACTTTATTCGATAAAGGCTCAAATTGCACTGAGCCTTCTGCATTTTCAAATCATGTTAAATAACACACTCTTGCGCCACTTTAGCTTGTTCTACACCTTCTTGAATAAGAATGAGCACATCTTGGTTTGCTATAGAGCCCATCACTCTTTCAATCAACTTGTCGGCGGTTAGCTCTGATGATGCTTCAACTAGGCAGCTATACGCATTGGAAATGTGCTCGGTGGCTTGAGCCAATGCCTCAGAGTTATTGAAATCCATATTCATAATTTGTTCAACCGCAGATGTGAGCGCTTGAGCCGACTCTGCTGCATTACCAAATTGTTCGAGATTTAGATCGGCAAAATCCACAACCTTCCACTGTTCTTGGAAATTATCCACAGCGCTGTTTGCCGCCTTTTGCGCTTGGTCGATGGCATTGGTTGCATCTTCACACCCTACTAAGGCAAAAACCAAAACCAATGCCGTCAGGGACTTTTTCATATTACCTCTTAAAAAGCAGAAACTGATTCCATCTCATAGTAATGTGAATCACTCCTTCTAGATAACCTAAGTATCGTAACAAAGTGTTGATATATTCCATTTTCCTAAGAACATTACCCACTACTCGTCCACTTGTAGAATTTACGCTCCTCATCAAGCTTTCTTTGCAAACTTAGTGCTAACCATCATTTCACCGTTCCCATGAACTTTACAGCCCAATTGATGATCTTTACTTCGACGATTTTCCTAATGAACGCTTTAGTACCTATCTTAAGTACCAAAGAGCTGCCTTTTACTTTTAAGTCTTTTACTAACGTTACATTATCTATGTAATTCAGTGAGTTATAACTTCTAATTGTGTGCACATTGTCAGGGAAAATGAATCGTATCAAGCTGACTTGGAGATAATGTGCTTTCATTATGACTGTATATAAAAACAGTAGAGTATTTACTAATGAAATCTGCCTTTCTAAGCTATGTAAAGGAATTTATGCATCTCAGGCATTACGCTATAAGAACAATAGAGGCATATACAACATGGATTGCCCGATATATCCACTTTCATAACATGGCACACCCAGCGAAATTGGGGGATAACGACGTAGCGGCCTTTTTAACTTACCTAGCATGCGATCAAAAGCTAGCGGCCAATTCCCAATCCATCGCTCTCAATGCGTTGATCTTCTTATATAAGGAAATCCTAAAGGTTCCACTGTCCATCGACATAAAATTCAAGCGTTCTGCGATTAAAAAGAAGCTGCCTGTTGTCCTGACAAGAGACGAAGTAAGAAAGCTCTTTCTCCATATCGATCCACCCTATCAGCTGCAAGCACAACTTTTATACGGCTCTGGTTTGAGGTTAATGGAATGCATGCGGCTAAGAGTACACGATATCGATTACCACTATGGGGCGGTCAGAGTTTGGAATGGGAAGGGAGGCAAAAATAGAACAGTAACCTTAGCCAAGGAATTGGAGCCATTTCTAAAATTACAAGAGCAAACTGTTCTGCAATTTTTTAGAAGGGATATGGAAACACCAGGCTATGGTGGGGTGTGGCTTCCACAAGCACTGCATAAGAAATATAACAATGCACCATTTGAATTAAACTGGCATTACTTGTTTCCGTCTGGAAAGCTATCAGTAGACCCTGAGTCCGGCGTACTGAGAAGGCAACACATGAGTGAATCGACTATTCAGAAAACCGTCAGAAAGGCAGCCAAAAGTGCCAATATAGATAAGAATGTCACTTGCCACACTTTGCGGCATTCTTTTGCAACACATTTATTAGAAAGTGGATCTGATATAAGAACGGTTCAGGAGCAGCTAGGACACACCGACGTGAGAACAACACAAATATACACGCATGTTTTAGAAAGAGGCGCAAGTGGCGTCATTAGCCCTTTATCAAGGCTTTAAACGATAGGCAGCTGAATGCTGGTTGCTTTAGCGATGATCAATTTGCCATGAATGATGCTAAAAATGAAAAAAGGAGAGCAAATGCTCTCCTTTTCTTAAACCTTACACTGCAACTTAAAGAGCAGCTTTCGCTTTTTCAACTAGAACTGCAAATGCAGCTTTGTCGAATACCGCGATATCAGCAAGGATCTTACGATCGATCTCGATAGATGCTTTCTTAAGACCATTAATGAAACGGCTGTAAGATAGACCATTCTGGCGAGATGCCGCGTTGATACGTGCAATCCAAAGTTGACGGAATTGACGTTTCTTGTTGCGACGGTCACGGTAAGCGTATTGACCAGCTTTAGTAACTGCTTGGAAAGCTACGCGGTATACGCGAGAGCGAGCACCGTAGTAACCTTTAGCTTGTTTTAGAACTTTCTTATGACGTGCACGAGCTTGTACACCACGTTTTACGCGAGGCATTATGCTTCTCCTAAACTAAACGATTGATAACTAAAAAGAATTAAGCGTATGGCAACATACGAACAACTGCAGCCACTTCACACTTAGGAAGGATTGCATTTGGACGAAGCTGACGCTTGTTCTTCATAGAACGCTTAGTCAGGATGTGACGTTTTGTAGCGTGCTTATACTTAATACCACCAGCAGTTTTCTTGAAACGCTTAGCAGCACCTTTGTTGGTTTTCATCTTAGGCATGATGAAGAACTCCGCATTGTTGAGTTATTAAACAATAGTAATCAGGGCGAATAAAACCCTGCCGTTAACACCTTAATTCAAAGGAAATGCGGCAGGGTTTAATTACTTGTAAGCCGTTAATTACTTCTTCTTAGGGGCAAGCACCATGATCATTTGGCGTCCTTCGATTCGAGTCGGGAAGGATTCCACAACAGCAAGTTCTATTGTGTCCTCTTTCAATCGATTCAAAACGTCAACACCGATGTCTTGGTGAGCCATTTCACGACCACGGAAGCGAATAGTTACCTTCACTTTGTTGCCGTCTTCAAGGAAACGAGTCAGGTTGCGTAGTTTTACCTGATAGTCTCCGACATCAGTTCCAGGGCGGAATTTTACTTCCTTAATCTGAATCTGTTTTTGCTTTTTCTTCTGCTCTTTCGCAGCTTTGCTCTTCTCGAAGAGGAACTTGCCATAGTCCATCACACGACAAACTGGTGGCTCGGCGTTAGGGCTGATCTCTACAAGATCCATACCAGCTTCAACAGCTGTTTCAAGCGCTTCACTAATTGAAACGATACCAACGGGTTCACCGTCGGCGCCTGTAAGACGAACTTCACGAACGCCGCGAATTTCACCGTTTAAACGGTGCTGGTTTTGTTTGGCCGGCTGTTGGCCACGTCTTCCGCCTTTAATAGTTTATTCCTCCAGATTGAGCTTACGGCTAGATACTTCGGCTTGGATGTACGAAATAAAATCATCCACTTTAAATTTACCGAGATCTTTACCTTTACGTGTTCGTACTGCGATTTCTCCGGCTTCCATTTCTTGGTCGCCGCAAACTAACATATAAGGAACACGCTTCAATGTATGTTCGCGGATTTTAAAGCCTATCTTCTCATTTCTCAAGTCCGCTTTAGCTCTAATTCCACTTTTTTGCAGTTTTTGTGCAACACCTTGAACATAATCGGACTGTTTGTCCGTGATATTCATGATAACTGCTTGTTCTGGTGCTAACCAAGTTGGGAAGAAGCCAGCGTATTCCTCGATGAGAATACCAATAAAGCGCTCTAATGAACCAAGAATGGCTCGGTGAATCATTACTGGTACAAGACGTTCGTTATTTTCGCCTACATAAGTAGCGCCCAAACGACTTGGCAGATTGAAATCTAACTGAACTGTACCACACTGCCATGCTCGATCGAGACAATCATGCAAAGTAAATTCAATTTTTGGTCCATAGAATGCGCCTTCGCCCTCTTGAATTTCATATGGAATACCTATATTTTCAAGAGACTGCTTCAGGGCTTCTTCTGATTGATCCCATATCTCGTCACTTCCCACACGTTTTTCAGGGCGAGTAGACAACTTCACTACGATGTTATCAAAACCAAATGTTTGATACGTGTCATAAACCATCTTAATACAGCTCGTCACTTCCTCTTGAATCTGACTTTCTGTACAGAAAATATGGGCATCATCCTGAGTAAAACCTCGAACACGCATAATACCGTGTAATGCGCCTGACGGTTCGTTACGGTGGCAAGAGCCAAACTCTGCCATACGCAACGGCAAATCGCGGTAAGACTTGAGTCCTTGGTTAAAGATTTGAACGTGACCTGGGCAGTTCATCGGTTTAAGGGCGTACTCGCGGTTCTCTGAAGCCGTGGTAAACATCGCTTCTGCGTATTTATCCCAGTGACCAGAACGTTCCCACAGTACGCGATCCATGATAAGGGGACCTTTGACTTCTTGATAGCCGTATTCCGTCAATTTTTCACGAACAAACACTTCTAGATCACGGAAAATAGACCAGCCATTGTGATGCCAGAACACCATACCCGGCGCTTCTTGCTGCATGTGGAACAAGTCCAAATGCTTACCAATTTTACGGTGGTCGCGCTTCGCCGCTTCTTCCAAGCGAGTAAGGTGAGCTTTTAATGCTTTTTTGTCGTGGAATGCTGTGCCGTAGATACGTTGAAGCATTTTGTTGTCACTGTTACCACGCCAGTAGGCACCGGCGATATTCAGCAACGTAAAGTGCTGACAAAAGCCCATGTTTGGTACGTGAGGACCACGACACATATCAATGTATTCTTCGTGATGATATAGACCTGGACGATCGTCACGAGCAACGTTCTCATCCAAAATTTCTACTTTGTACGGTTCGCCACGCGATTCAAACGCATCGCGAGCTTCCTGCCAGCTTACTTTTTTCTTGATAACCTGATATTTGGTTTTCGCCAGCTCTTTCATGCGCTTTTCGATTTTTTCAAGATCGTCTTGCGTTAACGATTCTTCAAGATCAATGTCGTAGTAGAAACCATTATCGATGGTTGGACCGATCGCCATTTTAGCTTGAGGGTAAAGTTGCTTCAGAGCATGACCAAGAAGGTGAGCACATGAGTGACGAACAATTTCAAGACCGTCTTTTTCGTCTTTCGCTGTGATGATTTCAAGGCTCGCATCCTCTTCGATAAGATCGCATGCATCTACACGGTAACCGTTTACACGACCAGCAATGGTCGCTTTCGCAAGACCAGGACCAATGGATTGAGCCACATCTAGAGTAGAAACAGGATTGTCGAATTCGCGCTGACTGCCGTCAGGAAGAGTAATAATAGGCATGTTTATTCCTTTACAGTGGTGTTGCATACCAAGCAACACATGTTTAGTTCACTCGTTGAGATGATTAAAACATCAGGTGAGAGAAATATAAGTATGTATGTACGTTGATCTATACAAATAAAAATCGTTATCTGACAAAGTGCAAATACCGATGCACTTTGCTAAATGAACGCGCAATTCTAACGAATATTGCTTGAAGAAGACAATGATATTTTCCTCATCACTCAGCGATTAGCAACGTTTTTTAGTCACAGAAAAGTATCGCAAGTCATCTAACCATTTCTGTTTTTCACCCTACTCATTAGCACCACAACATTATGTAATTTAAAAACACAAAAACGTTGCCTATCGCACACTTTTTAGGCATTATTGCATCGATTTAAATTTAAACTGAAAATGAGTTACAGAAATGTTATCAAAACTACGCTTTGCCGCAGGTTTCCTGCTAATGATGGCAGTAATGTTTGGAATCACATTATCTAATGCCCTATTCTGGGCTGGCGCGCTGTAAGCCGCACTGCAAAATCAACGGAACTGAGAAAGCCACCTGACAATCACTCTGGTGGCTTTTGCATTTCTATACCCTGAGACAATTCGCCTATTGCTTAGAACACAATGGCTCAGAACACGTTGGCTTCGGACAAAATTCCAAACCACCTTCTACCACCATCACACAATCCATTCCGGCAGCATGGGCAGCTTGTTTGCCAAGCATGGTATCTTCGAACACAACGCAATGCTCGGGCGCCACACCTATCTCCTTTGCCGCGAGTAAAAACGTATCTGGATTGGGTTTATGATTTGCAACATCAGATGCTGTAACAATCGCATCGAAATAGGGAGTCAAAGCCTTGTCATCCAGCATGCGAGAGGCATTTTGCCTTACACTTCCTGTTCCTACGGCCATTTTCTTGCGGCCTAAATAATGTTTCACGATATCGCATGTGTCATCAATAAGATCGCCAAACTCTGCCATGGATTCAAAATGATCCATCTTAGCTTTTGCTACTTTTACCGGATCCAAATCGAGTCCATATCGCTTATTCACTTCTATCGTAATATTTGTACTTGGCATTCCACCCATAGAGGCAATCCACTCACGGTCAAATGGAATGGAAAAGTCTTTCGCTGCTCTCTCCCAAGCGTCTAAGTGAGTTGGCATAGAGTCAATCAGCGTGCCATCCATATCAAATATCAAACCATGGTATCGCTCTAAATCCAATGTCATCTCCTACTCCCACGATGTTTCCGCTACTTAAAATCAACCTCCACTATATACTCAATCAATCTCAAGATGCAGGATTCAATGCTTTATCTTCTGTTTTAGTTCGAGGAATAGAACAATCACCGAGACCGTTGAGCTAAGTTGAAAATGTTCAAACAACAACCATACTCTAAGCATAATGTCAGGATAAGTTAGATAATGATAAATATATCTAGAATATGGTGGGCTTGCTTAACTGTAACATTTGTATTTACGGCTTATTTTTTTCACCAAGCAAGTCAATGGTCTGGGAAGTCTATGCGCCTTTCTGAAAAGAAGGCGTACAACACAGACTTTGTCAAACCCGTGCCACCCTCTACTCCGTTTAATCGAAGCAAAGTCGAACTTGGTTTTCGGCTGTTTAACGATACAAACCTATCATCAAGTAACCAAATCAGCTGTGCCAGTTGCCATCAATTAGAATCGAATGGTGCCGAAAAAACGCGGGTATCTCATGGCGTAAAGGGGTTTGGAGAGCGCAATTCGCCAACCGTATTCAATGCGAGCTTAAACACTCGTTTTTTTTGGGATGGTCGAGCATCCAGCCTAGAGCACCAAATAGATAGCCCCATCCATAACCCTTCAGAAATGAATTCAAACTGGCCGTCCATCGTTAAACGTATCCAAGCCGACGAAA
The DNA here is from genome assembly GCF_014694455.1 of Vibrio sp. S9_S30. Lineage (GTDB taxonomy): Bacteria > Pseudomonadota > Gammaproteobacteria > Enterobacterales > Vibrionaceae > Vibrio. The sequence continues at coordinate 89,131 of NZ_JAAUWT010000012.1, read as the reverse complement.
GTTATCAGTCGCTGTTTTCCTCTGCTTATGAAGGTGAAATATCAAAAGAGACCGTGACGAATGCGATTGTCCTCTTTATGAAATCTCTAAACACACCCCATTCTCCTTTTGACCAATTTCTCGAAGGCAACGAGAGTGCTTTATCAACCGTAGAAAAAAGAGGTTGGCTTAATTTTCAAAAATTGGGCTGTATCGCGTGTCATCAAGGTCAAAACTTAGGAGGGAACCTTTTCCAACGGTTTGGAAACATTCAAAACATCACACCAGACCACACTGTGTCGGATCTTGGGCGGTATAACTTAACAGGTAATAACGAGGATAAATACGTTTTCAGGGTTCCCGGGCTTCGTAATGTCGCAACCACCCCCCCCTATTTTCATGATGGTAGAGCCAAAACGTTAGAAGAAGCGATTTTAACGATGGCAAAAGTTCAGCTAGGAATGGAGCTTGATGCGGTAACCACATTAGAACTCAGTGCCTTTCTAAACAGCCTTACGGCACCAAAACCCCCTGTTCTTTTGGAGTTACTTAATGAAAATCGGTAGTAAGTTTAAGGAACTGATGTTAGTCAGCTTACTGACTGTGGTGATGGTGTCTCTGAGTTTCAATCTCTATAAACATTATGTTTACACTCAACTTCAAAGTCACTACAGCTCATTACACCGAAACGTTATCGCACTTCAAGAAAGCCTATTTAGTTTTCAGTTTCGCAGTATCAATCATTACGATGAGTTATCTGACATGTTGGTGCAGACCGAACTTTTTGCTGAAGAATTGAATCATTCTATTCTTGAACACTTTTCGGAAGTACCTCTTATTTTCCAACCTTTTGATGCCAGTGCTTTGGAAAACACGAAAGCAACAGAGCTGAAAGTTAAAGCCTTTGTAAGGGAAAAAGAATCTCTTCTCAGCGCAAACGTCTCACTAAACTACGCAAGAAAAACCATTACTTTGTTACAAGAGACCCTATTTAATCGTTACTCCTCTGCTGCAGAAAAATTGGTTATATCAATGGCGACACAACGCGGCTTTTCCGATAGCCCTTATCCCGAGGGTTCTTCTTTATCACAGGACACTGCCTATCAATCATTGCTTAGCTACGTTCAGCTTCAAGACAGAGTGAAACATCAAATCGAAAGAAAACAGGCCACGTTAACAAGTTTAGGGATATCTGAGCACCTCAAAAAAATCAATGCCTATTGGGCGGGCGAAGTTAGCACCTCTATTGGAAATATTGCGTTTCTTATTTTTGCCATGATCATCATAGTCTGCACGTATGCTCTTTATCGCCAAAAACTGTCTTTTATTGAATTGCTCAAAATGAAGCAGACTGTCATTGAGGCAGAAAAGCAACGAGCCAGCCACGCACTCATCGCTGAGCACGCCAAAGATGCCATCATAGTGACGGATCCAAATGGGTCCGTTACTTGGGTAAACAAAGGGTTTGAAATGCTCTCGGGTTATAGCTTACAAGAAATGATAGGAAAATCTCCAGGCAGTGTCTTACAAGGCAAAGATACCTGCCCTTATTCCGTTCAACGCATTTCCGATGCCATTAAGAACCAAAAAAACATTGAGTCGACATTACTCAACTACCATAAAAATGGAACCCCGTATTGGATAGATATGATCATTACCCCCATTAAGGATGAAGACGGTCATTTAAATTGTTATATCGCAGTAGAACGAGACATCACGAAAAAAATACAGCTTGAAAGAAAACTGGAACAGTCCGTAGAGCAAGCGAACGTTGCAAATGACGCAAAATCTACCTTTTTGGCGACCATGAGCCACGAATTAAGAACACCACTCAATGGCATCTTAGGTATGGCGCAAATCATGCTTAGTGAAACCACCAACCGTGAGCATAAAGAGCAATTAGAGGTTTTGCTGGAGTCTGGCGATCACCTCACTTCACTGCTTGATGATATTCTCGACTTTTCAAAAATAGAACAAAATAAATTAGAGCTGGATGCCGTACCATTCCACTTTAAGCAAATACTGACGCCTATCACCTCAACGTATCAATTACTCTGTGATAACAAGGGAATAGAGCTACAAGTAGACGACCAGATTCCAGATCACTTAGTGTTTCTGGCCGATATTTCACGGATCCGGCAGATAATATTTAATCTAATGAGCAACGCTGTAAAGTTCACCGCTAACGGCCGTGTTCAGCTTCGCTGTATCTGTGAATCAGAAGCGCACAACACGTATGGTTTAACCGTCGAAATAGAAGATTCAGGTATTGGCATTGCGCAAGACCGATTGGAACACATTTTTGATCCATTCATTCAAGCGGAATCCTCGACAACGAGAAATTTCGGAGGAACAGGGCTTGGGCTCGCTATTGTGAAACAGTTAGTCGAGCTAATGGGGGGGACGATTCGTGTATCAAGTAGTCTAGGTGTCGGGACCCGTTTTACTTTCCATATTAGTGTGGAACAAACACAAGATCGCCCAATTCAACATGAGCCTGAAACGAAGCCATTCAAGCCACTTCCTGTTGGGCTAGATATCCTTATCGTTGAAGATAATCCTGTAAATACCATGGTGACAAAGAAATTCTGCTATTCACTGGGTCACAAAGTGTCCACAGCAAAAGATGGCTTAGAGGCAGTAGAACGACTTCAAGAAAGCACGTACGACATCATCATTATGGATAACCACATGCCCAGATTGGATGGTATCGAGGCAACACAGTACATTAGAAATGAATTAAAACTCGATACCATTATATTTGGATGTACGGCGGATGTATTCCAGAAAGCCCATGACCGCTTTATTGATGCAGGGGCAAATTATGTTCTCACTAAACCTTTGCAAAAAAACAGTTTTAACGATGCTCTAGCTGAACATAAATCCATGATCGAGCAAAGAAGAGCAGTTAAGGACAATGTGGTGGACTTGGAACCGTTTACGGTTTCCATGGAGACAAATTCGACTTCCGAATCTGAGATCGATCTGAGTTTTTATATTAACGATGTGTGCGCTGGGGATGTGACTCAACTTATCGAGATAATTACAACGCTTAAAGAATCGATGAATGAGAGCGTAGATGCTTTAGTCGAAGCCGCAGAAACAAAAGACATCGATTCTATAAAACTTCACACCCACACAGTGAAAGGCATAGCCAACAGCCTAAATGCCAACAAAATGTTCAATAAATCAGAGCAAATCTTTCTGATGACAAGCCAAGGGCAGCTCCCCGATCTTTCGGTACTAAAAGAGTTGATTAACTTGCTCAAAATTAACGCCGATCAAACGTCACGTCTATTGAAACAACATTTGGCGGAACAGTCTTGTCAAGGCTCGAGTTCTACGCAACACCAAGATGTTAGGTGAAAAACATGCTACCCTCATCTCCATCTAATTCAGTCAATTCTATCGGCAACACTTGAGAGTCAGGGTTTGATCAAAATATCAAATTCCGTGGTGATTTCATCATGGGAAATACACATAGAAGCCATCAGGGCTCAAGGTGCTGGGGGGCAAAATGTTAATAAGGTCTCCAGTGCCATTCATTTGCGATTCGACATCCACAAATCTGCTCTGCCCGACTTCTATAAAGAACGTCTTTTGCAATTAACAGACCGTCGAATCACCAAAGACGGCATTATTGTTATCAAAGCGCAGCAATTTCGCACTCAAGAGCAAAATAGAGAGGATGCCTATAATCGGCTAGCTGAATTAATTCGCTCGGCGACGGTCATTGATAAGAAAAGGCGGGATACTAAGCCGACATTCTCTTCCAAAATGAAACGTATGGATAAAAAAACACAACGCGGACAAACCAAGAAATTACGTGGCAAAATTTCGTATTAAAAGGCACCACACCCCTGCAAATAGCCCAGCACGCTGTCCGACAATGGGCTTACTTGTCTGGTTTAGGTACACACCGCTTCAATCTTGTTGCCATCCAAATCATGAATGTAAGCGGCATAGTAGGCATCGCCGTATTCTGGTCTTGGACCTGGCTCTCCGGCACACAGACCACCATTTTCAATCGCAACCGCATGAAAAGCCTGCACCGATTCTTCCGTGGGGGCATTAAACGCAATGTGGGTTCCCGTTCCCGATATTGAGTGCTTTCCGCAAATGCACCCAACCCAGAATTCGAAGTTGTCGCCGTAACTTATCGCTTCACCCTCAACAGTGTGAGAACGAGATATCCCCAATGTGGCGAGTACCTTGTCGTAAAACGCAGCCGACTTTTCGACGTTACTCACCCCCACAGAAACATGATTAATGATCATTCACTTACCTAAATAGAAGAAAAACAAAACGGCTACTATTGCTCAGCTCTGCTGGGAAAACAAGCAAAGATGGCGAACTCTACAGCTCGTTTCAAATTGGGCATGTGCGCTTTTCTCTCTTCTTCATGAAAACTTTACTGCTCTTCATAAAAACTGCTCTTCCTAAAAATGGAGCGCTTGACCGTTCTTTATTTGAGCTCTATTCCCTTCTTGCTCATATTGTTTTACGTGGTTAAAAAATATTGCTCACCACTTTGCCACCTGCTTTGAACAAGCGTTTCCCTTGTTTAAGTAAGCCTGCCGATCCTTTCGCCTCATGTCTTTGGCGATTTAACTGAACATTTTTGGCTTCATCACACTTGAGCTGAATGGTCTCTTCCAACTCTAGCAATCCAAACATGAGGTTGTCTTCTGGGATGGCTAAAGGAAGGATTTGATCGAATGGTAATAGGTTTTGATTAAACGCCATCGCCGCTCGTATGGTCATTGATTTTGAGTTGCCGGTATCATTGAGATCATAAGGTGGAGACCAATCCGATGTCGGCTTAAGCTTATCAACTTGGTTCATGACACCAATCAGTTTTGGCTTTTTGAGCGAGATATTTTCAGGTCTCTGATAGAAGGCTTCAAACGCCTTTGCTAACGTCACATCCAATTGGCGGGAAGACTGATTCGCCTTAAGTACCCATAGAACAAGATCGGATTGGGTCATTTGTTTCAGCATTTTTTCAGTGCTTTTCTCGCTCCCATCCAAACCTGGCATATCCACTAATTTCAGAACGTCATCACCCTCTAAATTGCACTGATACACCGCAATACCATCCGTAGTTGGTAGAAGATCAACCTCTGCATTCATTTCATTCGTCAGTGCATTCACCAAAGAAGACTTGCCCGCACTGAGTTGCCCAACCAAGGTAATGCGCACAGGTTCCATTGAAGGTGTTCTACGTTTTTCATCGGCTTTATCAATTTTGCTGGTCGATATTTGATGATCGTCGATTGTGTAGCGACCGCTGTATAAGTCAATACACACTTTCGTGACTTCCTGAAGTAGTGCTCGTTTGGCGTTTCGCTGGAGGTTATCGGATATCTGGTCTGTAATCGAACTCAGCATCTTGCTCCGCACTTCATTCGCAACCGCAGCGGCGGGATTGGTGGCACGTAATATTCGCCAAGCTAACATTCCTCGCTTACCAAGCTTAAGAGCCGTTTCGCCGTACTTATCACTTGCATCGTAAAGCCATTTGATCTGTGACACTTTCACCAAATCTACCGCAGGAACATGTTCATTTAAGACCTTGCGATAACGCCTACTGATCTCTTCCATTAACTGCAAACCTTCAGGCACAGTAAAATCCAGCTCTTTTTTTCCAAAAGACTGAGCGACCATTTCTGCGATGTCAAAACCATGCGCCTTTAACGCCCCCCAATCCTCGTTTTGACTGAGTAAGCGCTCGATAGCTTGATTGCAGCTAGACCATATTTCTTGTTCTGAATCAGACCAATCATCCGACGGTTCAACAAAGTCTTCTGAACTTTCTTTTGACGTGTTCTCATTGGATTTCTTCCAAATGACACGAGGGATGAAAACCATCAAAGCGGATATCAGCAGTACCATGGCTAATGGCACCATGTACCCATTCTCTATCACAACATATAGACCCAATCCACTCAAAACCAAAAGAGGGAAAATGATGCCCATCAGCGAGACGGCAACCAGTCCACCAGCATACCGATTTAAACTCTTTAACCCTTTTTTAACTCTCGTCATCGCTTGCGACCCTTTTGCCTTTTTTGAACGCGTCTTTGTACAATTGCTGCATGATTTCGCTGCTCACTGCTTCACCTTTGCTTTTGTGGTAAAAGTAATAACATGCTGCACGTCCTAGCCCATAGGTGGTGGCAAAGCTAATGGCTGCCGCCGCGACAGCACCAACAGTTTGCCCAAACCCTGGGATCAACTTAACCAACTGCCTGGCTCCAAGCTTCACGCCATATTGAACACCAAAACTTGTGCCCAATGTGCCAATCAATTCACTAAACGTCCTTTTGCTCCATTCCACGCCATATTGATTGGCCAAACTATGGAGCATTTTGGCTTGAATTGCTGGTACAGAAACTAACCCAACCGCGGGCACTAAGTCTGAAGCGCTCGCGCTGCCTGCATACCAAAGCACTTCATTTTCTAACTTATCAAAATTCTCTTCTTCCAAAGACGAGAACACTTTGTCCCTCACCGTTAATCCCACAATCGGTAGCATTTCAGATAATGTATTGATCATCTCATCGAGATGGAAGTCATGCTCAGAGTCGCATTCAAAATCCACATCGATGGATGGCAGCTTTTTACCCCAAGCCTTTTCAAACTGCGTTTGATTATGCGACATCATTCTCGCCCCATCCTCTTTTCCAACTAGATTTACAGCGGTATGGACAACAAGGACGTGTTTGATATTTGACTGTTTGCGGATTTGCTTTAATGCATCCAAAACTGAACGTTGTTCAGGTTCATCAATCTTTGCGACAACCAACAAAGCATGACCTTTCTTGGCACAAATACTGATGTCATCTTTTGGATCGTATTCCGCTTCTCCTAATCCACGAGTATCCAAAAATCGCAGTACAGGCTTATCTTGCGGAAAGTCATAAGAAGAAGACGTCATAGTGCACGGCGCAAAACCATTACCGACTTCCACAGAGGTCAACCCTGTCAATGCTTGGATCAACGAGGACTTACCTGCTCCGGTTTTTCCGAGCATCCACAACGTAGGAAGGTGAGATTCTTGATAGTCGAAGGCAGAGGAGAGATCGGGGTTTTTCCCCGGATTAATAAAGTCTTTGATTGAATCAAACATGGTAAGCCCAGACTAAAGAAAAACATGCTGAATAGATTACCATAGAGAACATTCAAATTAACAAAATGGCAAACCGTTAACTTGACTGCTCTAAAATGCACACACCACAAGAAGCCCAATTAAGGGCTTTTTGACCGTGGCATGATTCCGACAACCACACTTAGCGGTTGAAACTCACTCCGAGAATCAACGCCCTATCGTTGTCATTTTTAATCTTTTGTTTCTTCTATCGCTTCACCCAATGCATTAATTAATGCGTCGAGTTCTCTGTCGGTTGTTTGGAATGGCACGCCAAGCTGAATGGTGTCACCACCGTAACGAACGTAAAAGCCCTTTTTCCAACAAGACATGGCGATTTGGTAAGGTCGTAGTAACGGTTGCCCTTCTTTGGCAGCAAACGTAAGCCCAGCCGCCAACCCAAAATTTCGAATGTCTAACACAGAAGAATGGGCTTGGAGGCTATGAACTTTCTGTTCAAAGCTAGGTGATAGGTCACGCACATGAGAGAGCACACCTTCTTGTTCAATCACATCCAATGTAGCCAAAGCAGCAGCACACGCGATAGGGTGTGCGGAATAGGTGTAGCCATGGGGCAATTCCAGCAGGTACTCCGCTCCCCCCGACTCCATAAATGTGTCGTAAATAGGCTGAGATGCCACTACCGCTCCCATAGGAATGGCGCCGTTAGTGAGTTGCTTGGCAATCGTCATTAAATCGGGGGTAACGTCAAATAATTCAGCGGCGCTGTTTGCACCCATTCGCCCAAATCCGGTAATCACCTCATCAAAAATCAGTAAGATGTCGTGCTGGGTACACAACTCTCTTAAGCGCGCCAAATACCCTTTCGGGGGAGGTAGCACACCAGCGCTCCCAGCAATGGGTTCGACAATCACAGCAGCAATGTTATCTGCGCCATGCAGCAGCACTTTTTCTTCCAATTCATTCGCCAATGAAGCCCCAGTTTCTGGAAGCCCTTTCGAAAAACGGTTCTCTTCCAATAGCGTGTGAGAAAGGTGATCACTCGCCAGCCCTTCACCATAAAGGCTTCGGTTAGCACCAATGCCACCAACACTGATTCCACCAAAGTTCACACCATGGTAACCTTTGGCACGTCCAATCAATTTTGTCTTACTCGCTTTACCTCGTTTCTTCCAATACGCTCGTGCTATCTTAAGAGCCGTATCAACCGATTCAGAGCCAGATCCGGTAAAGAACACTCGGTTCAAATTGTGTGGCATCATCGAAGCAATTCGCTCTGCCAGTTCAAATGCTTTTGGGTGACCAAACTGAAAAGCGGGTGAATAATCTAGATGCGCCGCTTGCTTTGATATCGCTTCTGTAATCTGTGGATGGCAATGACCCAACCCACAAGTCCATAACCCCGATAAGCCATCGAACACCTTGCGTTTTTTGTCATCCGTATAAAATCGACCACTGGCAGATTGGATGATTCTGGGTGCTCGTTTGAACTCTCGATTCCCTGTAAATGCCATCCAATGCGCATCCAATTGGTGCTGGGGTATTTTACTGTCGTGAGAAGATTGAATGTCCATATTCTTATCGCCTTATTGATTACACTCTTATCGCAATGTATTACTCCGATTACGCAACTTAAATACAGAGTTAGTTACGCCAAGTTAACTTGAAAGTTACGTAACTCTTTCTCCCCTCTGAAGCACACCCTAACGCCTCTTGAATAGGGCGATAGGGTGTAAAACTTTTCGTTGAATCAGCCACCTTTAAGTCTTTACTTCCGTTGATAGTGTTCTAAATGGTGCTCGCCTGTTTTAACTCACTGTATCTTCTTTGAAAACCAAAGACTTACGCAGTAACGGCATTACAATAAGTGCACTTAATGTGAGTGCTGAAATCGCAACAATATTCACTATCGATAAGCCAAAGGTCGGCAACATTGCCCCTACAATAAGCGGCCCCGCCGTGAGCCCAGCGCCTAATGCAGGAATGCTTAGAGCAACGGCACGACCTGATGGATCCACATCCGCCACGACGGCAAACAGATACGGAGCGCAGTAATTCCAAAGAAAATTAAAGACAGAAGCCAAATATAAAAACGGCATAGCACTGAGCTCGCCTTGCAGAAGGATGGCTACACCTATCTGGACGCTAATGGTGAGTAGAATGGGAAACAATCGCCCAAATTTTTCAGCTTGAACGATAGCGCACGCAGCACCGGCTAGACCGGCCAAGCCTATTGTCCCAAGCAACTCCCCCATTTCATGACCTTCGATCCCGCCTTCTTCGGCGATGACCTCCAAAAAGGCCCACACAGCATTCTCACCTGCGTAAAAAAAGAACATGGTTAAAATGGAGAGTAAAATAACGAGGTTACACAATGAAGGGGGATTCGGTAACGATGAATCTGAAGCAATAGAAATAGCCCACTTTTGTGTCCAAATAGGTGCGGTAATTAACACCACTGCACACGCCCCAACGAGTACGTAAAAAATGACATTCACGCTGCCAACCGATGCGATGATATCTGGGAACAAATAAATGCCCAACGCACTGAATGAAAGCTGCGCAAACAGCAAATACGCAAACGCTCGATCACTGTTTTGCGCCTTGCTCAGTGCAATATTGATAATGGCCGCCAAACTTCCGCTTCCTAACCCACCGATCACTCGTACCCACATCAACATCTCATAACTGTGGGCATGACCGCTAGATACGTACGCGCTTACTAGGTTTCCGACGATCATAGCCCAGAGCGCGACGAATACGATTTTAGTCCATTGGATATTCTTTAAACTCAGCGTTGCCAATAGCCCTCCGACGGCAAAGCCGCCTAATTCTGCTGACAGTAAAAAACCCGCTTGATCAACCGCCATGCCGGTTTCAACCAACCCGCCGACGAAGACGGGGGCAACCAGAAAAACGAAAGCCGGTAAGACACCTGCGCACGCAAGCATGATTATTGATGGTAAGTTCGGGGGTTGTATTGAGTTATTCATTACACTTCTCTCTTCATTCCTTTGATAAATAGGTGTGTTAGGTTTAGAGACCGTCAACTAAACGATCGTGCTTCTTAAGAAGTGAGCGCAATGTTTGATGATCAATTTCTTCAAACACCAATCCTTTGGGCTTCACGCTTAATGTTGTTTTCGCTGCCATCATGGCATTCAAAATGGCCTCTTCAACCGCCTGCACTGTTGCCATATAAAATTCGTCTAAGTAGTGCTCATTCACATGCTGTAATGGGAGAATCGCATCGGCAACCGTTCCACAACTGAACGGCATGCCATTGTCATTAGCCGTCGAAAAGGCAAGGAAGATATCACCAGAATAATGACCGCCTGAGGTTCCTGTGCGACCCAAACCAATCGCCGCCCTCTTCGCCAGACTTTGAAGTTGCAACGGCAGTAATGGGGCGTCCGTTGCAATGGTCACCACGATGGAACCCGTGTCTCTAGCATCGCTGTCCATTGCTTGCAGGATTGGGCAGTTGTCATTCAGATATCGTCCTATCGGGACCCCAGCCACAGTAAATTCATGCCGCAAACCAAAATTGGACTGAACAAACACACCCACGACAAATTCATGTCCGGGGATCCGCACCAAACGCGATGAGGTTCCCGACCCTCCTTTGAATTCGTACGTTTGCATGCCCGTTCCCCCGCCGACATTGCCTTCTTCTATCGAACCGGACTGTGCTCGGTTGATCGCATCCAACACATCAGCCTCAGTGACAAATTGAGCCGTAATGTCATTCATAAAGCCATCATAGGTCTCCGCCACTACGGGCATTGCCCATGCGTGCCCCTCTTTGAAGTGCGTGCTATAAGTATTCATCATCCAGCGGGTCGCTGCGTGGTGCACCATACCGACAGAGTGCGTATTCGTCATGCAAATAGGACCAAGGAAATACCCTGCTTCATTGATCCAGTGTGTGCCCGTCATTTCTCCGTTTCCGTTAAGATCGTACTGCCCAGCCCAGACAGGGCTCGGAGACGTGCTTTTCCCTCTCGGCAGAATAGCGGTTACGCCCGTACACATTTTTTGCAACGGATCAATCAAGGTGGTGTACCCAACTTCAACGCCTTTTACATCAGTAATGGCATTAAAAGTTGAAGTTTTGCCTTCTAATGGAATACCCAAGTCACGGGCGCGAGGAGTCGGAGCGTGTCGAGATGTTTTGGAGTTAGAACGAATTACAGCCATGAAACCTTCTCTTAGTTTACGTACTTAAGAATAAGCTGCGAAATTTACAACTTATTAACAACTAAAGTTAAGATAAAGGGGTCGGTAGTCGCTGTATTGACTTGAAGTGACAACTTAATGGCATGTGAGTGGTATGCGGTTATTTTGGGGAAAACAACGCTCGATACTGGGTAGGGGTGATCCCGTGCCAGCGTTTGAAAGCTCGATCAAAGGCAGCAAGCTCTGAGTAGCCTAAGGTTAAAGCAATATCAATCATCGATAGCTTAACTTCATGTAGCAACTGACATGCAAAATGACGCCGCACGTTGTCCACCAGATAAGAAAAACTTACATCATGATCCGCTAGTCTGCGCTGAAGTGTACGGCGGCTCATGCACATGTGTTCAGCTGCTTTATCAATTTCGCACTCCTCATCAGACAACAGTTGAAAGATAACGTCTTCAAGCTCTTGAAAGAAAGACAACGTTTCGGATTGCTGCTCGATTTTTTCAGTCAGATTACTGCACATAATGTCATACAAGCGTCGATCTGATGCGGCAATCTGTGCGTCTAATACGCGGTTTTCGATGGTAATAAAATTGAATGGCTGTTCTGCCAGAAACAAGGACTGAGTCTTCTCACTGATGTTTCGCTTACGCTGGCTGTGCGTTAAGCCAATCCGCACAGGGCTCCAGTCTGGGTTGCATAAATACTGTATGAGACGGATAAAAAAGCCTAGCGACATATGGGTATCATGCACCGATGCCAAGCCATCAGAATTCACGCGGTAACATAAATCCATGCAATCGGGATGATGAAGACTTGGTCTTAGGAAAACTTCGGTGTGGCTTTGAACCAATTGAACGTAGTCGCAGGTGACCGATATGGCCTCTTTGAGGTACGTCGAATTGACAATCGCATACCCCATGATTCCCATGTTACGAAAATCAAAATCTTGATAGATATCCCAGCCAAAGTCAGGGTTTCTCGTCAAGGTTTCTACCCGATTAAGGAACTGATAAAAGTCGCTTAGATAGAGATAATTTCCGTCTCCCAAATATTGGACGGCTTCCCCTGGTTCAGGCAAGAGATCATCAGAAACCTCTTCGTCTAACGTGCGAAGATAGGCCAAAACCTGATCAGAAAAGATTCTCGAAATCGTACCTGAAACCATGAAATTCTATTATTGCTTAAACAGCCTTTATTTCTAACACAAGCACCCTTGCATTTAAACGAAAAGCGTGAATCAGAATGCCCACTTAGCAACACTCACTTGTTAAGCGCGAGCAAAAACGTTTCTAACACTAAATTTGCCCGACGCTCTTTTCGAGTAATGGAGGCAAAGGGCTGAGAATAACCGTATTGCATAGGTAATATGGCTTTCATTACACCGTCATCGACCCACCTTTGGGCAAAATGATCGGGCAGGTATCCTAAGTACTGTCCTGTGAGTAAAAGAAACGCGATGCCTTCCCTGTCAGTCGCTGTGGCTGAATTTTTCATAGAGTTATACAACGCCTGAATTTTTGGGGTTTGAGCATAGGCAGGAATGACGGCATCCCATTCGGCAAAATCCACTGATTCAACGTGTTCTGAGAACATTGGGTGCCCTAAGCCACAAAAAAGCAATGATGTCTCATTATACAAAGGTTCATACTCAAGCCCAGATAACGTACGAATATGCGGAATCATTCCTACGTGCAAAGTCCCATCCAGAACCCCTTTTTCGACGTCATTCGGTGGGATCATCCGGATATTAATCATCACATCGGGTCCGGCTTTTTTGAGCTCGGCAAGAGCATTGGTGATGCGCATTTCGGTCATCGAAACCATGTTGTCCGTAATGCCAATGTTTAACTCACCGACCAGATTCGAATGCAAAGTATTAATCTGAGTCTTAAATTCTTCCAATGACGCCAGCAATTGAAGCGCGTATTGGTAAACCTGCTGCCCTTCATCTGTCATAGAAAAACCCGACCGTCCACGATGGCACAGCTTAAACCCTAATCGGACTTCTAGATCGGCCATGGCCGTACTGATGGCGGCACGGCTGATATTGAGCGCGACTTCCGCGGCTGAAAATCCACCCGATTCCACCACACAACGAAAAACACGCAATAAGCGCAAATCGATGTCACTGAGTTGACCCGTTAGCGATTTCCTTTTCATGAAGACTGTCCGTTATTTCGATGCGTTGATTGCCATAAGGAGCCGAAGATAGAGTGTTAAATCCTACATCTAGAGGTTGTTTGAGTACAGTATGTCCCCAAAAAGAAAATAAAAACGCCCCCAGAAAGGAGGCGTAATTAGATTTGTTGACCCTAGTGTAATTGTTTACCCTAGCTGCGATGAAAGTTAACCGACTAAATCCGCTTCTTCCATTGCTTCTTGAGCAGCATCACTCACTTTAGACGTGTCGCCAAACCCTCTCAGCCCTACAACGTGCACGTGCTCGTGATCTTTAAATACCTTACGAACCAATTTGTAAGTTGTGCCTTTTTCTGGGCTGATGTTTTCTGGTGCTGCAATAAGCAATTGCATACCCAGACGATCACAAAGCTCAAACAGTGTTGAGATCGATTTCGCGTCAAGACGGGCGGCTTCATCTAAGAATAGAAGACGGCAAGGCACAATATCTTTGCTGCGTAAGCGTCGAGATTCTTCTTCCCAGCTTTGCACCACCATTAGCAGTATGGACTGACCCGTACCAATGGCTTCACCCGTAGAAAGCGCCCCCGATTCGGCTTGCAGCCAACCATCCGAACCACGATTGACTTCAACACTCAACTCTAAGTAGTTTCGGTAATCTAACAGTTCTTCTCCCAGCACTTGTGGTGAACGCTGCCCCATATCAATATGCGGGTTCACACGCTGGAACAATTTAGCCATCGCTTCCGAAAACGTAAAGCGTGTACTTTCAAACAGATCTTTATGCTGCTCTTGCTGCGTGCTCAAACCATTGAGCAAAACTTCGTGGCTTTCACGAATGTTCACATTCAAGCGAACGCCTTTTACCTGACCAAAGTATATGTTCGACAATCCTTGGTTAAGCATGCGAATTCGGTTTTGCTCTCGCTGAATCGTTTTCTTGATGATTGCCGCGACCGATTCGGAACTGATCGCTAAGCGATTTTCACGCTGAGTCAGTTCTTCGGTAAGGCGAGCCAATTCGACTTCCATCTCTTCAATGGCTTCAACCGGATCATCTGTGTGAATAATATCCTGACGAATACGCTCACGAAGGTGCTGGTACACCGAGATGTAGAAGAGCACCTTTTTCTCAGGACGAGCATTATCTTCGGATGAACGCAACGCATCACGTAGGTCTTCGTTGTCGGCAACAGCCAGACGTAAAGCACCCAGTGATTTATCCGACATGGAACGCAATTCGTCTGCCGACATGTAAGCCAATTCACGGCGGTGCAAACGACGTTCAACGTCATTTTCTCTCGCAAGGCGAAGAACCGAACACCATCCTGCTTTTGCCGCAACCACAAAGGTACGAAGTTCAATGTATTCTTTCTGAACTTTCTTTAGGTGCTTCGCTAAAGATTTCATTTCCAGCTCAGATGATGTAATAATTCGCTCAAATTCACTCTTGCGATTACGTGATGCGTGTAACCGTTCTTGCAACTCATCGCGACGATTACGTGCACGCTCTTCCGCACCCGCATCCGCGTTAACACCAAACTCCTGCAATTCAATTCGGAACTCTTGCATGGTTTCCGCTTTCGCTTGGTGTGAACTCTTGAGAGAAGCAAGCACTTGATTGTATTGGCTAAGTTGTTGCTGAGATTGTTTCGATACTTCACGATGACGCGTACGCGCTCGTTCCGCTGCCACTAACTTGGACTTCAACTGTTCACTCAGTTCACTGCTCTTATTCAGTAATTCAACCGAGTCGGAGTAGCTAAAGTGATGACGACGTTCGACCAAATCCGCCAAGGCAAACAGGGTGACCTTAAGAACCTGAAGTTCGCTATCAGCCGCTTCATATTCTGCTTGCAAAGCATCAAATTGCTCTGGGTCAGCTTCTAGAGCAGACGAGACTTTTTCTAATTGCGCAATGGCTTTCCCATGAAGACTCTGGAAGTGTTTTGCTTCGCTTAGGTTAGCGAGTTTCTCTTCCAGATCTTGGTGGCGCTCCAATAAGGTTTCATCTTCGACCACACCCATCATTGGCGCAAGCTTATCAAGAAGTGACAATGCCTTTTTAGACGCTGCAAGCTGGCTATGCTGCTGCTGTTCGCGGTTTTCCAATTCAGAAAGCTGACGAGCCAATTGATTGCGTTTCTCACGCGCAACCTGAAGCGCTTGTTCTGGATCCGCTTCAAAAGCCACACCGATATGTTTCGCGACAAACTCATTGAACGCTTGGTACAGACGTTGAAGCTTTTGCGAATCAAATGACGCTTTCGCATGATGTTCTACTACTTCATCACGCTCTGCCCGCAACAACGCTAAACGCTGTTCACGCGCTGCACGTCCAAACAACGGAATGTCTGGGAAACGAGAGTAACGCATTTGACGATCGTTAAGCTGAACGCAAACCGCGCCTTCGAGTTCATCTGCGTTGAATGAACTGTCGTCAAAGGCATCCACGTCCCCTTCGATGATGTACAAATCTTCTGGGCAATCGTCTAGCTCGATGAGCTTTTCTTTAATGCCAGACAAATCAGAAACAACAATAGCATGACGTGCAGGTCCGTACATCGCACTAAAATACGGCGCATCATCTATCGTAATATCGTCGTAAATTTCAGAAAGCAGCACACCGCCTAACGTATCAGCCAGCCCTTTTAGACGAGGATCGTTCGAACCACCCGGCGATGCTAGGCGTTCGATTTCATTATCCAATTGAGTACGTCGCTCACCCAGCTTATCTTTGGCTATCGATTGAGCTTTCTCACGCTCTAGAACTTGCTGCATTTCAGACATTACTGCCTGGCTATCGTACAAATCGCCTTCCGATTGTTCTTTTAGCTTTTCTAGTGCATCGTGGGCAGCAATCCAAGTCGGCGCAATGCCCTCATATCTTTTGATTTCAGCGTCGGTATCTTGCTGGTGACGACGAAGTTCACTGCGCTGCTCACGCAGCACTTCTTTGTCATGCTCTACCGATTCAATCGTTGCACTGTGACGCTCGCGTTCTTGCTCAAGCGTTAATTCATCGATCAAGTCAACACTGTGTTGCTTCTGGTATTCCGTCACACTTTGCTGTGCAATACGCTGCTGAGTTAGGCTTCTTTCTAGGTCGCGGTATTGTGCTTGCCACTGTGATTCATTTTGCAGCAGTTGTTGATTTTCGCGTGCTTTTTGCAGGCTGGCTTTTGCGACAGCGGAGGCTTGGGTGCGCTCTACTTCGCCCGCAATGCTCTTAATTAGCGCATACGCCTGTTCAAACTGTTCAGCCGCTGCCGAAGACATGTCCAATTTGTGTTTTATCGACAGCAACGCGGTTGTTTTATCTTGCTCCGATTGTTTCAACTCACTCAGTAATGTCGCCGCATTATCAGAGGTGAGGCCATCGAAGCCCGCAAGTTCTTTTGCTTTCTCCAATGCCTTGACGGCTTGTTGATACTGCAATGCTCGGGTTTGCTGAACATCTAACGCTTGCTGATAATCCGCAAGCTGTGTTTTCAGGCTGTCCACTTCCTCTTCAGAAATGTGTGCCTGCTCTTCTGCTTCCACTAAACGTTCTTGAGCGTCTTCAACCACCATGCTTTGTTCTTCAAGGCGCTCGCTCAGCTCTTCGAGATCTTCTTGGTAGCGTTCGATTTTTTCTTGTTGTCGGAGGGCATTTTGGACCAACTGCAAGTGATCAGACGCCGCTTGATGGTCTTGCTCCAATCCCCCTTCTTGCTCAACCAGCAGTTCAAGCTCTTCTTGTACGCGGTTTAGCAAATGGTTTTGTTCGATTAGCTGAGAACGTGACCCAAACAACTCTGAACGCAAAGACATCGTCGCCTCTAGCTTGTTACGACGTTCATTGGCGTGACGCATGTAATCCGCCGCCACGTAATTGGTCGACTCAGTGATTAGGTGTTTGAATAAATCGCGATCGGCTTGCGTCGTTTTGATCGCTTCTAGCGTCATGCGGTTTTCACGCAGGGCCGATTCCATATCTTGGAACGCTTTTTTTACGCCACCATTTTGTGGCAATAGGTAATCGCGTAATGATCGTGTGATAGCACTGGATATTCCGCCGTACAACGAGGCTTCAATCAATCGGTAAAACTTGGAACGGTCGCTGCTGTTGCGAAGTTTCTTCGGCAACACCCCGAATTCAAACATCTGAGAATGGTATTCGGCAACAGAAGAAAACGCTTTGAAGTGAACACCTTCGTGTTGAAGTGCGTTTTCTTTCACTTCGTTGATTTGGCGAACACGAGCGTGTTTCTCCGATACACTTTCAATCAGCACATCGGTTGGTTTGACGTGACTGGGTAAACCTTGAATAATAAACGGCTTGATGTCTACTTTTTTGTCTCGCCCAGCCACTTGCTGCAGTTTTACCGCAAACAATAAACGCTGATTACGTGAATTCACCACGTCAAGAACGGCGTAGCAGGCACCAGGTTGCAATTTACCATATAGCCCCTTATCACGTGAGGCTTGAGAGCTGCCTGCTTCTGTCGTATTACGGAAATGCAGCAAGCTTTGGTCAGGAATTAATGCCGTTATGAACGCGGCCATTGTGGTCGATTTACCCGCACCGTTACCACCAGAAAGTGTCGTAACCAAACCATCGATATCAAAAGTACGTGCGAAAAAGCCGTTCCAGTTGATCATGGTTAGTGATTGATATTTACCTCTTTCAATCATGCTTCACCCTCTATTTCTTGTTCTTCTTCCGACTCTTCTTCTAGCAAGCTGGCTTGGCTAGGTTCTTGTTGGTGCACAACCGCTTCACCATCTCGGATTAAGCGCAGTTGCGCTTCGCGCATATCATCGCCAATACGTACGTCCGCACCAAAGCGAAATACCGCTTCACTGATACGAAACTTACCGCTTTCACCAATGTGAATAATCATTCCGAGCCGACGCAAACGTCTTAATGATGTGCGTACCTTATCAAACAGCTTTTCGCGATCGAGATCAGAGCCCGTCGCACGGTTGGTGACCAGCTTCATGAGTTTTTTCTCATCCGCTAGCGAGATCATCTCGTCGTACAGCTCTTGGTTAGTAAAAATGCCTTCGTGAGCCAGCCGTTCAGGGCTGAGATACAGGAAGCACAACACTTTACCCACCAGCATATCCAGCTCGGAAAGAACACTTCTACCAATCAAGGAGGTAGAGCGCGGACGAAGGTAGAAAAAGCCTTCCGGCGCTTTCACTAATTCGGTGTTATAACGTTGGTAAAATTGGGCAAGTTCAGTCTCGAAATCACTCAGCAATGCGTGGTTGTCCATGTCTTCAGAGGAGATATGGCGCCCGGATCGAAGTGCACTATCCAGTGCGGGAAACAGCGGATTGGAAATCGCTTTTGCCAGTTTCTCTGGCATATATTCTTCAGTATTTGTCAATGACATTTGCTTGTACCTTCGCGCCAAAATCGTTGATCGCCTGCCAATCAGGTTGAATCGCCTGATAGTCAGATTCGGAGTAACCTAAGCGCACCGCTTGGTCGACAACAATTCTAGCTAAATCAAAATGATGTGCTTGTGGATGTGCCGAAAGATAGTCACGGAGAACCACCCCCAAATCGATGGAAGCACCTCGTTCTTTATGAGCACTGAGCATCTCACTTATTCGCTCTGACAATTCGTCGTTTACTTGCTCAAACTCTTCGTATTCGACATCCATTGGTACCTGCCCCATGACTTCATCATCACGCAGAACCAAAGCTTCATCACGCATGTCACGTAACCTTGCGGCATCGGCATACGTCAGCAACCATGGTGCGTCGAAGTAGTCTTTAACAGACTGTCTCAATCGCTGACTGAAGGCGCGGTTTTTGTCCATATCAATAGCAGTACGAATGAACTTATGGACATGGCGATCATAACCAATCCATAGATCGATGGTCTGTTGACCCCAGCTCACTATGCGGTCGAGCTTCATTTGCAACCCATAGAGTGCTTCTTCGACGAATTGCAATTCGCTTTGCCCGTAGACTAACCCTTGGATATCTAGGATCTGAGTTTGCATTTCATCGCCAGCGGCTTGCAGCGTGTCTTGCAGCTCTTTCAGGGTATCGGATGTTTCACTGAGCAGCGCTTCACAGCTGTTGATGGCGTCACGCCAATCTTGGTTCAATAACTCTGCTATTTGGTCTTTTACCAATTGCTGCTGCTCGTCCATAACGCGTTGATTGAGATCGATTTGATCAAAAATCTCACCGACTGAGTATTTTAAAACACCATAGACATTTTTTTGCCAGTGTCCTGGTGTGCCGCCTTCGTTCGCCGCTGCGATCGCTTTTTCCATTTCACCTGCCACCATGGACAGCTGAATGGACAGTCGTAACTTTGAAAACTGTCGGTGGCGCACATAGTAATCGGTAATACCGATTGCTAAAGGAGACAAACGATAAATACTTGCACCGTCTGTAATTTCACTGGTAAATCGGCTTAATAGCTTCTGTTTCACCATTTCATTGATGGCGTTATTCGCCCGAAATGCAGAAGCCTCCCCCGTTTCTTCAAACAAGCGGGTGACAATAGAGAACGCATCGTGCAACTCTCCCTCACCCAACTCTTCATCAAATCTCTCGTTACTTAAAACGGCTAACGCAATCAGAAAAGCCAGACGTTCAGTAGACAAGTTCAATGAGAAATCGTGTTGTTTTACCCAGCTAACCAATTCATCGATTGGTTGCTCTACAACATCTTGAGTTACATTACTCATTGTTCATCCTGTTTATTGTTCCTTTCTTTTCGCCCATACATGAATGTAGCGCCCTAAAGAAAGGTAAGGCTCCTGACGACACAGTTGTCTTTCAAGTGCCAATACATCTTCAAATTGATAATCGCCCATGTACTCCATATTACCTATGTAGTCGTGGAAGGAGCGAATACCCGATTTTCCACAAATTTCGAATCCAGCTTCCTCTATCCATTGATAGACGTCTTCCGGCTTCAAGCCTTTTTGAGGCTGAAGTTTAAAGCGTTTCCTATGCGGCATTCCTTCTAAAATGTGTGGAATATTGCCGCATATCACGTTTTTCAGTACTAAGCCGTGGTGGTTGTAGAACATGATAGAGCCGATGCCGCCCGGTTTTATTTGCTCTAGTACCGTTTCCAGCGCAGATTTGGGATGAGCTAACCACTCCATCACTGCGTGGAAAAGCACCATATCAACTTTCTCATTGAGGTGCTGTCCAATTTCTTGAACTGGAGAGTGAACTAGCTGATATTGGGAAAGCAAACCGTGTTTTTCAATGTCTGCTTTTGCCAGTTTAAGCATTTCAGAAGATAGATCACAGAGTGTGACATTGTGTCCGCGTTGAGCAATTTTTTGCGACATTTGCCCAAGCCCTCCGCCTGCATCCAAGATTTTTAACTGGCAACATTCATCCTTTAGCTCACTTAATGCTACAATTAAATCTTCCCAAACAATGGTTTGACGTATATCACCTTTCTCGGATCCGTAAATATTTTTTGCGAATTTGTGGGCAATATCGTCGAAATTACGATCTTCTGTCACTGTGGCTTAGGTTATTATATCTATTCGTGCCGCTTATTCTGTCACAGGATAAGAAGTAATAAAGGCTTGTTAGCCTTTTTCATAATCAAGTGATGATTTTTCGGACTATTTAAGTATGTTTGAGCTGAAAAAAGTGTTTTCTGCGCTGCTAATGCCGCTCCCAGGCTTTTTAATCATTGGAGTGGTGGGGTTAATGTTGGTCATGTTTACCTTAAAAAGAGGAACTGGCTGCTTTTTGATTTTCATGTCCTTCACTGGCATTTTCCTTTCTTCTTTCCAACCGGTTGCCAGCGGATTATTAATGCCTATGGAGCGTCAACACAAAGGTTTTCTTCCTGTAGAAGGCACCATTGACTATGTGATGGTTTTGGGAAGCAGTCATGTGGTTGATGATGACATCCCACCGACATCAGAATTAAGTAGAACCGCATTAATGCGATTATCCGAAGGTATTCGTATTCTAAGAATGTATCCCGGAGCAAAATTGATTTTGTCTGGCTACGCGGGTGGCTCTGAGATAAGTAACGCACGAATGATGGCAAAAGTAGCACTTGCATTGGGCGTTGCAAAACCCGACATCATTCTTTTGGAAACAGCAAAAGACACGTGGGAAGAAGCGAGACAAGCATCTGTTTTTGTTAATAATAAAAAATTAGTGCTTGTCACATCCGCAAGCCATATGACACGCGCATTACGTGAGTTTCATGATGCAGGAATCGAACCCGTTCCAGCCCCGACGAACTTTTTGGCTTCCAATGCCATTATGCAACCATGGAATAAATACCGACCTCAAGCTAAATACTTAGAGTGGACGGAAACCTACTGGCATGAACGCTTAGGGCTTTGGTGGCAAACACTCCGTGACTTCGCAACAAACTCTAACGCACAACTGAATGACGCTTCTTAAATTGTTAAATTAGCCTGAAATATCGAGTTATAAACGAAAAACCGAGGATACTCTCCTCGGTTTTTTTGTGTTCTATCCTTATAATCGCTTATTGTTGAACCTCAACATCAATCACCAACCATCAGTCACCAGCAAACATGTAGCCCTCACCGTAAACCGTGACAAAAATTTGTGGATTTTTCGGATCAAACTCCATTTTGGCTCTCATTCTACGAATCAAAACATCAATGGTTCTATCACTAGGTGCGTCAACACGGTGACTAATCATGTTTAATATCCGTTCCCGGCTAAGCACTTTGTTTGGATGCGAAGATAAAGCCACAAGCAATTCATATTCAGCTTTGGTCAGTTTAACTGGCTCACCGTTTCGGCTGAGTGCACGACGTTGGATATCAAACATCCATTCCCCAAAACAAAGCCGTTGCCCTGATTTTTCTTTTCTGTCCTCTTTCGCTGAAGCATCAAGGACTGTAGACATTCTCCACAACAAATTTTTTACTCTGACCAGCAGCTCTCTAAGCTCAAAAGGCTTTATCACGTAATCATCAGCCCCCATTTCAAGACCGACAATTTTATCAATTCTGTCCGTATGTCCTGTGACGAGGATAATCCCTATATCAGATTGACTCCGCAGCTCTCGAGTCAACATCAGCCCGTCTTCGCCTGGTAAGTTAATATCCAGCAAGACTAAATCGACAGATTTATTTTCTAAAATTGCGCGCATTTGCCCACTGCTTTTAGCTTCGCTAACCTGATAACCTTCGCTCTGGAAATATTCTACCAATTCGCTTCGGGTAACCACATCATCTTCTACGACTAATATGTGATAGCTCATCTAAACCACTTTCTTTTGTATTTATAAGGATATATTGAGTATTTGTTCGACTTCTATCTGAATAAAAAGACAAACTTGCCACGGTTTATTGGCGACTCTTCATATTCTATTTACAAAAAGTTACATTTCTAGCAAATTTGCTAAAAGGAAGGTGATTTCCTGAATTTTATTGATTCAAAGCAACCTATTCGTGCCTTATTCACTCGTCGTTTCATTGCTTGCGATAAGCCCTGCAAGAGCCGTTGCTGTCTAAAGACACACATTTATGGCTTGGCTTCCTTCATCGAATAAAAGACAACTTCCGGCTCTATGCTGCTTGGTCACAATTGTTCATGAGCGTTATAACTGTATATCGCCAATATATTTCTAACGAGTAGCGCAATTTTCTAACGAGTAGCGCAATCTCGTGAGAGGACCTGACCTTATTAAGTCTTCAAACTTGTCCTAAATATTTTGTAGATTAGAATCAAGTATGAAACTTAAACCTTAGTAAATATAAGGATTCATCATAAATGTGACACTTGGTATAAATTTTTACGATTCATTCCATTGTCACTTGCGACATTTAAGACTAAGATCGTGATCGCAAACGATAGAATATAAAACGCTGAATTTTATTAGCTAAGCCGCTGTATTAATAGCGGTTTTTTTATTTTCAGTCGATTTTAATAACACAATGAAAATCCGCTATGCTGAAAGTTTAGCTTCTTGCCACTCAGCTTGGCTCTATAGGATATTTGTTTTATGGCCACTATTAAAGATGTCGCACGACTTGCCGGAGTATCAACTACAACGGTTTCTCATGTTATAAATAAAACACGCTTTGTTGCTGAAACTACACAAGAAAAAGTAAAAAAAGCAGTTGAAGAGCTGAATTATGCACCAAGTGCTGTTGCACGCAGTTTGAAATGTAACACGACTCGCACCATTGGTATGTTAGTGACTCAGTCTTCCAATCCATTCTTTGCTGAAGTCGTCGATGGCGTAGAAAGCTACTGTTATCGTCAAGGTTACACACTGATTTTATGTAACACGGGTGGAATTTACGAAAAGCAACGGGATTATATTCGTATGCTGGCTGAAAAGCGCGTGGATGGCATCCTAGTGATGTGCTCAGATTTAACGGAAGATCTTCGTGGAATGCTTGATGCCCACGCATCCATCCCAAAAGTGATAATGGATTGGGGACCAGAAAGTTCCCAAGCAGATAAGATCATTGATAACTCTGAGGAGGGCGGGTATCTCGCAACAAAATACCTTATAGACAATGGTCATACGGATATTGCATGCCTTACCGGCCACGAAGACAAAGTTGCTTGTATTGAACGCGTTATTGGCTACAAGCGAGCACTTAACGAGTTCGGCATTGAATTTAGACCTGAACGTATACTCGTCGGTAATTTCGAGTGTGACACTGCTGTCCTAGCTGCAGATAAAATCCTCGCCATGGAAAATAGACCGACAGCAATATTCTGCTTTAATGATCTCATGGCGCTAGGTGTCATTAGTCGTCTTCAAGAGAATGGGGTTCGCGTTCCAGATGATATTTCAATCATTGGTTATGACAATATTGAGTTATCGGGATACTTCTCTCCCCCACTCACGACCGTTCACCAACCTAAGCGTCGTGTTGGCAAAACAGCGTTTGAAATTCTTCTTCAAAGAATCAAAGATAAAGAACACGACAAACGAATCTTCGAGATGCATCCTGAGATCGTTGAACGCAGTTCTGTTAAAAAATTGAATTAAATTAGTTACACCTTAATAAAGCCTGACTATATGTCAGGCTTTTTGCTATAAATTGCAAATAAGAGACAGTATTTATATATTCACATTTATTTTTTGAATAAATATCACGTATAGGGTATTTTGATGTGATACTTGTTCCGATTTTTCTCTATGATCTTATTGTCACGCACAGGGCAAACCATTTGAAAAAGTGGGACGCAAAGCTTCCGGCCTAAATGGATTTATTGGAAATCAACATGGTAGCGGGGTTGCCGATGGCAAATATGCATACTTCTTTTCCAGAGTTAACCAAACTCTGACATCTGACTGCATCACTTTGCTATTTTTTCTCGGACCTGAACTTAGTAGTGGCATAACTTCTTTAGCCGAGACAGTACAGCATGGATAAACCAATACTTAAAAACTCATTAAAGCTATTTGAACCATTAGGAACGATAAAATCTCGTTCAATGTTTGGTGGTTTTGGCGTTTTCGCTGATGACACCATGTTCGCCCTAGTCGTTCAAAATACTTTACACATCAGAGCTGACTCAAAAAGTGCTCAAAAGTTCGAACAACAAGGTTTAAAGCCTTATGTGTATAAGAAGCGTGGGTTTCCAGTTGTTACCAAGTATTTTGCTCTCCCAGAAACCAGTTGGGATAATACCAGTGACATCATAGAGAAGGCTTCTATAGCGCTTAAAGTTGCAAGAACAGAGAAACAAAAGCAAGCCGAAACCAAACCAACGCGTTTGAAAGATTTGCCGAATTTACGTTTGGGTACAGAAAGAATGCTCAAAAAAGCGGGGATTTCTTCCGTTCAGGAGTTGCAAAACTTCGGTTCTGTAGAAGCCTTTAAAGCCATCAAGCAGACTCATTCCAGCGATGTTGGCTTAGAGCTATTATGGGCTCTAGAGGGTGCAATTAATGGCACTCACTGGTCCGTTATCCCTCAGGATAGACGTGATGAGTTAATGAAACACTTAAGTTAGTTAAACCTACATGCTAAAAAAAAGCCTCCTTTGGAGGCTTTTTTATTGCTGAAATTCACAGTTATCTATTCCACATGGATCATTATGGATTACTTACTGTCATAATTAAAAATCCATCATCTATTGGACGAGCTATGAAGTTGTACTCTACTGCGCTCCCTACAGAAGCTCATATAGTATGTGAATTGCTAAAAGCACAGGGAATCGATGTTGAAGTTCGGGGGGAAGGGCTGTTTGGCTTACAAGGTGAGCTTCCATTTGGTTCAGATACCGAACCTTATATTTGGTTAAACAACGAATTTCAGTTCGACAGAGCCAAGAAGATTGTAGACTCATATACAAATCAAGCCGCTAACCCGACCAAACCGAACTGGTGTTGTCCGGAATGCGACGAATGGATAGAAGCTCAATTTGGGGCATGTTGGAATTGTGGATATCACCTCAACGAGCATGTTGACGAATAAACCCTATGGATTTCTCGTTAAAAATGTCCGGCTTTTCTACGTTACACACATGACCACAATCTGGGATTTCAATCAATGCACTTCGCTTATGTATTCTCACCATTTCTTTAACTGGCCGGAGAAACATGTAATCTCTGTCACCCATCAAATATAGCGTTGGGATCGGAATTTCTTTTTCACGAAAATATTTCATCAAAGGGTTAACATCCGCTGCCAACGTGTACCAACGTTTGAATTCTTTTTGACACAGTTTTTTAGCTTCCCTAACGAATAAATGTCGGGATTCTTTTTGGTTCTTCTGTGGCATCACTATGTAGGCAAACAAGCTGTATAACCACATGTAAGGAATGACGTGTTTGCTCCAATCCCCAACTTTAACCAACACTTGTGAACGAATATCAAATCGCGTTACCGCCCCACCTAACACCATTGTCGTTACCCTATCTGACGCTATCTCTGCAAGATTTCGTACAATGATGGTTCCTAAAGACATGCCAACAAAGTGTGCAGACTGAATTTTCAAGTGATCCAATACTTGCAAGATATCTTGGCAGATATCTTTAAATGTATAGCCCTTCTTCTTAAGGAGCTCTTGAATAACATTGTTCGATCGCCCATGACCTCTTAGATCAATGAGCAATAAGTTAAAATGCTGTTTGTAGGCTTTGATTTGCTTAAACCAAATCGAAGAGCTTCCACCAGCACCATGAACAAAGACCACCCACTCACTACTGGTGGGATGACTATAAATCTTGTGAAATAACAAAGGGTTCGACATCGCTTAATAAATATTAGGAATCTTTCTAGTTCTATTAGCTAAAAGCTTACCACAATATGAGTAAATTGGGTGACCGAGCTCCTCCTACCATAGAAAAGCCCCCCAATTTTCATTGAGAGGCTATCGTCTTCAAGGATTCAACCTACGACTTTAACAGGTAGCCTTTAATGCCATCTCGCTTTACAGAAGTGCTGCGTGATACATATTGATGTACTCGTTAGCCGATGCTTCCCAGCTGAATTCCGTGTGCATTGCGTTCAAACGAATTCGCTGCACCTCATCTGGTTGTTGCAGATAGAGAATCAAAGCTCGCTGCATAGCAATCAACAATGCTTCTGGTGTAGGTTCTAAAAAACTTAAGCCTGTCGCCAATTTTCCATCCGTATCGTAATCAACAACGGTATCTTTTAGCCCGCCGACTTCTCGAACAATCGGTAGCGTACCGTAAGCCATACTATAAATTTGATTTAAGCCACACGCCTCAAACTCCGAAGGCATAAGGAAAAAGTCCGACCCAGCTTCAACCAAATGTGCCAAGCGGTTGTTATACGCTTCAATAAACACAAATTTATTTGAGTATCGGTTAGCGACTTCATGGAGTTTCGCAGCCACTTGAGGTTCACCGGTACCAACGATGACCAGTTGAACATCATTTCGCAAAAACTTCTCTATGATTGGCAGAAGGTAGTGGAATCCCTTTTGGTGCGTTAGCCGACACACCATCCCAAAGACAGGTAACTCTTTGCAAGGTAACCCAACCTCTCCCTGTAACTGACATTTATTAAGTTGTTTACCTTTCACCATGCTAGCGGCTTCCGCCTCATAATGATGATCAAGATACTTGTCCGACTTCGGATCCCATTCGCTGTAATCACACCCATTGAGAATGCCATAAAGATCTGTGCTACGGTGGACAAAGTCATCCACCATTCCATGAGAGCCCAATGCGGTCATTAACTCAGCGGCATAGTTAGGGCTTACCGCATTGACTTTGTCTGCATAAGCCACTCCTGCACGAAGCATACTGATGCAATCTTGACCGTATTGCAGCTGCTCTAAACCAGACAAGTTCAATTCTGGAATAATCTCCAAGTCATGGTAGGTGTAGATTCCTTTAAACATCGCATTGTGCACGGTTAGAACGCTTCTAATCGAACGATAACGTTCATCATGTTCATACCGCGTTTTTAACAAAAACGGAATCAAGCCTGTGTGCCAGTCATTGGCATGAATTATGTCAGGCTTAATCCCAAGTTTGGGAAGAATATCGAGACAAGCAGACGCAAAAAAACCGAAACGCTCTCCATTATCTGGATACGCTTGATTAGACTCGGCATACAATTCACTACGATCAAAATACTTGTGGCATTCAACGGCATAGACAGGCACACCGTCTAGCGACAATTTCTTTACTTGATAGCGAATATGGGGCCAAAAATCTAACTCTGTGTTAAGTATGATTTCGGCTCCTTCTAATCCAGGCATGGTTCGATAACCTGGAATAACGATTGACACGTCATGCCCTAAAACTTGAAGTGCTTTAGGTAGCGCTTTTGCAACATCGGCCAAGCCACCACTTTTAACCAAGCCTTCGGCTTCAGAAACCGTAAACCAGATATTCATGCGATCCATATTAGAACCCAACTTTCATTCCTTTCTTGATGACAACTATACCCTCAGGGGAAACGTGAAAGCGTTGAGCATCGAGCTCTAGATCTTCACCAATAACGGTCCCCGGAGCGATTTCAACATCTTTATCAATAATGGTTCGACGTATTTTACAACCTGCACCAATTTTCACATCACCTAAAAGAATCGATTCACTGATAATCGAACCACTCGCAATGTTGCTGCGATACCCTAGAACTGATTTGTGAATGGATGAACCTTGAATATAACTGCCACCAGACACTAGGCTGTCATTGACGCGCACACGGCAATCATCATTGGTATCAACAAATGTCGCTGGCGGTAAAGGTGGATAATAGGTATGCAGTGGCCAGCTTCGGTTATAAAGAGAAAACTCAGGATCTTTATCAAGTAAATCCATGTGTGCTGACCAGTAAGAATCTATTGTGCCGACATCTCTCCAGTAAGTAGACCCCTTCTCACCATTGATTTTGTTGGTGGAGAAGTCATATACATACACCTCACCGGACGGAAACATCTTTGGAATAATGTCTTTACCAAAGTCATGGCTCGAGGTTTCGCTGTCTGCATCGTCACGTAACTCTTTACACAATGCGTCTGCTTCAAAAATGTAATTCCCCATTGACACCAATGCTTCATCAGGATTGCCTGGAATCGATTTCGGGTTTTCGGGTTTTTCTTCAAAACCAATCATTTTTCCATTTTTATCGACTTCAATCACACCGAATTGCGAAGCCTCTTTAAGTGGCATTCGAAGCGCTGACACCGTGAGCTTAGCTTCCATTCTCTTATGAAAATCAAGCATTTGCCTGATATCCATTTTGTAGATGTGGTCAGAACCAAAAATACAAACTTGATCAGGTTGCGCAAGCTCGATAAAGCGAATGTTTTGGTAGATAGCATCTGCCGTACCTTCATACCAACGTTTACCATCGCGCATTTGCGCTGGAATAGGGTCAATGAATCTGTCAGTAATACCGGACAAATTCCAACCTTTTTTCATATGCAAATAAAGGGATTGCGATTTAAACTGCGTGAGAACATAAATTCTCATTAAATCAGCGTTTACAAAGTTATTCAGAGCGAAGTCAATCAGACGATAGCTTCCTCCAAAAGGCACCGAGGGTTTACTGCGTGATCCTGTGAGGGGTCTTAGCCTAGAACCTTCCCCACCCGCAAGAATCATTCCTAATACACCAGCCATTATATATCTCCATATCTTATCGTTTTATGACCGTACTAACGAAACGCATGTGTTTCTATTATCGAGTCATACGTCCATGTGGAGAGACAGCGTTCGGCTCCGAGGTAAGCCACAACATTGCATGCGTCGCACGACGTGTCACGAATGTGCAACTCTATCAACAACCCTTAGAGAGATTACTGCCACTCACATAGTGAGCCTGATTTATAAGTCTAAAGAAATGGAAAGTATGAATAACGTTCTCATTCCATCAAGCAAACCAAGCGAAAATACTGATATTGTTAATATTTATTATTTTGCACTTTTATATTTATACTTTACGAAGTGCGATTTATGAGCTTATTTTTAACTTAATGCATATGCAATTACAATCATTATTTTGCGATCCATGCCAACAAGTGCGCGACCACAAGCAAACGTTTGCCTTATGTGAATCTTTCTGTGAGGGATCCGTTAACTAATTGTTTTTTACCGAGGCATTAGCGCACAACTTTGGTGCAATCAATACTCGAAGCGAATTGGTATCCGTGGGTGGACTGAAGTCATTACTAGGCTGACTTCACACTGTTTATCACCCAAATCCCCGTATTGAGATAGTGCTTCAATTTCCTACGACGTAATACTTAAGCTCAAGTTATGAGCGACAGAAATAATCGCATCGAGCTCTGCAACCTCCTCTTTATGTCCATCGAATCTCGCCAATAATGACGTTTCAGTGACTTCCTGTGTGAGAAGTTAATAGACACTGAGCGTTTTGTTTTTCTCTTTTTTAGCTCAGATCGGCATAGACGCACTCTCAAGCCGAACCACTTTAATGTTCGACTTTTCGGCTGAAAGAAATAGGCAAATGCCAGCCAGCGGATTTGCTGTAAAACGAACGCAGCTTTCCTATAGTGAGTACTCTATCTGGGATATGCGCTGCATATGGTCGACTAAGAAACGAAAAAAGGCAGCCTACTGGCTGCCTTAATATTCTATTTTTCACTCTTTAGGATTTTGTTTTTTTACGCTTATCCGTCACTTCCCATTGACCATCAATGTATAAGCCAGTCCAACCAGATGGCTTGCCATCTTCTTCAGAACGCACATAGTTTTCTTTCGACTTTCGGCTGAAGCGCACAACGGTTGGACGCCCGTCTGGATCGTGAGTGGGTGCAGTCGTCAAGTATTCGAATTTTGGCGGCAAACGCTCCTTGAACCGAACCAGCTCTTCAACTAAAGGCGCCCGTGTTTCACGCGATTTAGGGAAGTTGCTCGCGGCCATAAATAAACCAGAAGCTCCATCACGTAACACAAAATACGCATCTGAGTTTTCACATGGCAATTCAGGGAAATGCACAGGATCCTCTTTCGGTGGAGCGACTTCACCATTTCTCAAAATCTTACGAGTGTTCTTACAATCTTCACTCGTGCAATCCATATATTTGCCGAAACGACCGTTCTTTAGAACCATGTCAGAACCACACTTGTCACATTCAACAAGCGGACCATCGTAACCTTTAACTTTAAACTCACCGTGTTCGACTAAGTAACCATCACAGTTTGGGTTGTTCCCACAAACATGCATTTTTCGCTTTTCGTCGATAAGGTATGCATCCATTGCATTTTCGCACTTTGGACAACGTTTTTTGGCACGAAGCGCAGCGGTTTCAACATCCTCTTCAAGAACATTGATAATCCCCTCTTCATCACCTAAGTTTATGGTGGTTTTGCAACGCTCTTTTGGTGGTAAGGCATACCCAGAACAACCTAAGAAAACACCAGTAGAGGCTGTGCGAATACCCATAGGACGTGAACACGTTGGGCATTCTATATCCGTTAAAACGATATTGTTAGGGCGCATGCCTCCAAGATCTTCTTCCAACTCCGCCTTCTCAAGATCACCAGTAAAGTCAGTAAAGAAGTTATCTAGAACGGCTTTCCAGTTAGCATCACCTACCGCAATTTGGTCCAGTTTTTCTTCCATGCGAGCAGTGAAGTCGTAGTTCATTAGGTCATTAAAGCTATCATCCAAACGGTCAGTAACGATTTCACCCATTTTTTCCGCATAGAAACGTCGCTGATCCACTTTTACATAACCACGATCTTGAATCGTAGAAATGATAGAAGCGTAAGTTGAAGGACGACCGATGCCACGTTTTTCGAGCTCTTTAACCAATGCGGCTTCAGTGAAGCGTGCAGGTGGCTTGGTAAAATGTTGCTTTGGATCTAACGCAACAAGCTCAAGCACATCACCAATTTGAACTGCGGGTAGTATCTGGTCTTCGTTCTTACCCATAGGACGTTGAACACGAGTCCAGCCGTCAAACTTCAGAATTCGTCCTTTCGCTTTCAACGTATATTCTGCCGCTTTTACACTCAATGTCGTTGAGTCATATTGAGCCGGTGTCATTTGACACGCTACAAATTGATTCCAAATTAGCTGATAAAGCTTGTGAGCGTCTTTGTCCATGCTTTGGAGGTCCCGCTCTTTAACTTCCACACTAGAAGGACGAATCGCTTCGTGAGCTTCCTGTGCGCCTTCTTTGCTACCATAAACTATGGGTTTAGCTGGAAGATACTTATCTCCAAACTCAGATCCGATGAAACCACGCACGGCTTCCACGGCTTCAGAACTTAAATTGGTGGAATCAGTACGCATGTAAGTGATGTAGCCCGCTTCATACAAACGCTGAGCCAACATCATGGTTTTCTTCACACCGTAACCTAAACGAGTGCTCGCAGCTTGTTGCAGTGTCGAGGTGATGTATGGAGCAGAGGGTTTACTTTTCGTAGGGCGATCTTCGCGCTTGCATACTTCATATTGTGCTTTTTCTAAATCAGAAACTGCCGCGCTCGCTTGTGATTCATTGACTGGCTTGAACGCCTCACCATTTTTCTGCGCCACTTGCAAACGAAAATCCGTTTTATCCGCGGTCTTAGTGTTGGCATGAATATCCCAAAATTCTTCAGGGATGAAGGCGTTGATTTCACGTTCACGCTCAACTAGCAATTTAACCGCAACAGACTGAACTCGACCAGCAGACAATCCACGTGCCACTTTTTTCCAAAGCAGTGGCGAGACCATAAAGCCCACAACTCTGTCCATGAAACGACGTGCTTGCTGTGCATTTACGCCATCTTGGTTAAGTTCACCAGGGGTTTCAAATGCTTGCTGAATAGCATTCTTAGTGATTTCATTAAATACAACTCGCTTGTAGCGTGCTTCATCACCACCGATTATCTCGCGAAGGTGCCACGCAATCGCCTCTCCTTCACGATCCAAATCGGTTGCGAGATAAACGTATTCAGCGTCTTTGGCCAGTTTCTGCAATTCTGATACAACTTTCTCTTTGCCTGGCAGAATTTGGTAATTCGCTTCCCACTCTTTATATGGGTTGATACCCATCTTTTTGATCAGAGCTTTGCGATCTTTTTCTTTTTTGATGCGCGCTTTTTCTTCAGCACTCATACCTTTTGTCGACACAGCTGCCGCTTTCTTTGTGCCAGTACTTTGCCCAGCCGTCGGGAGATCACGTATGTGCCCCACGCTCGACTTAACTATATAGTCTTTACCAAGGTACTTATTAATAGTCTTTGCCTTGGCAGGTGATTCCACTATAACGAGAGATTTACCCATAACTGACTCAAACGTCCTCAAATTCGATTGCGCATTAAATAGCGCACGCCATACTGGCTCATTGCTTCTTTTTTTACTATTGTGCGAGTTTATAAGAAGGTCAACCAGTTTTTTACATTTCAACTCTGAGTGGTCGACATCTGGTCAATCAGAAAACTGGGATCATATAGGGTAGTAAGCGCTTTGAACGTCTATGTACCTTGTCAAAATTGCGCACATAGTAATCATGAGATGAGTCGTAGACTAGAGAAAATAGTGGATTTCTGTAATGGCTCACAAAAAAGAGCTGATTTCACCTTGCCGTATCTATGCAACAATAGCGAAATGCATAGAGAATCCTTGATAATTTATGCCACATCAGTACCCTTCCCTCATCGATAATTAGAGGTTTTCATGAGTTCAAAAAAAAGCATTTCTGAGTTTGATTTACTGCTCATCGCCAACAACATTATTCAAGAACATGACGAATATTTAGAAGGTATGCGAGCAGATTCCGTTATAGAAAAAGATGGGGTATTGATCTTTAAAGGTGAATACTTTTTAAATGAACAAGGACTGCCTAGTGAACGAACACCCGCTGTTTTCAATATGTTCAAATATCTTGCTCATCAGTTGTCTAAAGAATTTACCTTAGAGTAGACAAAAGCCCCAGAAACATCGTTGCTGGGGCTCTTTAGGTTACGCTCTAATTATTGACTTAGGCTGGCCAATTTCTCAAAGTAATCTGGAAAAGTTTTTGATGTACACTTAGGATCGTTAATTGTCACTGGCGTATCGCTTAACGCAACCAAAGAGAAACACATTGCCATACGATGATCATCGTATGTATCAATGGCGGCATGCTTGAGATTAGGCGTTGGTGTAATCGCGATGTAATCTTCACCCTCTTCGACTTCCGCCCCCACTTTACGCAACTCTGTTGCCATTGCAGACAAACGATCCGTTTCCTTTACGCGCCAGTTATACACGTTACGAATAACCGTTGTGCCTTCCGCAAACAGCGCTGCTGTCGCTATCGTCATTGCGGCATCAGGTATGTGGTTAAAATCTAAATCAATGGCTTTCAATTCACCTCGACGTGACACCACATAATCGTCGCCCCACTCAATTCCAGCACCCATTTTTTCAAGTGCATCGGCAAACTGAATGTCACCTTGGATGCTGTTTTTACCGATACCAGTCACTTTGATTTCCCCACCCTTTATTGCTGCAGCGGCAAGAAAATAAGAAGCAGAAGAAGCGTCGCCTTCCACTAAGAAGTCACCAGGCGCCTTATAAAACTGCCCTGAAGGAACCACAAAGGATTGGTAATCATGATTGATCACGTCCACACCGAACTGCTTCATAATGTGCAGGGTAATATCGATGTACGGTTTGGAAACAAGCTCGCCAATAATATTGATCTTAATATCGCCTTCCGCTAGCGGTGCCGACATAAGAAACGCTGTTAAAAATTGGCTTGAAATTGAACCATCAATGTCTACTGTGCCACCTTGTAGCCCCGTTCCTTTGATTTTCAAAGGCGGGTAATGTTCATTCTCCAAGTATTCGATATCAGCACCAGCAGCCTTAAGCGCATCGACTAAATGCCCTATTGGTCGCTCTTTCATTCTTGGTTCGCCAGTAAGTACATACTCGCCGCTCCCCAAACACAACGCAGCCGCCAGTGGGCGCATTGCGGTTCCTGCATTTCCTAAAAACAGCTCCTGAGCATTTTCAACATTAAAACTGCTGCCTAGACCTTCCACTTCACAGACAGTGTTATCGTCTGAAAGCTGATAACTCACGCCTAGTTTGGTCAGCGCATTCAGCATATGGCGAATGTCATCACTGTCCAATAGATTGGTGAGTCGAGTTTTACCAGAAGCCAAAGCGGCTAAAAGAAGGGCACGGTTTGAAACACTTTTTGAACCAGGTAAGTTTACCTCACCAGAAACGAGAGAAATGGGTTGTAACGTAAGGCTTTCCATCTATGTTGATTATTCCTGCATAGTCTCACACATCCGAATGCGAGTTTTTATTTTTCGTACTTGCAGACTAACCAAAAACAGAGTGCTTTGCTAGCACCTGTTTGCCTTGCAAACATGCTTTTAATTTGAGCTGACTACAAGGAAAAATGCATCAGTAAGCAATGTCTACTCGCACGCCGTTATCAAAGTACAAAATTCTAACTGAGTCCCCACGTTGAAATAACATATTAGCATCCACATCTTGTATCACATTAACAAGCTCCCCTTTATCCGTATCTATCAGAATTTCCACTAATTTATGCTCTATTCGATAAACTTGATTAGACCTATCATGGGCGATACCAGCACCTGCAACGGCACCTACAACTGTGGCAACTTGCTTACCTGTTCCACCACCAAATTGATGCCCAATCAAACCCCCTATTGTCGCACCGGCCAAGGTTTGCCAACCACTGGATTTCGACTCTACTACCTGCTGATCGGTAATATAACGAATACTGTCTACCTTGCCATAAACCACTTCATTTACGGTTCTCGCCTGATTTCTTTGGTATTCAGCCTGCACAAAAACAGGAATAATTAATAACATTAGCAATATTTTTCTCATTATAATTTCCCAAAATTCTGCCAAAATAGTTGATATGAAGATTTTTCTACCTGAGCTTAGCACTGATCGACAAAGCTTTCCCTCAACCAAGGAAGCACTGGATAACCCTGATGGGTTAATTGCCATGGGTGGAGACCTTCATCCCGACCGACTACTTTCAGCATACCAGCAAGGTATTTTCCCTTGGTATAGCCACAATGAACCTATTTTATGGTGGAGCCCTAGCGTTCGTGCAACGTTCGATCCTAAGACATTCAAACCGGCAAAAAGTCTCAAAAAATATTTTCGCAAATCGGGCTATGAAGTTTCCATTAATAAAGCAACCAAAGAAGTTATCACCTTGTGCGCGGAAACAAGATCGCCCGATGAAACTTGGCTGGTCGAAGAAATGAGAGAGGCGTATCAACGTCTTGCATCACTTGGGCATGTGCATTCGGTGGAAGTTTGGCTCAAAGACCAGATTGTTGGTGGATTATATGGGGTGGAAATTGGACAAGTCTTTTGTGGAGAGTCTATGTTTAGCATACAGAGAAATGCATCAAAAGTGGCTCTCTGGCATTTTTGCCAACATTTTCAGCGTAATGGAGGCGCATTAATTGACTGCCAGCTAATGAATGCGCATTTGCAATCTTTGGGGGCTGCTGAATGTAGCCGAGCTGATTTTATTGATATGCTGGAAATTCTAAAAACAAAACACGTATCTAAGCAATGCTACCAACCCCAAATACTTGAAAGTCCGATTTCAGGGGAGTTGTCGTGAATCAGAAAGATCAAACTCTAATCCGTATTGGGATGACTGAATCCCATGATTGCAGCTATTTAGACGAGCACCAAGAGCGCGTTGCTGTGGTCTTAGATGATGTATTGCATACCTGCTCAGGTTATGAGTTGCTCATGGCGAATGGCTTCCGCCGAAGTGGGAATGCTATCTATAAACCTCAATGTGAACAATGCAATGCCTGCCAGTCTCTCAGAGTCGCCGTCTCTGATTTCAAACCGTCTAAAAGTCAGAAACGATTGCTGAACAAGGCTAAAAATGTTGAATGGAAAATGAAAAGCTCGCTCGATGATGAATGGTTTGATGTATACGAACAATACATCAATGAACGTCATCGTGAGGGTAGCATGTACCCTCCACAGAAACAGGACTTTGCCGATTTCGCTCAAAATGAGTGGCTCAACACTCAGTTTTTGCACGTTTATGAAGAAGATAAATTAATTGGTGTCGCTGTGACTGACGTCATGTCTAACTGTGCATCGGCTTTTTACACCTTCTATACCCCCAACTCTGAACTTTCTCTCGGCACATTGTGCGTACTTCTTCAACTGGATTACTGCAAAAAAAGCGGTAAGCAGTGGCTGTACTTGGGTTATCAAATCGACGAATGTCAGGCCATGAACTACAAAGTGCGCTTTCATCCTCATCAAAGGCTAGTAAATCATCGGTGGCGGGGGTAGAATACGCCGCATCTTTACTTTTTATTGTTTTAACGGCAGAATTCGATCGTTAAAAATTTCAGCCAAATTTCTAAAGAGGATTAAATGGCCAAAGAAGACGTAATTGAGATGCAAGGCACGGTTCTTGACACTCTTCCTAACACTATGTTCCGTGTTGAGCTTGAAAACGGTCACGTAGTAACTGCACACATCTCCGGTAAAATGCGTAAGAACTACATCCGTATTCTTACAGGTGACAAAGTAACTGTTGAGATGACTCCATACGACTTGTCTAAAGGTCGTATCGTCTTCCGCGCTCGTTAATTTTCGAGACACACAAAAAACGGAGCTCTATGCTCCGTTTTTTGCGTTAGCCTCCACGAAACCTGATTCACAGCAATTGGGACACCTGTTGCGCTAAATTGAGAATTTGATGACCTTGGTTGTAATTGCCTCCGGTAGTAACGATAACGGCGTGTTTGCTGGGAATAACAATAATGTATTGCTCTCCATAGCCCATCGCGGCATAAGCCGATGAAAGTTGCGGCAATTGCCAAAAGTGCATTCCATACCCTAAAACACCTTGATTGAACTCACTATATTTGATCAACTGAACCCATTCAGAAGCGATAATTTGCTTACCTTCCCATTTGCCGTTGTTCAGCAACATCAGACCAAATTTACCCATGGATTCGCTATCGGTCATTAGCCCCCAGTCAGCTCCTGGCTCACCAGACCCCAGTTGATTGATCCATCGATAATTGCTAATGCCAAGTGGCTCAAATAGCTTCTCACGCATAACCGTCGCAAATGGCTTACCGTAAATACGCTCTATCACTTTTGAGAGTCCAATAGTAGACAGGCCGCTATAGCAAAACTGGCTTCCCGGCTCAAACCGTAACGTCGTATTCAGAAACATCTCTTCCAAATCTTTTGCTGCATAGTGTCGCTGAAATGGGTTTCCAATACCGTAAGGCATCACGTGTTCATTAAGTGCGTAACCAGTAGACATATTCAGTACATGCCTTACCGTTATCGCCATCTTGTCTTGAGAGTCTTTTTTTTGGTATTCGGGGAATAAACTGAAAACTGGGACATCGAGATTGGCTAATCGACCTTCATCAATGGCGATAAAAATGAGTGTTGCGACAAAAGATTTTGTCACCGAATGAACATTATGAAGCGCATCACGACCGATCGGCATTTTGGAAGTCTGAATATGTCCATATCGCCCTCCCCCTTCTCGAAAGACCTCAACGATCTTTTTATTGTCTTGCCATACCACTAATGCATGTATGTTGTTTGCTTGGTTATTTTCTATTCTTTCAATGATGCCTGAGAAATGTTCTGGTGCTAAAACCACATGCGTTTTATTTCCTCCGCAAGCGGAAAGAACAAAAGCCATCAAACATACGTAAAGCCAACGCATAAGGAACCCCTTACTTTTCTTATCGTTGCATGGAGCATTGAGCGTTGCATAGCAAACATAAAGATTAGATTAAAAACGAATGAAGCTTTTCAATAATGGAAGAAATATTGAAAAACAATGAGGCTCAATGACATAGCTGAGAGCGGGGAATAAAAAATGCGCCTCGAGAGGCGCATTTATATCGTGTACTTCGTGTACTTTTTAGGTTCAATTAATGAGGGACCGCTTCTTTCTTGTTCTCATAATGGAACACCAATTCATCGTCTTTTAGAGTGACCTTAACTGTTCCACCATCCACAAGAGAGCCGAAGAGCAACTCATTGGCAAGAGGTTTCTTAAGGTTTTCCTGTATCACCCTAGCCATTGGTCTCGCCCCCATGGTCTTATCGTAGCCTTTGTGCGCTAACCAGTGGCGAGCGTCCTCAGATACTTCCATGGATACACCACGAGAATCAAGCTGCGCCTGAAGCTCAACAATAAACTTATCAACGACTTGGTGAATCACACTTTCATCTAAGCTATTAAACCAAATGATGTTATCCAAACGGTTACGAAACTCAGGAGTGAATACTTTCTTAATCTCACCCATGGCATCATGGCTATGATCTTGCTGAATCAGACCAATAGACTTCTTAACCGTCTCTGCAACGCCAGCGTTGGTTGTCATAACCAGAATCACATTACGGAAATCCGCTTTGCGTCCATTGTTGTCCGTTAACGTACCGTTATCCATAACTTGCAGCAGCAGGTTAAAGATATCTGGGTGCGCTTTTTCAATCTCATCTAAGAGCACAACGGAATGTGGATGTTTAATCACAGCATCAGTCAACAAACCGCCTTGGTCATAACCAACGTAACCTGGAGGCGCACCAATCAAACGGCTGACAGAGTGGCGCTCACCATATTCAGACATATCGAAACGCAACAACTCAACACCAAGTAACTTAGAAAGTTGAACTGTTACTTCTGTTTTACCGACACCAGTAGGACCGGCAAATAAGAACGAACCAACAGGTTTGTTATCCGCCCCTAATCCTGCTCGAGTAAGTTTGATTGCCTCGCTCAATACTTCGATTGCTGGGTCTTGACCAAATACCAACATCTTCATTTTTTCATCAAGATTCAGCAGGATATCTTTATCCGACGAAGATACGGATTTTTCCGGAATACGAGCCATTTTGGCAACCATGTTCTCAATATCGGAAACACCAACCGTTTTCTTTCGACGGCTTGCAGGAGCCAATCGGCTGCGTGCACCCGCCTCATCAATCACATCTATCGCTTTATCGGGCAAATGGCGTTCATTGATGTACTTCGCTGAAAGTTCTACCGCAGCACGTAAAGCCTGCTTGGTGTAGCGAACCTCATGATGAGCTTCATATTTAGGTTTGAGACCAATCAAAATCTTAGTCGTATCGTCCAACGAAGGCTCTACGATATCGATTTTTTGGAAACGACGTGAAAGTGCACGCTCCTTTTCAAATATATTGCTGTATTCTTGATAGGTTGTAGAACCGATGCAACGCAGCTTGCCACTGCTAAGGAGTGGTTTAATCAAATTAGCGGCATCGACTTGCCCACCTGATGCGGCACCTGCTCCGATGATAGTATGGATCTCATCAATAAACAGAATTGCATCTTCTTCTTTTTCTAACTGCTTAAGTATTCCTTTGAATCGTTTTTCAAAGTCCCCACGATACTTAGTACCAGCAAGTAAAGAGCCAATATCCAGAGAATAAATGACACTGTCTTTGATCACTTCAGGCACTTGACCTTCTACAATTCGCCAAGCTAGCCCTTCAGCAATGGCTGTTTTTCCGACGCCTGCCTCACCAACCAATAATGGGTTGTTTTTGCGACGACGACAAAGCACTTGAATGGTTCGCTCAAGTTCTTTATCTCGACCAATAAGCGGGTCAATATGACCTTGTTTTGCAATCTGATTTAGGTTCGTTGCAAAATTTTCTAATCGCTCTTCAGAGTTACCGTCTTCTGAAGTGGACTCTTCACCAAACACATTAGAAGACGAATCTTCTTCACTGTTATTTTGCGGCGATTTACTGATTCCATGTGAAATATAGTTAACGATATCTAAGCGACTAATGTCGTTTTTCTTGAGTAGGTAAGCCGCGTGAGATTCTTGCTCACTAAAGATAGCAACCAATACATTCGCACCCGTTACTTCACTGCGCCCTGAAGATTGGACGTGGAAAACGGCCCGTTGTAATACGCGTTGAAAGCTTAGAGTTGGTTGAGTTTCTCTTGTCTCATCGTTTTCTGGAATGAGAGGTGTCGTTTGATCGATAAATGTATCCAGCTCCTGGCGAAGAACCTCCAGGTCAGCTTGGCATGCTTTTAGTGCTTCCTTTGCAGCGTCGTTGTCGAGTAATGCGAGGAGCAGATGTTCAACGGTCATGAATTCATGGCGTTTGTCTCTCGCACGAGCAAAAGCACTATTAAGGCTCGACTCTAGTTCTTTATTTAGCATAAGTACCTCCCCAAAGAACAACCTATGTTGCTCAAGCAAGCTTTATGCCTGCTCCATTGTACATAACAGCGGATGCTCATTCTCTTTCGAGTACACAGTGACTTGCGCCACCTTTGTCTCCGCAACTTCGGCAGTGTAAGTACCACAAATTGCTTTCCCATCGTAATGCACTTTGAGCATCACTTGTGTTGCTTTTTCTATATCCATTGAAAAGAAACGTTCGAGTATTTCAATCACAAAATCCATTGGCGTGTAATCGTCATTGTTGAGGATAACGTTATACATAGCCGGCGGTTTTACTTGTGTTTTTTCTTTCTCCAGTAAATCCGAGTCTGGAGTGACCCATTGATATTGCTTGCTCATTTTTTTGTCGGTTTTTAGGAGGATTGAGACTCAAGGATGTCACCCAAATTTCACCCTCTACTTAAGACTAATGCACCAATTGTATCCCTGCAAATAAAACATTGCTATTGGAGTTATTCAAACTTTAATGAGATTTTTTACTGAGGAAAATATCATTTTTGATACCCACAACAACATTCTTGTCAATATGCACCTTAGTTATAATTTTGTTAATCTCAAAAATGAAATCTTTGTCAAATTGTTAGATTTTATTACTGCAAACTATTGACTGAGCTCATTCATTGGCTAAATTGTGTTCTTGATGGTTAAAAATTTAGCAACTGCTGAATTTGTAGCCATAGAAATATGATGCAACAATATTGATAGATACAGCTGCGTCTACGTAAACAACATCAGTTACTAAAAAATGCATGAGGGATGTATAGCATGGCTACAGGTACAGTGAAGTGGTTTAATAACGCCAAAGGATTTGGGTTTATCTGTCCGGAAGGAGA
Organism: Vibrio sp. S9_S30; assembly: GCF_014694455.1. GTDB lineage: Bacteria > Pseudomonadota > Gammaproteobacteria > Enterobacterales > Vibrionaceae > Vibrio. Next base: position 47,249 of record NZ_JAAUWT010000012.1, on the reverse strand, counting down.
AGACGGCGATATATTCGCACACTACTCAACAATAAAAATGGACGGATACCGTACTCTTAAAGCCGGACAGCCTGTCAACTACGAAGTTGAACAAGGTCCAAAAGGCTTCCATGCGAGCTCTGTAATTCCAATTGAAGGCGAACAAGCCAAATAATTGAAATTCAAGGTTTAAGAAACCCGCTTCCGCGGGTTTCTTTGTTTCTATACCCAGACAATTTTAAAGTTGAATTTGGGCATAAGCTTTAAGGTAAAAGGCTGCGAGTCATAAGATCGCAGCCTTTTTAGCTATTCGCGTTACTTTTTATCTAGTCGCGCGTTATATGGCATCAACGATACTGTTCAACAAGTCACTCGGACGCATTAATGCTGATGCTTTCGCATCGACAGGTGCAAAGTATCCACCAAGCTCACCCGCAACGCCTTGAGCATCATTAAGTTGCTTAACAATCACTTCTTCACCTTCCGCCATTTGCTTGGTGATAGGACCAAATTGTGCAGACAACGACACATCATCAGATTGCTCTGCCAATGCTTTCGCCCAGTATAAGGCTAGATAGAAGTGGCTACCACGATTATCAAGCTCACCCACCTTACGTGAAGGGGATTTGTTCTTATCTAGGAATTCACCTGTGGCTTTATCCAGAGCATCAGCAAGCACTTGTGCTTTCTTGTTACCTGTTACCGTGCTCAAATGCTCAAGCGATGCCGCTAATGCAAGGAATTCACCTAGTGAGTCCCAGCGTAGGTGGTTTTCTTTTTCTACTTGTTGAACGTGCTTAGGCGCTGAACCACCTGCACCCGTTTCAAACAGACCACCGCCGTTCATTAGCGGAACAATAGACAGCATTTTTGCAGAAGTACCCAGCTCTAGAATTGGGAATAAGTCAGTTAGGTAGTCACGAAGTACGTTCCCTGTAACAGAAATAGTATCTAGACCATCTTTAATACGCGCCAAAGAGAATTGAGTGGCTTCAAGTGGGGCTAAGATCTTAATTTCTAAACCAGAGGTATCGTGTTCAGGCAAGTAAGTATTCACTTTCTTGATAAGCTGCGCATCATGAGCACGGTTTTCATCAAGCCAGAACACCGCTGGTACACCTGTCGCGCGAGCACGGTTAACCGCAAGTTTAACCCAATCTTGAATCGGGGCGTCTTTCACCTGACACATGCGGAAGATGTCGCCTTCTTCAACACGTTGTTCAATAAGTACGTTACCTGCTGTATCAACAACACGAACTTGACCGGATGCTTTCAGAACGAATGTTTTATCGTGAGAACCATATTCTTCCGCTTTTTGTGCCATCAAACCCACGTTTGGCACGCTGCCCATGGTAGTTGGATCAAATGCACCGTTTTCTTTGCAGAAATCGATAACGGCTTGGTAAACACTTGCGTAGCTGCGATCTGGGATCATGGCTTTTGTATCTTTTAGCTTGCCATCTGGTCCCCACATTTGGCCAGAAGAACGAAGCATAGCAGGCATAGATGCATCAACAATCACATCACTTGGTACATGAAGGTTGGTAATGCCACGGTCAGAATCAACCATAGCAAGAGCTGGACGAGTCGCATACACCGCTTGCAATGCCGCTTTAATTTCTTCTTGCTGAGCTTCTGGTAGTGACGTTATTTTTGCATATACATCGCCGATGCCGTTATTGACATCCACACCAATTTGTTCAAACACATCTTGGTACTTTTCAAAAACGTCTTTGTAGTAAACGCGAACAGCATGACCAAAGATGATAGGATCTGAAACCTTCATCATGGTTGCTTTCATGTGAAGAGAAAGCAAAATGTCTTGCTCTTTTGCTTCTTCAATTTCTTTCTCAAAGAATGAAATCAATGCTACTTTGTTCATAACCGAAGCATCGATGATTTCCTTATCTTGTAGAGGAAACTCGTTTTTCAGTACATCGACGTCGCCGTTAGCACTAACAAACTCGATACGTACACTCGTTGCACCATCAATCGTGACGGACTTTTCGCTACCAAAGAAATCGCTGTCGCTCATGCTAGCAACGTGAGATTGAGAGTCTGCACTCCAAGCCCCCATTGAATGCGGGTTTTTCTTGGCGTAATTTTTAACAGAAGCAGGCGCACGGCGGTCGGAGTTTCCTTCACGTAGAACTGGGTTTACCGCACTGCCTTTAATTTTGTCGTATACCGCTTTAACGGCGGTTTCTTCGTCCGTTTTTGGCTCTTCCGGATAATTTGGAAGCGCATAGCCTTTGCTCTGAAGCTCTTTAATCGCGGCTTGTAATTGCGGTACAGAGGCAGAAATGTTGGGTAGTTTGATGATGTTTGCTTCAGGCGTTTTTGCCAGTTCACCTAGCTCAGTGAGAGCATCGCCAATACGTTGCTCTTCCGTTAAGTAATCAGGGAAGTTAGCAATAATACGCCCTGCTAGTGAGATATCTCTTGTTTCGACGTTGATATCAGATGATGAAGTAAACGCACGGATAATAGGCAATAGTGAATAAGTTGCCAAAGCGGGCGCTTCATCAGTGATTGTATAAATTATAGTAGGCTTAGTTGTTGGCATGAAATTTCCCTATATATCTGACAGTCTCTATTGGATGAGAAATAGGTCTGCATGAATGTATCGCCAGTCAGTCCGTACTACATCCTCCTATGGCTGACCGCGATTGTTTTCCCAAACCTCTTTAAGAGTCTTCGACTCTGTAGTGTATTTATTCTAGTTCAACTGATTACCTGTACCGGTAATTCTGACTAAACAGAAAGCACTACTTTGGTTTGGTATCGCGTACACATCCTCATTTATCGTAATAATGGAAAGGGTGTAGCGTCTGTATCCTCTAGCGGATACTGTACTCACGTAAAACTAAACAACTCTCATTGTTTAGTCTATCATCAGTTTGTGATTCCTGTTTTTGGCGCGCAAACTATAGCCTAATCACAAATGAAGTTAAACTTCCACCCACAGTTCATTTACATTTTTGCAAGGTAGTTAACATGTCTTTTCGCTCTCGCAGCGTAAAATCAAAGAGTTCTGGTACTTCTCGCACTCCATCATTTAAAACAAAGACCGAAATTCGATCAAAAAAAACGCCACAAAAAACTCAATCAGTATCACCAGAAGATCGTAAGGTACTTCTATTTAACAAACCGTTCGACACTCTCAGTCAATTTACAGACGGTGAAGGAAGAAAAACGCTGGCCGACTACATATCTGTAAAGAACGTGTATGCGGCAGGTCGCTTGGACAGAGACAGTGAAGGTCTGATGGTGCTCACTAACGACGGTATCTTGCAAGCGAGGTTGACTCAACCTAAATCTAAATCGCCTAAAACCTACTGGGTTCAAGTCGAAGGCACGCCAACAGAACAAGAACTCGAAAAGCTAAGAGCTGGTGTCGAGCTGAAAGATGGCATGACCTTGCCTGCACAAGTGGAAATCATGCCTGAACCGAATGTATGGAAACGCCACCCACCCGTTCGTTTTCGAGCCGCGATTCCGACCACTTGGCTTGCTATCACTATCGTAGAAGGTCGAAATCGACAAGTACGCCGTATGACCGCTAACATAGGCTTCCCAACTCTTCGCTTGATCCGCTATTCCATGGGAGATTGGAATGTAGGCGATTTGCAGCCAGGTGAATGGAAGTACATCACGGTATAACCGCTTTTGGCTATAGTCAGTCACTTTGGGATATAGTCAGTCGCTTTTGGATATATTGACGAAGTTTTCAGCAAGCAAAGTGAATGCTTTTTGTGATTTAACTCTCGGATCTGTATCCAGCAAATTCTTTCTGTTAGAATCTGCCCCCAAGTAATTTAAGTGGTAAAACCAATGTCAGATAACAGCCAAAAGAAAGTGATCGTCGGTATGTCCGGCGGTGTTGACTCCTCTGTTTCCGCCTATCTTCTAAAACAACAAGGCTATCAAGTTGAAGGCTTGTTTATGAAGAATTGGGAAGAAGACGACAATGAGGAGTACTGCACCGCAGCGGAAGACTTAGCCGACGCACAAGCTGTATGTGACAAACTGGGTATCCCTCTACACACCATTAACTTTGCGGCCGAATACTGGGACAACGTATTTGAATACTTCCTAGCGGAATACAAAGCTGGCCGCACACCAAACCCTGATATTCTTTGTAACAAAGAGATCAAATTCAAAGCATTTCTGGAATTCGCCGATGAAGTGCTCGATGCTGACTACATCGCCATGGGTCACTATGTGCGTCGTACTTTTCCTACAGCGGAAGGTCAGAAGCCTCAGATGCTCCGTGGTTTAGACGGCAACAAAGATCAAAGCTACTTCCTTTACACATTAAGCTCCGATCAAATCGCACGCAGCTTGTTCCCTGTTGGTGAGTTAGAGAAACCTGAAGTGCGCCGCATTGCAGAAGAACAAGATCTGATTACCGCGAAGAAAAAAGACTCTACCGGTATCTGTTTCATTGGCGAGCGCAAGTTTACTGACTTCCTTTCACGATACTTGCCTGCCCAGCCAGGTAAGATCGAAACCCCAGAAGGCAAAGTGATTGGCGAGCACCAAGGTTTGATGTACCACACGCTTGGCCAGCGCAAAGGTCTGCACATTGGTGGGCAAAAAGGCGGTGGCGGAAACGAAGACCCTTGGTACGTCGCAGAAAAAGATCTAAAACGTAACGTACTCATTGCGGTTCAAGGCGCAGATCACCCGCTTCTTAAATCCACGGGTTTAATAGCATCACAGCTTCATTGGGTCGATCGCGAAGTGATTAAACACCCCATGTCCTGCACAGTGAAAACACGCTATCGCCAACAAGATATTCCTTGTACTATCATCCCTGTTAATGACGAAACGATAAAAGTCATTTTTGATGAACCGCAAGTTGCTGTAACACCTGGACAATCTGCCGTCTTTTATTTAGACGACGTCTGTTTAGGTGGTGGCATCATAGAAAAACGTATTTGATAATTAAGGAGCACTTACGTGGCTAATACACTTTATGACCGTACCATCGCTTTTGCTGGCATGTGTCAAGCAGTCGCGCTGATGCAAGATATCGCGAAAGAAGGTCACTGTGATAAAGACGCGTTTGAAACTTCTATTAAAGCCATTTTGAACACCACACCTAGCAACACGCTTGAAGTGTTTGGGAACGAATCAAACCTCAAGATCGGATTAGAGTGTCTAGAAAAAGGCATCGATAGCACACCCGCAGGCGGAGAAATCACACGCTACTTGATCTCATTGATGGCACTTGAGCGTAAACTAAGTGGTCGCCGTGATGCTTTGTCTCAATTAGGTGATCGCATTCAAATGGCTCAACGCCAAACCGAACATTTTGATCTGTTCGATGACAACATGATCAGCAATCTCGCCAGCATTTACTTGGATGTTGTTAGCCCGATAGGGCCTCGTATTCAAGTCACTGGCACCCCTTCAGTCTTACAGCAAACCGCCAACCAACACAAAGTCCGCGCTCTATTGCTTTCGGGCATTCGATGTGCCGTTCTTTGGCGTCAAACTGGCGGCAAGCGTCGCCACTTAATTTTTGGTCGCAAGAGCATGCTCGAGCAAGCTCAGATTTTGCTGGCACGAATCTAACTTAACAAATCACTCAGATATTCAGGAGAATAACATGGAACTGTCAGCATTGACTGCTGTTTCACCGGTAGACGGCCGCTACGGAAGTAAAACGATTGCGTTACGCAACATCTTTAGTGAGTATGGCCTCCTAAAGTATCGTTCAATCGTTGAAATCCGTTGGTTACAGAAGCTTGCAGCTACAGATGCCATTGCAGAAGTCCCTGCATTCAGCACTGAAGCAAATACATTCTTGGACGAGCTAGCAAAAAACTTCAGCGAAGAAGACGCAGCACGCATCAAAGAAATTGAGCGCACAACTAACCACGACGTAAAAGCCGTAGAATACTTCCTGAAAGAAAAAGTTGCAGGTGTACCAGAGCTTCACGCAGTCAATGAATTCATTCATTTCGCTTGTACTTCAGAAGACATTAACAACACGTCTCATGCACTGATGCTGAAAGAAGCACGTGAAACCGTCATACTTCCTGAAATTAAAAACATCATTGATGCTATTAAAGCCCTTGCTGAAGAGTACCGCGACATCCCTCTTCTTTCTCGTACTCATGGTCAGCCAGCCTCTCCATCAACGATGGGTAAAGAAATGGCGAACGTTGCGTACCGTATGGAGCGTCAATACAAGCAAATCGCCGATGTAGAAATCTTAGCGAAAATCAATGGCGCTGTCGGTAACTACAACGCGCACCTTTCTGCTTACCCAGAATTAGACTGGCACAAGTTCAGTGAAGAATTCATCACCGAGTCTCTTGGAGTCACTTGGAACCCATACACAACGCAGATCGAACCGCACGATTACATCGCAGAATTGTTCGATGCCATTGCTCGTTTCAATACGATTCTGATCGACTTCGATCGTGACGTATGGGGTTACATCGCACTAGGTCACTTCAAGCAAAAGACCATTGCTGGTGAAATTGGCTCTTCAACGATGCCTCACAAAGTGAACCCAATCGACTTCGAAAACTCTGAAGGTAACTTGGGCTTGGCAAATGCCGTGTTCAATCATCTTGCACAGAAACTGCCTATTTCTCGCTGGCAGCGTGACCTAACAGATTCGACAGTACTTCGTAACTTAGGTGTTGGTGTAGGCTACGCAATTATTGCGTATACCTCTACTCTCAAGGGTATTAGCAAACTGGAAGTAAACCGTGAGGCATTGCTAGCAGAGCTTGATCAAAACTGGGAAGTATTGGCTGAACCAGTACAAACCGTCATGCGCCGCTATGGCATCGAAAAGCCGTACGAGAAGTTAAAAGAGCTCACTCGTGGCAAGCGTATCGATGGCGTAGCCATGCGTCACTTTATTGATGGCTTGGCGCTTCCTGAAAGCGAAAAAGCTCGCTTGAAAGAAATGACACCCGCGAACTACATCGGTCAAGCGATAGAGTTGACAGATAAGTTATAACCCTACAGTCACAAAACGATGAAGCCAGCTGAGTTGAACTCCGCTGGCTTTTTTTCATTTAGTTCCTGAGCAGAATGTTTATCTCTATACGATGATTGGCAAAAGCCCAGAACTAACACCTTATCATCCCAAATCTCATATTTGAGCCACAAGTGAAACATATTTCGAACATTTCTTTGCCTGCTCAAATTCTGCTCTTTCCGCTCTTTTTTCATTCATAACACGTAATGTATAAATATAACCAATTGTTATATAAGAATTATAATATTCTGTAATGTAACTAAACATATAAATACAATACAAATCATTAAATAGTGTGATATAAATCACCCCTCATCAAGGACGACCTCAGAAATACAGAAAATACAACAACACCAAAATGAGCTATATAATAAAGAGGAATCTATGTTTCTTAAAAATCTTGCTATCAGCAGAAAACTTGCTTTGTCGTTCTCTTTGATTGCGATTATTAATATTATTTTTGCTGTCTTTTTCCTGAATGGTTTGAAATACATTCAAAATGAACTGCTCAACTACGCTGATGACACCTTACCCGCTGTCATGACAGTTGAGTCACTGCAACAAGATTTCTTAGAATTGCGTCTTTCTCAATACAAACTGCTAAAGGTTCATAGCAATAAATCTGAACTTGTCAGCGCCATTCAAAGTAATGAACAATTAAAAAAAGAGCTCACTAAAAACCTAGAAACCTACGGAAAGTCGGTGTGGCCGGGTGAAGAGCAGATCACCTTCGATCAACTGATGAGTGATTGGAATCAATACATTACACAGAGCAATCAATTCCACCAATTGCTGACGGATTCTCATAACCTCAAAGCTCAAGAATTAGTTCTGAATAATCAAGCCACTGCCGAATCCATGTCTCGTGCCTTTACTACGTTGAAACGCATACTAAACGACGCCATGCTCACGAACAGAGCCACAATTCTCTCTGAGATACATGGCTTAGAAATAAAGAATCTTGTAAGCAACGCTTTGGCTCTTATTGTCATGCTGATCGTGACCATTGTTCTGACTAAAGCTATATGTGGCCCGCTAAAAGCTGTCGCGACCTTGGCAAACGACATTGCAGAGGGTGACTTATCGAAAAAGCTCGACCACAATGCATTTGGAAAAGACGAATTAGGCCAACTTGCCGAATCCGTTAAATCGATGCAACACAACCTTAAATCGCTTATTGAGCAAGTGGCTTCCGCGGTTTCTCAGGTGAATCATTCCGCTGGTGAAGTCAACATGATTTCAAAACAATCCGCTGAAGGCATGCAACACCAACAACAAGAAACCAGTCAAGTGTCTTCTTCGATGACCGAGATGGAATCTGTCATACACGATATTTCAAAAAATACAGAAACATCCGCTCAAGAAACACAAGATGCTATGAATCTAACCAGAAATGGTAATGATCAAGTGAAATTGATGATCGATGCCATGATGGAAGTCGCGGAATCCATTCGCCTTTCAAGTGAAACCGTGGCTGAACTGGAAAAACGCTCACAACAAATTCATATTTTTGTCGATGTCATTCAAGGCATCGCAGAGCAAACGAATCTCCTTGCACTTAACGCAGCCATTGAAGCGGCGCGTGCTGGTGAGAGTGGTCGGGGATTTGCCGTTGTTGCTTCAGAAGTGCGCTCGCTCGCCGGACGTACTCAAGATTCGACAGGTGAAATCAGCACCCTCATTGAAGAATTTAAAGCCAGCACTCAGAAAGTGAAAACCGTTTCTGATGAAAGCCAAGAAAGCACAACAAGGTGTCTAGGGCTTGGCGATCAAGTACGAGATATTATGAGCGATATCCAGAATTCGGTGACTCAAATTTCGGACATGGGTGCTCAAATAGCCAGCGCTTGCAGCCAGCAATCCGCTGTTGTTGGTGACCTTTCGGTTCGTGTCGAAAACATGCAGAGCTCGGCTGAACAAGTAACGCAGGGCTCTCTTCAAACCGCGCAGTCCTGTTCTGAGTTGGAGCAACTGTCCCTATCTTTACAGCAGTCAATGGCAAAGTTCAGACTGGTGTAAGTCTTTCATTACTAAGCTATATTAACCCTAGCGTAACCTTATTCATCTGGGCGAACCCTTCGCCCAGCATACAAACTAATCCCCCCTCCTCTATTCACTCGTTTATTCGGGAGGGGGTTGCTTTGGAGAAAAACATGAAAACCAAATTAACCCTATTAGCGTTGTCATTTGCTGCCGCATCCACTATTTCAACACCAGCACTCAGTGCACCACTGCTTTCTGGTATTGAGAGTGAATACAATCATCAATACCAAACCAGCAATGCGTGGCTTGAGGTGAACTTGTCTCAATTCAACGATAACATTAATCAATTCCGAACTTTTGTTGGCGCGGACACACGCATTTGCGCCGTCATGAAAGCCGACGCGTACGGAAATGGTATTCAAGGGTTGATGTCAACCGTCCTTGCTCAAGGCATCCCATGCGTTGCCATTGCTAGTAACGAGGAAGCACGCATCGTTCGTGAGTCTGGCTTTAGCGGGCAGCTCATTCGTGTACGTTCTGCAAGCAATAAAGAAATTGCCGATGCCATCCAATACAATGTAGAAGAACTGGTTGGCTCTTTATCGAAAGCCCGCCAGATTGCACGCATCGCTGAGCGCTTTGATACAGAGATCAACGTGCACCTTGCTCTTAACTCTGGTGGAATGGGACGTAACGGTCTAGATATGTCTACGCAACGAGGGCGGCATGACGCGTTGAAAATGACCGATTTTGATCATGTTGAAATCGTAGGCATCATGACTCACTTCCCTAACTATGAAGTGGAGTACATCAAAGAAAAAGCCGCAGAGTTTGAGCAAAGTGCACTTTGGATCATCGAAAACTCAGACTTGGATCGTGAAGACGTCACTCTGCACGCAGCGAATTCTTTCACTTCACTCAACGTTCCAGAAGCGCAGTTTGATATGGTGCGTCCTGGCGGAGTCTTGTACGGAGACCTTCCAGGTCATGCTGAATACCCATCCATTGTTTCTTACAAAACAAAAGTAGCGTCTTTGCACAAGCTGCCAGCAGGCAGCACTGTTGGGTATGACAGTTCATTTGTCACAGAACGCGAGACCGTTCTAGCGAATCTTCCGCTTGGGTATTCAGATGGTTACAATCGCAGCCTTGGTAACAAAGCGGATGTCATCATTAATGGGCAGCGCGTTCCTGTCGTCGGTAAAATTTCGATGAACACCACAATGGTTGATGTAACCGATATTGATGGGATCCGTCAGGATACGGAAGTCGTATTGTTTGGTACTCAAGGTAAAAAAAGCATCACCATCGGAGAAATAGAAACACACACGGATATGATTTTCCCTGAAATCTACACCATTTGGGGTAACTCTAACCCTCGCCGCTACGTTTGGTAGTGGCAGCTCCCGCGGACACATTGAGCTAATTTAGATATATAGGAAGCTGCCGGTAAGGCAGCCTCCTATTTTATAATAATTATAAGTATTTATAAAATAACAAAAAGTCTCATAATTAATTAAATAAATAGTTCACCCAACATGATTGCTAATGATATGAAACCCAATATCTATCAAATAAATATCATTTAATTGAGTAGCATGAATTTCTTTTATAAGAAAAAGAGAAAAAATCAACTACTAAACATTTAAATGAGACATCGTTCAACTTAATAATTTTACTTACGTAATTTATATGTACTTAGGTTTTATCTAGCCTCATTATATTAAGTCTTACTTTTCAATCTGATTGTTAACATTTTTGGTTCGTCGATGAGAGATACCATTAAAATATCCCTGATAGTGCCCGTTTTTAATGAAGAAGAAGCTATTCCTATTTTTTATAAAACGGTAAAAGAAAATAGCGATCTTAGCTGTTACGATATTGAAATTTTATTTATTAATGATGGGAGTACGGATCTCACCGAAAGCATTATTGATGCATTATCAGTTTGTGACAAAAATGTCGTCTCCCTGAGCTTCACTCGAAATTTTGGCAAAGAACCCGCTTTAATGGCTGGATTAGAGCACGCGACTGGTGATGCTATCATTCCGATCGATGTTGATCTTCAAGACCCTATCGACGTGATCCCTGAAATGGTGGACAAATGGCAAGCTGGAGCAGATGTCGTGCTCGCTAAGCGAGTCAATAGAACCAGCGACAGCGTCTTAAAAAGAAGCTCCGCTGAAATGTTTTATAAGATTCACAACCAAATAAGCGATTTAAAAATTCAGGAAAACGTTGGGGACTTCCGCTTACTTTCTCGCGATAGCGTTGAATATATAAAACAACTTCCTGAAAGAAACCTATTTATGAAAGGCATTTTTTCTTGGGTTGGTGGGCAAGTCGACATCGTCGAATACACGCGAAATGAGCGAGCAGCAGGCATATCCAAGTTTAACGGCTGGAAACTGTGGAATTTTGCAATAGAAGGAATCACCAGTTTCTCGACGCTACCGCTTAGGGTATGGAGTTACATCGGTTTCGTTATTTCTTTCATGTCCCTGTGTTACGGCAGTTGGATTATTATAGATAAATTCATAAATGAAAACCCCGTTCCAGGCTTCCCTACTTTGATTGTCGCCATTGTATTCCTTGGCGGTATCCAATTGATTGGAATAGGGATCATCGGCGAATATGTGGGGCGGTTGTATATTGAGACCAAACAACGACCAAGGTATCTCCTGAAAAAACGAGAATCCCCTCAAGAACAAGCAAAGAAGAATCTGAAAAGCGTCTGATTCCATTACTTCAAAGCTATCGAATACGTCGCCTCGTAATGCAACCCTTGTTGGGTGTATGGAGGCGTTTCTTATTGCTTTGGATCAAGTCATGTGGACGGATCCTAGTATCCAGGGGTCACTTAGGTATAAAATGTCGGCAAATTTTATAGATGCGACCCCACATGTACCAACTCTCCTTTTCGTTAGAAGCATTTCTTAACCACTACTGGCAGAAAAAACCAACCATCATCAAAGGTGGCTTCTCTCATTTTTCCGATCCCCTTTCTCCAGAAGAATTAGCCGGTTTGACCATGGAAGAGGACATTGACTCACGTTTTGTGTCCAATTTAGAAGATAACTGGGTAGCTGAGCACGGTCCATTTCCTGAAGAGAAATTCGCGAATTTAGCCGAAACCAACTGGTCCTTTATTGTTCAAGCCGCAAATCATTGGCACCCCGAAGCCGCCGAGCTTGTCAAAGCCTTCGATGCGATGCCTAATTGGCTATTTGACGACTTGATGATCAGTTACTCCGTCCAAGGTGGTGGTGTCGGACCACACATAGACCAATACGATGTATTCATTATTCAGGGATTAGGTAAGCGTCATTGGCGCGTCGGTGCACTTGACAAAGGCCAATACCAAGAAACCTGCCGCCATTCCGCTTTGAGGCAAATTGAAGGGTTTGACCCCATCATCGACGACGTTCTTGAGCCCGGCGACATTCTTTACATCCCGCCAGGTTTTCCTCACGATGGCTACGCACTAGAACCTTCGATGAGTTACTCCGTCGGTTATCGTTCGCCCAAGCAACAGGAACTTCTCTCCAATTTCGCGGATTACGTATTGGCTCATGATATGGGCGATCACCATCTGCATAATCCCGCTCAAGAAACACAAGAAACAACAGGGGTCATTCAACATAAAGATCTCAACCAATTAAAAGCAATGCTGAAGAATTCATTGAGCGATGAAGCGACACTCGACAAGTTCATTGGTTGTCTTGTTAGCCAATCTCGCCATCAATTGGACATCGTTGCTGCTGAAGAAGAATGGACATCAGAACAACTGCAACACCACTTACAAGAAGGGGGGATCATAGAGCGCGTTTCTGGTCTGCGTGCGTACTACCACGAATATGCCCCACTCACCGCGTATATCAACGGTGACGTCTTATCTGTTGAAGAATCGCAGCAAGCGCTGATTGTTTTGATGTGTGATCAGAGCGTTATTATTTGGGATGATATCGAAAACTCGGGAGACGCGGGAACCGCACTCGGCATTCTTTGCGATTTTGTCAACCGAGGATATTGGTTTATTCAAGAGTAACACCGCTAGGGTTGGTTGATCTTTCGAGGCTCTATTTTGTTCGAGGTGTATGCATTTCAATCGCAGTACAACGTGTGACATCCAGATATCGGTATCCAAACCGATATCCAACAAAAACAATGCCGCTCACCTAAATGAACGGCATTGGCGCGGTGCCCCATTTTACTTAACAACGGTTTAGCGCACTTATACTTTAAACTGATTAACTAAATCTTTTTGTCGAGAGGAGATTGAGGAGATTTCTTTGCTGATCCTTTCTGATGATTCCGCCTGTTCGAGAATCTGTGCACTCAACTCACGAATATTAGAAACGTTTAGGTTTACTTCCCCAGACACCGACTGCTGCTGCTCTGCCGCTTTCACAATCTGAGAATTCATGTCTACGATTGCGACAATGGACTCATCAATTGCATTAAGCTCATGTACGGCTTTATCGACCTGACCGTGTGTGTGTACAGCCAATTCATTTCCTTCCTGAATCGCACTCACGACATTCTTGGTTCCCGCCTGCACTTTTTCAATCACTTCTCGAATTTCGCCTACTGAATCTTGGGTTCGACAGGCCAAGTTTCGTACTTCATCCGCCACCACCGCAAAACCACGCCCTTGTTCTCCCGCACGCGCCGCTTCTATTGCCGCATTTAAAGCCAACAAATTAGTCTGTTCAGAAATACCTTCAATCACGGAAAGAATGTCTGTGATGGCCGCATTGTTCTTCGCTAAATCTTCTACCACAGGCACTGCACTGGTCATTTTCTCAACCAACCTAGTCATTTCATTCGAAGAGTCGCTAATCACTTCCTTTCCTTGTGCAACAAACACATTGGCTTCGTTAGCTACTCGTACCGCTATCTCTGCATTTTTCACCACCAAATCTGCCGATTGCGTCATTTCTTCCGATGCCGTAGCCACCAAATCGACCTCTTTAAATTGCGCGTCACTGCTTTGGCGAGTCACCGATGCGGCTTGCCCCGATTGCTCGGAAGTAGAAGAAATATCGTGTGTCGTTGCCACCACCTCTTTAATGATCACTTGCAACTTGTCTAAGAACTTGTTGAAGCCAGTAGCTAATTGACCAATTTCATCTTGGGTTTGAACATCCAGTCTTTGTGTTAAATCCCCTTCTCCTGAAGCAATGTCGTCCAACCTTGCCACCACTTCCTGAATTGGCTTCACTAAGCGAGTAGAGAGACCTGCGATCAACGCTAGCCCTAACAACACGAGCACAACACCGACCATCCATTCCGTCGATATAGAGCCATTGACCAGTTCGGTTATAACGGAATCCAACTTCGTCGCATCGGCGAGCACACTCTCGCGGGGCAGCTCCATCATGACGCCCCAAGTTTGGTTTGCCACAGACACGGGAGAGAACACCGTTAACCATTGTTTGTCTGCACTCCATTGAGTCTGTACCTTATTTGAAAACAGAAAACCCTCTAGCTGAGAAGCACTGATTCTATCACTCTGATATTTCTCACCCAATCTTGAACCAGCGTCATCAGTCCCGATCAAACTGCCATCTAGGCTCAAAATTGTTATGTGCCCCTTACCAGAAAGTAGCGCGTGATCCGACTCCAACACTGTGTCAATCAACGCATTCAGAGACAATTCAACCCCAAGCAAGCCAATCACTTCTTCTTCAAATACGAGTGGCACGTTCAGTGAGGTTTGCAGCACATCCCCATCTTGGCTTTTGGTCATGCGTGGCGAGGTAACACAGGTCTGGCCGGAATTGATTGGGCACAGAAAGCGCTCAGCTTGAGAGGGATCCATTAATGTGCTTTCTTTAAGCACCTGACCAAACACAAGCGTTGCATCCTCAGGAGAAATCGACCAATAACTGGCAAATCGCCCCTTTTCGTTCGACCCCACATAATCCGCACCGTGATAATTGCTGTCTTCGCCATCAAGCGCATCTTCGTTAAAAACAAGGTAGGCACCACGTACGGTAGGGAAACGCTCAACGGTATTATTCACCATTTCATTGAGTGCGGCGCGCAACTCTTCACTAGGAGTAAAGTTTTCTAACGCATTACGCCGCAAAAACAACGCGCTCTCACCTAGCATCTCAGCGCGGTAAATGGCTTCATCAAGGTAAGTTTGAACTTCTGCTGCGTTCAGTTTGGCCATATTAACCAAAATTTGTTGAGATTTATCAATAACAGATTGGGAACTTTGGTCTAAAACGATCTTCTGATTACCCATAGCATTGTAGATTGAAAAACCTATCAAGCTCACCGATGTAAAGAGCAGGCAGAACCCAGCCAGCAAAGTGATTTTCAAATGAACAGATAGTGTTCGCATTTTCCCCATCCTCCTTTTGCAAATCCACATTTGTAACAACATAAGATCAATGTTAACAATTTATTTACAATTACAATCTATCAACAGGATATGGAAATTGCTAGCGACTACGGGCTGCGTTTTTTATGCTGATTCGTCAATCTAATGACAAATTTTGCCCAACACACCAACAGGTATGGCATACACACCAGTGTCATTATTTTGACTCTTTTTATTTATTTACTAAATTATCAATTATCGGACACTTGGGGTACATCTTTAGTCACCCTGCCAAGTTCCGCTACTACACCAGTTTCCGTTTCTCTCAAGCGACATCCATCTCTCTTGGATTCCATTCCGTCGCGAGCCTCTTTAAAACCCACTTCTTAAGCGTTTTAAAGGAATAAACCGCTTGCGATTTAAAAATTTCAACTGTAGATTTAACGAAATATTTGTTTCATTATGATTGTTGATGCAACATTATGATTATTGATACAACATTGCATGAACGGATTGAGTCAAAGAATTGCTTAATGCCCGTACCTAAGTAATGTCACAGACTGATCAGTATCTTGAGTTAAATCAGTATCTTGAGTTAAATCAGTATCTTGAGTTAAAAAGCGGGTTCTCAGTATCAGGAGCAGGGAATGAAAGAAGTGGAGAAGAGGCTCGATGTTATCTGTATGGGCAGAGTGGCAGTCGATTTATACGGTGATCAAATAGGCTCTCGTTTGGAGGACATGACCACGTTCGCTAAATATTTAGGCGGTTCTTCGGGAAATGTCGCCTATGGCACGGCAATTCAGGGGTTAAGATCTGGTATGTTGGCGCGAGTTGGCGATGAGCACATGGGTCGGTTTATTCGAGAAGAATTGATTCGCGCTGGTGTGGATGTGTCCCACTTAATGACAGACAAAGACAGATTAACCGCACTGGTTTTACTTGGCATAAAAGACCAAGACACCTTCCCTCTCATTTTTTACCGTGATAACTGTGCAGACATGGCCATTACACCCGAAGATGTGTCGGAAAGTTATATCGCCTCATCACGCTGCTTGGCCATTACCGGTACCCACCTTTCAAACCCTAAATCCCGTGCAGCCATCCTGACTGCCTTAGCTTACGCTCGAAAGCACGGCGTGAAAACCGCATTGGATATCGACTATCGCCCTGTCCTTTGGGGGCTGACGTCTTTAGGTGATGGTGAAACTCGATTCATCGAATCGGATAGCGTAACCCAGTCACTTCAGGATGTATTGCACTACTTTGATTTGATTGTTGGAACAGAAGAAGAATTCCATATCGCAGGTGGTTCAATTGATACCGTAAAAGCATTAAAACGCATTCGACATTTCTCTAAAGCGGAATTGGTTTGTAAGCGCGGTCCTATCGGTTGCAGTGTCTTTACCACAGACATCCCGGATACCTTAGATGAAGGCATAACCATCAAAGGCGTAAGAGTGAACGTACTCAACGTACTCGGAGCTGGGGATGCTTTTATGTCGGGGTTGCTCCGTGGCTACTTGAATGGCGAATCGTGGGAGCAAAGCTGTACCTATGCGAACGCCTGTGGCGCTTTGGTCGTGTCTCGCCACGGCTGTGCACCAGCGATGCCAACCAAAGCCGAACTTGACTATTACATTGCGCACTCTGCTGACATTCCTCGCCCTGATGTGAGCGAGGAGCTCAATCACCTTCACCGCGTAACCAAACGCACCAAGGAATGGCAGGATATCTGCATTCTCGCGTTTGATCACCGCACCCAATTTGCCGATATGGCTCGGGATGCAAACCGAGAGCTTGATGTCATTCCTTACATTAAGTCGTTGATTTGGGAGGCTTACCGCCAAGCTTCCGTCGAAGCTGGGTTGCAAGGCAAATCCGGTATTCTCTGTGACAGCACATTTGGCCAACATATTCTGAATCAGGCGACAGGGATAAAAGAAAAGAATGATCCGATGGTTTGGATTGGCCGTCCAATCGAGCTGCCTTCCTCACGACCTCTGCAGCTAGAGCATGGCAATATTGGTAGCCAACTGGTGACTTGGCCACAAGAGCACATTGTCAAATGCTTGGTCTTCTATCATCCAAACGACGAAGAGTCTCTCAAACTTCAGCAGCAGAAAGATCTACAAGAAGTTTACAAAGCGTGCTGCCAAAGCGGGCATGAACTGCTATTGGAGATCATCTTACCCAAGGACTCAGCCCCTTGCTCACCGAAAGAAGCATCGTTGCTTTACGCATCCGCACTTTCACAACTGTATAAGTTAGGAATCAAACCCGATTGGTGGAAACTGCCATCCATGGAGAAACAAGGCTGGATTCAGATTGATGAACTGATCGAGCAGCATGACCCTCATTGTCGCGGCATCGTCTTACTCGGTTTGGATGCGCCATTTGATCAGCTAAAAAAAGGGTTCAAAGACGCAACTCAGAGCAAAAATGTACAAGGGTTTGCCGTCGGTCGATCCATTTTTAGCACACCAGCGAAACAGTGGCTGAAACACGAAATAGACGATGAAACGTTTATTTCGAAGGTGAAAAGCAATTACCACCAGCTGATATCCGTTTGGCAACAGCGACATGCCTAACTGATGCCCTAACCTATCAGGAGAAAACAATGGAAACCATTACCAATTTTATCAACGGGCAGCGTATAGAAAGTCAATCGGCTCGCTTTGGCAAAGTGTTTAACCCTGCAACTGGGCAACAAACTAAGCAGGTCGCCCTTAGCCTCGCCTCGGAAGTCGAAGACGCGATTCATGCTGCCGCCCAAGCCTTTCCTGCGTGGTCGAAAACGCCGTCGCTTCGTCGGGCTCGTATCATGTTTAACTTTAAAGCCTTACTTGAAGAGAACAGCACAATACTCGCGGAATGGATATCCAATGAGCATGGAAAAGTATTTTCCGATGCCATGGGGGAACTAACACGAGGTTTGGAAGTGGTGGAATTTGCCTGTGGTATCCCGCACCTCCAAAAAGGTGAAAGCTCTGCCAATGTCGGCAGTGGTGTGGATAGCCACTCTATCATGCAACCATTGGGCGTTTGTGCGGGCATCACCCCGTTTAACTTCCCTGCCATGGTGCCGATGTGGATGTTCCCCATCGCCATCGCGACAGGCAATACATTTGTATTGAAACCTTCAGAAAAAGATCCTTCTCTCTCATTACTGCTGGCAGAATTGCTGAAACAAGCTGGGCTCCCAGATGGCGTATTCAATGTGGTCCATGGCGATAAAGAAGCCGTTGATGTTTTGCTTACCCATCCAACGGTTCAAGCCGTGAGCTTTGTGGGTTCGACCCCTATCGCAGAATACATTTACTCGACGGCATCGGCGCATGGTAAGCGATGCCAAGCACTTGGTGGGGCAAAAAATCACTGTATCCTGATGCCCGATGCCGATATGGAGATGGCGACGGGTGCCATTCTTGGCGCTGGATTTGGGGCAGCAGGTGAACGTTGCATGGCGCTTTCCGTCGTTGTCGCGGTTGGTGACAATACGGCAGATACGCTTGTTGAAGGGCTCTCAGAAAAAATAGGCGCAATGAAAGTAGGACCAGGATTGACCGACGGTCCGGAGAACGACATGGGGCCAGTCATCTCTGCCGAACATCGACAAAAAATTCTAGATTACATCGATTCCGGTGAAGCGCAGGGAGCGGAACTCAAAGTGGATGGAAGAAGCTGCAAAATTGAAGGGCATGAAAACGGCTTTTTTGTCGGTCCAACGCTGTTCGACCATGTTAAGCCAGACATGACGATTTATCAGGAAGAAATTTTTGGCCCCGTACTGTCTGTCGTCCGAGTACCGGATTACCAAACGGCACTTGAGCTCATCAATGCTCATGAATATGGGAATGGCACAGCTATCTTTACCCGCGATGGTGAAACCGCTAGGCAATTCAGTGAAGATGTCTTGGCCGGTATGGTTGGCATAAACGTCCCCATTCCTGTCCCTATGGCTTTTCACAGCTTTGGTGGATGGAAGCGCTCCATTTTTGGACCGTTGAACGTGCACGGTAATGATGGCGTGCGTTTCTACACCAGAATGAAAACCGTCACCACTCGCTGGCCGACAAGCGTACGACTCGAAAAACACAAAAGCGACTTCGTTATGCCAACAATGGATTAGCCATTTCGCTCTGCGCTGCTTTCTCCCCCATGATTGTGGCGTAGAGCACCTCACTTTCCCTCCTTTGCATCACCATAGGAAATGGCAGGTTTTGCTTCCTTTAATTCCTTTAATTCCTTTAACTCAATATTGTGTTAATGAAGAATCAAGAAGGAGTGGCAGCGTGAAGAAGGTAAGAAACCGAGCGGTCTTATTTCTTAATCGAACCTCGAATAACCGGTTCACAAGGCAAGGTAATCGATTGAGGGGGTAACTCTGAATCTGCGATATGCTCGAATAACGTACTTATCGTTCTATCGATCATTTCTTCGAAGGGTTGTCTTATGGTCGCGAGATTGTAGGCGCGGCTTTTCGCCAGCCTAATGTCATCCACACCAACAATGCCCACATCCTCTGGCACTCTTAATCCAAATTCGTAACGAATGGCATCCATGCCGCCGCACGCCATAATGTCGTCAGCGTAAAACAGCGCATCCGGTTTTTCACTCGAATTAAAAATACGAACAGTCGCGTCGTAGCCCGAATCGTAACTGAATTCACCACCTTCAACGATCTGCCATTTATCGCACCCACGTAAGATCAGCTTACTTAGAAACCCACGTTGACGCTCGACCGTCGCCGATGTCCCGACAGGGCCGGTAACAAACGCAGGTCGGCGGTATCCCGCGTCCAAAATCATATCTGCAGCCATACCGCCCGCTTCTAAGTTGTCACAGCTGACAACAGTAACGCTGTTCTCATCAGAGTTTCGCCCGAAAATAACAACGGGTGTTTTTTGTGCCTTACACGCATCCGACAATGCTTCGGGTAATGACGCGGATGTGATGATCAACCCGTCTACGTTGTATTCCATCACCAATTCCACCGCTTCTTTAATGTCCATTTCATCGGTCACTTTGATCAGCAAGCTATGGCAATTTCTTTTCTGAATTTCTTCCGCAAATTGAGAAAGGACGGGTAAATAAAATGGGTTGTTGAAATCGGTCACGAGAATACCAATCAAACTGGAGCGAGATTTAATGCCTCTGGCAAGCCGATTCGGCTTGTAATTCAATTCTGCTGCTGCGGCCATGACTTTATTTCTCAGTTTTGAAGAAATACTGGCTTCAGGGTTAAAGGCTCTTGAAACGGCCGACAAAGAAACGCCAGCACGCTCAGCGACATGCACAACCGTGACTTTACGTACTTTTGACTCTACCTTTTTGTGGTTCTCGCTCTCGTCCATTTAAACGTCCATATTTTCTGATGCATGCATTGGAGTTGCGGTTCTGTTTTATTACGAAATCACAGAAACAGTATGATATTTAGATGAACTGTTACCTTGTGACATCTTGACATGGGAGTCTAACTGAAAATGTTTTCAAAATCTTTTGCTCGACTTTTTCTTTGCGACTTTATTTAAAATGGCTCACAAAGCGGATGTAATGATCCGCTATTCATTCCGACCCATGCAACTGCTCCCTAAAACAGCCACATCTAGCGCATCCTGTTTCCTACCGAACAGACACCCTGTGAGCCTAAACCTTGAGTATGTCACCTTTTCTGCATTCAATCGGAACCGAGGACATGCCTTATTCAACCCCTCCGCTTTAACATTATGTATGTACTGTAAAGGATTGAGTAATCTCTTAAGTTCAGGTTATTGAAAACCCGCCACTCCCCTTAGCCGCATGTTTGCTGTTGCCAAAAGAAGTGGCGATTGCCTTATCGGTATTCACCCGCCAATTTTTCAACAAGCGCCAAGTTATCTTTGGTGACGAAACCTGGTCCTGAGTTGATGTGATTTGAAGGTAAAACACCATAGCGATTAAATAGGGTCAATACCATCACAGGTAAATAACCTTGAAGATAGGGTTGCTGATCGATTGCCCATTTAATATTGCCCTCTTTAATCCCTTGGGCAATTTCGTTGCTTAAATCGAAAGTCCCGAAGTAGACTTTGCCCAACTGGCGGTTTTTCTCTAACGCACGAAGCGTTGGGTGTGCCGATGTGGGTCCCAAAGTCAGGATAGCTTCTGTATTTGGGCTTTTGCGCATATACGCTAGTACTTTCTTCTCAATACCCGTTGGATCCTGCCCAGAATCAATCATTTTCCCATTCAAATCGACACCCAGCGCATCGGCAAAACCTTGGCAACGCTCAACAGAAGCTGGGTTAGTGATGTAGTGGTTAACACATAGGAACGATGTAATGCCATCGGCTTTCGCACGCTTACCCGCTCCAAACCCTGCATCGTATTCTGGTTGACCAACATGCAAAAGGGCTCCCACACTTTCACTTTGCTCTTTTGTACCAGAGTTAATCGTGACCACTGGGATGCCCTTTTTCTTTGCTTTCTCTAATGGACCTTTTAGTACATCGTAGTCGGCAAGTGTGGTAATGATCCCTTGTGGGTTTGACGCTACTGCTTGCTCAATGATTCGGGCCATGTCGGCCAAATCGCCAGTTGGCGGGTTGCGATATTCAACCGACACCCCCATGTTTTCCCCCGCATCTTTGATGGCGGTCTTAATCGTGTTCCACCACGAATCAGAATCAGGGGCGTGGCTAACTAAAACAAAACGCTCTTCCGCTGAAGCAGTTGAAGGCATAAATGCTAGCGCACTTCCGCAAATGGCTAACGCCAATACAGATGCCTTTTTCGCGATATTGCTCAATAGGCTATTGCTCAATAGGTTGTTCATCCGGATATCTCCCTATGTTGTGAATGAAGTGAAAGTCATCCAGTTTTTCACTTCTACTGTTTTCTTGGCGGCAGAATGTGCTGCCTAGCCCACACTCGACACGGCATCTGCTCGTGCAAATTCGGCCAATTCCGCCTCCAACGTTTCTAACTCTTCGCCACCTGACATCATTTCCAGAATCTCCTCACGAGAAACGTCATCTTTTTTCCATGAACCTAAACTTTTTCCTCGATTCAGCAGGGTAAATCGATCCGCCACGGGGTAAGCATGGTGAACGTTATGTGTGATTAGTATCACGGCTAACCCCTTCCCTCGCGCTCTTGCGACGACTTTAAGCACATTTGCAGATTGTTTAACGCCCAATGCCGCCGTTGGTTCATCCAGAATCAATACTTTTGCACCGAAGTGAATCGCGCGAGCAATGGCCAAACATTGTCTTTCACCGCCCGACATCGTACCAATCGGGTGCTCGGGATCTCGTACGTCTATCCCCATATCAGCCAAACCTTCGCGGGCGATTTCATTTGCTCGCTTGATGTCAAATATGTCAAACGGACCCCATTTCTTAGTCAGTTCTCGGCCCATAAAAAAGTTTCGAGTCACACTCATCAAAGGCACCAACGCCAAATCTTGGTATACGGTGGCGATGCCCGCATCCAGCGCATCACGCGGTGAGTCAAATAGCACTGGCGAACCGTTCATCAAGAACTCACCTTCTGACGGTTTGTGCACACCTGCCAACGTTTTGATTAGGGTCGATTTGCCTGCTCCGTTATCGCCTAAAAGACAGTGGACTTCGCCCATTTTCACTTTCATATCAATATCTTTTAATGCAATCACCGATCCAAAGTAGCGACTGACGTTTTTAAGTTCGAGAATGTACCTATTCATAAATTGCTCCTTGAAAACGTATTAACGCGCGCTGGTGACTTTCTTGCGAATAAAGTTATTGAAAAGAACGGCAATCAATAGCATCACACCTAGGAATACTCGAAACCAATCAGAATCCACACCAGTGAAAAAGATCCCCATTTGCACCACACCAAATATCAGTGCACCAAAGAACGCGCCAATCACCGAACCATATCCCCCAGTGAGCAAGGCACCACCGATTACGGCCGCTATAATGGCTTCGAATTCTTTTAACAGCCCACGGTCGGCCGCGGCTGAGCCGAACTCCAACACCTGACACGCTGCAAAAACCGTTGCGCAGAACGCAGTAAACATAAACAGCGAAATCTTCACTTTCTCGGTCGGGACACCCACATTTTTTGCCGCATTGGCATCACCACCCGCGGCAAAGATCCAGTTGCCAAACTTGGTTCTCAACAACACGAACGAACACACCGCGGTAATGATGAACCACCAGATCACAACCATTGGTATGCCACTCACAATAGGTGATCCATCGCTATAAGTTTCAAGCCAACCAACATTCGCGAGCCATTGGAAAAACCCCATGCCGATCTCTCCCCCGAAGGCGGCGGCGAGAATATCGCCTTCCGCCACTTCAGAAACGCCCGAAAGAATGGTTTTATTGGTCAGCATGATGGACAGTGCAATGGTTAAGCCACGCAAAATAAAGAGGAAAGCCAACGAAACAATAAAAGAAGGCAATCCGGTTTTGACAACGATGTACCCATTGATAAAACCAATCGCCATGGCACCTACGAAGGCAAAGAGAATGGCTAACCATACCGGCCATCCCCAATAAACCGAGGGGATGGCTATCATCATTCCGGCAAAGCCAATCATTGAGCCAATGGATAAGTCAAACTCGCCCGCAATCATCAGCAAGCAAGCACCAACCGCGATAATCCCTAGCTGCGCCGATACGGTTGTCCAGTTCATAATGCCATCGGCATTAAACATGCCTGAGTCCCATGCCACGATGGCAAAAAACAAAAACACCAATATTGTCCCAGACACCGAGCCTAATTCTGGTCTCGAGAGCAGTCGCTTTAGCACCGAAACCTTACGAACTCGTTCATCATTGCTCGAAGCAGCTAACGTTGCTTCCACAGACACTTTCCCTGTCATCATAATTCTCCACTTTTTGTTTCGCGCATTTACCCGTTGTGCGGCTTACCTAGCGTAGGAGCGTTCAGGATAAAATGGTTTGTTCAATGAACACTCGGCTTCTTTCCGCGTCGGTTCTGGCATCACTCTTTACACTCGGATCCGTATCTTGCTCAACGGTGACCCATCCCTTGAAATCAATGTCAATGAGCGTCTGTTTCACTTTGTCAAAATCGACACAACCTTCACCTAACGGGCAGAAAATATTGTTGCCAATGGCTTTGTAAAAATCGACGCCATTAGCGACAGACATTTCGTGAACGTCGGGATTTATGTCTTTAAAATGCAGATATTTCACCCGATCTTTATAGGTAACAAGCACATCGCATGGGTCCATTCCAGCGTAGACACAGTGACCCGTATCAACGCAAAGCGACATGATTTCTGGTGGCAAGTCTTTCATTGCCCGATCGAGCTCATCCCGATACTCAATAAAGGTGCCAGCATGAGCATGCAAGGTAGGCACAATGCCAAACTCTGTGCAAATTCGCCCAACTTCTGTCAACGTATTCATCATGTGATGCCAGCTTTCGTCGGAAAGGCGGGTCGCGGTTTCTACTTGACCTGCTTGGTCAGTCCGAGGGGAAGAAACGTGATCAATAATGACCAAATATTTCGCGTTTTGATCCTGCAATATTTGGCAAACCGTTTTGGTTTTTTCCAGAATTATTGGGCGATCTTCCACTCTATGGAGATGGACGAATAACGTACCGGCAATCAATTCGAGCCCTCTACTCGATAATTCTTTCCCTAGCCTATCCCTGTCTTGTGGTAAGTAGCCTAAAGGACCAAGTTCCGTCGCTTTGTAGCCCGATGAACTGATCTCATTCAAAACCGTTTGCCATGACGGATTATCAGGGTTATCTGGAAATTCTATCCCCCATGAGCACGGGGCATTTGCAAGTTTCAATTCCACGGTTTCACTCTCCACGAAAAGTTCACAATTAATTAACATCCAACCTACGGTAATGGAAATGTTTTCATTGTGTCAACACGCAATGAGTAATAAATGATCATAAATTGGCGATTAGATCTCATTTTTGACCAATTCAATCTCATTATGATTAAATTATCAACAAACACATTGAAAACATTTTCAGAGGAGGGTTATTATTTAATCCATTCAAATCGTGAGTAGACAAGGAGTGTACAAATGACAACGGTAAAGCTCACAACAGCTCAAGCGCTGGTGCGCTATTTAGCGGCTCAATACATAGACATTGACGGCAAGGAAGAAACCCTATTTGGATGCGCATTTGCCATTTTTGGACACGGAAACGTAACGTGTTTAGGGCAGCAGTTATTAGAAAATCAAAGTGTCTTCCCGACTTGGCGCGGACAAAACGAACAATCGATGGCGCTCGCTGCGATTGCGTATGCGCGAGCGAATAAGAGGCGACGCATCGGTATTGCAACATCTTCCGTTGGTCCCGGAGCAACCAATATGATCACCGCAGCCGGTGTGGCTCATACCAATCGGCTTCCACTACTGCTTTTATCTGGTGACACCTTTAACTCACGCTTGCCTGATCCGGTGTTGCAGCAAACAGAGCACTTCAACAATCCAACACTCACGGCAAACGATGCCTTCAAACCCGTGACCCGTTACTGGGATCGCATTACCAGCCCCGCACAATTGGTGGCGTCTTTACCACAAGCCGTGGCGACGTTGCTGGATCCTGGTGACTGTGGCCCTGTCTTTTTGGCTCTGCCACAAGACACGCAAGGAGATGCGTGGGATTTCCCATCGGTCTTTTTTGAAAAGAAAGTACACCGCATCCGACGCCCTCAACCGGAATTCGAGGATTTGGAAGCCGCCGCAACACTTATTCAACAAAGCAAACGTCCCGTCATTGTGGCTGGAGGGGGCGTTTTTTACAGCGATGCCCAACCTCAACTTCAAGAGTTTGCAGAAAAATACGGTATCCCTGTGGTTGAAACCATCGCGGGTCGAACGCTTTTACCCGCGTCACACCCTCTAAATTGCGGGCCAATTGGTTCCACCGGTTCTGACAGTGCGAACAACATTGCCGAACAAGCCGATTTAGTGTTAGCCATTGGCACCCGTTTGCAAGATTTCACGACAGGATCGTGGACGGTTTTTCGTGGGGATGACATGAAACTGGTCAGTATTAACACGTGCCGTTTCGACGTCATTAAGCACCTCTCGTGCCCCATTCAGTCTGACGCTAAAGCGGCACTTGAACAACTCAGCCCAATGCTAACTCACTGGAAAGTCGATCAATCATGGTCGGCTTTCGCTCACCAAGAAAGACAGAAATGGTTGGATATTGTTGTTGAGCGCACCCAGCCTACTGAAACGAACACGCCGTCGTATGCCCAGATTATCGGCAAGGTGAATCGTTTGGCTTCTCCTAACGACAGAATCATTACCGCAGCGGGGGGGTTGCCTGCCGAACTCAATATGAATTGGCAAGCGAGCCAACCGGGTCAGCTGGATATCGAATTTGGCTTCTCCTGTATGGGGTATGAAGTGGCTGCTGGCTGGGGGGCAAAAATGGCGTTGGATAACAGTGACGCCATTGTTCTGGTGGGGGATGGATCTTACCTAATGCTCAATTCGGACATTTACAGCTCCGTATTAACGGGTCACAAAATGATCGTGATTGTCTGTGATAACGGTGGATTTGCGGTCATCAACAAACTTCAAAACAACACAGGGAACGAAAGCTTCAACAATCTTCTGAAAGACTGCACGTCGATCCGAGAAGAAGCCGCGCTTCCTAGAGTGGATTTTGTAAAACATGCCCAAGGGTTAGGGGCAATAGCAGAAAAAGTCGACAGCCTTGGCGGATTTGAAGCCGCTTTTAGCCGCGCAAAAGAAGCCAATCAAACCTATGTTCTTGTGGTTGATATTGACCCAACACTTTGGTCATCGGTCGATGCGTGGTGGGAAGTTGGGCTGCCTGAAGTCACGGATCGGGAAGACGTGATAAAAGCGAAAGCAACTTGGGATAAAGGTCGACGTCATCAACGTCGCGGCATTTAGGAGTCGCCAGATGTTTAATGAGGAAAAACACTTTGATGCACCTATTCGTTGGGGGCTCATCGGAGGTGGGAAAGGCAGTGAAATTGGCTACTCACATCGCGCAGCCGCAGCGAGAGATCGTCTGTTTCAATTTGTCGCTGGGGCTTTGGATATCGACCACCAGCGTTGCATTGACTTTGGTCGCAATCTTGGCTTAGAGAAAGACCGATGCTACGCCAACTACAGAGTGATGTTTGAGCAAGAAGCCCAAAGAAAAGATGGCATTCAAGCCGTCTCCATCGCAACACCCAATGCGACACACTATGAAATCGCAAAAGCGGCATTGGAAGCTGGGTTGCACGTGATATGTGAAAAACCCGTGACTTTTCATGCCAGTGAAGCGCAAGAACTCAAATCTATCGCTCACCAAAAGAACCGTATGTTGGCTGTTATGTACGGCTACACAGGTCATGTCATGGTTCAGCAAGCAAGGGAAATGGTGCAAAGAGGAGATATCGGTGCCGTTCGCGTTATCCAAATGCAGTTTGCCCATGGCTATCACAACGTCGAAGTGGAAAAACACGCCCCTGGGGCAAAATGGCGTATGAACCCCGAAGTGTCTGGGCCCAGTTTCATTATTGGAGACTGCGGCACACATGTTTTTTACTTGGCGGAGCTGATAACGGGGTTGAAGGTAACGTCTCTTTTGTGCAGCCGTCAGTCGTTCATTGAATCACGGGCGCCACTTGAGGATAACGCGCATGTCATCATGCATTTCGATAATGGCGCGACAGGCACTATGTGGGCAAGTGCGATCAACGCAGGCTCCATGCATCAGCAAAAAATACGAATTGTCGGTGAAAAGGCCAGCATAGAATGGTGGGATGAATACCCAAACCAGCTACGGTATGAGATTCAAGGGCAACCTGCGCAAGTCATGGAGCGCGGAATGCCCTACCTTTACAACGACGCCGCTGGCGTTAACAGTTCACGCATTGGGGGCGGCCATGGTGAAGGCTTCTTTGAATCTTGGGCGAATCTGTACCATCGCTACGCCTTAGCCATAGACGCTTTCGAACGAGAGGACACCGACTTTCTTTCTACTCATTGGTACCCAGATATTGATGCTGGGATCAGTGGTGTCAAGTTTGTCGAGTCCTGTGTGGAGTCTGCCAATAAAGGCGCGGTATGGGTAACGTGTCATGACAAATAATGCCCACACCCAAACTGACATACGGTTACGTGGTTGGGGTGATCATTGTGATCGCCCCATCGACGCGCTATGCCTTGGCCGAGCTGGAATGGATCTCTATTCCAATGACTTTGGGGCAACGATTGCTACAACCTCCACATTCCATAAAGCCGTAGGCGGCTCCCCTGCTAACATTGCCTGTGCACTGTCGAAACTCGGTGCACACGCGTCGGTGTTAAGTTGTGTTTCAGAAGATGGCGTCGGGCGATACGTTAAAAACACACTGGATGCACACAGCGTCGGCACAACGTATTTGTTCACTGTTCAGGGCGAATATCGAACCAGCCTTGCGTTAGCGGAGTTTGCTCCTCAACCTGAAGTGGTTATCTATCGGAACTTGGCTGCGGACCTTGCACTGAATTCAGACCACATCAATACCATTGATTTTGCCATCATTCGAACGTTGATCGTATCAGGCACGGCGTTGTCCCAATCTCCTTCTCGTGAAGCAACCTACCTAGCGATGGAAACGGCGAAAACACAGGGTTGCAAAGTCGTGCTTGATTTGGATTATCGAGCCTATTCGTGGCAAAACGCAGAGGAAGCAGCCGATTGTTACCAAAAAGCCGCCGCAATAAGTGACATCGTCATCGGGAATGAAGAAGAATTTCAAGTCATGCAAGGTCATGGTCTTCATCACAAAGACAGCGAAGAGATGGCACGCATTGCTACCCAGCTTTTATGCAAGCAAACGGAATTGGTGGTGGCGAAAGCAGGCGAACATGGATGCAAACTCTTTGGTACAGATGGCAACCAGAATTTGGTCAGTTCGACCCAAGGCATATTTAACGTCGTTGCAAAGAAACCGTATGGCGCTGGGGATGCGTTTGCGGGGGCACTGATCTTTGGCTTATTGAAAGGGCAACCCCTAATAGACTGCGTCGCGATGGGCAGTGCAAACGCCGCCATTAATGTGAGCGGAAATACCTGCTCCGATGCCATGTCGACGCTACCCGATTTGCTTACATTCATGCAATCACAAAACCATCTTTTTTCCCCTCAGTTTTCACTGCAAACCAACAAGGAGTCGTATTGTGGGTAAACATATTCCACCGTTTGATAACAAAAACGCACCCATTATTGATATTGATGATGACACAACACCCTTATGTTATTTCAATCCTGTCTCGTTGAAGCAGGGTGAGTCTTACCAATACAGCCTAGAGAACTACGAAAGTGCGGTGGTGTTAGCAGGAGGAACCTGCGATATCTCAGTAAACGAGGCATCGTTTCTAAGCATAGGAAAGCGACATTCGGTGTGGGAAGGCGACCCTTCCGCCGTTTATGTGCCCGTTGGTGCAAAAGCCACCATCACTTGCATTACGGAATCTGCCGATGTGTTGATTGCCGGTGGGTA
This sequence comes from Vibrio sp. S9_S30, assembly GCF_014694455.1. GTDB lineage: Bacteria > Pseudomonadota > Gammaproteobacteria > Enterobacterales > Vibrionaceae > Vibrio. The sequence continues at coordinate 17,450 of NZ_JAAUWT010000012.1, read as the reverse complement.
TTACGGGGATGAAGATCGCCCTGATCTCGCGCCTTTCGCTGTCACGCCCGATGACGTCGACAAAGTGCAGTATGGAAGTGACGACACGAAAACGCACCGAAAAATTAAGCACATTTTGGGGCAAAAGAACGCCAAACATCGTGGTCGATTATTAGTGAGTGAGCTCTTCACCGTTGGTGCTGGAGGCTGGTCAGGGTTTCCGCCACATAAACACGATGAAGATAGGCTGCCATCCGAAAGCCGGTATGAAGAAGTTTACCAATTCCGCTTCAACCCAGATCATGGCTTTGGCGCACAATTTCTGTACGAACATCACGACGATCAAGGACCGGTTTATCACGTTAAAACGGGTAGCGTTATCGCGATAGATAAGGGCTATCACCCTAGTGTTGCCGCGCCGGGGTATGAAATGTACTACTTCACCATCATCGTAGGCGAAACCCACAAATCGCTGGTGCAGTTTTTTGATCCCAACCATGAATATCAAATAGACACCATTCCGGGCATTAAAGACATGGTCGCTAAATTCAAATAAAGGTAGGGGAAACAAAATGCTCGTATCACTCAATGAAATTCTGCCTCAAGCGGCCGACAGTTCAGGTGCTATCGCTTGCTGTAATGTTTTCGGAATCGAAGAGGCAATAGCGATTGTTCAGGGAGCAGAAGCCGTCAATCGACCAGTGATCCTCGCCGTTAATAAGGACATGGTGGATTTGGCTGGTGTAGAAGTGATGGCGGGCTTGTTGGTTCCCATCGCGAAGAAGAGCTGTGTCCCTGTTGTTGTTCATCTTGATCATTGCTACGAAGAATCCATCGTGTATCAAGCGATGCAGGCGGGATTCAGCTCCGTTATGTTTGATGGGTCGCAATTGCCTTTTTCAGAGAATTTGGCCCGTACTCACCAAGTGGCACAAGTGGCTCGTTCACTCGGTGTCTCTTTGGAAGGGGAATTAGGCTCTGTCCCCTATGAAGAAGGGAGAGAGCACATTCAATCCATTCTCACCTCTCCGCAAGAAGCTTGGCAGTATGCGAAAGAGAGCGGTGTCGACGCCTTAGCGGTATCGGTAGGCAACGTACACCGAAAAACGCAAGCAGACAGCCCAATTGATTTTGAGCGTTTGCGCGTCATTGAAGAAGATATGCCAATACCTTTGGTTATTCATGGTACATCTGGCATTCAGCCCATTGACCTCCAACGACTCAAAAGAACACAAGTGGCAAAATTTAACGTAGGGACCACGCTTAGAATGGCGATGGGGAATCAAATCCGCACTTTGATGGAAGAGGATCCGCATTTCGATAGAAGTCGATTTGCCCTGTCCTCCATGCCAACACTTCAAGAAGAAGTGATGCGTGTACTGTCACTACTTGCACCAGATTAAAGGACAAATGATGAGCTTATCTATTCAGAAACTAGGTCGAAAATTAAGACTCGCGGTGATCGGCGGAGGTCCCGATTCGTTCATCGGGTCTATTCACCGAAGCGCTGCCACAATGCACGAAGAATTTGACGTGGTGGCAGGGGTACTCTCTTCCAGCCCTGAACGTTCATTGCAAGCCGCGAAATCTTTAGGTATTCGAGGGTATGAATCGGCTGATGCGTTGTTTTCTCAGGAAAAAGACCGAAAAGATGGTGCAGACGTTGTTGCAATCATGACACCCAATAACACCCATTACACCTTGTCTTTAAGAGCGTTAGAAATGGGTTTTCACGTCATGTGTGAAAAGCCGCTCACAATGACTGAAGAAGAAGCGAAAGCCCTTATCCTCAAAGCCAAACAAAGCAAGAAATGCTATTGCGTTGCCTATGGCTACACTGGCTATCCGATGGTTCGTCAAGCCCGAGCCATGATAAAAAATGGCATGCTCGGCGACATAAAAATGCTGCAAAGTCACTATATCCAAGGGCATTTGGCGGAGCTGACACCCAGTGAACTCGATGGCTCCAACTGGCACATGAAACCTGAGCTAGCGGGTCCTTCGTTGATACTCGGTGACATCGCTACCCACAGTTACCACTTGCTGAGTTACGTCTCCGGAATGCTCCCTGAGCAAGTCAGTGCCGACGTCACCGCTTTGGTCGATGGGCGTCAAGCCGACGATTATTGCGGAGTTCAATTACGATATTCAAATCAAGCTCGGGGGCAGTTATTTGTCACCCAAGCCGCAGCAGGCGGTGTGCATGGTTTGAGTTTCAAAATTTATGGCACAAAAGGAGGCATAGAGTGGAACCAAGAACAGCCCAATGAATTACTGGTTAGACCGTTAGATGCACCTGCGTATGTGTTAACCAAAGGTGGAACAGGGCTATTGCCTGAAGCACAGAGGGTTTCTCATGTTGCCATCGGTCATCCTGAAGGCTACCGAGAAGCATTTGCGAATTTGTATTTTGATTTGGCACATCACATTGTGGCTATTGAGTCAGGAGAAGATCCCAACCCAATGAGCCTTGAGTATCCTACGGTGGAAGAAGGCGCGGAAGGCATGGCGTTTGTGTTTTCGGCATTGCAATCAAGAGACGCAAACAGCCAATGGGTCACGTTAGGGTTGCTCTGACAGCCTACAGAATTAAGAAAATGCCATATTACGTTCGCTGTTTATCTGCCTTACATTCACTATTCTCGATCATGACAGTGAATATTTTCATGATATCAGGATCATACTTTAAGCCCGTTTCCTGACGTAAAATGCCCATAATTTCACGATGCGTTCGGGCATGATGGTAGACTCTTGTATTCGACATTGCTTCATAGCTATCCGCAATGCTGATAATTCGAGAGAGAATGGGGATAGCGTCTCCTACCAGCCCATCAGGGTAACCATTTCCATTAACATGCTCGTGATGGTGACGGACAAGTTTGGCGACATACTCGGCTCCTTCCAACTCTGTGGAAGCCAGTATGCTCTCGCCAATCTCAGCGTGAGTTTTCATGACCTCCCACTCTTCTTTCTCAAACTTTCCCGCTTTCATTAGCACATCATCAGGAATGCCTATCTTCCCAATATCATGGCATGTCGCGGCGATGCACAAAACATTGAGCTCTTTCCCACTGAGACCACATTGACGCCCAAGCTCTAAAGACAATTTTTGAACACAATTTGAATGCTGGTAGGTTGAAAAATCACGGTATTTGAGAGAAACCAATAAGGCCTTCGTGCACTCTTGCAAAGAAGCGAGAATTTCATTCTCTAAGCCCATAAAATGACCCCCTAAGAATGTTAAACATTTGTGGGGCTTCTATTGTTAACAGCTAATAAAAAGAAGCGTAAGCAGCAAGCTCTTCAATAACGTCATAAGATGGTCATTAAGCCGTCGCTGCTTTTTGACTTGTTCATCAATTAGCTTATCTTTCTATCGAAAAATGATCGAATAGATGTTGTATTGTTGGCTCAAAATCGCAAAATTAATACAGGCTCTCGTAATACGCTGGGGTTTTAATGGGGTGTCCGTACGAACAGAGAGCCGACTCTCAAGATTTTCATCTACAGAGTTGAAATGTTTGTTCCAAATGAAGTAATCTCGAAATAAGGAGGAACTTTTCCTTCTCATTTCACCTATTTGGAACCGACATGAAACCCGCCACCACACTAAATGAGTTACAAGAGCGCATCAGAAAGGAATACCATCATTTAAGCAAACGCCTTCAGCAGGTGGGGCAATATCTGTTGGATAACCCAGATAATGTGGCATTTGATACGGTTGCGGTCATCGCCCGTAATGCCGATGTTCCCCCTTCAACGCTCATTCGCTTTGCAAGTGCATTAGGCTTCAGTGGGTTTAATGAAATAAAGCAGCTGTATCGCCAAAATATGGTTGAAGAGACCAGCAATTATTCGGATCGAGTTAAGCTTGTAAAAGCCATGTCACCCGATGACACCAAACCAAGCACACCCCTTTCCCGTTTGCATGCCTTCGCGCACGCGAATGCCCACGCACTAGAGCAACTGGCAAACAAGATAGAAGAAAATGATTTGAATACAGCGGTCAAACTGTTGGATAAAGCGGAATGCATTTATGTTGTCGGAATGCGCCGCTCGTTTAGTGTGGCTTCGTACTTTGTGTATGCCCTTCGTCATTTGGGTAAGCGTGTCATACTGATTGATGGATTAGGCGGCATGTATAACGAGCAACTTGCCATGGTTACGGAAAAGGATACCGTTATTTCGATAAGCTTCACCCCTTATGCTCAGGAAACGCATGATTGGGTAAAATCGGCCAAGCATAAAGGGGCAAAACAAATCACGATCACAGACAGCCAAGTCAGCCCCGTTGCAGAGCTCTCTGATGTGAGTTTCGTTGTGAATGAAGCCAATGTCGACGGATTTAGAGCACAATCTGCAACGCTATGTTTGGCACAAACCATTGCCGTTTCATTGGCTTCGTAGCTTCTCATTGACTTCGTAGCTTCTCATTAACTTCGTAGCTTCCTTTTAGCTCGCTCGCTTATCACAGCGAAACGGGCTGCCCAGATATCCTAGACGCATTGGCAGCTTCCGCAATCACCAATGCGATCTCGCCATCGTACCCACTGCATAAAGGCGCTGTCTTTCTTTCGAGCACATCCACAAAGTGCTGCCATTCAACTTGATAGGCTTTTTCGTACCTTTCTAGAAAAAAGGGCTGAGGTTTCGCGGATTGCACACCACACTCATCCCACTGCTGAACGAGATTTTCGGGCAAGTTTACAACGTTTAATACGCCTTCACTTCCATGCAATTCGACACGTTGATCGTAGCTGTATCCCGACCGACGACTGTTGATGATCGTAGCGGTTGCCCCAGAAGGAAATGTCAAAACCGTTACTGCCGTATCGATATCGCCGGCTTTTCCTATCGCCTCATCCACCATACAACTGCCGTGAGCCATAACCGAAATGGGATCTTCACCGAGAATAAATCGTGCCATATCAAAATCGTGTATCGCCATGTCTCGGAACAAACCACCAGAGACTTTGACATATTCAATGGGGGGTGGCACAGGATCGCGAGAGGTGATCACTAACGACTCAGCCTTACCGATTACACCTTTAGAATACTGTTGTTGCAGTGCCGAAAAATGAGGGTCATAGCGGCGATTAAACCCCACCAGCATAGGGACTTGATGAGCCGATACGATCGCAAGGCATTGACGCACTCGCTCGATGCTTAAATCTATGGGTTTTTCACAAAAAATCGCCTTATTCGATTTCGCTGCAAGCTCGATTAAGTCCGCATGGGTGTCCGTTGCAGAACCAATGCAAACCGCGTGAATGCTGGGGTTTTCCATCGCTTCTTTTATCGACATCACTTGCGCGTCGTATTTCTCTGCCAACATGCGAGCGCCCTTTTCATAAGGATCGATGATCGCAGTAAGGTTCGTCTTTGGGTGCAATGAAATGTTGGCGGCATGCACCTGACCAATGCGGCCGGCACCAAATAGAGCAATGTTAAACATGTTTTAATCCGTCTTTTTATATTCGTCTGTATTAACCCACTGATGGTCTTTTTCCCATGAAAACAACCATTGTCTTACAGGACCCGCCATCACATTTAAATAGTAGCTGTCGTAGCCGGCCACCGTCGCGACAGGGTGATACCCCTTAGGAACCTGAACAACATCGCGATCATAAACCGCCATGGATTCATCCAAAGAACGATCATCGGTGTACACTCGCTGAAAGCAAAATCCTTGCTCCGGATTCAACCGGTGGTAATACGTTTCTTCTAGCAAGGTTTCATTTGGTGGGTTGTCTTGATCGTGCTTATGGCTGGGGTAAGAGCTGGTGCATCCCTCGTCGGTATACACTTCAACAACCAGCAGGCTGTCAGCCGGTTCGGTATCGGGCAAAATGTTGTGCACAAACCTTTGATTACGCCCATTACCACGATGTTCTGAACCGATATCCTCGGGCGAGATCAATCGAGATGGATACGTCCCCTTACTGGGTGCACGGCATATTGCCAACTCCAAATCGGTTTGCGCTTCAAACACACACCTATCTCCGCTAGAAATGTAGACAGCATAAGGTTTGAGCTTGTCGAAAGGCGACATTCTCTCGCCGATTTCTCCTACGCTTTTTCCTGCTAACATCGCGGTGGCTTTGCCTGAAACCAATACAACACAAAGCTCTTGTCCTTCCTCGGCTTCAAAACATTGAGCTTGACCCGCGTTGAGTTGGACCACGTCAAAACCAATGTATGTCCAACCTGCCGATTTAGGCGTAATGTGCTGAATACGGTTCTGTTCGTCTCGACTTCTCCGCTTAGAAAGTAAATCAGGCATCCATTTCGTCTCCACAAAACTGCACAGCTTCTTGGGTAAGCTTTTTGTTATTGATTACGTCGTTGTCATGTACAAAAGGCGTCGACAGTCACCAAGGGCTTACCGCTCAGTTCAACCATAACAGCCTAAGCCATGATGCTGTGCTGGACCACCCTCACTAGAAATAAATATTTCACATAAACACAAAATGAAACAGTCAATTCAAAAAGTGGTGTATAAAAATGTGATGATTGGCTAGAATTTAGCCGCATGTGTACGTAAGAACGAACAATCACACCGTGCACGACAGGGAAAATCAAAGGATGATCGATCTCCATCGGAAGACGCACGCGAATAACCTTCTCGAATTTTGATGGGCTTCTCACCTTAAAAATCACACTAACGTTTTAACATAAAGACACAACACTAAGAACTTAGAGAAAAGGGAGAAAGCCAATGTACTCGTACTCTAAACTTCCCATGTTTGCGAGCAAAGACAATCTCAGCCTAGATGATTTTATTGCCAGTCGAATGCCCGCTTTAGAGTTCGAACTCAAATGGCCCTCTGAGTTACGTCAAGGCATCGTTATTTACGATGCTCATCACATTGATACCGAAAACTGGGTGTCGATTAGAAATGAGCTGGCAAGTATCTTTCTTATGGGTGGGGGCATCGCTGTTATTAAGAACTTTTTCTCAGACACTCAAATCGTCGATAAAATGAGCTGTGTTTTTAATGACATTTTGGCGTCCGAGCTGGGGTTTGGCGAAGGCGATCATTTCGCCCAAGCTGGTGCCACAGCGAACGGACGCATCTGGAATGTGTTTCAAAAAAGTGCATTAGCTAACCCAGACGTGTTCATTCATTACTACAAAAACCCATTACTTAAGTTGGTTTCCGAGTCTTGGCTTGGGGCAAACTACCAACTCACCGCTCAGGTGAATATTGTTCACCCAGGTGGTCGCGCTCAGCAATCACACCGCGATTACCACCTAGGTTTTCAACACGCAGAAGCGCTGAGCCAATACCCAGTGCACGCCCAACAAATGTCCGCATTGCTCACACTGCAAGGTGCGATCGCACACAGTGACATGCCGCTTGAAAGTGGACCAACGAAGTTATTACCTTACTCTCAACATTATTCTTTAGGGTATATCGCGTGCAGAGAACCCGTATTTCAGCAGTATTTTGAAGATCACTGTGTGCAACTGCCGCTCTCTAAGGGGGATGCCCTCTTTTTTAACCCTGCTATCGTGCATGCGGCAGGACAAAACGAGACACAAACTATTCAGCGCTGCGCTAACTTACTGCAAATATCCTCGGCGTTTGCAAAACCGATGGAAACGGTAGATTTAGCCACCCTATCGTCTACCCTCTTCGATAATCTTAATGCGCTTTGGCAATCAGGGAGTCTGACCGAATTGGAGAAAGACGCCATTCTTACGGCGTCTGCGGATGGGTACGCCTTCCCAACCAATTTAGATACAGACGCGCCAGTTGGCGAATTGGCTCCACAAACCATGAAACAGTTGCTCAAATCGATATTAGATAATCACGGGTCAAAACAACACTACCAAGATGCATTGATTGCTCACGCCAAAAGGCGCAAAGCCGAACCTGAGAAATGACGTTAGATGGCGTCACTGCGATTTTGTTTTTTGACTCAATTTGTCGTGTCACAAACGTTGGCTTGAAGATGAATAAAACGTATGATCCGCCAACACTTTTTTATTCACCACTTTTATGAATACTCAACACCATAATCCTTTACATGGCGCGGCTTGGATGCTTATTGCCGGAATGGCTTTCGCTATCGTGAATAGCCTCGCGCAAGTGGCAAGCATCAACTTTGGCTTGCCTTCCACAACCGTTGCACTGATCCAGTACGGCATTGCGCTACTGGTTATTCTTCCCTATTTACGAACACTCGGCATTCGCCAATCGCTTAGAACCCAACATTTGGGTTGGCATGCAATGCGTGTTTTCCTCTCCGTTATTGGGATACAACTTTGGCTGTGGGCACTGGCTTACCCCGTCCCTATTTGGCAAGGTATCGCACTGCTTATGACGTCGCCACTTTTCGCCACGGTGGGATCGGGCTTGTTCCTCAAAGAAAAAGTCGGCGCTGCTCGCTGGTTTGCCACGTTAACGGGCTTCGTTGGGGCGATGATCATTCTTGAGCCCTGGGCAGACGATTTTAGCTGGGCGACGTTATTACCCGTGGGAGCGGCCTTCTTTTGGGCATGCTATTCCATCATGGTAAAAAAGCTGTCGGTGAACGATCCCCCCTCCACCATGGTTGTATACCTTCTCTTACTGATCACCCCGTTTAATCTCGTACTGGCTATTCCTGACTTTGCCATGCCTAATACATTAAATGTATGGGCAGTATTGATTGCCGCAGGCGCAATGACAGCACTGGCGCAATGGGGCATTGTTAAAGCCTATGCGGTTGCCGATGCGTCGTTTGTACAGCCGTTTGACCATGCTAAGCTGCCTTTAAATGTGCTGGCTGGTTGGATGGTATTTGGCTGGGTTCCTCCCGGTCGGTTATGGCTTGGCGCGGCCATTATCATTGGTTCGGTCGCCTTTATTACTCACTGGGAAACCAAAAGATCGAACGAGCCAATGCGTTGAATGTACTCGCGATTAAGTGACTATGCTCGTGCTTGAGAATGACAGGACGAGCATCATTTGTGATAAATTTGTGAGTTTTCTGTGAGTTAATCACCCAAAGACTGAGCGTATAGTCGTGATGACTTTTATAACGACCCGCGAGGTTTTCGCATGAAAAAAACCCTCTCTATGGGCATGTTGTCATGCCTGTTGTCCTACTCAGCCATTGCAGATAATGGTCTTGTTACCATGAAAAGCAATTACAATGTCGATCAAACAACTCAGAACCTCATTACCGTTCTTGAGAAAAAAGGCATGACCCTCTTCACCCAAATCAAGCATGATGAAGGGGCAGAAAAAGTGGGCATGACACTCAGACCCACTCGCCTCGTTATTTTTGGTAATCCAAAAGTCGGGACCCCACTGATGAAATGTAGCCAAACGGCTGCCATTGACTTGCCGCAGAAAATGCTGATTTGGCAAGACGAAGCGGGAGACAACTGGCTGTCGTACAACAACCCCGACTACTTCAACACTCGTCATGGATTAGACCGGAATTCAGATGAACAGTGCGCAGAAGTGATGGGCAAAGTAAAGCAAGCATTAGCCAATTTTGCTAAGGCAGCCACTCAATAGACGCGAGAAACAAACCCCAGTCATCGGTACAAAACACTACGCCCATTGATTCTATTCAATGGGCGTGTATGTATTAGGATATGTTGACCTAGCTGTGAGGAACCTACTTTAAACAGTCACTCCCTTTCGTCATCAACCGCTTTAGTTCTCGATAGTCCGTAAACTTAATGTTGTTCTCTTTAATCGCGTTATCCAGCGAACCCTCCGTCCAGACTCGATATTCATCAAACCGAAGCTCTGCATCTCGGAATTGCTGTTTTGCGCTATCGGTACGACGTGCAGGATGAATCGCAACGTGATGAAGAGCCGGTTTGGCCTTGTCAAACATGTCTTGGTATTGAACTTGGCTTAATCCCTCATCCAATAACCTATCTGTGGGGTTGTAGTACATCCAGAAGACGTCTGGAGAGAAATACCCTTTCCATTGTAAAGTAGCCGTTCGGCTCCGCTGTTCACGCTGACTCATCCAGTGATGCTGAACAATAATGGGCAGTTTGTAGTGCTTGGCAATGCTTAGGGTGACATCCCAAAAATCGTCTCGATACGCCCAATACAGCATGTGGAAATCGAGATGGGTCACGTCGAGCCCCATCTCCAATGCAAGATCAATTTGCGCTTCCAACTCCTTGCGGACTTCTTTGATGTTCGCGTGTTCGGCGAGCTCCTCTCCCGTCGGCCACATGAAGCCTTTTTTGTTGTATAACGAGGGGACTTCTTCTTTACTGAGCAAGGGGCTCCAACTATTGGCTTCTTGCCACTCGTTGGTTAACGTGAGGTGCAGCCCTACTGGCGCTTTATTGTTGATGGCATAACGTGCAGAGAAATTGAAATTTGGCGTTGGCACCATCAAAGAAAAGGTCTGAACAATGTCCTTTTCATACATGTCAAACACGGCCTTATCCATATCTGGGTGCATCCCAATATCGTCAGCGTTAATCACAAAAACCGTGTCTTGCGCATCGAAGCCTATGCACTGGCTTACTTTGCTGGTATCGGAGCACCCACCCAGCAATAGCGCCGCTCCTATCACACTGCCCCATAACTTAGCCATTTTCCACCTATATCTATTCCGGTTTAAACCAAAATATGCCACAAATTCAATATGTGGGGTTTGACCTAAGTTTTGATTCTAAGGACTTATTGAGCAGCTTGATTAGAACATCCGAGCCACATCGCATTTGAACCCAAGGAATCCCAAAATACTTGGGCAAAAAATACTTGTGCAGAAAAAATTGATCTTGGGATCAACGGGTTATTGATTAGAACGGGCTATTAATTAGAACAGGCTATTGGTTAGGCTGTTGATTCACGAATATCAGCTCGTTTGTGTTAAACCCTCTTGATTTGGACATCTCGATAAATTTATCTTTAACTTCTTGGCTAACGTCAGGTGAACGAGACAAGAGCCAAAGGTAGGAGTTGTCTGGCCCAGAAACGAAAGCGTAGTCGTAACCTTTTTTTTCCAGTTCAAATACCACGTAAGAACCGTAAAACGGACCAAAGAATGACACCTTTAAATAGCCTTGGTCTGCGCCCTCTACAAAGTAGGCTTTGCCCTCGGCTTGGCTCCACTCTTTATCTTCAATGGAATACCCTCGATTTATCACACGAATACCGCCGTCTTCGCGCCAAGAATACTCCGCCGTTACCTGCTCCAAGCCACGCTCAAAGGCGTGATCCAACCTCGCAATTTCATACCATTTCCCTAAATACCGTTCCCCTGCAAACTCTTGCACAGGCTGAACTTTATCTGGCATGCCTAAACAACCGCTCAAAAACAAAATGGATAACACCGTGCCGATGATTCTCATAGATCCCCTAAGACTGCTCTAGCCAATAAAAAAATAGACTGAATAAAAATAGACTTACCTTTCTACGAATGAATTTCAATTTTGGATTTCACTGAATTCGCAATGAAGCAGTTTTTGTGGGCTACCGCGTGCAGCTTTTGAATTTGCTCTGCGCTCGGGATTTTGTCGCCGGAAAAAGTCACGTCGGGGTTTAATGAGACATTACTGATCCACTGCTTCCCGTTAACACCTTCCGACAATGTTCCAAACGCTTTGTCTTCGTAATGCTCCACCACATAGCTCCGTTTGGCGGCAATCGCTAAAAAAGCCATCATATGGCAACTCGATAACGTGGCGACATACGCCTCTTCGGGGTCAACAGCCGATTCTTCGGATAACGGGGGTGGAATAACCAAGGGAGAAGAAGACGCTTGCACGCATATTCCACCATCAAACTCCCAAGTATGCACACGGCAGAATTGGCTATCTGTAAACGTTTGATTGTTCGGTTTTTGCCAACGAATTATTGCGTGATGAATGGTCATTCTGTCGAGTACACGTTGAGAAAAAACAAAGTGTACTCAAACTGATGGACGGTTTCTCGTTTGACCTTAAAAATTTTGATGGTCGTCTTCGGTGCGCTCAACAACGGTAGTTTGGGCAACTGGGAGTTTGGGCAACTGGGCATCGCGACCTAAATGCGGCACAAAATAGATTAATCTGTCATGTAAATGTTGCAATCATTCGTGCCACGATATACACAATCGTTTCCTTTTTCGCTCAGCACTTTATCTTCACTATCCATCGCTTTCCATTCATTGTCAGTTGAAGAGTGCCCCTTCTCGACAAACGTGAATCGTGACTCTTCCGATTCCTCACTTTCCCATATTGCCCCTTCATGGTTATCCCCTGCTTCCCTTTCTCTATAACAATTGGCGCTGGTAGAAGCATATGAGTTTCGAGCACAAGAATCATAAAGGATGGAATTAGCGTGAGCGAGTGAAGGCGTTTGACTGCTGATCATTAGTATTAAAGCAGCAAAAAGATTTCGGTTCATTTGTTTAATTAAAAGTATCAATACAACGTAGAGACTGCATTCTATAAATAACAACGCTTGGGTCAATGTTTTTTAACGTTACTGTCTTTGTGGTTCAAAAATGAAAGTAGAATGAGGGTTTTGTACCAATATTTGTACCCATGTATAGGAACATTTGAGGGTTGCCCCAACAACGTAACGATATCAAGCTCCTCTCTTTGTTTATCACAAGTGCGAATGGGTGAACACTGCGGGACTTAATCGAGCACGATAATGTCTTCTAAGATAGGGTGGAATTGTGCCTTTAGAGAGTCGTGTTCTGGGTTTTTCCAATAGTTCTGACGCCCTTCTTCACCTGAAAACGTCATTCCAAACTATTTCGAACAAATCCTATCGTGCGGAACGTGTGTCGCTAGCAAACTCGGACATGCGAATTCCAATTGTACGTCATTTATGGTTAATGTTTGCTCTAGGCAACAGAGAGTTGGGTTATTACACAAGAAAGGAGAACTTGAATGGACAAAGTAGCCATCGTGACGGGTGGAGCAAGCGGCATAGGATACGCCATTGCACAGTCTTTAGCGTCCGAGGGAATCCGAGTGGCTATCGCGGATTGGAATGAGAGCGAAGGCAAACAAGCGGCTTCTGAACTTGGGGGCGAGTTTTTCGGCGTTGACCTCTCTCGGGAAGCGAACAACAAAGCGCTTGTCGATCACGTTCTGTCCACATTCGGCAGAATCGACATTTTAGTGAACAATGCAGGGTTTCAGCATGTCAGCCCAATAGAAACGTTCCCTGAAAATGTGTTGTCTAAGATGATCTCTGTGATGCTCACCTCCCCTTTTCTGCTCACTAAGTACTGTTGGGCACCAATGAAGGCCAATGGTTGGGGCAGAATCATCAACATTGCTTCGATTCATGGTCACGTTGCTTCGCCGTATAAAGCCGCCTATGTGACCGCAAAACATGGATTGGTTGGACTAACCAAATCTTCCGCACTAGAGGGCGGTGAATGTGGCATTACCGCGAACGCTATCTGCCCTGCCTATGTCAAAACGCCTCTGGTCGAAAAACAAATTGCCGACCAAGCTGCTCATCATAATTTGGATTACGATTCTGTTGTACAAGAGATCATGCTGAAAAATGCCGCGATAAAAAGAATGATAGACCCCGAAGAGATAGGAGCGATGGTGAAATACTTAGTCAGCGATGCAGGCAGATCAATAACAGGCTCCAGTTTATCCATCGATTTAGGGTGGACAGCGCAATAAATGCAATGAGTGAATGGATAACGACTACAGTGTTTTTCCTAAGCACACGGAAACCTCTCTCCCAACATATTTCCCATACGCTGGAATATTGTGGTATCCGTGTTTTTTGTAGAAAGAAACCGCTTTTGTATTTACTCGCCTCGTAGACAGCAAAGTCGAACGATACCCTTTGCTGAGTGCGCATGACTCCAGTTCACTCAACAGTAGTGACCCTAGCCCCGGTTTCGCGGAGTACATACGTTTTATTTCGCAGGCGGATTCTGAATGATAACGAAATCCGCCGCACACAGTGGGTTCACCATTTAAATACCCCACAAGATACCCATCTTTTTCAGAGTTAAACGCTTCTGCCTGAAATGAACTCTCGCCGCTGTCACTCGTAATAGAAGTTAGGCTCTTATTTAGTTCCTTCACTAATGATAGGAAATCACGATCGTCCGGCGCGACATGTTTGAAGCGAAGTCTTGTTGTTCCAGTATTCATTATGCTTCCATTCGTTTAAATACTCGATTGTATACAGTTCGTCTTTCTTAGGATTTACTGAAACTAAAACAGAACATTGTGGAGCAGTCCTGCACCGATAGCCATAGCCAAAATCACAGCGATAAAAGAGACAACTAGGGTATTTTTAAACATCGATTTTAGCAAAATGATTTCCGTTAGGCTGGCTCCGGCACTGCCGATGATCAATGCCATTACCGCGCCAAGCCCCATGCCTTTGGCAGCCAATGCCGCACTGAGGGGAATAACCGCTTCAGCACGAATGTAGAGCGGAATGCCAATGACAGCCGCAACGGGAATGGCTAACGGGTTATCTTTACTTGCCACCCCCACGATGAATTCTGTCGGCATAAAACCATATAGGACTGAACCAATGGCAATGCCACCAATCAAGAAGGGAAATACCTTTTTAAAATCGTTCCACGTACTATGCCAAACTTGCACCCATCTGCTTTCTGGTTTCTTGCTCTCACTACACGTTGTTCCACACCCTTTCGAAATTGGCGCATCATAGACTTCCGGCTTGATGTACTTTTCAAATCCGAATTTTTCGAGGGAATACCCCGCTAACACAGACACCCCCATGGCCACTGAGAAATACAATATTGTCACTTGATAACCCAATGTGATCGCAAACAATCCAATAATAATGGGGTTCAATAGCGGGCTAGCAAATAGAAATACCATCATGGTGCCAAAGCCAGCTTTGGCTCTTAGCAGCCCCTTTAAGAATGGGATCGTGGAGCATGAACAAAAAGGGGTGACGGCCCCTAAAAACCCTGCTACCACATAACCTTTACCATTTTTGCTGCTCAATATACTCCGGATCTTTTCTGGGGAGATGTGCATTTGAATCACCCCAACCAAATAGCTAATAGCAAGAAACAGTATGGTGAGTTCAACCATCAAAAAGACAAACATGGATAACGTGTCTTGCAGAGCGAGCGAATTTATACCAAACATCATTTAAATCTCCATATTTCTAGAATATTCGAAATATATGCTTTGCCAATAGAATGATCAAGATATTTCTAGTAATATCGAAATATAAAATTTGAGAGGAAACTCAGTGGACATCGAAATCGTCGCAAAGTCTCTGAAAGAATTGGGACACCCAACAAGGCTAACCATTTACAAAAGTGTTGTAAAAGCAGGATATAAAGGCATTGCGGTTGGAGGGCTGCAAGAAAGCCTCGCGATCCCCGGCTCTACGCTTTCGCATCATATATCGGGTTTGGTTTCAGCCGGTTTACTCACACAACGCCGAGAAGGCAGAACGCTTTATTGTGTTGCTGAATACGAAAAGCTTCGCGGCGTGATCAGCTTCTTGCTCGACGAATGCTGTGCCGATGAAAAGGAGGAGTGATTTTAGGCAAGAACGGGGGACAGGAAGAACGCGAGGCATCTAAGAAGTAAGCTACCCAAATCGCTGCACCGCTTTCTTCCAGATCACCACTTCCTTCCACATCACTGCTTTTTACAAGCGCGTCATGAGTCTAGCTGCTTCGTTCTCGGTATGTGTTTCTTTTTTGGCTTTACTCCAGCGATGGCTGAGAGCATGGGGGGCATCGGATGCAATCTCATCTTCTTTTTGTCGAATGGCATCAATATGTGTACTTAGATCTTTCATCGGTGCACGAAAATCGACCACGTATTCAATCCGTTTTTTTAGTGCACCGTATCGCCGCGCCACTTGCCGATGAGTATCGGCTTTTTCCGAAAGACGTAAAAACGTTTGCAAGTAAGCAAATAAAGCAGCGGATGTTCCGACGACTGGTGATAACCAAATAGGCTTTACATTGCTGGCGAAAATCAAAACAGACGACGCCGTCGTTAATACAATCAATACAACACCAAGCAGCAAATGATAACGCCCATAAGAAATGGCTGTGTAGCTATGGGCCAGTTGTGCCCTCTTGCACCTCGCTCGCCATTTGATCAATGTTGCCATTTGACCATCATTTAAATTCTTAACCATAAACGCCACCTGAACCATTCTGAGCATTCAGCTTCCTTGCCAACAGCAACTCTATTGAGATGAGTTGCGGGATTAAAAGCCAGGCTCTTGTTTTTTCATCAAATTATGAAAATAGATCACCAGTATCACTCATCCAATCCCATATTATTAACAAGAAATATACTGTATATAAAAACAGTATTCCACCAATGATTTTGACTGCTTGTCTTCCGTGTGAATATTTTCAAGGTACAGAAAGCAGCACAATTTCACGCCACCTAACGCCTAAACAGAGGACATTTGAATCGAGGTGAGAGAGCTAAGGTAGAGATGGCGAATCAAACATGTTTAAATTGGTGCAAAATGAGGGTTCGTTATCGCGAAGCCTATAAAAAATAGATACCTTATGTCACACAAGGTCTCACCAGAGGATACAAGAATAATGAAAGTCATCAGCTTCAACATAAATGGTCTGCGTGCTCGCCTTCACCAACTGCAAGCATTAATCGACAAGCACCAACCGGACGTCATCGGTCTTCAGGAAATTAAAGTTCATGATGATGCGTTTCCTTTGGAAGATGTGGAAGCCATGGGCTACAAAGTTTACTACCATGGCCAAAAGGCGCATTACGGTGTCGCGATGCTGTGTAAACAAGAGCCGCTCGACGTCAGAAAAGGCTTTCCAACCGATAATGACGATCATCAGAAACGCATGATCATGGCGACGTTTGAAGATGAAAATGGCGAGAAAGTCACGGTACTCAATGGCTACTTCCCACAAGGTGATAACATCGAACACGAAACAAAGTTTCCTTATAAAGAACAGTTTTATAAAGATTTGATGACCTACCTTAACGAGCACCATACCAATGAAGAACAAATCATTGTGATGGGCGACATCAACATTAGCCCTATCGATTTGGATATCGGCATCGGCGAGCCGAATCGTAAGCGCTGGCTAAAAACAGGGAAGTGTTCTTTCCAACCTATCGAACGTGAATGGCTGCAAACGTTGCTAGATTGGGGGTTTGAAGACACATTCCGCAACTTACACCCTGATGTCGAGGGTAAATACTCTTGGTTTGACTATCGCTCTCGTGGGTTCGATGACAACCGAGGTCTGAGAATTGACGTGGTGTTAGCCACACCTAACCTAGCGAAAAAATGTATTGAAGCGGATATTGATTACGAATTGCGCGGAATAGACAAACCATCTGATCATGCGCCTATTTGGTCTGTTTTCAAATAAGAACGAAAAACCCCGCAGCCACTTGCTAATGCCGCTCGCTTAACAGCGTGCGGCTCTTTTCTTATGTGGATACCGGGGAGCCTTATACAGAACAACCCGAGGAAAAGGCTTCCTCTTTCTTTTCTTGGGTAAAATGAGTCGCTTACCACTTT